>NZ_JBEOUO010000001.1:0-542489 GCF_040302485.1 Streptomyces sp. NPDC126499 | reverse complement strand
GTAATGGGTGGAGCTGACCGGTACTAATAGGCCGAGGGCTTGTCCTCAGTTGCTCGCGTCCACTGTGTTAGTTCTGAAGTAACGAACACGCCCCCTCTTGGTCGGGGCGCGGCGGTTCAACTTCATAGTGTTTCGGTGGTCATAGCGTTAGGGAAACGCCCGGTTACATTCCGAACCCGGAAGCTAAGCCTTTCAGCGCCGATGGTACTGCAGGGGGGACCCTGTGGGAGAGTAGGACGCCGCCGAACAATCATTGTGGGAAAGCCCCGCACCTTTTGGTGCGGGGCTTTTCTGCGTTCACGGCCCGGTCGGCCGGAACCGGCCCTGCCCGGACCGGACCGCGGACGGCCTCAGGCCGGCGTCACCAGGCCCGTGTCGTAGGCCAGGATGACCGCCTGGACGCGGTCGCGGGAGCCGGTCTTGGCGAGGATGCGGGTGACGTGGGTCTTCACCGTCGATTCGGCGAGGTGGAGTCGGGTCGCGATCTCCGTGTTGTTCCAGCCCTGGGCGATGACCGTGAGGATCTCCCGCTCGCGCTCGGTCAGCGAGGCCAGGCGAGGATCCTCCCTCCGGGCCGGGGCCGGGGCCGAGGCTGGCGGGGCGGCTGTCGGCGAGGCGGGCAAGTGGTGGATGTAGGCGTCGAGGAGACGGCGGGTCAGGCTCGGCGCCACCACCGCGTCGCCGCTCGCCACCGCGCGGATGCCGGCGAGGAGCTCCTCGGGCTGGGCGTCCTTCACCAGGAAGCCGCTCGCGCCGGCGCGCAGGCCCTCGTACGCGTACTCGTCGAGGTCGAAGGTCGTCACGATCAGGACGCGAGTGCGGGCCCCCGCGGTGATGATGCGGCGCGTCGCCTCGATGCCGTCGAGGCCGGGCATCCGGATGTCCATCAGGACCACGTCCGGTCGGTGACGGTCGACCAGGCGGACGGCCTCCGTGCCGTTGCCGGCCTCGTCGACGACCGTCATGTCGTCCTGGCTCTCCAGCAGCATGCGGAAGCCGAAGCGCTGCATCGGCTGGTCGTCCGCGATCAGGACCGTGGTCACGTGGGGGAGTCCTCCCGGGTCGGATGGGGCAGGGCGAGCCGGACCCGCCAGCCGCCGTCGGCCGGTGACGGGCCGCATTCGAGTGTGCCGTCGTAGAGCGCCGCGCGCTCGCGCATTCCCGCCAGGCCCTGGCCCTGCCCCTGGCCCTGCCATCGCAGTTGGTCCACGGGCCCCTTGCCGGTGTCCGTGACGGTGAGGACCAGGGCCGCGGGCCCGTACGACAGCGTCACCCGCGCCTCCGCCCCGTCGCCGGCGTGCTTCAGCGTGTTCGTCAGAGCTTCCTGGAGGACGCGGTAGACCGTCAGCTGCGCGCCGCCCGACAGACCCGCGTCACCGGAGGAGGGCAGTTCGGCGTGGACCGGGAGGCCCGCCTTCCGTACGCCGTCGATCAGGGCCGGCAGGTCGGCGAGGCCGGGCTGCGGGTTCCGTACCGCTGCCTCACCATCGTGCTCCTCCTCCCTCAGCACGCCCAGCAGACGGCGGAGTTCGTCGAGGGCCTGGCGGCTGGTCGTGGCGATGGCGTCGAGGGCTTGGGCGGCGCGTTCGGGCTGCTTGGCGGCCGCGTACCGGCCGCCGTCGGCGAGGCCGGTGATCACCGACAGGTTGTGGCCGATGATGTCGTGCATCTCACGCGCGATCCGGGCCCGTTCGGCGGCGGCCGCCAGGCGGACCTCCTGGTCGCGCTCCTCCCGGCGGGAGCGGACCGTGATGCCGAGGAGGGCGACGATCGCGTACGCCCACAGGTTCGGGACGACGTGCTGGTCCCACGTGTCCGCCTGGAAGCGGATCGCGCCCGTCAGCAGCGGCGGCAGGATCAGGGCGGTGGACCACAGCAGGGCCCGCGGCGGCCGGGTCAGGGCGATGTGGAACACGGGGATCGCCTGGAGGAACGCGGCCTGCAGGAACGCCCCCGAGGCGGCACTGACGAGCGCCCCGCACGCCATGACGGCCAGCGCGGCCGTCGGCCGGCGGCGGCGCCCGTAGAGGGGCAGGGCCAGGACCAGGCTGGTCACCAGGACCAGCCAGGTCGGCACGGACGGGTCGCGGGCGATGTTGCGCCAGCCGCCTGCCGCGTCGACGAGCGCGGCCAGCGTCCAGGAGGCGGTCAGGACCGCGTCCCACACCCAGGGGCGGGCCGCGTCGAAGGCCCGCGCCCGCGCGAGGACACGCCGGACGTAGCGACTCGGCCCGGTCGAGCCGTGTGCCGTTGAGCCGTGTGCGGTCGAGCCGCGTACGGGCGTGCCCTTTCCGGTCAAGCCGCGTACGGGCGTGCCCTTTCCGGTCGAGCCGCGTGTGGTCGTGCCCTGTCCGGTCGTGCCGTGTCCGGTCAGGCCCTGCCGGGTCGGGTCCTGCCCGGGCGTCGTGTCCGTGGTCACCCGCACATCCTCATACGTCCCGGCGGGTGAGCAACACGGCCGGTACGGCGAGGGCCGCGCCCGCCCACAACAGCAGGGCGAGCAGGGCCGCGCCGGGAGAGGCGGCGCCCGGCAGCGGGGTGGCGGAGCCGAGGGCGCCGGCGGCCTGGGTGGGGAAGTAGCGGACGGCCGTGTCCACGACCTCGTACGGGAGCATGCCCAGGATCTCCGGCAGGACCATCACCCCTCCGATGAAGGCGCCGAGCGCGCCCGGGACCGAGCGCAGGGCGGCGCCGAGGCCGAGGGCGATCAGGCCGAGGAGGGTGACGCCGGCGGCGTTGCCGGCGATCGCGGCGAGGACGCCGTCGTCGGTGAGGGAGGCGGCCTGGTCGGTGTCGCCCAGGAAGATCTGGGCGACCGAGAAGGTGAGCAGGGCGGTCAGGAGGGAGCCGGTGAAGACGACCCCGGTGTAGACCGCGGCCTTCGCCCAGAGGACCGGCGTGCGGTGCGGTACGGCGGTGAGCGTCGCGCGGATCAGGCCGGTGGCGTACTCGCCGGCGGTGAGGAGGATGCCGAGGACGGCGAGGGCGATGCCGCTGAGCTGGGAGCCGTAGAGGGTGAGGACGACGGTGTCGACGTCGGAGTCGCCGCCGTCGGAGGTGTAGGTGGCGCCCATGAGGATGCCGATGCCGAGGACGAGGGCGACGGCGGTGACCAGGGTGATCCAGGTGGAGCGGACCGTCCACAGCTTGTGCCATTCGGAGCGCAGGACGCGCGTGGGGGTGAGGGTCGGGGTGATGCCGTAGGTGGTCATGCGGCGGCTCCCTGGAGTTCGGCTCCCTGGAGTTCGGCGCCCTGGTATTCGACGGAGTCGTGGGTGAGGTCCATGAACGCCTGTTCCAGGGACGCGGTCTGCGGGGTGAGTTCGTACAGCGGCAGGCCGTGGGCGGCGGCGGTGCGGCCGATCTCGGCGGCGTCGAGGCCGGTGACGTGGAGGGTGTGGGGAGTGCCGGGGACGTGGGCGGCGTCGGGGCCCTCCGGGCCTTCGGGGGCTTCGGTGGTGACGCGGGCCGCGCCGTTCGGCCGGAGCCCGGTGAGCAGGGCGCGCAGCCGGTCGGGGTCCGGGGTGACGACCTTGACGGTGGTGCCGCCCGCCTCTCGTACGAGGTCGGCGACGGTGGTGTCGGCGAGCAGCCGGCCCTTGCCGATCACGACGAGGTGGTCGGCGGTGAGGGCCATCTCGCTCATGAGGTGGGAGGAGACGAGGACGGTGCGGCCCTCGGCGGCGAGGGATTTGAGGAGGGTGCGGATCCAGAGGACGCCTTCGGGGTCGAGTCCGTTGACGGGTTCGTCGAGGACGACGGCGGCCGGGTCGCCGAGGAGGGCGGCGGCGATGCCGAGGCGCTGGCCCATGCCGAGGGAGAAGCCCTTCACCCTGCGGTCGGCGACCTCGGTGAGGCCGGTGAGGTCGAGGACGTGGTCGACGCGGGAACGCGGGATGCCGTGGGTGAGGGCGAGGGCCGTGAGGTGGTTGCGGGCGGAGCGGCCGGGGTGCAGGGAGCGGGCTTCGAGGAGGGCGCCGACCTGGGTGAGCGGTGCGGGATGGTCGGCGTAGCGGCGGCCGGCGATGGTGGCGCGGCCGCGGGTGGGGGCGTCGAGGCCGAGGAGCATGCGCAGGGTGGTGGACTTGCCGGCGCCGTTGGGGCCGAGGAAGCCGGTGACGGAGCCGGGCCGGACGGTGAAGGAGAGGTCCTGGACGACGGTGCGGTGGCCGTACCGCTTGGTGAGTTCTTCCGCTCGGATCATGACCTCGACGCTAGGCAGCGGCGGGCGGCGGGGCGTCCGACCGGGGGTGTCAGGTGGGCGGCGGGCGTAGTACCGGGGTACGACGCGGGCGTGCCTCGCGGAAGGAAATGCCTTGTCAGAAGGGTGCGGGGGTGGGGAGTATCCCGGCATGGACTATTCGATACGCACCATCCGCGCCGACGAGTGGGAGAAGGCGCGCGAGCTGCGGCTGGCCGCCCTTCAGGACCCGGTCGCGCACCTCGCCTTCCTGGAGACGTACGAGGACGCCGCCGGGCGGCCCGACGCCTTCTGGCAGGAGCGGGCGGAGGGCGCCGCCGAGACCGGAGACGGGCGGGTGCGCCAGTTCGTGGCGGAGACGCCGGACGGGCGCTGGATCGGCACGGTGACGGTGCTCGTGGAGCGGCCGTCGGACGACGGGGTGAGGTTCGGGGAGGCGGCGACGGTCGACCAGACGCATCTGGTGGCCGTGTTCGTGCGGCCCGAGGCGCGGGGCGCCGGCGTGATCGACGCGCTGTTCCGGGCGGCGGTGGAGTGGTCCTGGACGCTGCCCGAGCCGGAGATCCGGCGGGTGCGGCTGTACGTCCACGAGGACAACGCCCGGGCCGCGGCCTTCTACCGGCGGTTCGGGTTCGTGCCGACGGGCGAGAAGGTGACGGTGCCGGGGCGCGAGGAGGAGTGGGAGCTGGAGTACGAGATCCCGCGGCCGGTCTGACCGTCGGACCCGGTCACGGCAGGGGGAGCGGCTCGGGCCAGCGGGAGCGGGCCTGCTCCGGGGAGCGCATCAGGGCGAGGGCCGGCAGGACCCGGTCGGTGCCCTCGGGGCGCTCCGCGACGAGGCCGGGAAGGCCGGGGATCGGCGCGACGGCGGCGACGTCGTCGAGGACGAGGCTCAGTGGTGGGTCGAGCCGACCGTCGGATGACCGTGCGGCCATGCGGCGGCCGTGCTCGACCACGCTTGCGGCGAGGGCGGTCAGCAGCGGCATCGCGCCCGGGTGGGTGCGCGGGTCCTCGATCGGTTCACCCACCACGTAAAGGGTGCCCTGTTCGGCGACGAATGATGCCAGCGCGAGCGAATCCGTTCGATTCGCCGTGCAGGCCTGCCTGATGTGGATCGAGGCGAGGGAGGACAGCGCACGGGCCGTCAGCTCCTGTGCGGCCCGGCGGCGTTCGGGGTGTGCGGTGAGCGCGGACTCCAGGAGCCCGGCGTGGCCCGCGGCGGCCTTGGGGTGGGTGCGGAGGATCCGTACGGGGTCGTGGGCGTCGGCGCCCTGCGCCCAGCGGTGGACCTGCTTGAACGGGCGGCCGTCCGTGGCGGCGGCGTGCAGCCAGCAGCGAAGGAGCGTTTCCGCGGTGTCGGCGAGCGCCGCGTCCAGGCGGGCCTGCGGCCGTACGGGCGCGAGCAGTGCGGCCGCCCGCTCCCGCGCCACGGCCGCGTCCTCGCATCCCTCCGCCGGGTTCCAGTGGAGCCGGGAGGGGGTGTCGCAGAGGTGGCCCGGGTCGTAGACGAGGACCGGGCCGAGCTTGGCGCGGGCGTCCTTGGTCTCGGCCCACAGGCTCGGGTCGGAGGTCACGACGAGCACGGCGCCCTCGGCGTCCCGTACCGCCTGTACGGCGAGGGGACGGCGGGTGGCGGCGGGGCCGTAGACGATCCGGGGCGCGGGGGACGGGTCTCCCGCGCGCGCGGGGCCCGGGCCCGTCGGCCCGTACGGGATGCCCTGGTCGGGCAGGCGGGGGGCCGGGGGCCGGGCGGTCGGGCCGTGGCCGGCGGGGGCGGGGGTGTACGGGGCGGGGGTGTGGACGCCTGGGTGCGGGCCGGGGCCGTCGTGGTGGGCGTGCGGCTCGGTGGCGCTGCCGTACGGGGCCGGGCCCGGGGTCTCGCCGGGGCGGGGGAGGTCGGGGCCGGGCCGCGAGGGGCCGAGCGCCGGGTCGTACGGGTCGTGGCCGTGGTCCGGGCCGTGGGCTTCCCGGGCCGGGACGCCGTCCGACCCGTACGGGCCCTTCCCGTGCGAAGTCCCGGCCGACTCGTTCCCGTACGGCCCCTTCCCGTGCGACGTCCCGGCCGGCCCGTTCCCGTACGTGCCCGTCCTGCGGCCCTCGCGGACCGTGCGCCAGCGGGCCAGGGTGCCGAGTGCGAACACCGTGAGGACGGCCAGGATCATCGCCTCGCCGATGACGAGGCCCCAGAACAGCCCGTAGCCCGACAGCGCCCCCGGTGGGGTGGCCGGCCAGGCGGCGGGGAGGTCGGTGGGGGCGGAGAGCAGGGAGCGCAGGGCGAGCGGGGTGCGGGTGAAGGTGACGCCGTCCGGCCAGGCGCCGTGGGCGAGGAGGCCGGAGAGGCCGGTCGCCGTCCAGACGAGGACGGCGAGGCTCAGCAGGAGGGCGAGCAGTCCGACGACGAGACCGTCGGGGATGCCGCCCTCCCGCCGTACCTCTTTCTCCATGTCAGACCGTCCTCACGTCACGCCACCGTCGACTGCGAGGAGTCGTTCATCTGCTGCTCGATGAGGATCGCGCGCTGTTCCGTCTCCCACTCCAGTTCCTCGTCGGTCATGGACGATTCCGTCATGGCGCGGTCGGTGTAGACGAGCGGGCGTTCCTTCTCGGTGATGAGGTGTTTGACCACCTGGACGTTGCCGTTGACGTCCCAGACGGCGATGCCGGGGGTGAGGGTCGGGATGATCTCGACCGCCCAGCGGGGCAGGCCGAGGACCCGGCCGGTGTTGCGGGCCTCGTCGGCCTTCTGGGCGTAGATGGTCCGGGTGGAGGCCATCTTGAGGATCGCCGCGGCCTCCTTGGCGGCGGCTCCGTCGACGACGTCGGAGAGGTGGTGGACGACCGCGACGAAGGACAGGCCGAGGCGGCGGCCGAACTTGAGCAGGCGCTGGAACAGCTGGGCCACGAAGGGGCTGTTGATGATGTGCCAGGCCTCCTCGACGAGGAAGATGCGCTTCTTCCGGTCGGGGCGGATCCAGGTGTGTTCCAGCCACACGCCGACGATCGCCATGAGGATCGGCATGGCGATGGAGTTGCGGTCGATGTGGGAGAGGTCGAAGACGATCAGCGGGGCGTCGAGGTCGATGCCGACGGTCGTGGGCCCGTCGAACATGCCGCGCAGGTCGCCGTCGACGAGCCGGTCGAGGACGAGGGCGACGTCCAGGCCCCAGGCCCGTACGTCGTCTATGTCGACGTTCATGGCCTCGGCGGACTCGGCCTCGGGGTGGCGGAGCTGTTCGACGATGTCGGTGAGGATCGGCTGGCGGTCGGTGATGTGCTCGTTGACGTAGGCGTGGGCGACCTTGAGCGCGAAGCCGGAGCGCTCGTCGAGGCCGTGGCCCATCGCCACCTCGATGATGGTGCGCAGGAGGGCGAGCTGTCCGGTGGTGGTGATGGACGGGTCGAGGGGGTTGAGGCGGATCCCGGCGTCGTTGGCGACCATCGGGTCCAGGCGGATGGGGGTTATCCCCAGCTCCTGGGCGATGAGGTTCCATTCGCCGACGCCGTCCTCGCCCTGGGCGTCGAGGACGACGACCTGGCGGTCGCGGAAGCGGAGCTGGCGCAGCACGTAGGTCTTCTCCAGCGCCGACTTGCCGTTTCCGGACTCGCCGAGGACCAGCCAGTGGGGGGCGGGGAGTTGCTGCCCGTACAGCTGGAAGGGGTCGTAGATGTACCCCTTGCCGCTGTAGACCTCACGGCCGATGATCACGCCGGAGTCGCCGAGGCCGGGGGCCGCGGTCGGCAGGTAGACGGCCTGGGCCTGCCCGGTGGAGGTGCGGACGGGCAGGCGGGTCGTCTCCACCTTCCCGAAGAGGAAGGAGGTGAAGGCTTCGGTGAGGACGGACAGCGGATCTCGCATCGGTCTGTGCCCCTTCGGCCCTAGCGGCGGATGCCGGTCGCGAACGGCAAGGTGTTCACAAAGGCCCGGTGGTGCTCGCGGTCGCACCACTCCAGCTTGAGATACGACTTGCCGGCGGAGGCCCTGATCGTGCGCTTGTCCCGGGCGAGGGCCTCGGGCGAGCGCGCCGATACGGTGATGTACCCGACGAGGTTGACGCCCGCGGCGCCGCTGGCGAGATCTTCACCCCGCTGGTCGAGCCGGCCGTGGGCGGCGATGTCGCGCGGGTCGACGGTGCGGTTCATCTTGGCCTGCCGGGAGGCCTCGGCCTCGTCGTTGGTCTTCTCGGTGAGCATGCGCTCGATGGCGACCTCCGTGGGCTCCAGGTCCATGGTGACGGCGACGGTGCGGATGACGTCGGGGGTGTGGACGAGGAGCGGGGCGAGGAAGTTGACGCCGACGGGCGTCATCGGCCACTCCTTGATCCAGGCGGTGGCGTGGCACCAGGGCGCGCGGGTGGCGGACTCGCGGGTCTTGGCCTGGAGGTACGTCGGTTCCATCGCGTCCAGCTCGGCCGGCCAAGCGTTTCGTTTCGTCATGGCCTGGATGTGGTCGATGGGGTGGTCCGGGTCGTACATGGAGTGCACGAGGGAGGCGAGGCGGGACTGCCCGAGGGGCTGGCGGACCCGGATGTCGGCCTCGGCGAGGCGGGCGCAGATGTCGGTGAGCTCGCGGGCCATGACGACGGCGAGGCCGGCGTCGCGGTCGAGCTTGCGGGCGCCGGAGGCGTGGCGGGCGGCGCGGGCCATGGCGTTGGCCTCGGCGGCGAGCTCGCGGGTGTAGTGCATGCAGGCGACGAGGTAGGCGCGGTGCTGCTCGCTGGAGGTGGAGACCATGGACTGGAGCTGGTCGTAGGACTCCTGGAGCCAGGCCGGGGCCTGGTGGTCGCCGCGCTGGGCGACGTCCTTGGCGTGGGCGTCGGGGTCGGCGGGCAGCG
Source organism: Streptomyces sp. NPDC126499 (assembly GCF_040302485.1). NCBI lineage: Bacteria > Bacillati > Actinomycetota > Actinomycetes > Kitasatosporales > Streptomycetaceae > Streptomyces > Streptomyces sp. NPDC126499. The sequence continues at coordinate 533,456 of NZ_JBEOUO010000001.1, read as the reverse complement.
TGCGGGCGAGCATCTGGAGGCGGGTGACGAAGCCGTCTCCGTTGGCGACGTGCTTGAGGAGGGTGCCGAAGCGGTCGACGAGGGCTTCCTGGTCCTCGGAGTCGCGCAGGCCGACGCCGGGGCCCTCGATCTCGATGGCGGCGGTGACGGTGCGGCGGTCGGCGTGCAGGAGGACGGCGATCTCGTCGGGGCCGAAGGGGGCGGAGAGCCAGTTGATGCGGCCGATGCCGGGCGGCGGGCCGACCTCGACCTCGCGGCCGTCGAGGCGGGTGCCGGCCTCGATGGCGCCGGAGCGGTAGGCGGTGCCCCGCTTGAGCATCCGCTTGTAACTGCGGTTGATCTCGAACCACTTGTAGAAGGTGCGGTGCTTGTACGGGACGTAGACCGCGGCCAGGGCGAGCATCGGGAAGCCCATGAGCAGCACGATGCGCAGGGACAGGACGGGGACGATCAGCCCGCTCATCATGCCGAGGAAGGCGCCGGCGATGATCAGCGCGATCTCGCCGGTCTCGCGGTTCTTGCCGACGATCGCGTTGGGCCGGGCGCGGCCGATGAGATACGTGCGGCGGGGCGAGACCGGCTGGGACTGGGTCGTCAACGCCCTCCACCTCCTGTGTTCTTGCTGCTGGTGCTGCTACGGCTGGTGTGCGGGGTCCCGGCGGTGGGGCTGCCGCTGCGGGGGGCGGGCGGGGGCGTGGGTCCGGTGCCGCCGCCGGTGCCGCGGCTGCTGTGGGCGGCGACGCCGCCGGAGAGCGGGTTGGCGGGGCGGGGGGCGCTGCTCTGGCCGCCACCGCCCTGGCCGCCGTCGCTGCGGGTGCTGTGGGTCTTGATGCCCTGGGAGACGAGGGAGGCGGGGGAGGAGATGACGGCGGCCGCGGCGTTCTCGCCGGCGCGGTGCAGGCGGTTGTTGCGGGAGGCGACGATCTCGTCGCCGAAGCCGGGGACGAAGCGGTAGATCATCGCGGAGGCGAAGATCGCGAGCAGGATGATGGCGAGCCCGGACACGACGGCGGAGAACGCGTCGGGGCCGGTGCCGGAGGAGAGCGCGCCGGCGAGGCCGAGGACGATGACGATGACCGGCTTGACCAGGATCACGGCGATCATGATTCCGGCCCAGCGGCGGACGTGGCCCCACATGTTCTTGTCGACGAGCCCGGAGTAGACGACGACGCCGAGCAGCGCGCCGACGTACAGCAGCACGGCCCGCAGGACGAGCTCCAGGTAGAGCACGCCGGCCGCGAGGATCGTCACCAGCGACACGATGATCAGCATGATGGGCCCGCCACCGATGCTGTCGCCCTTCTCCAGGGCCTGCTTGAAGCTGCCGAAGAAGACGTCGGTCTGCTGGCCGGTGCCGGAGGCGATGACCTCGGTGATGGCGTCGGTGGCGTTGACGACGGTGTAGAGGATCAGCGGCGTGAAGGCGGACGCGAGGACGGTCAGCCACAGGAACCCGATCGCCTCGGAGATCGCGGTCGTGAGCGGGACGCCGCGGATGGCGCGCTTGGCGACGGCGAGCAGCCAGAGGAGGAGGGTGAGGAAGGTGGCGGCGGCGAAGACGACGGCGTAGCGGCCGAGGAACTCCAGGTTGGTGAAGTCGACGTCGGCGGTCTCCTTCACGGCCCCGGAGAGGGTGTCGACGACCCAGGCGGCGGCCTTGGCGCAGCCGTTGGCGAGGGAGGAGAGGGGGTCGAGGGCGGTGGCGGGGTCGTCGAGACGGGTACGGGAGCCGCCGCCGTTGGGTTGGCCGTTTTCGCAGTATTCGCGGGCGGGGCCGACGATGAGGTCGCACTCGTCCTTCGCGGACTGCGACGGCGAGGGGGTCGGCGCGGCCGGAGGTGTCGGAGTGGGGGTCGGTTCCGCGTACGCACGGGAGGCCAGCAGGACGGCCGTGGTTTGGACGGCGAGCAGCGCCGTTGCCGTGCGCAGCGCGGTGCGGGGGTCAGCGCGCATAGGTGAAGCCTCCGAACTCCTGGACAGCCTGGGCGATGGCGTCGGCATCGGAAGCGGTGCGGTCGGTGTTCACCGGTGCAGGCCCCTCCTTCTGCGAGAAGGAGTCGACCTTCCAATCGTTGCCGGTCCAGCGCAGTGCGAGCGTCATCGTGAACCAGTCGTTCGTCACGGGGTTGGTCGAACTGACACCGGCCGTTCCGAACACACCCGTGCACCAGACCTCGACCGTCGCCGCGTCGTCGGTGTAGGCGGTCACCTTGGTCCCGACGGGCGCGGTGCGCGACACGTACGTCATGCCGGGCGCGGCGTTGCCGTGCTCGTCAAGGCCCAGTTTGTCGAGGAACTCCTTGCTGTAGGCCTGGTTCAGCCTGGCCTCCAGCTCGGCCACCCGGTCTTCGGCGAAGAGCCCGCGCACGATGTCACCGCGCCGGTCCGGCTTGAGGATGTCAGCCGACACCAGCGCCACCGCGTAATTCGCCGCCGCGCTCTGCGCCCCCTGCTCGTCCCGCGCGAACCCCGACGGAATCGTCCCGTTCTTGCCCGTGACCGGGCGGACCCCCGTCGCCGCCGTCGAGGTCGCCTTCGCGGGGGCGTCGGGGCCGGCGCCGGACGTGGCGGGGGTGGAGCCGTCGCCGCGGTTGGCGAGGGCGATGGCGGCGACCAGGAGGACCACCACGCCGACGACCGCGACGAGGGAGCGGGAGCCGCGGGCGGGGGGACGGGGGGTGCCGGGGTCGGGGAGGCGGGTGCGGGTCTGGCCGTCGTGCTCGTCGCCGAGGCTCATGCCGGGTACGCCCCCTCGACCGTTCGCGGGTACGACGAAAGCCGTGCTGGTTTCCGCGCGGGCGCGGCGTGGTGACTGGACATCAGGGAACGCGACCTCGGTGGTGAGAAACGGGTTAGACGGCCATCCCGTACACGATGGTGAAGAGCGTCCCCAGCGACCCGATGATGAAGACACCGGTCAGACCGGCCACGATCAGGCCCTTGCCCTGTTCGGCGCTGAAGGTGTCCCGGAGGGCGGTCGCGCCGATGCGCTGTTTGGCCGCTCCCCAGATGGCGATGCCGAGGCAGAGCAGGATGGCCACGGCCATCACGACCTCGATCATCACCTTGGCCTCGGCGCCCAGGCTGCCGAAAGGCCCCCAGTTCGGGGCGATTCCACCGATGATGGTGGTGATGTCGCCCTTCTCTGCCGCCAGGTACATGTAACTCACCGCCCCTGTTGGGTAGTTCGTCGCCCCTGCCGGATGGCATGGGCCGTCGACCCTATCTTCGCTGATGAAACCGCTCGCGTGTGACGGCTTGACGGCTCTCTTTACCCGATCCCCGCACACTTGACCGATCTGGCCGTCTTGACCTGCGACGGTGCGGCCGGTTCCTATGCGAAGAAGTGTGTGGTCACTCTGTGTATCACGCAGGGTGACTCCGGGCAATGATTGTCGTTGTGGCACCTTTGGGGCGGTGTCGGCGCCTTTCGGACAGGGTGTCAGAGCCGGCGGGGAGAGCGGAGCCCGTAGGTCCGCACGTCCTTGGCCGGTCCTCTTCCTGCCGCGACCGTACGAAGCGGGCGGCGCTGGACGCCTGAGTAGGCGTAGCCGAACCACTCGGGCACCTCCTCGCTTGTACTCACACCTTCGGGTGGAAGCGAGGTTGTTTGCGCTTGTGGAGGGGTGAGCGAAGCTGTTATGGCACGGACCAAGTGATTCGTTCCTCTTGTCATTTGCGCTTGCGTAGGTGGATGCCGCGGCTGTTAGCGTCCGAAACATCCGGGGGCAGACTCGGACCGCCGGGGCATCAGAGGACCAGGGGGACCGCATGGAGTCGGGAGCACGCTCGGAGGCGTGGCAGAGGCTGTGGGACCAGGCCGGGCAGAGCCGGGACGGTTCGCCCACTGCGCGGATGTCCTTGGCCTCGACGACTGGTGGTGGCGCGGGCGGAGCGGGGGACGGGGACCTTCGGCACAGCGGCGGGCCGTGGACGAAGGCCGCGGCGAGCGCGGAGGCCCTGACCACGAGCATGGGCATCGCGAGGAGCCGGCTGACCTCGGCACATGACGGCGTCGCCGCCGGAACCGCCGGACTGACGAGCGCCGCCACGCTGAGGACCGTGCTCACCTCCTGGGAGGAGCGGATCGGCACCGTCCGGGACGAGTGCGACTCGCTCGCGCCCGCTCTGCGCCGGGTCGCCAAGGAGCAGGGCGAGCAGGACACGGCGGTGAAGGCCGCCTTCGGCAGCGTCCACGCGGCGTCGGCCGCGAAGGGGCGGTGACGTCGTGCTGACGTGGCAGCGGTTACGGGACCTCAGGCTCGCCGAGCTCCAGGGCGCCGCCGACGGCTGGGCCGAGGCGAGCAACCGCGCGGACGCCGGCCGGGACCGGTTGAGCAACGAGATGGCGAACCGGTTGGCGTCGACCCAGAAGGGTGAGGCCGCGAAGGCGGCGCTCACGCGGCTGACCCGCCTCGACCGGAACTTCGAGTACCTCTACACCGAGTGCGGTCTCGTCCGGACGGCGCTGAACAGCCTCGCGTACGAGCTGAGCGGGCCGCAGCGGCAGGTACAGGATGCCCTGGAGGACGCGGCGAGCCTCCGTCTGACCGTGCACGGGGACGGGTCGGTGGGCTATCCGGCGGGCGGCGAGAACATCATCGACGGCAAGCCCCTGCCGGGCGGCCGGGCGCTCCCCACTTCACCGCTCACCCTGCCCACCACGCCATTGGGCGCCGGCGGGGGCCCGCCGGGCCTGGCCAGCCAGAACCCCCATCACGCCAAGGCCCAGGACGTCGCCGACCGCATCGCGAAGGCCGTCCGGGAGGCGACGGAGATCGACCTGCGCTTCAGCGAGACCTTGGCGAAGCTGAAGGCCGCGCCGGGGCTGACCGTGGACACCAGGACGTGGACGGACGCGGCGGCGGACGCGGCGGCCGTCCGGGGGATGGCCGACGACTATCTGCGGAACGACATCCCGCTGGACAAGTCGCCCGCGGAACGCAGGGCCTGGTGGTCGTACCTGACGCAGGAGCAGCGCGAGGCGTACCTGGCGGTCTACCCGGACGTCATCGGGAACCTGGACGGCATCCCGGCCGAGGTCCGCGACACGGCGAACCGGGACAACCTGCAGTTGCTGATCGGGAAGCTGGAGGGACAGGAGGGGGAGCGGGCGCGGACGCAGCTGGCGGGGCTCTACTCGATCGACCGGCAACTGCGCGCGGAACCGGAGCCCGGTGTGCCGCCGATGTATCTGCTCGGCATCGGTGACCAGGGGACGGGTCGGGCGATCGTGTCGTTCGGCAATCCGGACACGGCGAAGAACGTGTCGGCGTACGTGCCGGGTCTCGGTACCGCGCTCGATGAGCACTTCGCCGAGAACGACATCAAGCGCGCCCGCCAGACGGCAGCCGGCGCGACCTTCTACGACCAGTCCAGCGCCTCGATCGTGTGGCTGGGATACGACCCGCCCCAACTTCCCGCCGAGCAGTTCGCAGAGAACCTCGCGGTGACCAGAGACACGCATGCCCGTGTCGGCGCTGTGGCGTACAACGCGTTCATGGAGGGCCTCTCGGCGACGAACGAGCACCAGGACCCGCACCTGACCGCGATCGGCCACTCGTACGGCTCGCTCACCGTGGGGCTGGCCGCCCAGCGGGAGGGCGGCATCCCCGGTGCCGACGACATCATCCTGCTGGGCAGCCCTGGTACTGAAGCACGTACGGCCGATGACCTGGGTGTCGGGAGGGATCACGTTTTCGTGGGCGCAGCGGAGAACGATCCCGTGACCAAGTTGCCCGATCAGATGTCTGTCCACGGACTGAAGGAGGGGTTCGAACTCGGCTACCGGAATCAGACGAACCCCGTCGCAGGAGTCTTCGCCGGTGCTGTCACCGGGGCGGCGGGTTTCGCGGCGGGCAATGCGGTCGCTCCAGAGAGCAAGATCTATTACGGAACGGATCCGGCCCACGAGGAGTTCGGTGCGCGACGTTTCAAGGTCGATGACGGCCCGCCGGCCTTCCGCAGCGCTGACGACCCCACCCCCGCACATTCGAACTACTTCGACCCCACCACCGATGACGAGTCCGCCCGCAACATTGCGAAGATCGTCGCGGGCCGGAGCGACCAGATCACCACTCAGGAGTACCGATGAAGCCCCTGCTTCTGCGCCTGTTCACCGCGGTCGCGCTGGTCGCGCTGACCACCGGATGCGGGGGAGCGGGAGGATCGGCCGGTCACCAGGAGGAGAAGCGCAACGTGAGCAGGAAGAGCCTTCAGGAGGCCGCGGAGCACGCCGACGCGATCATCTTGGACTCCGTCTCGTCGGTGCGCCCGGCGCTGAACTGGGTGCATGGGGCGTCGACCGACATCGGCTGTGGTGACTACACCATCGACGGGAAGAAGACCGGTTCCGTGACCCGGCGGGCGGAGGTGATGACCATCGTCTCCGAGGCACGGCGTGGCAGTCTGCTCGGGCTCGTGGAGCGTCATTGGAAGGGGAGGGGCTACACCATCACCAGCGTGGATGCGAGCAGGGAGCTCCCGGCGATCTACGCCCGTACGCCCGACGACTTCAGGATGAGCGTCGCGGTCGGTGCGGGGGGCCGGTTCCAGTTCAGCGTCACGACTCCCTGCTTCCTCGCCTCGGACGTCCAGCGGCCCAAGACCCCCGCCCCCGGTACCCCCTTCGAAGGCCCCGTCGTCCCCGACCCCTCCGTCCGGTCTTCCTTCTGGTCCGTGGAGACTTCCGTTCCGTCCGGTTCGTCCACGCCCTGAGGCGGGGGGTCGCGCCTAGACTGGGGTGGGGCGTACTGCCAGGAGCCGAGGGGTGGTTGACGGTGCGTAAGGCGCGCAGGGCGTGGCTGGTGGCCGGTGGGGTGTTCGGGGTCTGCCTCAGCTTTGTCGCGCTGATCGTCGTCGGGACGTACTCCGCCGCCTCCGGGCTGCTCGGCGGGGCCGGGAACGGGAAGAACGGGACCGTGGCGCTGGCGAAGGGGGCGGTGCCGGCCGCGTATCAGGGACTGGTGCAGCAGTGGGGGAACCTCTGCCCGGCGATCAATCCGGCGCTGCTGGCCGCGCAGCTGTACCAGGAGAGCGGCTGGAACCCGACCGTCGTCTCGCCCGCCAACGCGCGCGGGATCGCCCAGTTCATCCCCGGGACCTGGGCCGGGCACGGCATCGACGGGGACGGGGACGGGGACCGGGACGTCTGGGACCCCAAGGACGCGATCCCGTCGGCCGCCTCCTACGACTGCGAGCTCGCCCGTTACGTGAAGGACGTGCCGGGCGACCCGACGAACAACATGCTGGCCGCCTACAACGCGGGGGCGTACCGGGTCATCAAGTCCGGCGGGGTGCCGCGGATCCGCGAGACGCAGAACTACGTGCGGATCATCCGGTCCCTGGAGAAGAGCTTCGCCCGGCCCGTCGGGCGGGTCGATCCCTCGCGGCAGGCCGCCGGGGCGATCTACTACGCGCAGCAGAAGCTCGGCACGCCGTATCTGTGGGGCGGTACGGGCACGGCGGCGCAGAACGGCCGGTTCGACTGCTCCGGGCTCACCCAGGCGGCGTACGAGTCGGTGGGCATCAAGCTCCCGCGCGTCGCCAACGACCAGTACAACGCCGGGCCGCATCCCAGCAGGGACGAACTGCTGCCGGGCGATCTCGTGTTCTTCTCCGACGACCTGACGAACTCCCGCGCCATCCGGCACGTGGGCATCTACGTCGGCGGCGGCTACATGATCGACGCGCCGCGCACCGGGGCCGTGATCCGGTTCGACCCGATCGACACGCCCGACTACTTCGGGGCCACCCGCGTCACCCAGGACGGCGCGGCGGCGCTGCCGACCCACCTGCCTCAGCCGTGACCCCCGCTCGGAACTCTCCGTGAGGCCCGGGCCCTGGGCTGCGATGACCCGTCACCTTTCGATAACGTCGTAGTGATCTTGGGCGAAGAGCGGAACGCTGCCCTCGGGCGGATCGTTTCCCGATCCGACCACTCTGACCACGGGGGTTGGACACCAACACACAGCAAGGGGCCGCAGCAGATGGCTGGACTCGCATCGGACGGTTCGAACCCCGATGTCAGCCTGCTCTACGACATCAACGGGCTGGCGAAGGCCGCCCCACCGTGGTTCGACCGCGCCATGGAGTTCGTCGGCGAGTACGGCATCATGCTCGGCCTCGTCCTCGTCGGACTCGGGTGCTGGTGGAGCATCCGCAGGAGAGGTTCGCTCGGCGACTCCGTGACCGGGCTCGTCGGGCTCGTCTGGGCCCCGCTCGCGGCCGGCATCGCCCTCCTCGTCAACATCCCGATCCGCGGCTTCGTCGAACGTCCCCGGCCCTTCAAGGACCACCAGGGGCTCGAGGTCCTCGTCGCCGGCAAGACCGACTACTCCTTCGTCAGCGACCACGCCACCATGGCGATGGCCGTCGCCGTCGGCGTCTTCGTCGCCAGCCGCCGCTTCGGACTCGCCGCCATCGGCCTCGCGCTCGCCGAGGCCTTCTGCCGGGTCTACATGGGCGTCCACTACCCGACCGACGTCGTCGGCGGACTCGCCCTCGGCACCGCCGTCGCGCTGCTGCTCGCCCCGCTCGCGCTGGCGCTGCTCACCCCGGTCGTCTCCGCCGTCGCCCGCTCCCCGCGCGGCGCCCGGCTCGTACGCTCCCGGCGCGCCGCCGACCGGGCCGCGATGGCCGGCGCCGGCACCGGCGCCGAGACGCTCGGCATCCCCGAACCCCGGCACGGCACCGGGCAGAACGACCTGGCGGCGTAGAGGGGCGATCCCGGCCCCGGGCCTCCTGGTCCGGGCCCGGCGTAAGGGCTGATCCCGGGCCCGGGCCTTCCGGTCGCGGACCGGTGTGAGGGAGGGGCGGACTCCTGGCCCGGGCCTTCCGGTCCGGGACCGGGGTAAGGGCGGGGGCCGGCGGTCTCGGTCTGGCGCAGGCCAGGCGGCGGGCCCTCGGCTCGCCCTCCGCTCGCTCCCGCCCCCGGCCCCGCCTCAGGACCCCGCGGGCCGCCCCGCCTCCACTCCCACCGACGCCTCGTGCTCCGCCGCGTCCGTACGGGCCCGTTCACGGGATCGGCGGGCCGGTCCCCGCCAGCCGCAGCTGCACCGGGCGATCGCGAACGAGCCGCGCTCCGTCGTCTCCGTGTGATGCACGCTCACCACCGTACTGCGCCACCACGCGCGCGTGACGGGGCGTCCGGACCGTCGTTATCCGGTCGGGCGGTTCCGGACGGACAGCGGCACGGCGTTGGGGGTTGGCAGGCGATGGTGGTGCGGAAGGGACGCTCGGGCGGGGCGTGGGCCGCCGCAGCAGCGCTGGTCGGGACCGTGGCGACCGGCGGCTGCGCGACCCCGGCGGAGGAGGCCGAGCCCGGCGGCGACCCCGTCGCGTCCGTGCGCGGCGCGGCCGAGGCGCTGGCCCGCGCCGGGTCGTCCAAGGCGAGCACCTCCATGGAGATGGCCTCCGGCGGCACCCGCGTCACCATCCGCGGCGAGGGCACCTACGACTTCCGCCGCCGCACCGGCAGCCTCCAGGTGGTGCTCCCCAAGGCCGCGTCGGGCGAGAGCGCGCACCGGCCGATCACCGAGCTGCTGGCCCCCGGCGCGCTCTACATGAAGAACCGGGGCGCCGGTGTCCCCGCCGACAAGTGGGTACGGGTCGACACCACCACCCTCGACGACGGCAACCTGGTCACCGGCGGCGCCACCGACCCGGCCGCCGCCGCCGAGCTGCTGCGCGGGGCGCACCGGGTGGACTACCTGGGCGAGGTCGACCTCGCGGGCGTGAAGGTCCGGCACTACCGGGGCGTCGCGGACCTCGCGGCGGCGGCCCGGCGGGCGTCCCCGCAGGTGCGCGGGGCGCTCGCCGCGGCGGCGAAAGGGTTCACCACGGACACGGTGCCCTTCGACGCGTATCTGGACCGGGAGGGGCGGCTGCGCAAGGTCCGCCACCAGTTCAGCTTCAGCAACCAGGGCCGTACGGTCGCGGTCGCCTCGACCACGCTGCTGTACGGGTTCGGGGCGCGGGTGGCCGTGGTGCTGCCCGACCGGAAGGACATCTACGCCGGGAAGATCAAGGCGTAGCCGCTCGACGCGTCCCGGCCGCCCGGGGGTCATCGCCAAATGGTCCGGACGTGTCATGTGCGGTCCGTAGGCCGCTCCCTACGCTGGGAGACCGACGCCGGCAGGAAGAGGTGAATGCGCATGGCCCCGCCGCTCGGTACCGCGACCGCGCTCAGCGACCCCGAGTGCGTCGCCCTGGCCGAAATCGAACTGTGCGGAGAGCTGATCATCGCGGCCTCCGCGATCGACGAGGAGAGGCTGAGCGCCGACCGCATCGACGAGGTGCTCCGGGTCGGCGCCGAAGGCCGCTAGCTCAGGCACGCGTCCGGGCTCAGGCACGCGTCCGGCCCAGGCACGCGTCCAGCTCAGGCACGCGTCCGGCCAAGGTCCGTGTCCGGCCCAGGTCCGTGTCCGGCCCAGGTCCGCGTCCGGCTCAGGTGCGCATCATGCGCGCGATGGCCTTCGTGGCCTCCTCGACCTTGGCGTCGATCCCGTCGCCGCCCTTGGTGGCCGCGTCCGCCACGCAGTGGCGCAGGTGCTCCTCCAGCAGCTGGAGGGCGAAGGACTGCAGCGCCTTGGTGGAGGCCGAGACCTGCGTGAGGATGTCGATGCAGTAGACGTCCTCGTCGACCATCCGCTGCAGGCCGCGGATCTGGCCCTCGATCCGGCGCAGCCGCTTGAGGTGCTCGTCCTTCTGTTTGTGGTAGCCGTGCACGCCGTGCTCGTGGCCGTGGTCCGGCGACGGCTCGGTGGTGTCGGGGGTGACCTCGGCCGCCGCCTCGGTGGTCGTCATCGCGTCCTCCCGCTGTCCAGAAAGGGTGTGTATACCCCTCGTGGGTATATGGTACCGATCCCCGCCGATCGGGGCGGGGTCCCGTGCAGATCACTGTGCCTGATGGGCGACACTGAAGGGACGCCGGTTAGCCGTGGCCGGATGATGCGCCTAGCATCAGCCTGACCGAAACCCAGCACCCCGAGGACCCCACGTGCGATTTCGTCTGACCCCCAGGGAGACGAGCTTCTACGACATGTTCGCCGCGTCCGCGGACAACATCGTCACGGGCTCCAAGCTCCTGATGGAACTGCTCGGAGCGGAACCCTCCGCCCGGGCCGAGATCGCCGAGCGGATGCGGGCAGCGGAGCACGCCGGCGACGACGCCACCCACGCGATCTTCCACCAGCTGAACTCCTCGTTCATCACGCCGTTCGACCGCGAGGACATCTACTCCCTCGCCTCCTCCCTCGACGACATCATGGACTTCATGGAGGAGGCCGTCGACCTGGTCGTCCTCTACAACGTCGAGGAACTGCCCAAGGGCGTCGAGCAGCAGATCGAGGTCCTGGCCCGGGCGGCCGAGCTGACCGCCGAGGCCATGCCGCACCTGCGGACGATGGACAACCTCACCGAGTACTGGATCGAGGTCAACCGCCTCGAGAACCAGGCCGACCAGATCCACCGCAAGCTGCTCGCCCACCTCTTCAACGGCAAGTACGACGCCATCGAGGTGCTCAAGCTCAAGCAGATCGTGGACGTGCTGGAGGAGGCCGCCGACGCCTTCGAGCACGTGGCGAACACCGTGGAGACCATCGCGGTCAAGGAGTCCTGAGCTTCGTGGACACCTTCGCTCTGATCGTCACCATCGGTGTCGCGCTCGGCTTCACGTATACGAACGGATTCCACGACTCCGCCAACGCGATCGCCACCTCGGTGTCGACCCGGGCGCTGACCCCCCGGGCGGCGCTCGCCATGGCGGCGGTCATGAACCTCGTCGGCGCCTTCCTCGGTCAGGGAGTCGCCAAGACCGTCAGCAAGGGGCTCATCGAGACCCCGACCGGCGACAAGGGGATGGGCATCCTCTTCGCCGCGCTCGTCGGCGCGATCATCTGGAACCTGGTCACCTGGTACTTCGGCCTGCCGTCCTCCTCCTCGCACGCCCTCTTCGGCGGCATGGTGGGCGCGGCGCTGGCCGGCGGGACCGAGGTCATCTGGTCCGGTGTGCTCGAGAAGATCGTCATCCCGATGTTCATCTCGCCGGTGGTCGGCCTGGTGGCCGGTTATCTGGTGATGTGCGGCATCATGTGGATCTTCCGCAGGACCAACCCGCACAAGGCCAAGCGCGGCTTCCGCATCGCGCAGACCGTCTCGGCGGCCGGCATGGCCCTCGGCCACGGTCTCCAGGACGCCCAGAAGACGATGGGCATCGTGGTGATGGCCCTGGTCATCGCCGATGTGCAGCAGGCCGGGGACGAGATCCCGGTGTGGGTGAAGGTCGCCTGTGCCGTGATGCTCTCGCTCGGTACGTACGCGGGCGGCTGGCGCATCATGCGGACCCTCGGCCGCAAGATCATCGAGCTGGACCCGCCGCAGGGCTTCGCCGCCGAGACCACCGGCGCGTCGATCATGTTCGGCTCGGCGTTCCTCTTCCACGCGCCGATCTCCACGACCCACGTCATCACCTCCGCGATCATGGGCGTGGGCGCCACCAAGCGCGTCAACGCGGTGCGGTGGGGCGTCGCCAAGAACATCATCCTCGGCTGGTTCATCACCATGCCGGCGGCGGCGCTCGTCGCGGCGGTCAGCTTCTACATCGTGCAGTTGTTCTTCGGCTGATGTTCTTCGGATAACGGATCCTGGAAAGGACCTGGATAACGGATTCTGGATATCGGATCCGATATCCAGAACGTGGTTGGGCCCGGCTCCCCCGTGGGGGAGCCGGGCCCTCTTCGTCGTACGGCGGCACCGCCATGCAGCGCCGTACAACGTGGTTATCCGAAGCGGCCGGAGATGTAGTCCTCGGTCGCCTGGACGCTCGGGTTGGAGAAGATCCGCTCGGTGTCGTCCAGCTCGATCAGCTTGCCGGGCTGGCCCACCGCGGCCAGGTTGAAGAAGGCCGTGCGGTCGGAGACGCGGGCGGCCTGCTGCATGTTGTGCGTCACGATGACGATCGTGAAGCGCTCCTTCAGCTCGCCGATGAGGTCCTCGATCGCGAGCGTCGAGATCGGGTCGAGCGCCGAGCAGGGCTCGTCCATCAGCAGGACGTCCGGCTCGACCGCGATGGCGCGGGCGATGCACAGGCGCTGCTGCTGGCCGCCGGAGAGGCCGGAGCCCGGCTTGTTCAGGCGGTCCTTGACCTCGTTCCAGAGGTTGGCGCCCTTGAGGGAGCGCTCGACGATCTCGGCGAGCTCCGCCTTCTTGTAGGAGCCGTTCAGGCGCAGGCCGGCCGCCACGTTGTCGAAGATCGACATGGTGGGGAAGGGGTTCGGCCGCTGGAAGACCATGCCGACCGTGCGGCGCACGGCGACCGGGTCGACCCCGGGGCCGTACAGGTTCTCGTCGTCCAGCATCACCTTGCCCTCGACGCGGCCGCCGGGGGTGACCTCGTGCATGCGGTTCAGGGTGCGCAGGAAGGTGGACTTGCCGCAGCCGGACGGGCCGATGAAGGCGGTCACGGAGCGGGGCTCGACGGTCATGGAGATGTCGTCGATCGCCTTGTGGTTGCCGTAGTAGGCGGAGAGGCCGCTGACGTCGATTCGCTTGGCCATCTGAATCACTTCCAATTGCCGCGGTCAGCGGCCGGTCTTCGGGGCCTTCCAGCGGGCGATGCCGCGGGCCACCAGGTTGAGGATCATGACGAAGGCGATCAGGACGAGCGCGGCGCCCCAGGCACGGGCGACGGCGGCGTCGGTGCCGACCGCGTACTGCTCGTACACGTAGAGCGGCAGGGAGGACTGGGCGCCTTCGAAGGGGTTCGGGTTGATGAGCTTCGTACCGAACACGAGGAGGAGTACGGGGGCCGTCTCACCGGTGATGCGGGCGACCGCGAGCATGACGCCCGTGGTGATGCCGCCGATCGCGGTGGGCAGGACCACCTTCAGGATCGTGCGCCACTTGGGGACGCCGAGGGCCAGGGAGGCCTCGCGCAGCTCGTTCGGGACGAGCTTCAGCATCTCCTCGGTGGAGCGGACCACGACCGGCATCATCAGGATCGCGAGGGCCATCGCGCCGGCGAAACCGGAGGGGCCGAAGCCCAGCATCAGGTTCCAGGTGGCGAGGATGAACAGGCCCGCGACGATCGACGGGATGCCCGTCATGACGTCGACGAAGAAGGTGACGGCCTGGGCGAGCTTTCCGCCGCCGTACTCGACGAGGTAGACCGCGGTCAGGAGGCCGATCGGCGCGGCGATCAGGGTCGCGATGCCGACCTGCTCGATCGTGCCGAGCAGCGCGTGGTAGACGCCGCCGCCGGCCTCGGCGTCGAGGACGCCGTTCATGGAGTGGGTGAGGAAGTAGCCGTCGAGGACTTCCATGCCCTTGCTGATGGTCACCCAGGCCAGCGAGAGCAGCGGGACGACGGCGAGGACGAAGCAGACCCAGACGAGGCTGGTGGCGACCCGGTCCTTGGCCTGGCGGGAGCCCTCGACCTTGGTGGTGAGGACGTACGTGGCGAGGACGAAGACCAGCGCGGCGATCAGGCCCCACTGGACCTTGCTGTGCCAGCCGGCGGCGAGGCCGATGCCGCAGCCGGCGGCGATCGAGAAGACGGCGACGGCGGCCGGGGTCCAGCGCGGCAGGCGCGCGTGGGAGAGCGAGCGGCGCGGGGTCACGGTGACGGGACGCTCCTGTATGGCGTTGCTCATGCGTTCGCCCCCGAGTACTCCTTGCGGCGCGCGATGATCCAGCGCGCGGCGCCGTTGACCAGCAGGGTGATGGCGAAGAGGACGAGACCGGAGGCGATCAGGGCGTCCCGGCCGAACTCGTTGGCCTCGTTGAACTTCGCGGCGATGTTCTGGGCGAAGGTGCCGCCGCCCGGGTCGAGCAGGTGGCCCGAGATGACGAAGCTGGGGGAGAGGACGACGGCTACTGCCATGGTCTCACCGAGGGCGCGGCCGAGGCCGAGCATGGAGGCGGAGATGATGCCGGAGCGGCCGAAGGGCAGCACCGACATGCGGATGACCTCCCAGCGCGTGGCGCCGAGGGCGAGGGCCGCCTCCTCGTGCATCTTCGGGACCTGGAGGAAGACCTCGCGGGTCACGTTGGTGATGATCGGGAGGATCATGATCGCCAGCAGGATGCCGACGGTGAAGAGGCTGCGGGCGAGGCCTTCGGCGGACTTGTCGAAGATGTACGTCCAGCCCAGGTACTGGTCGAGCCACTTGTTCAGGCCGGCCAGGTACGGGACCAGGAAGATCGCGCCCCACAGGCCGTAGATGATGCTGGGCACGGCGGCGAGCAGGTCGACCACGTACGCGAGCGGCTTGGCCAGCTTGCGCGGGGCGTAGTGCGAGATGAACAGGGCGATGCCGATCGCGACCGGCACGGCGATGACCATGGCGATGATCGACGAGACGACCGTGCCGAAGGCCAGGACGGCGATGCCGAAGACCGGCGGGTCGCCGGCCGGGTTCCACTCGAAGGTGGTGAAGAAGTTGGTGCTGTCCTTCGAGATGGCGAGGGCGGCGCGGTAGGTGAGGAAGACCGCGATGGCGGCCATGATCACGAGGAGGGTGATGCCGGAGCCGCGGGACAGACCGCTGAAGATGCGGTCCCCGGGCCGGGAGGCGCCCTTGGCGGGCCGGCTCCCTCGTATGTCGGGTGTGGTCGTAGACATCTGTTTCTTCTCCGGTCTGCGGAGCCGGTACGGGGTGCCTTGCGGCGTCGTACGGGCTCCTGGCGGCGGTGCACCGGATGCCGGGGGGCCGGCCCCTCCACGGGAGGTGAGGGGCCGGGCCCGGCCGGGGGTCAGGACAGGGTCGGGACGATCTCGCGCACCTTGGTGGCGATCTCGGCCGGGAGGGGGGCGTAGCCGGCGTCGGTGAGGACCTTCTGGCCCGCCTCGCTGACGGTGTAGTTCAGGAAGGCCTTCAGCGTCGGCAGCGTCTCCGCCTTGTTGCCCTTGTCGCAGGCGATCTCGTACGTGACGAGGATCAGCGGGTAGGCGCCCTCGGCCTTGGTGGCGTAGTCGAGGGACAGGGCCAGGTCGCTGCCGGTGCCCTTGATCTTGGCGGCGGCGATGGCCTTGGAGGCGTTCTCGGAGGTGGCGGCGACCGGGGCGGAGGCGCCGGTGTTGATGCTCACCGTGGAGATCTTGTTGGCGGTGGCGTAGGAGAGCTCGAAGTAGCCGATGGAGCCCTCGGCGTCCTTGACCGCGGTGGCGACGCCGGAGGAGCCGTTGGCGGCCTGGCCGCCCTGGGCGGGCCAGGACTTCGACTTCGGGTCGTGCTTCCAGTCGGCCGGGGCGGCGGTCGACAGGTACTTGCCCAGGTTCTGGGTGGTGCCCGACTCGTCCGAGCGGTGGAAGGCCTGGATGGCGGTGTCGGGGAGCTTGGCGCCCGGGTTCAGCTTGGCGATCGCCGGGTCGTTCCACTTGGTGATCTTGTTGTCGAAGATCTTGGCCAGGGTGGAGGCGTCCAGGACCAGGTTGTCCACGCCCTCCAGCTTGTAGCCGATGGCGATGGGGCCGCCCACCATGGGCAGGTTGATGCCCTTGCCGCCCTTGCAGATCTTCTGCGACTCGGCGACCTCGTCCTCCTTCAGGGCGGAGTCGGAGCCCGCGAAGGCGACCTGGCCCTGGTTGAACTTGGTGATGCCGCCGCCCGAACCGATGGCCTGGTAGTTGATCTCGACACCGGAGCACGCGGCCTGGAAGTTCTTGACCCACAGGTCCATCGCGTTCTTCTGCGCGCTGGAGCCGGCCGCGAGCAGCTGGCCCTTGGCGCCGTCGCACTTGATGTCGGACGCGGCGGCGGACGTGGTGCCGCCGTCCTTGGTGGGCCCGGTGTTGTCGTCCGAACCACACGCCGAGAGGACGAGCGCGCCGGAGACGACGAGGGCACCGATCGCGGAGGCGCGAAGCCCGTTCTTGCGCGAAAGCTTCACTTTCGGGTGTTCCTTCCAGAAGCCGCCTGTCGTGGACCTTGCTGTCCTGAACGTTCTACGGCGGCGCGTGTCGGAGTGGCCGGTGCGGCGCTGAGCTGTGCACCTTGTACGGCCGAAATTAGGCAGAACAGGTGAAGCCGCCGACGGGGGAGAGTGAACGGAAAGTGAACCGTGCCGGAATCGGTGGTGCGGGTCCCTCGGATGCCGCCCGCGGGCACCGGCCGGGGCGCGTTTTCGGACCCCTAGCGCGCCGTCGTCGCCAGCAGGACGTCCAGGAGTTCGCGGTCGTGGGCCTGGGTGAGGCGGCGGCGGGCGGGGGCCGGGGGGAGCCAGGCGAGGGCGTCGATCTCGCGGGTCGGGGTGAAGGTGCCGCCGAGGGCCCGCGCGGCCCAGTACGTGACCTCCTTGGGGCGGCCGTTCGCCATGTAGCGGACGGTGGGGAGGCGGGCGCCGAGCGCGCAGGACTGGCCGGTCTCCTCCCGGATCTCCCGCAGGGCGCACTCCTCGGCGGTCTCCCCGCGCTTCAGCTTGCCCTTCGGGTGCGACCAGTCGTCGTATTTCGGCCTGTGGACGAGCGCGATCTCGATGCCCTCGCCCGACGCGGCCGGGCGCCACAGGACGGCGCCCGCCGCGAGGACGAGGTCCGGGGAGGTCATGGCACCGTCGCCGTCGCCGTCGCGCGGGACCAGGCGCGCTGGAAGGCGAAGCGGGCGGCCTCGACCTCGTGGCGCTGGTCGGCGTGCAGGACGCCGAGGGCGTAGGCGGTGGCCGGGGCGATCCGCGGGGTGCGGGCGGCGGCAGCGGCGGCGGCGGCCGCCTCGGCGGCGTCCCGGTGCCGGTCGAGCGCCCGCCCCGCCTCGTACAGGGCCGGGTCGGCCTCCGTGCCGCCGTGCAGCACCTCGCCGGCGTAGCGGTGGAGCCGCAGCAGGCTGCGGGTCTGGTGCCAGGGGGCGTCCTGGGCCTCGGCGGCGGCCAGGGCGAGGGCGTCCGCGTTGTACGGGTGGGCCGCCCGGGTCAGCGGGAGCGCGGCCACCGCGTCGAGGAGCCGGCGTTCGACGGCCGACGCGGAGGCGTCCAGGACGTCGACGGCCCGCGCGGAGCCGGCCGGGCCGAGCGGCACCTCGGAGGCGAGCAGGGCGACGGCGTCGGCGACGGCGTGGAAGCGGGAGGAGCCGAGGGCCTGGAGCGCGGCCGAGTGGGCGCGGGTGCGGGCCAGGGTGAGCTGGCGTTCGAGGAGGGCGCCGGCGCGGGCGGTGCCGACGGCCATGCCCCGCCCGCCGTCCGGGCCGCGCTGGGCCGGCACGGCCTCCCCGTTCGACAGCCGGGACAGCGCGTCCACCAGGCGGACGAGCCGGGAGGTGCAGGCGTGCTCCAGGGCGAGGGTGCCGGAGAGCCAGGCCAGCTCGGTGCGGAGCTGGTCGGCCCAGGCGGCGTCCAGGAGCGGCCGGAAGGTGTGGAGGGTGCCGCTGATCCGGCGGGCGGCGGCCCGCAGGGTGCGGGCCGCCGCTTCCGCGCCGGCCGTGTCGGCACCGCTCTCGGTGTGCAGCCGCAGGCCGCGGAGGAAGTCCGCGGCCCGGGCGTGGAGGTAGGGGGCGAGCACCTCGCCGGCCGAGACCTCGGAGGTGATGTCAGGGTTGTGCACGCCGGCGCCTCCGCGCGTCGATGAGCATCTCCTGGACGTGCCGGAGCGGCTGGCCCTCGGGGTCGGTCGCGTGCCGCGTCCAGTTCCCGTCCGGGCCGAGGTGCCAGGAGGAGGTGGTGTCGGACATCCCGGTCTCCAGGAGCCGGGTGAGGGCGGCCCGGTGGGCGGGGTCGGCGACCCGGACCAGGGCCTCTATGCGGCGGTCCAGGTTGCGGTGCATCATGTCGGCGCTGCCGAGCCAGACCTCGGGTTCGCCGCCGTTGCCGAAGGCGAAGATCCGGGAGTGCTCCAGGAAGCGGCCGAGGATCGAGCGGACCCGGATGTTCTCGGACAGGCCCTCGACGCCGGGGCGTACGGCGCAGATGCCGCGGACCCAGATGTCGACGGGGACGCCGGCCTGGGAGGCGCGGTAGCAGGCGTCGATGACGGCCTCGTCGACCATCGAGTTGACCTTGATCTTCACGTACGCGGGCCGGCCGGCGCGGTGGTGGGCGATCTCCTTGTCGATGCGGGAGACCAGGCCGTCGCGCAGTGACTTGGGCGCGGTGAGCAGGCGCCGGTAGGTCTCGCGGCGGGAGTAGCCGGAGAGCCGGTTGAACAGGTCGGAGAGGTCGGCGCCGACCTGCGGGTCGGCGGTGAGCAGGCCGAGGTCCTCGTAGAGCCGGGCGGTCTTGGGGTGGTAGTTGCCGGTGCCGACGTGGCTGTAGCGGCGCAGCACCTCGCCCTCCTGGCGCACCACCAGGGAGAGCTTGCAGTGGGTCTTCAGGCCGACCAGGCCGTAGACGACGTGGCAGCCGGCCTCCTCCAGCTTGCGGGCCCACTTGATGTTGGCCTGCTCGTCGAAGCGGGCCTTGATCTCGACGAGGACGAGGACCTGCTTGCCGGACTCGGCGGCGTCGATGAGGGCGTCCACGATCGGGGAGTCGCCGGAGGTGCGGTAGAGCGTCTGCTTGATGGCGAGGACGTCGGGGTCGGCGGCGGCCTGCTCCAGGAAGAGCTGGACGGAGGTGGAGAAGGAGTCGTACGGGTGGTGCAGCAGCACGTCCCGTTCCCGTACGGCCGCGAAGATGTCGGGTGCGGAGGCGGATTCCACCTCGGCGAGGTCGCGGTGGGTGCCGGCGATGAACTTGGGGAACTTGAGCTCGGGCCGGTCCAGGGAGGCGATGCCGAAGAGGCCGGTGAGGTCGAGCGGGCCGGGCAGCGGGTAGACCTCGGAGTCGGAGACCTTGAGCTCGCGGACCAGCAGGTCGAGCACGTACGGGTCGATGGACTCCTCGACCTCCAGGCGCACCGGCGGGCCGAAGCGGCGCCGCATGAGCTCCTTCTCCAGGGCCTGGAGCAGGTTCTCGGCGTCGTCCTCCTCGACCTCCAGGTCCTCGTTGCGGGTCACCCGGAACATGTGGTGGGCGAGCACCTCCATGCCGGGGAACAGCTCCTCCAGGTGCGCGGCGATGACGTCCTCCAGCGGGACGTAGCGCTCGGGGGAGGCCTCCAGGAAGCGGGAGAGCAGCGGCGGGACCTTGACGCGGGCGAAGTGGCGGTGGCCGCTGACGGGGTTGCGGACGACGACGGCGAGGTTGAGGGAGAGCCCGGAGATGTACGGGAAGGGGTGGGCCGGGTCGACGGCCAGCGGGGTGAGGACGGGGAAGATCTGCTGGCGGAACAGGGTGAAGAGGCGGGCCTGCTCCTTCTCGGTCAGTTCGGGCCAGCGGATGAGGTGGATGCCCTCGTCGGCGAGGGCCGGGGCGACGTCCTGCTGGAAGCAGGCGGCGTGCCGGGCCATGAGCTCGCGCGAGCGGGTCCAGATGAGGTCGAGCACCTCGCGGGGCTGCAGTCCGGAGGCGGAGCGGGTGGCGACGCCGGTGGCGATGCGGCGCTTGAGGCCGGCGACGCGGACCATGAAGAACTCGTCCAGGTTCGACGCGAAGATCGCGAGGAAATTCGCTCGTTCGAGGAGGGGCGTCGAGGGGTCTTCGGCGAGTTCCAGCACCCGCTCGTTGAAGGCGAGCCAGCTGCGTTCCCGGTCGAGGAAGCGTCCCTGGGGCAGCTCGCTCGCGGCGGCGTCGCCCTCGTAGACGTCCAGGTCCGAGTCCAGATCGGGTTCGAGGTCGCTCACGGCCGCGCCGTTGACCACGTGCGGGCGGTGGGCGGCTATGGAACCGAGGGACGGCTGGGGCGAGGTCTGCGCGGACGGCTGCGTGGGCTGCGTGGACGACTGGACCGGGACCTCGGCGGGCTGCTGGCTCATGGACCCATTCTTCCGCGCGAAGGGGGCGGCGGGCGCGTCGGAGCGGGCCGTGGGGGAGGGGAGTCTCCCCTTGGGAAGTCTCCCCTGGGTGAGGGCCCTGGCGGGCGCGGGCACGGAGCGCGTCATTGCGTGAGCGTCGCAAGCGCGTCTGAATGGTCGGTAACGGGGACGTGTCCTCGGGGAATCGGGGGCGGGGCCTGTGGCGGGCCCGGCCCCCGTTCGTCCGTCGGTTTCGCGCCGGTCCGCGGGGGCGTTTTCGCGCCGGGCCTCGGGGCGTTCTCGCGCCGGTCCTACGGGTGCCGGGCGCGCAGGACGCGGAAGGCGGCGACGAGGGCGAGGGCGGCGAGGGCGAGGACGATGCCGCTCTCGAGGAGCTGGGTGGGCCAGAAGTGGGCCGGCGGGTGGTAGTCCACGAAGCGGGTGGTGATGCCGTTCCGGTCGAGGCACTGGTCGAACACCTTTTCCCACAGGGTGGGATCGGCGTCCAGTCCGGGCGTCCGGTCGACCTCCCGCCAGCAGATGCCCTGGTCGAAGCGCTCGCCGGCGGCGGTGAGCAGGCCCTCCTCCATGACGAGACCGTTCTC
Organism: Streptomyces sp. NPDC126499; assembly: GCF_040302485.1. Taxonomy (NCBI): domain Bacteria; kingdom Bacillati; phylum Actinomycetota; class Actinomycetes; order Kitasatosporales; family Streptomycetaceae; genus Streptomyces; species Streptomyces sp. NPDC126499. The sequence continues at coordinate 512,092 of NZ_JBEOUO010000001.1, read as the reverse complement.
GGAGGGCCAGAGCGGGGTGCCGGCCGAGGCGGGGCCGATGATCCGCTCGGCCGTGAGGAAGGACCAGCGCAGGGTGCCGAGGACCAGCAGGACCACGCCGAGGACGAGGCCGGTGGCCGCCATGGCGAGGAGGGTGCGGCGGATCAGCTGGCCGACGAGGGCGCCCACGGCGACGGCGGCGAGCAGGTACGCGAAGAGGACGATGCCGGTGGCGGCGTACGGGCCGGGATCCCAGGCGGTGGCCCCGGGAGCCGAGATCCGGACCCAGCCGATCCGGAAGACGCCCATCAGGGCGAGGGCGGTGAGGAAGGCGGCGGCGGTCGCCGCCAGGAGCTTGGTGCGCAGCCACACCACGGGGCTCACGGACTGGGTGAGGGAGAGGCGGTAGGTCCCCGACTCGTACTCGCGGGCGACGAGCGGGCCGGCGACGAAGGCGGCGACGAGCAGCGGCAGCAGGATCAGCACGCCGCCGCCGTACTCCATGGCGATGCGGAGCAGCGCGTATCCGGTGTCGTTCGCGGGGACCTGCTCGCCCTGGTGCACGTACGAGTCGGGGGTCCCCGCGTCCCAGATCCGCAAGGAGCCGATCACGGCCAGGGCCAGGACGACGGCGGCGGCCGTCAGCCACAGGGTGCGGCGGTACTGGCGGACCGTCACCCAGTACGAGCCCTTCGGGGTCAGGCTGCTCAGGGCGCTCACGCGGCGGCTCCTTCGGGGTGGCGGAGGTGGGCGAGGAGGAGGTCCTCCAGGGAGGGTTCGCTGACGTCCCAGGGGCCTTCGACGGCGCCCTCTCGGCGGACGAGGGCGGTGAGCTGACGGCCTGTCGTGCGCGCGTCGATCACGGTGTGCGGGGCGAGGTCGGCGACGGGGCCGGTGAGCAGGGCGTGGGCCGCGAGGAGGTCGTCCACGGCGCCGTCGAGGCGGATCCGGCCGCCGGCGAGCAGCAGCAGGTGGTCGCAGGCGCCCTCCAGCTCGGTGAGGATGTGCGAGGACATCACGACGGTGGTGCCGTGCTCGGCGGCGTCGGCCATGAGCAGGCCCATCAGGCGGTGCCGGGCGAGCGGGTCGAGGTCGGCCATCGGCTCGTCGAGCAGGAGCAGCTCGGGCCGCTTGCCCAGGGCGAGCGCGAGGGCGACCCGGGTGCGCTGGCCGCCGGAGAGGGTGTGGATGACCGCCCTCGGGTCGAGCTCGTCGGCGATGACCCGCCGGGCGGTGGCGTCGTCCCAGCGGCCGGGGTTGAGCTCGCGGCCCATCCGCAGGGTGTCGGCGACGGTGAGGCGGGGGTGGAGCGGCTTGTCCTGCGCCACGTACGCGATCCGTTCGCGCCCCGGCGTCAGGATGCGGCCCTCGGTGGGGCGGAGCAGGCCCGCGGCGAGGGTCATGAGGGTGGACTTTCCGGCGCCGTTGGGGCCGACCAGGGCGCAGATCCGGCCGGTGGGAAGGGCGAAGGCGCAGTCCCGCAGGGCCCAGGTCCGGGCCCGCCGTCCGTACCGTACGCCGAGGCCCTCGGCCTCCAGCGCAGTGTCCCCTGTCATGCGTCCCCCTCGAAGAATTCGTTCAGTACGGATGTGAAGAGCGCGGCCACGTCGTCCCGTTCGAGCCCTTCGGCGCGGGCCCGGCGTGTCCAGTCGGCGAGCTCGCCGCGCAGGGGCGAGTCGGCCGGGGCGGTGCCGAGGGTGGCGCGGACGAAGGTGCCGAGTCCGCGGCGGGCCTCGACCAGGCCCTCGCGTTCGAGCTCGCGGTAGGCCTTGAGGACCGTGTTCGGGTTGATGGCCGTGGCCTCGACGACCTCGCGGGCCGTGGGCAGCCGGTCGCCGGGTTTCAGCAGGCCCATGCGGAGCGCCTGGTGGGTCTGCTGGACGATCTGGAGGTAGGTGGCGATTCCGCTGCGCCGGTCGATGCGGTAGGCGAGCACGTGCTTGCACCACCCTTTCACTAATCAAGTAGTGAAAGGGTGGTGCAAAGAAGGGGGCGGTGTCAACCGCCCCCTCGCTTACGGGCGTCGGAGTCAACCGCCCCCTTCTCCTACGGGGTTGAGCCTCGCCCCCGGCCGCGACGGCCGGCGCTCAGGACTCCGTGCGGTACATCAGGTCCACCTCGTGCGTCCGGAAGCCCAGCCGCTCGTACACCGTCACCGCCGCCGTGTTGTCCGCGTCCACGTAGAGCATCGCCGTGGGCAGCGTCTGGGCCGCCAGATGGCGTAGGCCGATCGCGGTCAGGGCCTTGCCGAGGCCACCGCCCTGCGCCTCGGGCAGCACGCCGACCACGTACACCTCGCCCAGCTGCTCCTCGGCGTGGACCTTGGTCCAGTGGAAGCCGACCAGCCGCCCGTCCCGCTCCGCGAGGAAGAAGCCCTTCGGGTCGAACCACGGCTCCGCCATCCGGTCGTCCAGGTCCCGCTGGGTCAGCGAACCCTGCTCCGGGTGGTGGGCGAAGGCGGCCGCGTTGACCGCGAGCCAGGCCGCGTCGTCCTGGCCGGGCACGAAGGTGCGGACGGTGACGCCCTCCGGCAGCACCGGCTCGGGCACGTCGAGCGGCACCAGGGAGCGGCGGAGCTGGCGCAGTTCGCGGAACAGGGTCAGGCCGAGGACCTGGGCGAGGTGCCGGGCCGCCGACTTGCCGCCGTGCGCCCAGACCCGCAGCCGCTTGCCGGACACGTCGAGGAGGGCGGTGCCGAGGGCCCTGCCGTGGCCCCGGCCGCGGTGCGAGGGGTGCACGACCAGCTCGGCGGCGGGTGCCTCGACCGGGTCGGTCTCCTCCAGCTGGGCGTAGCCGTAGAGGTGCGAGCCGACCGTGAGCAGGTAATGGCGCACGCCCTCGCGCCGGCCGTGGCGCAGGTAGAGCCGTCCCTGCTCGGACACGGCGTGCACGCCGTCGGCGCGGTCGGCGGCCTCCAGCAGGTCGAGGACGTCGCCGACCTGCTCGGGGCTCAGCTCTTCGTAACTGTTGATCTGCCGTCCGGGTTCAAGGGCCGGTGCCGCGTCGGAAGTCATGCCCACGAGATTACGGCGGGGGTGCGCCGGCCCGTGGGAGATCTCACCGGCGTGACTGCCTGGTGGACACGGGCGGGCACGTTCCGGACGCGGGGAGGGCTGGAGCCGGACGCGCGAGGGGCGGGAGTCGGACGCGCGAGGGGCGGGAGTCGGGCAAGGGAAGGGCGGCAGTCGGGCAAGGGAAGGGCGGGAGTCGGACAAAGGCAACCAGCTCGTAATCAGCCACCCCCTGTTGCGCTACGCGCGTTGACTCTAGGCTGCACCGGCAGACGGGGGAGTACGCCGGATGCCGCCGCAGGGGCAGGATCAAGGGGAGAGATGGCAGCGACACGGAAGAACAGCAAGGCGAGGGGCCGCATCCTCGCCGTCGGAGCGGGACTCGCGACGCTGGGCGCGCTCGTCGCCGCGATGCCGGCCGGCGCGTCGCAGGACAGCGCCGACACCGCCGCGTACGGCACCAACGGCAAGGGCTGGGGCCGCATGGTCGACGTCCAGCTGCTCTCCTTCAACGACCTGCACGGCAACCTGGAGCCGCCGGCCGGTTCCTCCGGTCAGGTCACGCACGTCCACGAGGACGGCACCACCACCAAGATCGACGCGGGCGGTGTGGAGTACCTGGCCACGCACCTGCGCCAGGCCCGTGAGGGGAATCGTTACTCCATCACGGCCGCGGCCGGTGACCTGATCGGCGGCTCGCCGCTGCTCTCGGGCCTCTTCCACGACGAGCCGACCATCCACGCGCTCAACAAGCTGGACCTCGACGTCACCTCGGTGGGCAACCACGAGTTCGACGAGGGCGCGGTCGAGCTGGCCCGCATGCAGAACGGCGGCTGTCACCCGAAGGAAGGCTGCTTCGGCGCGGAGAAGGGCTTCGAGCCCTTCGGCGGCGCGGACTTCCCGTACCTCGCGGCGAACGTGACCGACGAGAAGACCGGCAAGCCGCTGCTCGACCCGACCTTCGTCTGGGAGAAGGACGGCGTCCGGATCGGCTTCATCGGCGTGACCCTGGAGGGCACCCCGAACATCGTCACCGCCGAGGGCGTCAAGGGCCTGAAGTTCGGCGACGAGGTCGAGACGATCAACAAGTACGCGAAGATCCTGGAGCGCAAGGGCGTCAAGTCCATCGTCGCCCTGATCCACGAGGGTGGTGCGCCGGCCTCGGACGCGTACAACTACGACTGCGACAGCCCCGGCCCGGGCGACGGCATCTCCGGCCCGATCGTCGACATCGCGAAGAACGTCTCGCCGCAGGTCGACGCCATGATCACCGGCCACACCCACCAGGCGTACGCGTGCACCATCGCGGACCCCGCGGGCAACCCGCGCCTGGTCACCTCGGCGTCCTCGATCGGCAAGCTCTACACCGACACGACGCTGACCTACGACCGCCGCACCAAGGACATCGTCCGCACCGCGGTCGACTCGGCGAACCACGTCGTGACCCGTGACGTGCCCAAGGCCACGGACATGAGCGACCTGATCCGCGACTGGAACGAGCTGGCCGCCCCGATCGCCAACCGCCCGCAGGGGTACATCGCCGCCGACATCAACGGCCGCGGCTCGACGGCGTACGAGAAGCCGCTCGGCGACGTGATCGCCGACGCGCAGCTGGAGGGCCTGGCCCCCGCGGACAAGGGCGGCGCCCAGATCGCCCTGATGAACCCCGGCGGCATCCGCTCCGACCTGGTCTACAAGGCCTCCGGGGCCGAGGGCGACGGCGTGGTGACCTACCGCGAGACCTTCACGGTCCAGCCCTTCACCAACATGATGCACGTGGTCGACCTGACCGGCGCCAACCTGATCTCGGCGCTGAAGCAGCAGGTCAGCGGCTCCAACCTGAAGTCGCCGAAGATCCTCCAGGTCTCGAAGGGCTTCACCTACACGCTCGACCTGACCAAGACGGGCGCCGACCGCGTCGTCGACGGCACGATCAAGCTGAACGGTGAGCCGATCGACCCGGCGAAGACCTACCGGGTCGCGATGAACGAGTTCCTCGCGGGCGGCGGCGACGGCTTCCCGGCCCTGGCGACCGGCACCAACAAGCTGGTCGGGCCCTCGGACCTGGACGTCTTCAACGCCTACCTGGCGGCCCACTCCTCGGCGGCGGCGCCGCTGCCGGTGCCGGCGGCCGACCGGATCACGATCGTGAAGTAACACCCGGGATGTGGGGGCGGTGTCCGCTTCGGCGGGCACCGCCCCTTTTGGCGTTTTTCTCGTTCTGAACGGGTTCGAACTGCTGTTACAGTCGTTCGACTTGGGACACCTGGGGAGGGGTTCTACACGTGACACATGGGTGGGGGACGAGGCGCCGAAGCGCCCTCTCACTGGCCGCGGCAACCGCGGCCCTGATCTCGCTGACGCCGGTGGGCGTCGGCGTCGCATACGCGGCGGAGGGCGACGCGCCGGCGGAGGTGATCATCCCGGCCGAGCAGGCGGCCGATCCGGCCGCGTCGCACGTGGTGCCCGGCACGACGGGCTTCCTGCAGAGCATCTCGACCGGTGGCTTCCGCTGGTTCTCGTACGCCACGGGCGTCTACACGCCGTTCGACGCCGACGGCGCCCGCATCCGCGGCACCGACACGGACACCATCGCCCGCGAGTACGAAGCGCAGGGCAAGGTGGTGTTCCAGGACGTCGCCGGCGGTCCGCAGGAGACGATCACTGTCGGCGCTGGCCGGAGTGTCATCGGCCTCGCCGGACGCACGGTCGTCACCGCGGGGACCACGGCCGACGCAGGGCTGCGCGCGTCGTCCATCGAGAACGGCACGCAGGTGGACCGCGCGATCACCGGTCTGCCGACCGGCGCGCACGAGTTCGTGGTGCAGGGACACACGTCCTACGGCTTCCTGCTGAACTACATGGTGGACGGGGAGTCCGGCGGCCTCGTCTGGGTCGACCTGTCCGGCGACACTCCGAAGCTGCACTCCATCACCGACGCCCTGCGCGCTCCGGTCATCCACGGCGACGCGCTGCTGGCCACGACCGCCACGAAGCTGCGGGTGTGGGACCTCAAGGGCGACTGGTCCGCTCCGGCCCGCGAGACCGACTGGACCGGCGAGGACCTGCCGATCGCCCTGTGGGGCGACCGGGTCCTGAGCATGAGCGCCGGCAGCGGCACGCACACGCTGCTGTCCCGCCCGTTCGCCGGCGGCGAGCAGAAGACGGTGCTCGAGAACGTCTTCAGCGCCCCCAGGGGCAGCGTCGATGCTCTGCTCGCGGTCACCAAGGGCGAGGGCACCGCCCGCCCGGTCCACCGGGTGGACGTGGGCGCCGACGGCGAGGTCGTCGCCACGAAGGTCGCCGACACTCCGGGCATACCGACGCGCACGGCCCGGGTCTCCGTCGCGCAGGGCGTCCTGCACACCGTCGAGCAGCTCCCGTCGGAGCAGTACCGTCTCCGCTCCATCGAGACCAAGGCCGCCGGGTCCCCGCTCGCCGGAGACCGCACCGACCGTGGCACGGTCGCCGGTCTCGACGCGTCCAACGACGTGGTGCCCACCGGTGACGGACGGGTCGTCCGCAGGGCCGGGAGCGGCCTGTCCGTCCTCGCCGACGGTGCGTCGCTGCCCGGTACCGCCCTCGCGGCCGGCTCCGTGGCGGGCGACCTGGAGGCCTCCGGCCGCTACGTCTCGTACCGCCTGACGAGCGGTGAGCGCCGGGTCTTCGACCTGGACGCCAAGCAGGCGGTCCTCACCCGCAACCTCGGCACGGGCCCCACCGCCCTGGGCGGCTCCACCCTGTGGACCGCGACCGGCACCGCCGGTGCCGTCGCCGCGATCGACGTCCGCACGGGTGCCACCCTCCGTACGGTCACCGCCGCCGACTGCGTCCTCAAGGACGTCCAGGCCGTCGGCGCCGACCTGTACTGGAAGTGCGACGCGAAGTCGGGTGTCTACAACACCGCGACGAAGGTGAACACCGCGCTGCCCGCGCACCGCACGGCCCGACTCGGCGACGGCTACGTCACGCACGAGAAGGACGGCGTGCTGTCCCAGACGCCGCTGCGCGGCACCGGGCAGACCCGCGAGCTCGGCCGCCCGGCCGACGTGCTGCCCGAGCGCGGCTGGAGCGTCGACCGCTTCGGCGGTCACACCGTCTTCACCGACGCCCAGCAGCAGCTGCACGTCGTCCCGAGCGGCGTCCCGGCCCCGCCGGTGTCCGTCCTCGACTCGGACCTCTCCTCCGACGTCCTCGACGTCGAGGGCGGCCCCGCGTGGACCGGCACGTGGTGGCTGTCCAAGCCGGCCGCGTCCTGGACGCTGACCGTCAAGAACCCGGCGGGCACCGTCGTCCGCACCTTCGACGGCCACCAGACCCGCGGCGCGGTCAAGGTCGCCTGGGACGGCAACGGTGTGAGCGGCTCTCCGGTCGCCGACGGCCGCTACACCTGGGAGCTCACCGCCCCGCCGGCCGACGGCGCCGGGAACGCCCTGCGCACCACGGGTGCGGTCTTCGTGACGCACGGCGGCATCTCGACCTTCAAGCCGGTGCCTCCGGCCCGTGTCCTCAGCACGGTGAGCGGCATCGGCGCGGCGAAGGCCAAGGTCGGTCCCCGTGGCACGGTGACCTTCCAGGTCACCAGCCGTGGCGGAGTGGCCCCGACCGGCGTGTCCGCGGTGGTCCTCAACGTGACCGCGACCAACGCGACCTCCGGGACGTACGTGTCGGTGTACCCCTACGGGGAGCCCCGGCCGGACTCCTCGAACCTGAACGTGGCGGCCGGGCGCAACGTCCCCAACCACGTCACCGTGCCCGTCGGCAAGGACGGCAAGGTCACGCTCTACAACCACGCCGGTTCGGTCGACCTGCTCGCCGACGTGTCGGGCTACTACACGCTGGCCGGCGACGGCAACCGGTTCAAGGCCGTGACGCCGTCCCGGGTCCTGAGCACCGTGGCCGGCACCGGTGTGCCGAAGGCCAAGGTGGGCGCCGCCAAGACCGTGAGCGTGCAGATCGCCGGCCGCGGCGGGGTGCCGTCGACCGGTGTGACCGCGGTGGTCATGAACGTGACCGCGACCAACCCGACCTCGGCGAGCTACGTCTCGGTGTACCCGTACGGGACTCCGAGGCCGACCTCCTCGAACCTGAACGTGGTCAAGGGGCAGACCGTCGCCAACCTGGTCACCGTGCCGGTCAGGGACGGCAAGGTCACGCTGTACAACCACGGCGGCACGATCGACCTGATCGGTGACGTGGCGGGCTACTTCACCAACGTGGCCGGCCAGGGCGACCGCTTCAAGCCGCTGGCCCCGACCCGGCTCTTCGACAGCCGGTGGGAGGGCTCGGGCGGACCGCTTCCGGGAGGACGCGTCGGCACCCTGGGTGTCGTCGGTTACGCCGGCATCCCGGAGACCGGCGTGTCCACCATGATGTTCAACGTCACGGGCACCAACGCGACCGCCTCGACGTGGATCGCGGTCCACCCGTGGCTGGAGACGATGCCGACGATCTCGAACCTGAACCTGGTGCCGCGGGCGACCGTGGCGAACCAGGTCGTGGTCGGGGTGTCCCACGAGGGCACGGTCGACTTCTTCAACCGCTTCGGTTCGGTCGACATCATCGTGGACGCGTTCGGCTACTACACGAAGTAGCGGCACGCGCCGAGCGAGAAAGGGTGGGGTTCCCGTCGAGCACGACGGGGGCCCCACCCTTCGTCGTCTCCGACGGGGATCCCGCCCCCGGCCCCCTGGCACCCCGCCCTATCGCCCGCGTATCGAAAAGCGCATACGCCCCCGCAACGGCTCCCCGGCTGTCATGGAGCCATGAACCAGGATCACCGCCTCTCCCCGCCCGGACCGGCCCGCCGCACGGCGCTCCGGTTCGTCGTCCTCGCTCTCGCCGTCCTCGCCCTGGTGGCCGTCCTGTTCGTGCTGCGGCGGCCGCTGATGATGTCCGCTCCGGCGTGCCTGGCCGGGCGGTGGCACGGCTGCTTCGACACGTTCAACGGGGTGGTGCTCATGACCCTGGTGACGCTGCCGGCGGCCCTCCTGGTGGCGGGGGCGCTGGCACGCCTCCGGCGGGGCCGGGGGGTCGACGGGTCGGTGGCGTGGCGGAGGTCGCTGGCCGAGGTGGGGATGGTGCACGGGACGGTGCCGTTCCTGTGGCTGACGATGATGCCGGGGGGCGGGGCCGGTGTCGTCCCGGCCCGGGTGAGTCTGGTGCCGCTGCGGGACCTGGTCACGATGGGGTCGCTGGGCATCGCGGGGAATCTGCTGGTCTTCGCGGCGCTGGGGTTCTTCGCCCCGATGCGGTGGGCGGCGCCGGCGACCGTGCCGCGGGTCCTCGCGCTCGGGGCGGGCTGCTCGGTCCTGGTCGAGACCGCGCAGTACGTGCTGCGCCTGGACCGGGTGTCGTCCGTGGACGACGTCCTGGTCAACGCCACCGGCGCCCTGCTCGCCGGTCTTGCCTCCCGCCGCTGGTGGCGGACCGGGGCGCCAGGGGCTTCCCTCATGCCGGCGCTACGTCGTCCTGCCTAGGCTGCGGGCATGCGCGTACTGATCGTGGAGGACGAGCCCTACCTGGCCGAAGCCGTACGGGACGGTCTGCGGCTGGAAGCGATCGCCGCCGACATCGCCGGCGACGGCGACTCCGCCCTGGCACTGCTCGCCGTCAACTCCTACGACCTCGCGGTCCTCGACCGCGACATCCCCGGCCCCTCGGGCGACGAGGTGGCCCGGCGGATCGTCGCCTCCGGCAGCGGCATGCCGATCCTCATGCTCACCGCCGCCGACCGGATCGACGACAAGGCGTCCGGGTTCGAGCTCGGTGCCGACGACTACCTCACCAAGCCGTTCGAGCTGCGCGAGCTGGTCCTGCGGCTGCGGGCGCTCGACCGCAGGCGCGCGTACGCCCGGCCCCCGGTCCGGGAGCTCGCGGGCCTGCGCGTCGACCCCTTCCGCCGGGAGGTCTTCCGCGACGGGCGCCATGTCGCGCTGACCCGCAAGCAGTTCGCCGTCCTGGAGGTCCTGGTCGCCGCCGAGGGCGGGGTCGTCAGCGCCGAGGAGCTCCTCGCGCGGGCCTGGGACGAGAACGCCGACCCCTTCACCAACGCCGTCCGCATCACCGTCTCCGCCCTGCGCAAGCGGCTCGGCGAGCCGTGGGTCATCGCCACGGTGCCGGGCGTCGGCTACCGCATCGACACCGGCGGACCCCGTGCGTAGACCTCCCGGTCCGAGCGTCCGCCTGAAGCTGACCCTCAGCTACGCCGGGGTGGTTCTGGTCACCGGTGCCGTGCTGCTGGCGGTGGTGTGGCTGTTCCTGCTGCGGTACGTGCCCGACAGCTCGCAGGGCCTGCTCGGGATCTCGCCCAACCGGTTCCTCCTGTCGCGGATCTTCGGTCGCGCCGCGGCCGTCGCGATGGGCCTGTTGCTGGTGTGCGGCCTGGTCGGGGGATGGTTCCTGGCCGGCCGGATGCTCGCCCCGCTCACCCGGATCACGGCCGCGGCGCGGACGGCCGGCGGCGGCTCGCTGTCCCACCGGATCCGGATGGAAGGCCGCCAGGACGAGTTCCGGGAGCTCGCCGACGCCTTCGACACCATGCTCGAACGGCTCGAATCGCACGTCGCCGAGCAGCGGAGGTTCGCCGCGAACGCCTCCCACGAGCTGCGCACCCCGCTGGCCATCGCGCAGACGCTGCTCGACGTCGCCCGCAGGGACCCCACCCGGGACCGGGACGAGGTCCTGGAACGGCTGCGGACCGTCCACACCCGGGCGATCGGCCTCACCGAGGCCCTGCTGCTGCTCAGCCGGAGCGACCGCGGCACCTTCACCCGCGAGGGCGTCGACCTCTCCCTCCTCGCCGAAGAGGCCGCCGAGACCCTGCTGCCCCTCGCCGAGCGGCGCGGCACCACGCTCGACGTGACCGGCACGGCGGCCCCGGTCCGCGGCTCGGCGGAGCTGCTGCTGCGGATGGTGACGAACCTGGTCCAGAACGCCGTCGTCCACAACCTCCCCGCCCACGGCACCGTGGCCGTCCACACCGAGGCGCGGGACGGCGCCGCCGTGCTGCGGGTGGAGAACACGGGCCCGGTCGTCCCGCCGGACCTGGTGCCGACCCTCACCGAACCGTTCCAGCGCGGGACGGAACGCGTGCGCACCGACGAGCACGCCGGCGCCGGCCTCGGTCTCGCCCTCGTGCACAGCATCGTCCGCGCCCACGACGGCACCCTCGACCTCGCTGCCCGTCCTGAGGGCGGCCTCGTCGTCACGGTCCGGCTTCCCGCGACGCGGTAGGCCGTGGCCCGTGGCCCGTAGCCCGAAGCCCACAAGACATGGCCGTGGCCGGAGCCCGCAGCCCCGTCCGCACGACTATGGCAGGGTCACGTCAACCCCTGTCATAGTGCCGCCCATGGACCGACGACGCTTTCTCGCGGGTGCCGCCGCAGCCGGTGCCGCCCTCCTCGCCGGCGCCCCCTCCGCCCGGGCGGCCGGCACCGCGCTCGGCACCCGGGACTGGATGGCTGCCCACGGCGACCCCACCCCGCTCCAGAGCCTCACGATCCCCGGAACCCACGACTCCGGCGCCCGCTTCGGCGGCCTGTGGACCGAGTGCCAGAACACCACCATCGCCCAGCAGCTGGACAGCGGCATCCGCTTCCTGGACATCCGCTGCCGTGTCACCGGAGGTTCCTTCGCGATCCACCACGGGGCCTTCTACCAGAACCTGATGTTCGGTGACGTCCTCGTCGCCTGCTGGAACTTCCTCGCCGCCCACCCCACCGAGACCGTTCTCATGCGGGTCAAGCAGGAGTACTCGTCCGAGTCCGACGCCACCTTCCGCGCGGTCTTCGACGACTACCTCGACCGGCGCGGCTGGCGCCCCCTCTTCCGTATCGGACCCGGCGTCCCCACCCTCGGCGAGGCCCGCGGCAAGGTCGTGCTGCTCGCCGACAACGGCGGCCTGCCCGGCCTGCGGTGGGCCGACGGCACGTACTTCGACGTGCAGGACGACTACCAGGCCGAGCCCTTCGCCAAGTGGACCAGGATCCGCGACCAGTTCCGCGAGGCCGCCGGCCGCCCCGGGCCCTTCTACGTCAACTTCGTCTCCACCGCCGCCGGACTCCCGCCCCGCTGGAACGCCGACCGCCTCAACCCCCAGACGCACTCCCTGATCGACGGCGAGGGCGCCGGCTGGAAGGGCCTCGGCATCGTCCCCATGGACTACCCCAACACCCGCTCAGGACTCGTCGAGTCCCTCATCCGCCACAACTGACCCGCTTGCCCCTCCCGGACCACCCGACCCTCCCGGCCCACCGGCCACGCCCGGCGGCGGTGTCGGCGCCCCCGGCAGCCGCACCGTCGCCACCGTGCCGCCCCCGCCGTCGGCGGCCGGCGCGAGCGCGACCGTGCCGCCCGCCCGGCCGACCGTCCGCGCCACGATCGAGAGCCCGAGGCCCGACCCCGGCAGGCTGCGCGCCGACGGCGAGCGCCAGAACCGGTCGAAGACATGCGGCAGTTCCTCCGCCGCGATGCCCGGCCCGTGATCCCGTACGGTCAGCTCGCCCCGCATCAGCCGCACCTGGACCGTCCCGCGCGGCGGCGAGAACTTCACCGCGTTGTCCAGCACGTTCACCAGCGCCCGCTCCAGGGCCGCCGGCTCGGCCCGTACGTACCACGGCGCCAGCTCCGTCTCGAAGGTCAGCTCGGGACCCCGCAGCCGGGCCCGGTCGAGCGCCGACCGCAGGATCGTGTGCAGCGGCACCACCTCCAGCGGCCCCGGCGCCGCCGCCTCCGGCCGGGACAGCTCCTGGAGGTCCCCGATCAGCGCCGCCAGCTCCGTCATCTGCGCCTTCACCGAGGCCATCAGGGCCCGGCGGTCCTCCGGCGGCAGCGCCCGGCCCGTCTCCTCGCTGCGCGCGAGGAGCTCGACGTTCGTGCGCAGCGAGGTCAGCGGGGTGCGCAGCTCGTGGCCCGCGTCCGCGATCAGCTGCGCCTGGCGGTCCCGGGAGGTCGCGAGCGCCGCCGTCATCGCGTTGAACGACCGCGACAGACGGGCGATCTCGTCCTCGCCCTCCACCGGGATCCGCACCGTCAGGTCCTCGGTCGCCGCCACGTGCTCCACCGCCCCGGTCAGCCGGTCCACCGGCGCCAGACCGGTCCGCGCCACCCAGAGCCCGGCCGCGCCGGCGCCGACCACGCCGATGCCGGAGACCAGCAGCAGCACCCACGCGAGCGTGGACATCGAGTTGTCCACCTCGGACAGCGGCCTGGCCAGCGAGACCGCCATGCCGGGCCGGTTCGGATCGGCGTAGGTGTAGACCCGCATCTCGCGGCCGTCGTCGTCCTTCGTCGTGTGCAGGGTGTCGTCGAGCAGCCCGCGGGCCACCGCCACGTCCGAGGTCTGCGCCGGGATCGGCGCCTTGCCGGAGGTGCAGATCGTGCCGTCGACCAGGGTCAGCTGCACGGTGTACGGCGGCAGCGGCGGGGCCTGCCGGCCCGAGCGGCAGCCGCTGAGGACCAGGTTCAGATAGCCGTTGTCGACCTTGCTGCCGCGCAGGCCCGCGTCCAACTCGCTCTCCAGCTGCGCCCGCGTCACGAACCAGCACGCCAGCGACACCGCCGCCACCGCGACCGCCACCGCGAGCGCGGTGAGCAGGGCGAGGCGGGAGCGCAGCGGGCGGGAGCGGAACCAGGAGACGGGACCGGTCACTCCGCGCCCCCTCCGCGCAGCACGTAGCCGACCCCGCGGACGGTGTGGACCAGGCGCGGCTCGCCGCCCGCCTCCGTCTTGCGCCGCAGGTACATCACGTACACGTCCAGCGAGTTCGAGCTCGGCTCGAAGTCGAAGCCCCACACGGCCTTCAGGATCTGCTCGCGGGTCAGCACCTGCCGCGGATGGGCCAGGAACAGCTCCAGGAGCGTGAACTCGGTACGGGTCAGCTCCACCGGCCGCCCGCCGCGCGTCACCTCACGGGTGGCCAGGTCCATCCGCAGGTCCTCGAAGGAGAGCACGTCGCCGCCGTCGGCGGGTGCCGACGCGGCCGCGTACGCGCTGCGCCGCAGCAGCGCCCGGATCCGGGCGAACAGCTCGTCCAGCTCGAAGGGCTTCACCAGGTAGTCGTCCGCGCCCGCGTCGAGGCCGGTGACCCGGTCGCCGACCGTGTCGCGGGCGGTCAGCATGAGGATCGGCACGGTCGAGCCCGAGGCCCTGATCCGGCGGGCCGCCGTCAGGCCGTCCATCCGCGGCATCTGCACGTCGAGGACGACGAGGTCGGGGGCGTACGACTCCATCGCGGCGAGGGCGTCGAGCCCGTCGACGGCGTCGCGCGTCGCGTACCCCTCGAAGGCGAGGCTGCGGCGCAGCGCCTCCCGTACGGCGGGCTCGTCGTCGACGATCAGGATGCGTTCGGCATCGTTCTGCTGGCCGGTCATGAACTCAGCGTCCCATGCGTTCAGGCGGCACCGCCCGAGCGCAGGTCGTCCAGGTCCGCCTTGAGGGTGTTCACCGGAATCGCGAATCCGAGACCGACGCTTCCGGCCGTGGAACCGTTCGACGAACCGGGCGCGTACATGGCCGAATTGATTCCGATGATCTCGCCGTTCATATTGATCAGCGCGCCGCCGGAATTACCGGGATTGAGGGAAGCGTCCGTCTGGATCGCCTTGTACGTGGTCTTCGACGAACCCGTGTCGCCGTTGAACTGCCGCCCGCCGAATTCGAACGGCCAGCCCTGCCGCGGGTCGTACGGCCGGCCCTGCCCCTGGCCGTCACCGTCGTCCTTGGCGACGGTCACATCGCGGTCGAGGGCCGAGACGATGCCGCTGGTGACGGTGCCGGTCAGGCCCTCGGGGGAGCCGATCGCCACGACTTCGTCGCCCACCCGCACCTTGGAGGAGTCGCCGAGGGTGGCCGCCTTCAGGCCGGAGGCGTTCTCCAGCTTGATCAGCGCCAGGTCCTTGTCCGGGTCCGTACCGACGACCTTCGCGTCGTGGCTCTTGCCGTCGGAGGTGCGCACCGTGATCGCGGAGGCGCCGGAGATCACGTGGTTGTTGGTGACGATCTCGCCGTCGGAGGTGATGATCACGCCCGATCCGGTGGACCGGCCCGAGCCGGAGCTCGCGGAGATCTCCACGATGGACGGGGACACGGCCTGGGCGACGCCGGCGACCGTGCCCGTGCTGCTCGCCGACACGTTCGTCCCGCTCACGGCGCCCGAGGCGGCCGTGGTGCCGTCGGCCGTCCACCGATCGACCAGGGTCGCGGTCCCGCCGCCGACCGCCGCCGCGGCGATCGCCACGGCCGCGAGGAGTCCGACCCCGCGCCGGGCCCTGCGGTGCGGCGCCGGGGGCGGGGCGGGCACCGAGGCGGGCGGTACGTGACCGCCGGACGGCCAGATCGTCGTCCCCGGGCCGGTCATGACCGGCCGCGTGGGGTCGTACGGGGGACGCGGCGGGTAGTACGGCTGCTGCTGCGGCTGGGGCTGCGTGTGGTCCGTCATGACCACGACTCTCGGAGCCGTACATGAGAACCGTCTGAGGACGGGGTGAGAAGCCCGACAGAAGCCTGTATGCCCGAAATAAAGGCGGGCGTTCTCCGAGCCCGTCGAGGGTCAGCCGCAGCCGCAGGAGCGGCGCACGATGAGCGCCGACGGGAACTGCTTCACCCGCTCGCGCCGCGAGCCCGCCACCCGCAGCGAGTCGTCGAGGACCAGGTCCACCGCCGCACGGGCCATCGCGGGGCGGTCGGAGTAGACCGTGGTCAGCGGCGGGTCCGTCAGCGCCGCCTCCTTGACGTCGTCGAAGCCCGCCACCGCCAGCTCCGTCGGCACGTCGATCCGCAGCTCACGGGCGGCCCGCAGCACACCGAAGGCCTGGTCGTCCGTCGAGCAGAAGATGGCCGGCGGCCGGTCCGGTCCCGACAGCACCTCCAGCGCGACTTTATAGGCGTCGTAGCGGTTGTACGGGGCCTGGAAGAGCCGGCCCTCGATCGAGAGGCCCGCCTCCAGCATGGCCCGGCGCCAGCCCTCCTCGTGGTCCGCGACCGGGTCGCCGACCGCCGGGGTGTTCGGGATGCCGCCCATGCACGCCACGTAGGGGTGGCCGTGCTCCAGCAGGTGCCGGGTGGCGAGCTGCGCGCCGCCGATGTCGTCCGTCACGACGGCCACGTCGTCGATGGCCTCGGGCCGCTCGTGCAGCAGCACCACGCGCGCGTCCCAGGCCTCGATCTCGCTCGCGGCCTGCTCGCTCATGCCCTGGCTGACCAGGATCAGGCCGGAGACCCGCATGCCGAGGAAGGCCCGCAGATAGTGGATCTCGCGCTCGGTGCGGTAGTCGGAGTTCCCGACCAGCACCATCTTCCCGCGCTCGGCGGCGGCCTGCTCGACCGCGTGCGCCATCTCCGCGAAGAAGGGCTGCCGCGCGTCCGGCACCACCATGCCTATGAGGTCGGTGCGGCGCGACGCCATCGCCTGGGCCACCCGGTCGGGCCGGTAGCCCAGCTCCTTGATGGCGGCGAGGACACGCTCGCGCGTGGCCGGGGCGACCGGCCGGGGTCCGTTGTTGATGACGTAACTCACGACCGCGGTCGAAGTACCCGCCAGTCGCGCTACGTCATCCCGCGTCACCTTGGCCACGCGCGGCAGTCTACGCGGGGGGACCTACCTACCGGCAGGTCGGACTGTGGCATACGCCACGTCAGCGGTCCTCCACAGGAGTGAGTTCCCGCGTGGCGTCCTTGACGCGCGCCCCTTCCTTGGCCCGCGCCTCCTCGGCCGCCCGCTCCACCTTCTCCGGCGTGACGAAGCGGTAGCCGACGTTCCGTACGGTGCCGATCAGCGACTCGTGCTCGGGCCCGAGCTTCGCCCGCAGCCGCCGTACGTGGACGTCGACCGTCCGGGTGCCGCCGAAGTAGTCGTAGCCCCACACCTCCTGGAGGAGCTGGGCGCGGGTGAAGACCCGGCCCGGGTGCTGGGCCAGGTACTTGAGCAGCTCGAACTCCTTGAAGGTCAGGTCCAGGACCCGGCCCTTCAGCTTGGCGCTGTACGTCGCCTCGTCCACCGACAGGTCACCGTTGCGGATCTCCATCGGGGAGTCGTCGGCCGTGATCTGCTGCCGGCCCATGGCCAGGCGCAGCCGCGCCTCCACCTCGGCCGGCCCGGCGGTGTCGAGCAGCACGTCGTCGATGCCCCAGTCGGCGGTGACGGCCGCGAGTCCGCCCTCCGTCACGACCAGGATCAGCGGACAGCCGGGGCCCGTGGACCGCAGCAGCTGGCACAGCGAGCGCACCTGCGGCAGGTCACGGCGGCCGTCGACGAGGATCACGTCGGCGCCCGGGGTGTCCACGAGGGCCGGGCCCTCGGCGGGCGCCACGCGCACGTTGTGGAGCAGCAGGCCGAGGGCGGGAAGCACCTCGGTCGACGGCTGCAGGGCGTTGGTGAGGAGCAGCAGTGAGCTCATCGCGACCCACCTGCCCGGGTCGTCGACCGGCTCACCGCTCGGCGTTGCGTCGTTCGCTCGTCCATGACGTCGGTTCCTCCTCGGTCCCTGCGAGGACGTCTGCGTATCACTCTCGCGCCCTGAGAGCGTTTGTTCATCCGGTCGTAACAACAGTCGGAAAACACAAAAGGACCCGGGGGCTGCGTTGCCCGGATCCTCTGACAGCAGAATAGCCCACATGACTTCCGCGGCAGAGGGTCGATTTCACATGGTGGATGTTTCCTGGCTCACTTCCGTACCCCGCCGCGCCGTGCTCCGTACCGACGACGGTGTCCGGATCGAAGCGCTCCACGAGCCCTGTACGGCCGGTGTCACCGGCACGGCGGCCGATGCGACGGCCGGTCGAGGTGCCGGTACGGGGGCCGCAGCGGCGGTCGGAACGGCGATCGTCGTGGCCCACGGGTTCACCGGATCGGTGGACCGGCCCGCGCTGCGGCGCGCCGCCCAGGTGCTGCGCCGCCACGCCGACGTCGTCACCTTCTCCTTCCGCGGCCACGGCCGCTCCGGCGGACGCTCCACGGTCGGTGACCGCGAGGTCCTGGACCTGGCGGCGGCGGTCCGCTGGGCCCGCGAGCTCGGCCACGCGCGCGTGGTGACGGTCGGCTTCTCCATGGGCGGCTCGGTCGTCCTGCGGCACGCCGCCCTGGAGCGGGGCGCGGACGCCCGGACGGACGCCGTCGCCGCCGTGTCCGCCCCCGCCCGCTGGTACTACCGGGGGACGCCGTCCATGCGCCGCGTCCACTGGGTGATCACCCGTCCGGTGGGCCGACTGATCGGCCGCTACGGCCTGGGCACCCGCATCCACCACCGGGACTGGGACCCGGTGCCGCTGTCGCCGGTCGAGGCGGTTCCGCTGATTGCGCCGACCCCTCTGCTGATCGTGCACGGCGACCGCGACCCGTACTTCCCCGTCGACCACCCGCACAGCCTCCTGGCGGCGGCCCCCGATGGCACGGCCGAACTGTGGCTGGAGCACGGCATGGGCCACGCCGAGAACGCGGCGGACGACGGGCTGCTCGACCGGCTCGGGGCCTGGCTCGTCCGGCCGTAGGACGGCCGCCGCGCACCATGGCCCATCATGGGGGGCGGCGCGCACACGAACGAGAGGAGTGCCGCTATGGCAGCGGGAACCATCCGCTACTGGGCCGCGGCGAAGGCCGCCGCCGGAGTCGCCGAGGAGCCGTACGCCGCCGAGACCCTCGCGGAGGCGCTGGACGCGGCCCGCGAGCGGCACCCCGGCGAGCTGGTACGGGTCCTCCAGCGCTGCTCGTTCCTGATCGACGGCGATCCCGTCGGCACGCGCGCGCATGAGACGGTACGGCTGGCGGAGGGCGGCACGGTCGAGGTGCTCCCCCCGTTCGCAGGAGGGTGAACGGCACACCATGAGCAGTGACCAGCGCTACCCGTACGAGCCGCAGGGCGGTCAGCCGTACGACCCGAACGTCACCCAGACGTGGCAGGGCCAGACCTGGGACACCCAGTACCAGCCGACGGTGAGCCCGCAGAGCGTGCAGCCTCAGGCCGTGGAGCCTCAGGCCGTTCAGCCCCAGGCCGTGGAGCCTCAGGCCGTTCAGCCCCAGGCCGTGCGGCAGCAGGCGCCCGTCTCGTACGACACGGCGTACCTGCCGCCGCAGGGCGCCTACGGCCCGCAGACCGGCGGCCACCCCCTGCCGCCGGAGACGGCCCACCCGTCGGAGCCCGCCTACCCGCAGGCGTACGAGACCCGGGCCCAGGCCCCGGCGTACGAGGCCCCGGGCGCGGCCCCGGCGTACGAGACCCCGGCCCCGGCGTACCAGGCCCCGGCCCAGGCCCCGGCGTACGAGGCCCCGGCCCCGGCTGCGGCGGCCGAGGCGGGGTCCGGCGCCGGCCCCGCGTACTCCTCGCCCACCACCTCCGGCAACATCCGGCTCACCGACGCCCAGCGGGCCCGCGCCGAAGGCCGGTCGCCGATCATCGAACCGGGGATGCAGCCGGCCGCCCTGACGGCCCTGCTCGGCGTGCTGCTCGCCGTGGGCGCGGCCGTCGGCCCGTACGCGCTGCTCGTGCCGCTCGTCCTGCTCCAGGCCGTCACCGCCGCCGGCTGGTTCCGGCTCAACGGCATGTGGCCCGCCCGGCAGGGCATCGCCCTCGCCTTCCTCGGCGGCGTCACCGCCGACGCGGCGCTGCTCGTCGCCGGACGCGAGCACGCGCCCGCCGCGATCATCGGCACGCTCGGGGTCTGGGTGCTGCTCACCCTGGTGCTCCAGCTGCGCAGCCACGCGGACCCGGACGAGAGGATGTACGGCCTGATGGCGACCGTCGTCTCGGCGGCGCTCGCCGTCCTCGCCGCCGGTCACCTCGGCGCCGAGCCGGACGCGGTGGTCGTCGGCGCGGTCGCGGTCGCGGCGGCGGTCCTCGCCCGGGCCGTCCCGCTGCCCGGACCGGTGTCCGTGATCGTCGCCCTGCTCGCCGCCGCGGGCGCGGGCATCGCGGCCGGCGGGCTCACCGAGCTCGGCACGGGCGGCGCGCTGCTCGGCCTGGGCGCCGGGGTGTGCGCCCTGGTCGGGCTGCGGGTGGCCGCCTACGACTATCCGTCGCGGTTCGTCCACATGACGGCCGGTGTCGCGCTGCCGCTGACCGCCGCCGTCCCGGCCGTCCACCTGCTGGGCAGGGCGCTCGCGTAACGGCCCCGCGCACGCCGCCCCGCGCCCCTCGGGAACCGACCGGCCCTCCGACACGTCGATCTTGTGTCGGAGGGCCGGACTCGTCGGCCGGAGTCGTCTCGGGGGGAACAGGCACATGCGAGCACTGCGGATGGTGCTGATCGTGGCCGTCGTGCTCGGGGGGCTCTTCGTCGGCGCGGACCGGATCACCGTCGGATACGCGGAGTCGGAGGCGGCCGAGGGCGTGCGGCTCGGCACCGCGAAGGCGGAGTCCACCGAGGTGGACATCCGGGGCTTCCCGTTCCTCACCCAGGTCATGGACCGGCGTCTCGACGAGGTCGAGGTGCGGGTGACCGGGTTCAAGGCGACCGCCGGCGGCCGACCGGTGCGCATCGGCGAGCTGACCGCCGATCTGCGTGACGTCACGCTCGGCTCGGGCTACGCCATCGAGCGGGCCGGCAGCGCCGACGGCACCGCGCTGATCTCCTACCCCGACCTGGCCGCCGCCTCGGGGCGGGAGGCCACCGTCGCGTACGGCGGCGACGGCAAGCTGAAGGTCACCGGCGGGGTGCGGCTCCTCGGCCGGACGCTGACCCGCAGCGTGCTGTCCACGGTGACCCTGGTGGACGGGGACACCATCCGGGTGCGAGCCGACGAGGTGCCGGGCGAGGGCATCCCGGGCCTTGAGGACATGGTGCGGGCCCGCACCGACTTCGACCGGCGGATCGAGGGCCTGCCGAAGGGCATGCGGCTGACGAAGGTCGAGGCACGCGAGGACGGTCTCGCGGTGACGGTGACCGGCCGCGATGTGGTCCTGACGGCCGGCTGAGCGCCCCGCCGACTGCCCTTCTCCTACCCGCTGATCACCATCTGAGACGCAGCCGTCCGACAGGCAGATGCCCGGGCCGGCGCGCCGTGCCCCAGCCTCCCCCACGGCGAGCCGCACCCGTCTCGTATCCCGTATGCCGGACGATCGCGTCTCAAAATACGACACACCGGTGACACGGCCGCCCGTCCGTCCCTACGATCGTCCGCATGAAGCGACAGGCGGAACTCACGAAGCGGCGGGCAGTAGACCTGTGCCGCGTCGCCGCCATGCTCTGTCGCTCCGTCTGAGCGGGACGCCGTCCACAGCGCCCGTATTCCTCGGATTCCCAGGCCCTACGACGTGATGTCGGGGCCACCCTCGCGCAGCCGTACGCCGTCGACCCCCCGGGCCGAGGCGTACCCGCACCACCCCGCATGACACCGCCGCACACTGCCCCGGAGGAGAAAAGCATGGCTCGCAGCGACGTCCTGGTCGACGCCGACTGGGTCGAGGCCAACCTCGACAACCCGAAGGTCGCCATCGTCGAGGTCGACGAGGACACCTCGGCCTACGACAAGAACCACATCAAGAACGCCATCCGGATCGACTGGACGAAGGACCTCCAGGACCCGGTCCGCCGTGACTTCATCGACCAGGAGGGCTTCGAGAAGCTCCTCTCGGCGAAGGGCATCGCCAACGACACCACCGTCGTCCTCTACGGCGGCAACAACAACTGGTTCGCGTCCTACGCCTACTGGTACTTCAAGCTCTACGGCCACCAGGACGTCAAGCTCCTCGACGGCGGCCGCAAGAAGTGGGAGCTCGACTCCCGCGACCTGGTCGACGGCTCCGAGGTCCCGAACCGCCCGGCCACCCAGTACAAGGCCCAGGCCCAGGACACCTCCATCCGCGCCTTCCGCGACGACGTCGTGGCCGCGATCGGCACCCAGAACCTCGTCGACGTCCGCTCGCCCGACGAGTTCTCCGGCAAGCTGCTCGCCCCGGCCCACCTCCCGCAGGAGCAGTCGCAGCGCCCCGGCCACGTGCCGAGCGCCAAGAACATCCCGTGGTCGAAGAACGCCAACGACGACGGCACCTTCAAGTCGGACGAGGAGCTCAAGGCCCTCTACGAGGCCGAGAACGTCGACCTGGCGAAGGACACCGTCGCCTACTGCCGCATCGGCGAGCGCTCCGCGCTCACCTGGTTTGTGCTGCACGAGCTGCTCGGCGTCGAGAACGTCAAGAACTACGACGGCTCGTGGACCGAGTACGGCTCCCTCGTCGGCGTGCCGATCGAGCTCGGCCCCGCCAAGTAAGTCCCCGGACCTCCCCTTCTCCGGACCCCTCGACCGTAAGGATTCTCAGCCATGTGTGGAGCGCAGCCCGGCGGCCCCGACGCCTCGACGATCAAGCCCGGTGAGACCACCATCCAGGGCTACGTGACCAAGGACGGCGAGCCCGTCACCGGTTACGTCCGCCTCCTGGACTCGACCGGCGAGTTCACCGCGGAGGTCCCGACCTCCGCCACCGGCCAGTTCCGCTTCTACGCGGCCGAGGGCACGTGGACCGTCCGCGCCCTGGTCCCCGGCGGCACCGCCGACCGTCAGGTCGTCGCCCAGCAGGGCGGCCTCGCCGAGGTCGCGATCGCGGTCTGATCAGCGACACCCGAACGGCCGGAGGGCCGTGCCTCCTGGGGGGTTGGACGCCATTTCCAGGATTCGAGGCACGGCCCTCCGGTCTGTCCGCGTACGGCCGCCCGCGCGGTCCCGTACGGCTGCCCGTGCGGTCCCGTACCGACGCCCCCGCGGTCCCGTGCGGACCGCCGGTCGGCGGCTGTCGGCCGTGGCCGCCCGGTCGTACGCTGAAGGCGTGTACGCACGGCGTCGGCGCGTCTACTTCTGGCTGATGGGCGTCTGCCTGGTCCTCTTCGTGGGCGCCTGGGCCGTCGTGCGCCTGTGGTCGGTGCCGGCGGCCGTCGGGATGTGCCTGGCCGCCATGGTCATCCCGCCGGTCGCCGCGGTGATCGCGAACCGCCGGGGCCCGGACGACCGCTGGTGGGACGACCCGTCGGGCGATCCTCAGTCGGACGAGTGGTGGGACGAGCTGGACGGCAGGAAGCGCCGCGACTCCTGAGCGCCCTTGCGGGGCCCGGGAGACCTAGTAGACGAGCGCCTGGGTGTCCTCGGCCATCGCCTCCTGGACGAAGACCTGGGCGCCCGCGATGCGGACCCCCTTCAGGACGTCGGCCTCGGTGATCTCGCGGCGGGCGGCGCACTGCGTGCACAGGGTGATGCGGCCCGTGGCCAGGATCGAGTCGATCAGGTCGGGCAGCGGTGCGGCGTGCGGGAGTTCGAACTCGGCCGCGCGCCCCGGGAGGGCGAACCAGGAGGACTCGCCGGTCAGCCACAGCGAGACCTCGACGCCGCTCGCGACGGCGACGGCGGCCACCGTGAAGGCCTGGGAGCAGCGTTCGGGGGCGTCGGCCCCGGCGGTCACCTTGATCACGAGCTTCTTCGCCATATACCGAACTGTAATGCGGTACGTGGCAACCTCACGCCCCCCTCGCGGGTCAGGTGGGTGCGCGGGTAACGGAATCCGCGCTTCTCGTCTCGTGGGGGGACTCTTTTGGAAGCGACGGAAGCGGTGGAAACCGCTCAGAACGCCCCGGCGCCCGCGCCGGACCGGACCCCGGAACCCGCACCCGCGCCGGTTTCCGCCACGCCGCCGCGCCGCCGGTTCGGCCGTACGGTCGCGCTGATCGCCGTCGCCGCCGTGCTCGGCATCGTCGGCGGCACGGCCGTCGGCTACGGCATCCAGGCCGACCGCGAGCCCACGCCGCTCCCGGCCCTCAACCAGCCGGGCCTGGCCTACCCGGCGAAGCCGCTGCCGAAGGGGCAGGAGCCGGTGGCGCTGTCGGCGGCGGAGGACCGGCAGGCCAGGACGAGCGGGGACCTGCGCAAGCTGCTCGTGCCGCGGCCCGCCGGCGCGCGGGCCTCCGAGTTCGGGCCGGAGGACGGCTGGTACGACCTCTCCTCGTACGCCGCCGACTTCGAGAACAAGAGCTGGATGCTCGAGTCGCTGCTCGACACCGAGGTCCGCAGGATCGCGGTCCGCAGCTGGGACTCCGGCGAGCACCGGACGACGATCGTGCGGCTGGTCCAGTTCGCGCCGGGCGACACCCTCGGGGCCCTGGAACACGCCGAGGGCCAGATGGACTACATGCCCGACGACGAATGGGCGGGCAACGACGGCGACGCGCTCAAGGGCAGCGGCAACGGCCGCTATTACGTCTACCCCGTGCGGAAGAAGGCCGGCTACCTCGATCTGTACCGGACCCGCGCCCTCTTCCAGCGCGGTGACGTGATGGTCGACATCACGATCGGGGACACGAAGAAGATCGGCAAGAACGAGATCCGCACGCTCGCCGAGAAGCAGCTGGAGCGCCTGTGAACGAGGAGATCACTCCGCAGGACCGGCAGGCGCCGCAGGACGCGCAGGATCGGCAGGTCCCGCAGGACTCGCAGGATCGGCAGGTCCCGCAGGAGCGGCCCGCCGAGCCCCTGGCCGACGTGCCGCCGGTCCAGGGCCCGGGCCGGGGCCGCAGGTTGCTGTCCGTCGTCCTGCCCGCCGTGCTGGTGCTCGGCGCCGTCGGCGGCGGAATCACCTACACGGCCGTGACCGTCTCGGGAGCCGACCGGTCGGCGGAGACCATCGCCTGGGCGGACCCGCCCGCCGGCGCCGCCGACAAGGCTCCCGAGAAGGACCCCGCCGAGGCCGCCCTCCGGGGCCGGGCGTCCACACCGATGAGCAGACTGCTGCTGCCCGCCCCGAACGGCTTCCGGCTCGGCCCGGACGCCGAGTCGTACGGGAACGACGGCGAGCTCGGCGAGAAGGAGGCCGTCGCGCTCCTCAAGTCCGACGCGCGCGGGCTCTCCGGCAAGAAGCGCCGCGACTACGAGAAGCGGATCGACCGGCTCGGCGTCCAGGGCATCGCCGTGCGCTCGTACAGCACCCTGTCCAACGACCTCGTCGTCGAGGTCCAGATCGTCCGCATGAAGAACAAGAAGCGGATCCACGACCTGCACGAGGTCAAGCAGGACATCGCCGAGATCTTCGAGTTCCCCAAGGGGCCGAAGATCGAGGGCCACAAGAACGCGTCCTGCTTCCTGCTGCCCGACCTCGACGACGAGGAGGAGGACGACAAGAAGAAGGAGAAGGCGGAGCTCGGCGGGATGAGCTGCTCGGCCTACGACTCGGAGCTGCTGGTGTCCGTCCGCGCCTACGGGGCGGCGCCCTTCGAGAAGAGCTCCGTCGCCGACCTGCTGAAGAAGCAGCTCGACCACATCAAGACCCCGGGGGAGTACGTATGACCGAGCAGCTGACGGCCCCCGAGTCCGCACCGGAGCCGCTGGCGGAGACGGCTCCGGAGCCTGCGGCACCGCCCGGGGACGGCCGCCGGCGGCGGCGGGTGCTCCGGGCGATCGCCCGCTGGACCGCCGCCGTGATCGTCTGCGGCGGGGCCGGGGTCGGTACGGCGGCCGCCCTCACCTCCATGGAGCGCACGGACGTGCCCGGCCTCGCGACCGAGAGCGACGGCCGCTGGGCCTACCCCAGGCTGAGCCTCCCGCCCCTGCCCGAGGGCTCCCCGCGCCCCTACACCCTCGGCAACGAGGGACAGGTCCACCACGCCGACCCGCGCCGGCTGCTGCTGCCCGCCCCGGCGGGCGCCACGGTCGACGCCAAGGCGGACGGCCGTCTGACCACGAGCGGGGACGCCGTCCTCGCCTTCTTCGACAAGGAGGCCAGGCCCGGCTTGGAGCAGACCCTGGCCGACTCCACCCTCCGGCACGTCACGACCAGGTCGTGGACCATGCCGGACGGCACGAGGAGCACCGTCCACCTGCTCCGCTTCGGGTCGGTCGCGTACGCCGAGGCGTTCAAGGACGAGCTCATCGCGTCGGACGACGGTGACGCCACGCCGGAGATCCTGCCGGCCGGTGTGCAGAGCGCGAAGCTGGACGGCTACGCCGACGACATCGATGTGGCCGACACGATGGTGTACGGCTACCACGAGCCGGAGCCCTACGGCCCCGAGCAGACCCGCTGGGCCTACATCCAGGCCGGCGACACCCTCGCCCTCGTCGTCCACACCCGCAAGGGCGAAGCCCTCCAGGTCCCCTTCCAGCAGACGGTGACCCTGCAGAACCAGCTGCTCGGCTGAGCGCCGGCGCCAGGGCCCCGTCCCGCGCCGCGAGACCCACCTCACCGCGAGGGCCGGGCCCCCGCCCACTAAGCTGGGGTCCGGCCCGTTCCGCCTTCACCGCTCACCGAGGAGCACCAAGTGATCGTCTTTTTCGAAGTCCTGCTGGCGCTCGTCTGCGTCGCGGTCCTCGCCTTCGCCGGTCTGACCGTGAAGAAGCTGTACCAGGGCCAGCGCTGACCCCCCACACCTCCAGACCTACACAGATCGTCTGAGCTGCTCATGATCGAGATCCCGTCCGACCTCAACCCGGGCCTCGTCCCCCTCGCGTTCCTGCTGGGCACGTGGGAGGGCGCGGGCGTCTCCGACTTCCCCGGCGCCGAGAAGTGCAACTTCGGCCAGTCCGTGACCTTCAGCCACGACGGCCGGGACTTCCTCGAGTACCACTCGTACTCCTGGGTCCTGGACGCCGACGGCAACAAGGTCCGCCCGCTGGAGACCGAGAGCGGTTACTGGCGCATCGACAAGGACCGCAAGGTCGAGGTCGTCATGGTCCGCGACCAGGGCGTCGTCGAGGTCTGGTACGGCGAGCTCGCCGACCAGAAGCCGCAGATCGACCTGGCGACGGACGCCGTCGCGCGCACCGCGGCCTCCGGCCCGTACAGCGGTGGCAAGCGACTCTACGGCTACGTCAAGAGCGACCTCATGTGGGTGGGCGAGAAGTCGACCCCCGAGGTCCCGCTGCGGCCGTACATGTCGGCGCACCTGAAGAAGGTCGTCACGCCCGAGGAGGTCGCCGAGATGGCGCGCAACCTCCCCGACATGCCGGACGACGGCATCGCCTTCTTCCGCTAGGCGACGGCGACGACCCCGGCCCGCCCGCCGCGCCCTCATACACTGGGGGCGTGGTGAGCACCGACTGGAAGAGCGACCTGAGGCAGCGCGGCTACCGGCTGACGCCTCAGCGCCAGCTTGTCCTGGAGGCCGTGGACGCGCTGGAGCACGCGACCCCGGACGACATCCTGGGCGAGGTCCGCAAGACCGCCGCCGGGATCAACATCTCCACCGTCTACCGGACCCTGGAGCTCCTGGAGGAGCTGGGTCTGGTCAGTCACGCCCACCTCGGGCACGGGGCGCCGACCTATCACCTGGCCGACCGGCACCACCACCTGCACCTGGTCTGCCGGGACTGCGCCGAGGTCATCGAGGCGGACGTGGAGGTGGCCGCGGAGTTCACCGGGAAGCTGCGCGAGACCTTCGGTTTCGAGACCGACATGAAGCACTTCGCGATCTTCGGCCGTTGTCAGGACTGCGCCACGAAGGACACCGCCGCCGGGTCGTAGGCTTTTCCCATGAAGAGCCCTCTGCTGTCCCTGCCCGGCGCCGTCCCCGCCGAAGGACGTGACGAAGGTGTCGCCGCGCACTACGGCGACCTGTTCCGCGAGCAGCGGACCCTCGCCGACGGCACCGGTTTCGTCGACCTGTCGCACCGCGGCGTCGTCACCGTCTCCGGCGACGACCGCCTGAGCTGGCTGCACCTGCTGCTCACCCAGCACGTCAGCGAGCTGCCGGCCGGCCGGGCCACCGAGGCCCTGATCCTCTCCGCGAACGGGCACATCGAGCACGCGCTGTACCTGGTCGACGACGGCGCGACGGTCTGGGCGCACGTCGAGCCGGGCACGCAGGCCGAGCTCGTCGCGTACCTGGAGTCGATGAAGTTCTTCTACCGGGTCGAGGTCGCCGACCGTACGGAGGACTTCGCGGTCGTGCACCTGCCGGCCGGGTCCATCGCCCCGGTGCCGGACGGTGTGGTCGTACGGGAGACGGCGCACGGCCGGGACCTGTTCCTGCCGCGGGCGGACCTGGAGGCGTTCGCGGCCTCGCACGGCCCGGCCGCCGGCATCCTCGCGTACGAGGCGCTGCGGGTGGAGGCGCACCGGCCGCGCCTCGGCTGCGAGACCGACCACCGGACCATCCCGCACGAGATCGGGCTGATCGGCAGCGCCGTGCACCTCCAGAAGGGCTGCTACCGCGGCCAGGAGACCGTCGCCCGGGTGCAGAACCTGGGCAAGCCGCCGCGCCGCCTCGTCTTCCTGCACCTGGACGGCAGCGAGGTGCACCTGCCCGCCCCCGGCACGCCGCTGCGGCTGGCCGCCGACGGCCCCGAGGGCCGTCAGCTGGGCTTCGTCACGACGGCGGTGCGCCACCACGAGCTCGGGCCGATCGCCCTCGCGCTGGTGAAGCGGAACGTGCCGGTGGACGCCGATCTGATCGCGGGGACGACGGCCGCCGCGCAGGAGACCGTCGTCGAGCCCTGAGCCGGAGGTCTGGGCCGTGAGCCGTGAGCTTCTGGGGCCTGCGCCCTGCGCCCTGCGCCCTGCGCCTCCGCGCCCTGCGCCTCCGCGCCCTGAGGTCTCTCTCAGACCTCGATCAGCACCGTGAACGGGCCGTGGTTCGTGAGCGACACGCGCATGTCCGCTCCGAACCGGCCCGTCTCCACGCGCGCGCCCAGCTCCCGCAGTCGCGCGACGACCTCGTCGACGAGCGGTTCGGCGACCGGGCCGGGCGCGGCCGCGTTCCAGGTGGGGCGGCGGCCCTTGCGGGCGTCTCCGTAGAGGGTGAACTGGGAGATCACCAGCAGCGGCGCGTTCACGTCGGAGCATGACTTCTCGCCGTCCAGCACCCGGACGGACCAGAGCTTTCTGGCCAATTGCGCGGCCTTCTCGGGGGTGTCGTCATGGGTCACCCCGACCAGGACGCACAGCCCCTCGCCGACGATCTCACCGACGGTCTCCCCTGCGACGACGACACTCGCGCCGTCGACCCTCTGCACCACTGCTCGCATACGGACCAACCTACCGAGCGGACGTGTGCAGGGCCGAACGGGTGCAGACGGCCTGCGTCGGCCGGTGCGGGAGTGGCACCATGCCTGTCAGGCGGT
Source organism: Streptomyces sp. NPDC126499 (assembly GCF_040302485.1). Classification (NCBI taxonomy): domain Bacteria; kingdom Bacillati; phylum Actinomycetota; class Actinomycetes; order Kitasatosporales; family Streptomycetaceae; genus Streptomyces; species Streptomyces sp. NPDC126499. The sequence continues at coordinate 483,075 of NZ_JBEOUO010000001.1, read as the reverse complement.
GCGCCTCCGCACCGGTCGAGGGGACGATACACATGAGTGCATCTGGCGCCGGGCACACGCCGTCCGGTCCCGTACCGCTGACCCGTGCCGGCAGCTCCGTCGGGGGTGCCGTCGGACGGCCGCCCGTCCAGCGGACCGCCGAGCCGGGCCTGCCGGACCGGCCGCAGCCGGACCTGGCCGCGCTGCGGCTGCCCGAGCTGCGGGCGCTGCGCCGCGAGGCGCAGGGCGACGAGGCCGATCTGAGCTATGTGCGGCGGATGCTGCAGGGGCGGATCGACATCCTGCGGGCGGAGCTGGCGCGGCGCAGCGACCCGGAGGCCCCGGTGCTCGACCGGCTCTCGGAGATCCTCGCGGACACGCCGTCGCGGCCGGGGGCGGTGGCGCGTTCGGCGCGGCACGTGACGCTGTCGACGCCGCGCAGCGACGAGTACCGGCGGCTCGCGGCCGAGATGCTGTCGGAGGTCGAGCTGTCGGACCTGACGGCCCGTACGGACGAGGAGCTGCACACGGCGATGGGGCGCCTCGCGGGCTACGAGCAGCAGGTGTCGCGGCGCCGGCAGCAGCTCCAGCGGACCGCGGACGACTGCAGCGCGGAGATCGCGCGCCGCTACCGGGAGGGCGAGGCGCAGGTCGACGACCTGCTGGCGTGAGCCGTGAGCCGTGAGCCGTGAGCCGTGAGCCGTGCGCCGAGGCCGCGGGCCGCGGGCCGGTCGGAGGGCGCCGAGGGGCGCGGAAACTCGGGTGCGGCGGCCGGGGCCGCCCGCCTAGCCTCGAAGGATGAGTTTCGAGGTGCGGGCGATCGACGAGTCGGAGTTCCGGGACTGGCAGCGGGCCAAGCGGGTCGGGTTCCTCCGGCCCCCCGTGGTGCCGGACGAGGAGGTCGCGGACCGGCTTCCGCACACCGACCTGTCCCGTACGTACGGGGTCTTCGACCGGGGCCGGATCGTGGCCACCTTCCAGTCGTTCGCGCAGCAGGTGAGCACCGTCGGCGGCGCGAACCTGGCGGCGGCGGCCGTCACCGGCGTCACGGTGTCCCCGACCCACCGCAGGCGCGGACTGCTCGGCCGCATGATGGCGGACGACCTGGCGGCGGCGAAGGAGCGGGGCGACGCGTGCGCGACGCTGATCGCCGCCGAGTATCCGATCTACGGGCGGTTCGGCTTCGGCGTGGCGAGCTGGACCACCGTCTGGGAGGTCGACCTGACGCGGGCCGGCTTCGACCGCCGCTGGTCGGGTCCCACGGCCGAGGACGGCGGGGGCCGGATCGACCTGTCGGACGGCGCCGAGATCCGCAAGGAGGGCCCGGAACTGCACCGCCGGGTCGCGGCGCGCCGGGCCGGGGTGACCGACCGCACGGCTCGCGGCTGGGACGTCGGCACCGGCAACGCGTACAGCCCCGATCCGTGGACCGAGCCGTTCTACGCCGTCTACCGCTCCGCGTCGGGCGAGGTCGAGGGCTTCGTCGCGTACGGCGCGGACGACAAGTGGAGCGACGCCAAGCAGCCGGTCAACACGGCGAACGTGCGCGATCTGATCGCGGTCACCCCGGCCGCCGAGCGGGCGCTGTGGCGGTACGTGTGCTCGGTCGACTGGATCACCCGCGTGACGACCGGCAACCGGCCGCCCCACGACGTCCTGCCGCTGCTGCTGCCCGACGCGCGCGCGGCGCGCGTGCTCACCCACGCCGACATGCTGTGGCTGCGGGTCCTGGACGTGGCGAAGGTGTTCGAGCCGCGGACGTACGCGACGGAGGGCAGCCTCGTCCTGGACGTGCGGGACGGGGCCGGCTTCGCGGGCGGGCGCCACCTGCTGGAGGCGTCCCCGCAGGGGGCGTCCGTGACGCCGACGACCGCGCCGGCCGACCTGGTCCTGGACGTGGCGGACCTGGCGCCGCTGGCGCTCGGAGACGAGTCGGCCGTACGGCTCGCGGCGCTCGGCCGGATCGAGGAGGCCACGGCCGGTGCGGCGGCCCGGGCGGACCTGCTGCTGCGGACCCCGCTGCGGCCGTGGAGTATGGACATCTTCTGATCGCGAGCGGGTGGAGGGTGTCGTGGGCGGGCTGCGGGAGCTGAAGAAGGAGCGGACGCGGCAGGTCCTGTCCGACACCGCGGTGGAGCTCTTCCTGGAGAAGGGCTTCGACGCGGTGTCGGTCGCGGAGATCGCGGCCGCCGCCGAGGTGTCGAAGCCGACCCTGTTCCGCTATTTCCCGGCCAAGGAGGACCTGGTCCTCCACCGATTCGCGGACCACCAGGACGAGCCGGCCAGGATCGTGACGGCCGCGCGGGAGGCCGGGGTGCCGCCGCTCGACGCGCTGCGCGACCACGTGCTCGCCGGTCTGGAGCGGCACGACCCGGTGACGGGCCTCAACGACGCGCCGGCCGTGCGCGCCTACCTGCGCCTGCTGTACGGCACTCCGGCGCTTGTCGCGCGCATGCACGCCTACCAGCGGCGGTCGGAGGAGCTTCTGGCGGCGGCGCTCGGCGGCGCCGACCCGCTGGCGGCGCGGCTGGCGGCGGCGCAGGTGGTGGCGGTGCTGCGGGTGCTCGCGGAGGACAACGTGCGGCGGATCTCGGCGGGGGAGCGGGTGGAGGACGTGCTGCCGGGCGCGGTGGCCGCGACGCGGCTGGCGTTCCGGCGGCTCACGGAGGGGCTGGGCCTGGGCCTGGGCCTCGCGGACGAGCCGGGGCCGACGTGAGGCCCGTTTTCCACAACCGAATAAAAAATGTAACTCGGTAACGCTTCTGGTCTATCCTGGACCCATGAAGCCGCTCCGCCACGACCTCGACCAGGAACGAGCCCACCACGACCACTGCCGCGCCGCCCTCGCCCGGATGGCCGAGGACATCGACGACCAGGTCGTCACCGGCGAGGACACCGCTGCCTCCGGAGCCGACGCGGAGGCCCTCGGCTACCACCTGCGCAGCCGCGCCAAGGCTTTCCGCGCGTTGCCGCCGGGGCCGCTCTTCTTCGGCCGCCTCGACCGCGAGGACGGCCAGATCCACCACATCGGCCGGCGCCGGATCGCCGAGCACCCGGCCGCACCGCCGCTCGTCGTCGACTGGCGGGCTCCCGTCGCCCGCGCCTACTACCAGGCCGGGCCCGAGGACCCGCAGGGCGTCGTCCGGCGCCGCCGCTTCGGGTGGACGCCGGGCAGCCTCGGCGCCTCGGAGGACCTGACCGCGCTGGAGGACGAGCACCTGACGGGAGCCGGTGCGGGTGCGGGGGAGGGCGGAGGGCAGGGCGTCGAGGTGAGCGGGGCCGGCGCGATCCTCGCCGGCGAGATCGAACGCCCCCGCGTCGGCCCCATGCGGGACATCGCCGCGACCCTCCAGCCCGAGCAGGACGACCTGGTGCGCTCCGGGCCCGCCGCGTCGATCTGCGTGCAGGGCGCGCCCGGCACCGGCAAGACCGCCGTCGGCCTGCACCGGGCCGCCTACCTCCTCTACACCCACCCGCAGCGCTTCCAGCGCTCCGGCCTCCTCGTCCTCGGCCCCCACCGCACCTTCCTCTCCTACATCTCCGAGGTGCTGCCCGCGCTCGGCGAGACCGGGGTGCGCCAGGCGACCCTCGAGGACGAGCTCGCCCGCCACGAGGTGCGCGCGGTGGACGGTGAGGCGGCGGCCCGGGTCAAGCACGACGCCCGCATGGCCGAGGTGCTGCGCCGGGCGCTGTACGCGCGGGTCGACCCGGCGCCCGCCGGGGACCTGACCGTGCCGGACGGCTCCTACCGCTGGCGCGTGCCGGCCCACGAGCTCGCCGCGATCGTCACGGCCGTACGGGAGGAGGCCCCGCCCTACGGGACCGGCCGCGAACGGGTCCGCGCCCGCGTCGTCCGCGCCCTGCGGCTCCAGGCCGAGCGGCGGGCCGGGACGCTGGGGAACGCCTGGTTGCGCAAGGTCGAACGGGCCGGGCCGGTCAGGGAGTTGGTGGACGCCTGCTGGCCGAAGGTCACCCCGGAGGAGGTGCTCGCCGAAGTCCTGACGGACCCGGACGCCGGTCTCCTGGCAGGTGACCTGCTGACGGACGAGGAGCGGGCCGCGATCCGCTGGCCCAGACCCCCGCGTTCGTACCGCACGGCCCGTTGGAGCGCCGCCGACCTCGTGCTCCTCGACGAACTCGCCGGCCTGATCGAGCGCCCTGAGGGGTACGGACATGTCGTCGTCGACGAGGCCCAGGACCTGTCGCCCATGCAGTGCCGGGCCATCGCCCGCCGTGCCGGCTTCGGCTCCCTGACCGTGCTCGGCGACCTGGCGCAGGGGACGACCCCGTGGGCGGCCCGCGACTGGCGCGAACAGCTGGCCCACCTGGGCAGGCCGGACGCCGAGATAGTGCCGCTGACCACCGGCTACCGGGTCCCGGCAGCCGTCGTCGACCTCGCCAACCGGCTCCTTCCGGACCTCGGCGCGGCGGCCTGGGCCGGACGCTCGCTGCGTGCGGGCGGCGAGGTGACCGTACGTCAGGTGGGGGACCTGGCGGAGGGGGTGGCCGAGGCGGTACGGGCGGCGCTGAAGGAGGAGGGCTCGGTGGGGGTGATCGCGGCGGACGCGGCGGTCGAGCAGCTGACGGCGTCCCTCCTCGGGGCCGGCTTCGGGGACGGATCCGGGCACGGCCTTGGGGACGGATCCGGGGACGGATCCGGGCACGGCCTTGGGGACGGCTTCCAGGGCGGATCCGGCGGCCGGGTCTCCCTCGTCCCGGCGTCGCTCGCCAAGGGCCTGGAGTACGACCACGTCATCGTCGCCGAGCCCGCCGCCATCGTCGCGGCCGAACCTCGCGGGCTCCACCGCCTGTACGTGGTCCTCACACGGGCGGTGTCCCGCCTGGACCTGGTCCACCGGGATCCCCTGCCGGACGCGCTGGCGGAGGCGGCGGCGGGGGCAGTGGCGGGGTCAGCGGCCGGTGCGCCCGGCTGAGCCGGTGCCGGTGCCGGTGCCGGTGCCGAGCCGCCGGCCGCCGCGTCCCGCCCGGGGAGGGCGGGGACGCGGCGGCAGTCAGGGCTTCGAGGGCGCGGACGGTCGGGGCTCACGCCGCCATCGTCAGCTCGCGCGGTGCGGGCTTTGGGGTGCGCAGGAGGGTGAAGGCGACGGCGAAGGCGGCGACGAGGAGGCCGGCGCCGACGGCGAAGGCGAGGTGGTAGCCGCTGGTGAGGGCCTCGGCGGCGGGGCGGCCGGCGGCGGTGAGGGCGTCGGTGCGGGCGGCGGCCAGGGTGGACAGGACCGCGACGCCGACGGCCATGCCGATCTGCTGGGTGGTGTTGAACAGGCCGGAGGCCAGGCCCGCGTCCTCCTCCTTCGCGCCGGACATGCCGAGCGCGGTCAGCGCGGGCAGCGCGAGTCCGAAGCCGGCGGCCAGCAGCATCACGGGCAGCAGGTCGACGGCGTAGGAGGCGTCGACGGGGAGGCGGGTGAGCAGGCCGAGGACGCCGACGAGCAGGGCGAGGCCGGTGAGCAGGACGTTCCGTTCGCCGAAGCGGGCGATGAGGCGGGCGGACAGGCCGAGGGAGACCGCGCCGATGACGGCCGCGGCGGGCAGCATCGCGAGGCCGGTCTCCGCGGCGCCGTAGCCCTGGACCTTCTGGAGGTAGAGGGCCACCAGGATCTGGAAGGAGAACAGCGCGGCGACCATCAGCATCTGCACGAGGTTGGCGCCGGCGACCGCCCGGGAGCGCAGCACGCGCAGCGGCATCAGGGGGTGGGCGGCGGTGGCCTGGCGGACGAGGAAGCCGGCCAGCAGGGCGAGCGCGAGGGCCCCGAGGCCCAGGGTATGGGCCGAACCGGCCCCGTACTCCTCGATCTTGACGACGGCGTAGATGCCGGCCGTCAGGCCGCTGGTGACGAGCAGGGCGCCGAGGACGTCCGCGCCGCCCCGGGTGCCTGCCGGGCGGTCGGCGGGCAGCGCGGGCAGGGCGACGAGCAGGGCGGCGGCGCCGATGGGCAGGTTGATGAAGAAGATCCAGTGCCAGGTGAGGGCGTCGGTCAGGAGGCCGCCGAGGACCTGGCCGAGGGAGGCGCCGGCGGCGCCGGTGAAGCTGAACACGGCGAAGGCCTTGGCGCGTTCGCGTGGCTCGGTGAAGAGCGTGACGAGGATGCCGAGGCTGACGGCGGAGGCCATCGCGCTGCCGACGCCCTGGAGGAAGCGGGCGGCGATCAGGACGCCGGGCGAGGCGGCGACGCCGGCGAGCAGCGAGGCGGCGGTGAAGACGCCGGTGCCGGCGAGGAACATCCGCTTGCGGCCGATGAGGTCGCCGAGGCGGCCGGAGAGGAGGAGCAGGGCGCCGAAGGCGATGAGGTAGGCGTTGACGACCCAGCTGAGGCCGGCCGGGGTGAAGCCGAGGTCGGCCTGGATGGCGGGCATGGCGACGGTGACGATGCTGCCGTCGAGGATCGTCATCAGCATGGAGCTGGCGAGGACGCCGAGCGCGGTCCAGCGGGAGCTGCGCAAGGTGGCGGACGGGGGCGTCGACGTGGACGAGGAGGTGGACAAGGAGGTGGACGAGGAGGTGGACGAGGGCGAGGACGTGGGCGTGGCAGGCATGGTCGGCCTTCCTGTCGGGTATGGCGACAGGAAGGACGCTAGCAGATAGTTTTGTTGCAGACCATCTTTCTCGGACTCACTTGTTGGTCTGGCGGGCCCTCCGCGCGGTGTGCGGCCCCTCGACCGGCGTCTCCAGATGGCCCGTGACCAGCCGGTTCAGTGCCCGCACCAGCACCTCCCGCTCCTCGTCGGGCAGTGAGCCGAGTGCGCTCTGATGCACCTCGTCCACGATCTTCTGGCTGCGGGCGGCGACCTTCGCGCCCTCCTCGGTCACCGCGATGATCCGCGCCCGCCGATCCGCGCTCGACGGCCGCCGCTCGGCGAGCCCGGCCTTCTCCAGGGCGTCCACGGTCACCACCATCGTGGTCTTGTCCATGTCGCCGATCTCCGCGAGCTGCGCCTGCGTCCGCTCCTCCTCCAGGGCATGGACGAGCACACAGTGCATCCGGGCGGTCAGCCCGATCTCGGCGAGCCGGGCGGCCATCTGCGTCCGCAGCACGTGACTGCTGTGGTCGAGCAGATAGGAGAGGTCGGGTTCGGTGCGGGCGGGAGCCATGGCGGTCATACGACCAGGGTAGCGAGAACCGGTCCGTTGCGGACGATCGGCGAGCGAACGAATGAACGCGGGGACGAGAGACCCTGGCCCCATGCGGCCCCTTCTCTTCCTCGACGTCGACGGCCCCCTGATCCCCTTCGGCGGCTCGGCGCCCCATCCCGCGTACGCCCCCGAGCCTCCCCCGGACGCCCACCCGCTCCTGCACCGCGTGGATCCCGCCCACGGCCCGCGCCTCGCGGCCCTCGACTGTGCGCTCGTCTGGGCCACGACCTGGGGCGAGGAGGCGAACGAGGTGATCGCGCCCCGGCTCGGCCTTCCGCCGCTCCCGGTCGTCGACTGGCCCGACGAGGACGCCGCCCCCCTCACCGGCGGCCTGCACTGGAAGACCCGGGCGCTCGCCGCCCGGGCCGACGGGCGACCGTACGTCTGGCTCGACGACGAGATCACCGGCGCCGACCGCGCCTGGGCCCGCGCCCACCACCCCGCCCCCGCCCTCCTCCACCGCGTGGACCCGGCCACGGGCCTCACGGCGGCGGACTACGCACGGGTCGCCGCCTGGGTGCGTGCTTCGGGCGGCTGAGTACGGGGCCGGGGCGGGATGAGCGGTCGTGCTCATCCCGGTGGCGCGGGGCGCGGCCAGGATGAGCGGAGAGCACCGGGCCACGCCCCGTGCACCCCGCAACCCCACGCCCCGTCCACCCCGCACCCCACGCCCCGCGCCCCACGCCCCGCACCCCGTACCCACGCCCCGTGCACCCCGCACCCGCCCCACGGATGGAGCCGACCATGAACCCCGAGACCTACGCGGCCCTGTACGGACCCGGACGGCCGGTTCCGGCGCGCGCGGGGCGCGGGGGCGAGACGGTGCTCGCGGTCCTCGCCGGGCTCGTGTGGGCGGCGGTGCTGACCCTGCTCGCCTGGCCCGCGTGCGCCGTCCTCCTCACCGTGGTCTGGCTGGCGGCCGAGGGCGAAGCGGTCGACGGCTGGGTCCTCGGCGCCCTCGGGGTGGCGCTCGCCACCGTCGCGGTGCCGACCCTCGTCGCCCTGACGCCCGTCGTCCGCCGCATGTCCATGCCCGGCCGCTTCCTCACCCTCGGCCTCGTGACCCTGCCGATCGCGGTGGGGATCCTCGTCTGGCTCGCCCAGGCGGCGTCCTGACGATCAGCCCTTGCGCGGCTGGTTGAACCGCAGCATGTTCCCCGCCGGGTCGCGGAACGCGCAGTCGCGCACGCCGTACGGCTGGTCCATCGGCTCCTGGAGCACCTCGCCGCCCGCGGCGCGGATCCGCTCGAAGGTGGCGTCCACGTCGTCGGTGCGGAAGATGACCCCGCGCAGCATCCCCTTGGCGAGGAGTTCGGCGGCGGCCTGCCGGTCGGCGGCGGGGGCGTTGGGGTCGGCGAGCGGCGGCTCCAGGACGATCTCGACGTCCGGCTGCGTGGGCGAGCCGACGGTGACCCAGCGCATCCCCTCGAAGGAGACGTCGTTGCGGACCTCGAGTCCCAGGGCGTCGCGGTAGAAGGCGAGCGCCTTGTCGTGGTCGTCGACGGCGATGAAGCACTGGGCGAGGTCGATCGTGGTCGGGGAGGACTGAGGGGACCGGGTGGACTGAGGGGACTGGGTGGACTGGGGGGTGGACTGAGTGGCCTGAGTGGCGTCGGTGTTCATGGCGTCGACGCTACGAGCCGTCCGCGCTTTCCGCTTCTCCGTTCCTGACCGGTTCGGCGGCCCCGCGGACGGAGGCCCGCGTCGGGCGGGTCAGATACATCGCCACGCACCCCGGGATCGCCGCCCCCGCCTCGTGGTTCCGCGCCCGGTAGGCGCTCGGGCTCTCCCCGACCAGCTCCGTGAACCGGGTGCTGAACGACCCCAGCGACGTACAGCCCACCGCGAAGCAGACCTCCGTCACGCTCAGGTCGCCCCGCCGCAGCAGCACCTTCGCCCGCTCGATGCGCCGGGTCATCAGGTAGCCGTACGGCGTCTCCCCGTACGCGGCCCGGAAGCTGCGCGAGAAGTGCCCGGGGGACATCAGCGCGGCCCGGGCCAGGGCCGGGACGTCCAGCGGCTCCGCGTAGTCGCGGTCCATCATGTCGCGGGCCCGGCGCAGTCGGGCCAGGTCGTCGAGCGTCGGCGTCACGCACCCACCCTGCCATGAACGCGTACACGAAACGGGTCGGTCAGGAATCGAGAAGCACCGCCGCCCGCCCCCGCCTAGCCTGACTCCCAAGGACACGAGCAGGGAGAATCATGAGCAGGACGCACGCCGCCGACAGCCACGACATGATCCGCGTGCACGGCGCCCGCGAGAACAACCTCAAGGACGTCAGCATCGAGCTCCCCAAGCGCCGGCTGACCGTCTTCACCGGCGTGTCCGGCTCGGGCAAGAGCTCCCTGGTCTTCGACACGATCGCCGCCGAGTCGCAGCGGCTGATCAACGAGACGTACAGCGCCTTCGTCCAGGGCTTCATGCCCACCCTCGCCCGCCCCGACGTCGACGTCCTCGACGGTCTGACGACCGCGATCACCGTCGACCAGCAGCGGATGGGCGGCGACCCGCGTTCCACGGTCGGCACCGCCACCGACGCCAACGCGATGCTGCGGATCCTCTTCAGCCGCCTCGGCAAGCCGTACATCGGCGGCCCCAAGGCCTTCTCCTTCAACGTCGCCTCGATCAGCGGCGCCGGTGCGGTCACCGTCGAGAAGAGCGGCCGGACCGTGAAGGAGCGGCGCAGCTTCCGGATCACCGGCGGCATGTGTCCGCGCTGCGAGGGCCGCGGCTCGGTCTCCGACATCGACCTGACCGCGCTGTACGACGACTCCAAGTCGCTCGCCGAGGGCGCGCTCACCATCCCCGGCTACACCATGGACGGCTGGTACGGCCGGATCTTCGCGGGCAGCGGCTTCTTCGACATGGACAAGCCGATCCGCCGCTACACCAAGCGCGAGCTGAACGACCTGCTGCACCGGGAGCCGACGAAGATCAAGGTCGAGGGCATCAACCTCACCTACGAGGGCCTGATCCCCAAGCTGCAGAAGTCGATGCTGTCGAAGGACATCGACTCCCTCCAGCCGCACATCCGCGCCTTCGTGGAGCGCGCGGTCACCTTCGCGACCTGCCCCGAGTGCGACGGCACCCGGCTCAACGAGGGCGCCCGCTCCTCGAAGATCGGCGAGGTGAGCATCGCGGACGCCTGCGCGATGCAGATCAGCGACCTGGCCGAGTGGGTCAGGGGCATCGAGGACCCGTCCGTCGCGCCGCTGCTCGCGACGCTCCAGCAGACCCTGGACTCCTTCGTCGAGATCGGCCTCGGCTACCTCGCGCTCGACCGGCCGTCCGGCACCCTGTCCGGCGGCGAGGCGCAGCGCGTGAAGATGATCCGCCACCTCGGCTCCTCGCTCACGGACGTCACGTACGTCTTCGACGAGCCGACCACCGGGCTGCACCCGCATGACATCCAGCGCATGAACGACCTGCTGCTGCGGCTGCGCGACAAGGGCAACACGGTCCTGGTCGTGGAGCACAAGCCGGAGACGATCGCGATCGCCGACCACGTCGTCGACCTCGGCCCGGGCGCCGGGACGGCGGGCGGCAGCGTCTGCTTCGAGGGCACCGTCGCCGGGCTGCGCAGGAGCGGCACCGTCACCGGCCGGCACTTCGGCGACCGCGCCTCCCTGAAGAAGTCCGTGCGCGAGCCGAACGGAGTCCTGGAGGTGCGCGGGGCGTCGGCGAACAACCTGCGCGACGTCGACGTGGACATCCCGCTCGGCGTCCTCACCGTCGTCACCGGTGTCGCCGGCTCCGGAAAGAGCTCGCTCGTCCACGGGTCGATCCCGGCGGGCGCGGGCGTCGTCTCGGTCGACCAGGGCCCCATCCGCGGTTCGCGGCGCAGCAACCCCGCCACGTACACGGGGCTCCTGGAGCCGATCCGCAAGGCCTTCGCCAAGGCCAACGGCGTGAAGCCGGCCCTGTTCAGCGCCAACTCGGAGGGCGCCTGCCCCACCTGCAACGGCGCCGGTGTCGTCTACACCGACCTGGCGATGATGGCCGGGGTCGCCACCGTGTGCGAGGAGTGCGAGGGCAAGCGGTTCCAGGCCTCGGTGCTCGAATACCGCTTCGGCGGCCGGAACATCGCCGAGGTGCTCGCGATGCCGGTGAGCGAGGCGGAGCGGTTCTTCGGCGCGGGGGACGCCCGCACCCCGGCCGCCCACCGCGTCCTGGAGCGGCTCGCCGACGTCGGCCTCGGCTACCTCACCCTCGGCCAGCCGCTCACCACCCTCTCCGGCGGCGAGCGGCAGCGGCTGAAGCTGGCCACGCACATGGGCGAGAAGGGCGGGATCTACGTGCTCGACGAGCCGACCGCCGGTCTGCACCTGGCCGACGTGGAGCAGCTGCTCGGGCTGCTCGACCGGCTGGTGGACTCCGGCAAGTCGGTCATCGTCGTGGAGCACCACCAGGCGGTCATGGCGCACGCCGACTGGATCATCGACCTGGGCCCCGGCGCCGGTCACGACGGCGGCCGGATCGTCTTCGAGGGCACCCCGGCCGACCTGGTCGCCGCCCGCTCCACCCTGACCGGCGAGCACCTCGCGGACTACGTGGGCGCCTGAGCCCGGCGCTGACCGTTCGCCCGTACGCGGAAGGTGCGGCGGTACGTGTCCGGGGGCACCCCGACCGTACGGGCGAAGTGGCGGCGCAGTGTCGTGGCGGTCCCCATGCCGGTGGCCGCCGCGATGCGGTCGACGCCGTCGTCGGTGGTCTCCAGGAGCTCCTGGGCGCGGCGGATCCGCTGGGCGAGCAGCCAGCGCAGCGGGGTGGTGCCGGTGACGGCGTGGAAGTGGCGGGCGAGGTGACGGGAGCTCATCCCGGCCCGGCGGGCCAGGTCCTCCACGGTCAGCGGCCGGTCGAGCCGTTCCATGACCCAGGGGAACAGCGCGTCGAGCGGGTGGTTGCCGGGCGCGGGGACCGGGGTGGTGACGAACTGGGCCTGCCCGCCGTCCCGGTGCGGGGGCACGACGAGCCGGCGGGCCACCGTGTTGGCGGCGGCCGAGCCGTGGTCGAGGCGGACCAGGTGCAGGCACAGGTCCAGGGCGGCGGCCTTGCCGGCGGAGGTGAGCACGCTGCCCTCGTCCACGTAGAGCACGTCCGGGTCCACCGTCACCCTCGGGTGCCGGGCGGCCAGGACGTCGGTGTGGGCCCAGTGGGTGGTGGCCCGCCGCCCGTCGAGCAGCCCGGCGGCGGCGAGCACGAACGCGCCGGTGCAGAGCGAGGCGACCCGGGCGCCGGCCTCGTGCGCGGCGCGCACGGCGTCGACCAGCTCGGCGGGCGGGGCGACGTCGACGTCGGCCCAGCCGGGGACGACGACGGTACGGGCGAGGGGGAGCCGGTCGAGCCCGTGGTCGGGTTCGAGCAGGAACCGTCCGGCGCGGACCGGTCCCGGACCGCAGACGGTGAGCTCGTAGTCGCGGGCGAACACCTCGTGGGCGATGGAGAGTTCGAAGTGCAGCATGCCGTCGGTGACGGCGAGGGCGAGGGAACGGTCCTCCGGAAGTGCCATGTCGGGAACTGTACGGGGTACGTCGTTTCCGACACTCACGGCGGGACGTGGCCGGTGGCGAGACTGTCCGCATGACGAGCGAGCAGACAGCCGGGAAGACCGCCGAGACGACTGCCGGGAAGACCGCACGGCGGACCGCCGGGCGGAGCGTGGTGGTGTACGGCGCGTACGGGCACACGGGCCGTTTCGTGGTGGCGGAGCTGCGGGAGCGGGGCTTCGTGCCGGTGCTCTCGGGCCGTGACGAGCGGAAGCTGAAGGAGACGGCCGACGGTCTGGAGGTGCGCCCGGCCGCGGTCGACGACCCGGCGGCGCTCGACCGGGCGCTGGCGGGCGCGGCGGCCGTCGTCAACTGCGCGGGCCCGTTCGCGACGACGGCCGGGCCGGTGATCGAGGCGGCCCTGCGGGCGGGGATCCCGTACGTGGACGTGGCGGCCGAGATCGAGGCCAACGCGGACACGTTCGCGCTCTTCGGGGAGCGGGCCCGGGCCGCCGGGGTCCCCGTGGTCCCGGCGATGGCGTTCTACGGCGGCCTCGGCGACCTGCTCGCCACCGCCGCGATGGGCGACTGGACGGTCGCCGACGAGGTCCACGTGGCGTACGGCCTGGACAGCTGGCACCCGACGGCCGGGACGCGCGCGGCGGGGGCGGTCTCGCGCGAGCGGCGCGGCGGCCGGCGCCCGGTCCACACGGGCGGCCGGCTGGGCTACCGGGACGACGCGCCGCCGGTGCTGGAGTGGGCGTTCCCGGCACCGATGGGGCCGCGGACGGTGATCGGCGATTTCACGATGGCGGACGTGGTGACGGTGCCGAGCCATCTCGCCGTCCCCGAGGTGCGCACGTACATGACGACGGAGGCGGCCGGCGACCTGGCCGCCGCCGACACCCCGCCACCGGTCCCGGCCGACGCGAGCGGGCGCTCCGACCAGACCTTCCTCGTCGACGTGCGGGTCCGCTCCGGCGCCGAGGAGCGCCGCGCGGTGGCGAGGGGCCGGGACATCTACGCGGTGACGGCCCCCTTGGCGGTGGAGGCCCTCGCCCGGCTCCTTTCCGGCCACACCCGCCTGACGGGCGGCGGCGTCCACTCGGCGGGCGCCCTCTTCGACGCCCCTGACTTCCTGCGCGCTCTGGCCCCGCACGTGACGGTCGGCGGGGCAGGATGGACGGATGCCGCTTGACGTACCCGAACTCGCGGCGCCCGGCGGGCTCACCCTGCGGCCGTGGCGCCTGACGGACCTGCCCCTCGTCCGCGAGGCCGCGCGGGACCCGTACATCCCCCTGATCACGACGGTCCCCTCGCCGTACTCCGACGCCGAGGGCGTCGCCTTCGTCGAGCGCCAGTGGTCCCGGGCGGCCACCGGCGCGGGCTACCCCTTCGTCATCGTCTCCGCCGCCGGCCGCCCCCTCGGCACCATCGGCCTCTGGGTGCGGGACCTCCCCCAGGGCCGGGCCTCCCTCGGCTACTGGCTCGCCCCCTCCGCCCGCGGCCTCGGCGCCGCCGCCTCCGCCCTGACCGCGGTCTCCTCCTGGGCCCTGGACGACCTGCGCGTACCCCGCCTGGAACTCCACGTCGAGCCCTGGAACGAGCCCTCCCAGCGCACCGCCGAACGCGCCGGCTTCCGCCGCGAGGGCCTGCTGCGCGGCTGGCAGGAGGTGGGCGGCGAGCGGCGGGACATGTACGTGTACGGGCTGCTGGCCGACGACAGGGCCACGTGTTGTCACTGTCTCAGTGAAGGTGAATCAGGCGAGGCCGTGACCGGTGATGGGTCATCTTGAGTGAGACGCGGCGCGGCCCGACGTCTCGGTCAATCGGAGAACGGTGTGCCCTGGGCAGCTGAGCTCGATGTTTCCCCTCCAGCCGCTCATCTAGAAGGGCGGTTCGTCGGCTTCCGGGAGTTCGGAGTATCCGCAGGCCCAGTCTCCGGGGATGGTCGCGTAGATCGACTCCGGCGGAGGTCGTCCGGCGTCTCCTAGCGAACCGGGCTCCCTCTCGACACGTTATGTGACACCTACGGCTTGGATGACGAGGTGATCGGGGATCCGGCTGGGGCTGCCGAGTCCGGCGCCCCCGCGTAGTCGGGCAGCTCGATGCCGTTGATCGCGCGCCCGACCAGCTCGGTGAACCATTCGCCGGTGAAATCGGGGCGCGGCTCGGCGTCTGGTCCGGGGACGTCACGGCTGCGGGCGTTCAGCCGGCCGATCTCCTGGTTGGCCTCGACGAACGAGCGCATCCGCGCCTCGTAGCGGGCGAACCCGGTGTCGGGGTCCCACTCGGCGGCGGCAAGCTCTCCGGCCAGCAGGTAGGCGCCGACCAGTGCCAGCCCGGTGCCCTGCCCGGACATCGGTGACGAGCTGAACGCCGCGTCCCCGAGCAGCCCCACCCGTCCGCTCGACCAGCGGTCCATCACCACCTGGGCGACCTGGTCGAGGTAGAAGTCCGGGGTGTCGTCCAGGTGCGCGAGGATGCCCGGGACCAGCCAGCCCAGGCCCACCATCCGCTCACGCAGCAGGCGCTTCTGGGTCGCGACGTCACGGTAGTCGACGTCGAAGTCGGCCGAGGCGAAGTAGAACATGGCCATCGCCCGGGTGGCGTCCTGGCTGGGTCGCAGGAGGGCTGAGCGCCCGGACTCCTGGTCCTGGTACTCGAGCAGCCAGCGGTCCAGCCCGAACTCGTTGGGCACACTGTAGAAGGCCAGCACGTGCCCGAGATGGCGGAGGAACCGCTCATGCGGCCCGAAGACCATCGCCCGCAGCTCCGAGTGCAGCCCGTCGGCCCCCACCACCAGGTCGAAGCGCCGCCGGTCGCCGCCCGCGAAGACCACGTCGACCCCGTCCACGTCCTGGGCGAGCGCGGCGATTCGGTCGCCGAAGATGTACTCGACGCCGTCGCGGGTGTCGTCGTAGAGCACCTGGGACAGGTCCCCGCGCAGGATCTCGATGTCCGCGATGAACCCGTCGCCACCGTCGTCGTCCGCGCGGAAGGTCTCCAGCACTTGCCCGTCCGCGTTCACGGTGTGCGCGCCGGCGGTTTCGGTGCACGCCGCGCGGACCGCCGCGTCCAGCCCCATGCGCCCGATGACCTCCTTGGCGACCCCGCGTGCGTCCACCGCCTGCCCGCCGGGACGCAGCTCGGGAGCCCGCTCCACCACGGTCACCTCGGCCCCCCGCCGGCGCAGCCAGTGGGCCAGGGCGGGTCCCGCGATGCTCGCCCCCGCCACCAACACCCTGGGACCGCTCTCCCGCGTCCCCTGCCCGCCCGTCCGGACCGTGCGCTCCTGCTCGGAGTCGTTGGCGCCCATCACTGCCTCCATGTGCTTCCTCCCGCGCTGGAACGTTCCCAGCACAGGCCCACCGCTGTGGTGGATCCATGGTGTGGACTGCGGATCCGCACAGAACTCACCGGTACGGCCGACCCAGATAGGCCGAGATCCGGTCACCTTCAACAAGACCCGTCAACCGGGCGCCGGCGCGCGGGGCCCGACACGTGACAGAACTATTGCAAGCGCCTGCTTGCAATAGTTAGCACCGGCTGGCATGGTCGAGGCATGGCTTCACTCAACGTCGGCAATCTCGGCGACTACCTCCGCGAGCAGCGGCGCACCGCGCAGTTGTCCCTGCGGCAGCTCGCCGAGGCCGCGGGGGTGTCGAATCCGTATCTGAGTCAGATCGAGCGGGGGCTGCGCAAGCCCAGTGCCGAGGTGTTGCAGCAGGTCGCGAAGGCCCTGCGGATCTCCGCCGAGACGCTGTACGTGCGCGCCGGAATCCTCGACGAGCAGGAGCGGGAGGAGCTGGAGACGCGTGCCGTCATCCTGGCCGATCCCTCGATCAACGAGCGGCAGAAGCAGGTGCTGCTCCAGATCTACGACTCCTTCCGCAAGGAGAACGCCGCCGAGACCGCCGCCGGCAACGCCGCCGAGCAGGCGCACCCCACCGCCACTTAGGAGGACCACGACCATGGCCATCATCGACGAACTGCGTACCCCCCTCTACTTCGCCGCCGGCACCGCCGACCTCGCCGTGCAGCAGGCCAAGAAGGTGCCCGGCCTGATCGAGCAGATCGCCGCCGAGGCGCCCGCGCGGATCGAGGCCGTCAAGAAGACGGACCCCAAGGCGGTGCAGGAGAAGGCGCAGGCGAAGTTCGCCGAGCTGGTGGGCGGCCTGGACACCGATCTGAAGAAGCTGGGCGAGCAGGCGCAGGACCTGGCCCTGCGCGGGGTCGGCGTCGCCGCCGAGTACGCGGTCAAGGCGCGCGAGAAGTACGAGGAGCTCGCCGCGCACGGCGAGGAGGCCGTCAGGGCCTGGCGCGGCGAGGCCGCCGAGGAGATCACCGAGATCGCCATCGCCGTCGAGCCGGACCCGGAGCCGAAGGCCAAGGCGGAGACCGGGGCCGAGGCGAAGGACGAAACCAAGGCGGAGTCCGGGGACGAGACCCCCAAGGCGGCCACCCGCAGGACCACCACCCGCAAGGCTCCGGCCAAGAAGACGGTCGTCGCCGACGGCGTCGAGAAGTAGGCGGGGGGTCCGGGCACCAATCCCGGTGTCCGGAGCGTTGTAACGGGTACCTTGGCCGCGAGGCGCAACACCCACTCACCTAGGCGGTGCTCAGCATGTTGGCGAACGGCTTCGACTCGATTCTGTCCCTGGTGACCTTCCTGGTCTTCACCGGCTTCGCCATCGCCGCGTTCGCCTTCGCCGCCACGGCGCGCGAGGACGCCTACCGCGCCGCCGACAAGCAGACGAAGAAGTTCTGGCTGATCCTGCTCGGCGTCAACCTCCTGATCAACCTGCTGCTGCCCATGCTGTTCCTGCAGATCGCCGGGCTCATCGCGGCCATCGTCTTCATGGTCGACGTGCGGCCCGCCCTGCGGGAGGTCACGGGCGGCAGCGGACGGCGCGGCGGCGGTTCCAGCAGCGACGGTCCGTACGGCCCCTACAACGGCGGCCGGTGACGGACCAGACCGGTGGCGGACCAAGCCGGGCGACGGACCAGGCCGGTGGCCGACGCGGCCGGTGACGGACCAGGCCGGTGGCGCCAGTCGCCGGTGGTGACGGACGCGGCCGAGCGCGCGGGGCCCGGGGGCTAACCCCGGGCCCTGTCCCGTTCCAGGGCGAGGACGGCCACGTCGTCCGTCAGCTCCCCGCCGTTCAGCGACCGCACCTCCGTGACGGCCGCGTCCAGCAGCTCCTCGCCCCGCAGCCCCTGCGCCAGCTGCCGGTTGATCATGTCGACCATCCCCTCCTGGCCGAGCCGCGGGGAGCCCGGTCCGGCCGAGCGGCCCTCGATCAGGCCGTCGGTGTACATCAGCAGGCTCCAGGTCGGGCCCAGCTCGACCTGGCGGCGCGGCCAGCGGGCGCGGGGCAGCAGCCCGAGGGCCGGCCCGCTGTCCTCGTACGGCAGGAGCCGTGCGGCCCGGCCGTGCCGGGCGATCAGCGGCGAGGGATGCCCGGCCAGGCACAGGCCGGCCCGGCGGCCGTCGGGCGCGATGTCGACCGTGCACAGGGTCGCGAAGATCTCGTCGCTCTCCCGTTCGTGCTCCAGGACCTGCTGGAGCGTGGAGAGCAGTTCGTCCCCGCACAGTCCGGCGAAGGTCAGCGCGCGCCACGCGATCCGCAGCTCCACCCCGAGCGCGGCCTCGTCGGGGCCGTGGCCGCAGACGTCGCCGATCATGGCGTGGACCGTGCCGTCGGGCGTGCGGACGGTGTCGTAGAAGTCGCCGCCGAGCAGGGCGCGGGACCGGCCGGGCCGGTAGCGGGCGGCGAACCGCAGGTCCGAGCCCTCCAGGAGCGGCGTGGGCAGCAGGCCGCGCTCCAGGCGGGCGTTCTCCTGGGCGCGCAGCCGGGACTCGGTGAGCTTGACCTGTACGGCGTCGGCGCGCTTGCGCTCGACCGCGTACCGGATGGCGCGGCTCAGCAGCCGCCCGTCGAGCTCCTCCCGGAAGAGGTGGTCCTGTGCCCCGACCCGTACCGCCTCGGCCGCGAGTTCGGCGTCTGCGGACGCGGCGAGCGCGAGGACGGCGTGCCGGGGCGCGAGCCGCAGGATGTGCCGGAGGGGCGCCAGCGGGTCGTCCTCGGCCGTGCGGGGTGCGGGCAGCGCGAGGTCGACGAGCACGCAGTGCACGTCGTCGGTGAGGAGCCGCTCGGCCTCGGTGAGATTGCGGGCGGTACGGATACGGACCCGCGTACCGGCCGCGTCGAGCAGCTCGGGTACGGCGAGCGCACCGGCCGGGTCGTCCTCGACCACGAGCAGAGTGAGATCGGTCGCGGTGCCGGCGGACGTGCCGGGCGTGCCGGACGTGCTTGGCGTGCCGGATGCTCCGGGCGTGCCGGACGGCGCGGCAGAATCGATTCTCTGTCGCGGGACGGGTACGGACATCGGTCTGGTCTTCCTTCCCTCCCCCCGAGGGCCGGGGACCGACCATAGCGGTACCGCGCACCGCTTTGGAATGGCGATCACCCTGTGAACCGCCATGGCGGTATGGCATATGCCACGGATGGGGAGGTAGCCGCCGCCCGGACGGCCTCGGAACGGCCTCAGGACGGCGTCGGCCGCGCGTCGGCCCGGCGTCAGGAGGGCTCCGGGAGGATGAGGAACATCACTCCGGCAGCCGGCCCCCGCTCAGTCCGGCCGGACCACGCCCAGGATCTCCATCGAGCCCGCGCCAGCGAGCGTGACGTTCCGGCCGGGGCGCGGCGCGTGCACCATCATCCCGTCGCCCACGTACATCCCGATGTGGCTCGCGTCCTTGTAGTAGACGATCAGGTCGCCGGGCCGCATGTCCCGGACGTCCACGCGCGGCAGCAGCCGCCACTGCTCCTGCGAGGTGCGCGGGATGTCGCGGCCGGCGCTGGCCCAGGCGGTCTGGGTGAGCCCCGAGCAGTCGTACGAGCCGGGGCCCTCGGCCCCCCACACGTACGGCTTGCCGATCTGCGCCGTGGCGAACTCCACGGCCCGCTTGCCCGCCGCGGTCGCGCTGCCGCTCCCGCCCTTGAGGACGCCGGTGCCGAGCCAGGCGGTCTGCGCGCGGGAGCGTTCCTGCTCCTCCATGCGCAGCAGCCGTGCCCGCTCCTCGGCGGCGAGCTGGGACTCCAGCCTCTTCGCCGCCTCGATCTTGTCGTTGATCTCCTTCTTCGCGCGGGCCTGCTTGACCCGGTTGGCCTCGAGCTTCGTCCAGTTGAGGCTGGCCTCGTTCGCGTACGTGGTCAACTCGGCCTGCGTACGGTTCATCTCGCCGAGCAGGTCCTTGGTGGCCTTGTGGCCCTCCTTGAGCCGGCCCGCGTTGTCGAGGAAGAGCTGGGGGTCGTCGGTGAGGACGAACTGGGCGCCGTCGGGCAGTCCGCCGTTGCGGTACTGCGCGCGGGCGGCGGCGCCCGCGCGCGCCTTGAGGTCGTCGATCCGCTCGCGGCCGGCCACGATCATCCGGGCCAGCTTCACGAGCTCCTCGGACTGCTCCTCGGCGCGCTCCTCGGCGAGGTTGTACGCGTCGGTGGCGGCCGCGGCCTGACGGTAGAGGCCGTCGATCTCCTTGCGGACCTCTTCGAGGGTCTTCTTCGGCTGCTTCGGCGGCGGGGGCAGCGGGGCCGCGGCGGCCGGGAGGGTGAGGGCGGGCGAGACGAGCACCGTCAGGGCGCAGACCACGGCGATCGCGGCGGCGATGGCATGGCGGCGTCGGTTCACAGGCTCCCCCTCAAGTGACCCATATCTGATTTACCGTCAGTAACTTGGTCGTGACCTTGGTGATAGTGCCATGCGGAGCGGGAAAACGACAGGGGAAAGCGGGTCCTGTCGGGTCACATCCCCCCACGGGGGACGAGCGTTGCGCCCGTTGCGTTCCCCACTCGGGGGAAAACCAGGGGGAGTTCGGCAGCTCCGCTTCCGTGCGCCTCTCGCACACCTCCCGCGCGCCTCCCGCACGCCTCCCGTACGCCTCCCGCGTGCGGGCGCGTCAGGTGCGGCGTCACCCCCTCGGGGCCAGTGCCTCCCAGCGCACCGTCAGCTCGCCCTGCCGCCAGCGCCGCGGCCCGTCCGTCAGCGGCCAGTCCGCCGCGAGGTCGCGGGCGGTGCGGATCCAGCGCTGCCGGGCGCCCAGCGAGGCGAACGGGGCCGCCGCCGCCCACGCCCGGTCGAAGTCCCGCAGGAAGGCGTGTACCGGCTCGCCCGGCACGTTCCGGTGGATCAGCGCCTTCGGCAGCCGCTCCGCGAGGTCGGAGGGCCGGTCGAGCGAGGCGAGCCGGGTCGCGAAGGTCACCGTCCGCGGCCCCGTTCCGTCCAGCGCCACCCACACGTGCCGCCGCCCGATCTCGTCGCACGTGCCCTCCACCAGGAGCCCGCCGGGCGCCAGCCGCGCGCACAGCCGCTCCCAGACGGCGGCGACCTGCTCCTCGTCGTACTGGCGGAGCACGTTCGCGGCCCGGATCAGGGAGACCTCGCCGGGCACCGGCACCTCGAAGCCGCCGTGCCGGAAGGCCAGCCCCTCGCGCTCGTACGGCCGCGCGGCGGCGACCCGGGCCGGCTCGATCTCGACGCCGTAGAGGAGGGTGCGGGGGTCGGCGGTACGGAGCCGGGCCAGGAGCTCCACCGCGGTCCAGGGCGCGGCGCCGTAACCGAGGTCGACGGCCACCGGCGGCTCGGCGGACCGCCGCAGGGCCGGGCCGTGCACGGCGGCGATCCAGCGGTCCTGGCGGCGCAGCCGGTTGGGGTTGGTCGTCCCACGGGTGACGGTGCCCAGGGGACGGGGGGTGGTGCGGGGGGCCATGCAACGAGCGTAAGGGGCGCCGGCGGGGGCTCTGTCGTGCGTCCCGAGGGCTCCGGCCTGCGCCGAGGGTGCTGCCGGCGGGGTCCTGAGGTGCGTCCCGAGGGCTCCGGCCTGCGCCGAGGGTGCGCGACGCGCCGGATTCGTCGGTAATGACTTGGCAAAACGCCCCCGACGGTGGAAATGAAAGGGGGCATTCCGGTGTTGTGGCGCCTGGAGGAGGCCCGCCCGCCCCCCTCTCCGTCATGCCCGTGATGCCCGACAGCGCCCGACAGCGGAAGGACCGCCGACGTGAGCCAGTACGTGTCCCGGTTCGCCGGCACCCTGGCGGCGACGCCACGGCTCCGGCTCCCCGGCCGGTCCCGCACCCCGCGCCGTGTCGCCATGCTCAGCGTCCACACCTCCCCGCTGCACCAGCCGGGCACCGGCGACGCCGGCGGCATGAACGTCTACATCGTGGAGCTGGCCAAGCGGCTGGCCGCGATCAACATCGAGGTGGAGATCTTCACCCGGGCCACCACCGGCGGTCTCGCCCCGGTCGTCGAGCTGGCGCCCGGCGTGCTCGTACGGCACGTGGACGCGGGGCCGTACGAAGGTCTCGCCAAGGAGGAGCTGCCGGCCCAGCTGTGCGCCTTCACCCACGGCGTGATGCGGGCCTGGGCGGGCCACCGCTCCGGCCACTACGACCTGGTCCACTCCCACTACTGGCTGTCCGGTCACGTCGGCTGGCTCGCCGCCGAGCGCTGGGGCGTCCCGCTCGTCCACACCATGCACACCATGGCCAAGGTCAAGAACGCCTCGCTCGCCGAGGGCGACACGCCCGAGCCCGCGGCCCGCGTGATCGGCGAGACCCAGATCGTGGCGGCGGCCGACCGGCTGATCGCCAACACGGCCGAGGAGGCCGACGAGCTCGCCCGCTTCTACGAGGCCGACCCCGCCAAGATCGCCGTCGTCCACCCGGGCGTGAACCTGGACCACTTCCGCCCCGCCGACGGCCGCGCCGCCGCCCGGGCCCGGCTCGGCCTGCCCAAGGACGCCTTCGTGCCCGCCTTCGCCGGCCGCATCCAGCCGCTGAAGGCCCCGGACATCCTGCTGCGGGCCGCGGCCCTGCTCCTGGAGCGCGATCCGTCGCTGCGCTCGCGCATGGTCGTGCCGGTGGTCGGCGGCCCGAGCGGCAGCGGCCTCGCCAAGCCCGAGGGGCTACAGAAGCTCGCGGCCAGGCTCGGCATCTCCGATGTCGTCCGCTTCCACCCGCCGGTCGGACAGGACCGGCTCGCGGACTGGTTCCGGGCGGCCAGCGTGCTCGTCGTCCCCTCGTACAGCGAGTCCTTCGGCCTGGTCGCCATCGAGGCCCAGGCGGCCGGCACCCCGGTCGTCGCGGCCGCGGTGGGCGGGCTGCCGGTGGCCGTGCGCGACGACGTCACCGGCTTCCTCGTCCAGGGCCACGACCCGGTCGACTACGCCCGTGCGCTCGGCCGGTTCGTCGACGACCCCCGGCTCTCCGACCGGATGGGCGCGGCCGCCGCCCGGCACGCGGCGTCCTTCGGCTGGGACACGGCGGCGTCGGGGACGGCGGACGTGTACACCGCCGCCGTGCACGACCACCGGCTGCGCGACCACCGCCGTCGCGTACGCTCGCACCATGGCTGAGGACGTGGCTGAGGACGTACGGCGGATCATCGAGGACACCTTCAAGGACGCCGAGCTGGAGTGGGAGTCCCCCGAACCCGGCTCCTACGTGGTGAAGCTCCCGGGCACCCGCAAGCTCTTCACCACCCTGTCCCTGCGGGTGGGCCGCCACTCCCTCTCCCTCAACGCCTTCGTCGTCCGCCACCCGGACGAGAACGAGGCGGGCGTCCACCGCTGGCTGCTCGAACGCAACCTCAAGCTGTACGGGGTGAGTTACGCGATCGACCAGCTCGGCGACATCTACCTGGCCGGCAAACTGCCGCTGTCCGCCGTCACGCCCGAGGAACTGGACCGGCTCCTCGGGTCCGTCCTGGAGGCCGCGGACGGTGACTTCAACACGCTCCTGGAGCTGGGCTTCGCGACGGCGATCCGCCGGGAGTACGCGTGGCGGGTGTCGCGCGGCGAGTCGACGCGCAACCTCGACGCGTTCAAGAACCTGACGCGGAAAACCACCGACTGACGTCCGTCTCCGACCTCTTCCCGCCTCTTCCCTGACGGGGCGGAGGAGTGCCATGCTCGCGCCCAGCGCAGATCTGAACACCATTCATGTACGTGAAGGGCTCAGGTTCATGGCAGACGACGACAGGCTCAGTCCCGGGTCCGGCACCGGGCGCACGCTCAGCAGAAGGCGGTTCGTCGGCGGCGCGGTCGGCGTCGTCGCGGCCACCACCGCCACCGGCTTCACGTCCGCGCCCCGCACCCCGTACGCCTCCCTCTGGGAGGAGTACCTGGACGCCCCCTACACCCACCCCCAGATCCCCTACGTGGGCTCCGCCGGCGCCCACCGCGGCGCCACCCGGCTTCCCCGCCCTCCCGTCGTCGCGAACGCCCTCGCCTACGGCGCCACCCCCGACGGCTCGGCCGACTCCGCCCCCGCCGTCAACCGCGCCCTCGCGGCGGCCGGCGAGCGGGGCGGCGGCACGGTCCTGCTCCCGCCCGGCAGGTACCGCGTCGACGGCTATCTCCACATCGGCGACAGCGGCGTCGTCCTGCGCGGCGCGGGCTCCGGCCGTACGACCCTGGTCGCCACCCGCAGCCTGACCCAGCTGATCGGCCCCTACGGGTCCCGGTACGGCGGCGACAAGTCGGCCTGGTCCTGGGCCGGCGGCCTGATCTGGCTCTCCCCGCGCGCCCGCCACGCCGCCCTCCTCGCCGCGATCCGGGAGCGGGCCTGGCCCTTCGAGGGCTGGACCGGCAACCGGCGCGACGAGTGGACCACCCTCACCACGGTCCGCCCGGCCCGCCGCGGCGACCACACCGTCACCGTCGACGACCCCACGGGCCTTCGCCGCGGCCGGCTCGTCCTGCTCCGGCTCGCCGACGACGCCGGGCACACCCTCCTGGAGCACATGGCCGGTGGCGGCCCCGGCCCCGAGGCGTATCCGTGGGACGACAAGACGAAGCTGACCTCGTACGTCCCCTACGAGTGGCCCGTACGGATCACCCGGGTCGAGGGCCGCCGCGTCCGTCTCGAACGCCCGCTGCCCCTCGACGTACGCCCCGAGTGGGACCCCCGACTCGTCTCGGGGACGGCCCCGTTGACCGGCTCGGGGGTGGCCGGCCTGACCCTGGAGGCGCCCCCGCTCCCGCAGGCCCCGCACCTGCTCGACCGCGGCTACAACGGCGTCACCTTCCAGTGCGCGTACGACTGCTGGGCCGAGGACGTGGTGGTGCGCCATGGGGACAACGGCTTCGGGTTCGTCGCCGCCTCCGCCTGCACCCTGCGCCGCACCCGGGTGGAGGGGCGCGGCTCCCACCATCCGTACTTCTGCCGGGAGGGCGCGCACGACAACCTCGTCGAGGACTTCCGCATCGCCGCCCGTACCGTCCCCGCACCGGCCGGCACCCAGCTCCACGGCATCAACGTGGAGGGCCTGTCCAGCCACAACGTCTGGTCGCGCGGGGTGATGGAGACGGGCACCTTCGACACCCACCGGGGGATGCCCTTCGCCAACGTCCGCACCGGCATCACGGTCGAGAACGACGGCCGCCACGGCGGCGACGCCTCGGCGGGCCCGCTCTACGGGGCCCGGTTCACCCACTGGAACGTGACGGTGACCAACGGCCGGGCGGGCCTGGTGAGGCTGGACACGGTCGCCCCGTACAGCGCGACCGTCGGCATCAGCGAGGTGCGGGAGTTCGACCAGATCGACGCACCGGACTTCGCGGGCGAGCTCCACGCCCGCCTGGAGGCGTACGGCGCGCCCGGCGCCGTACGCCCTTCGAACCTCTACGAGGCGCAGCGGCGGTTCAGGAGGAGCTGACGGTGTCGGCGGCGGCCGCCGGGGGCGCCGGGGCCTTGGCGAGGGAGGCGGGAGCCGGTTCCTCGGCCAGGGCCGTGGGCGTGGCCGGGACCGTGGGCGTGGCCGGGACCGGGGCTGGGGTCGGGACCGGGACCGGGGCGGGCACGTCCTCCTCGGCGTCGGCGAGGGCGGACCGGAGCCGGGTCTGGTAGCCGAGCGCGGCGACGGCGCCGATGACCGCGCAGGCGATCCACAGGACGTCGGGCCCGGGCCCGTCCACGACCCAGCCGGCCAGGATCGGGGCGACGAAACCGGCCACCGCCCACGACATCCCCATCACGCCCTGGTAGCGGCCCCGGGCGTGCTCGGGGGCGAGCCGTGCGGTGGCGGCGGCGTTGGTGGGGACGTGGACCATCTCGCCGATCGTCCAGACGACGACGGTCGCGGCGAAGGCGACGGAGCTGCCGGCCAGCGCCGTGGCACCGGTGCCGACGGCGAAGAGCAGCGAGGAGACGGTCAGCAGCATCACCGGGGAGCGCTTGTCCGTGACCTTGTTGACGAGCAGCTGGAAGCCGACGATCACGATGCCGTTGACGGCGATGACGACACCGTAGGCGGAGGGGTCCAGCCCCTCGCCGGTCATGGTGAGCGGCAGGCCGATCCAGGGCGCGGTGAAGACGAGGCAGACGAGCAGGTTCAGGGCCACCAGGGTGCGGAAGGGCGCGTCGCGCAGGACGGTGAGGACGCTCACCTTGGCCTCGGCGACCGGCTCACCGGTGGTGTGGTCCTTCTTCGCCTCCGGCCGGGTCTCGGGCAGGCGGAGGAAGACGATCAGGGCGCACAGCGCGGTGGCGGCGGCGTCGACGACGAAGAGGGTGCGGTAGCCGAGGACGATCGCGGCCCCGCCGCCGATGGCGGCGATGGCGAAACCGAGGTTCAGGGCCCAGTAGTTGAGGGCGTAGGCGCGGCGGACCTCGTGGGCCGGGACGAGGTCGGCGATGGTGGCGTTGATCGAGGGCCGCACGCCCTGCATGGCGACGCCCATGAGGAGGACGACGAGCGCGACGCCCCAGGCGCTGGTGACGAAGGCGAGCAGCAGGGTGCAGCCGGCCGCCGCAAGGTGCATGGTGACCATGGTGGGGCGCCGGCCCCAGCGGTCGGTGAGCATGCCGCCGAGCGGCGATCCCGCCACACCGCCGAGGCCGTGCAGGGCGACGACGAGCCCGGCGAACCAGGCGGAGTGACCGAGCTCCTGGGTGAGGTAGAGGGAGAGGAAGGTGAGGACGAAGGCACCGGTGCGGTTGACCAGGGTCGACAGCCAGAGCCACCAGAAGCCGCCGGGGAGCCCCGAGACCGTGGCGCGCGCTGATCGTCTGAGCGATGCGATGGACATGTGTGGCCGGCCCCCTGGTGCGTGTAAGTCCCTCGTACGGCTCTCGTAACTTACGGATCTCATACGCCGGACGCCAGTGAATTGACGGTGCGCGTCAATCGTCGGCCGTCGTCTAGGCTCGGACGCATGGCCGACGCACCGTACAAGCTGATCCTCCTCCGCCACGGCGAGAGCGAGTGGAACGAGAAGAACCTGTTCACCGGCTGGGTGGACGTCAACCTCACCCCGAAGGGCGAGAAGGAGGCGGCGCGCGGCGGTGAGCTGCTGACGGAAGCCGGTCTGCTCCCCGACGTGGTCCACACCTCCCTCCAGAAGCGCGCCATCCGCACGGCGCAGCTCGCCCTGGAGGCCGCCGACCGCCACTGGATCCCGGTCCACCGCTCCTGGCGCCTGAACGAGCGCCACTACGGCGCGCTGCAGGGCAAGGACAAGGCGCAGACTCTGGCCGAGTTCGGCGAGGAGCAGTTCATGCTCTGGCGCCGCTCGTACGACACCCCGCCGCCGCCGCTCGCCGACGACAACGAGTTCTCCCAGGCCCACGACGCCCGCTACGCGACGATCCCGCCGGAGCTGCGCCCGCAGACCGAGTGCCTCAAGGACGTCGTCGAGCGGATGCTGCCCTACTGGTACGACGGCATCGTCCCCGACCTCCTCGCCGGCCGCACGGTCCTGGTCGCCGCCCACGGCAACAGCCTGCGCGCCCTGGTCAAGCACCTCGACGGCATCTCGGACGCCGACATCGCGGGCCTGAACATCCCGACCGGCATCCCCCTCGCCTACGAGCTCGACGAGAACTTCAAGCCGCTCACCCCCGGCGGCACCTACCTCGACCCGGAGGCCGCGGCGGCGGCGATCGAGGCCGTGAAGAACCAGGGCAAGAAGAAGTAGGAAAAGCGATCATGCCCCTGACCTGCGCCCAAGGTGCAGATCGGGGGCATTTTCGCGCTCTGGGCCCACGCTGGGCCTCGAGGATGCCCCGAGCTGTGGCCGCGAGCGGGAGACCCATCCTCCGCAGTGCCCGGCGGCTAAGGGCGCTCTCACCTGGAGCGATTCCTTGAGCCCTGAAAAGCCCTCCCGGAGCTCCACGTAACGGCAGGTTAGAGCGCCCCGATCGCATGTCATCGCGGCCGACTATGCGGCACGATGGACGTAAAGCTCACTCGGGGGTGCAGCGTGGAAAGAGGCCCCAGTGCCGACGGGGTACACGTCGAGGGGACGGCTCGGACCAATAACGAGGCCGTTGGCGGCACGTTTCACGGCCCAGTGACGTGGCTGGTAGCTCGATCTAACGGGAGCGTGTTCTGCCACTGAACCTTGTTGTCTATGAACGCCACACGCGGGTACCCCGATTCGCCATTGAGCTGACCGGCAACACCGACGGTTCTTTGCTTCTTGTGTACGCGGCTACTCTCCCAGACCTGATGGAACTCCTCGCCAAGTGGACGCCGGTTCTGGGCGCACTTGGCCAAACCGAGCAGATGGCCCGTAATCGTCAGGAGCAAGCGAACGCAGATGGCTAGGACTTGTCCGGTCGATCACGCTCATGGCCAGGAGGCGCGAGTCGTCGCGTTGCGGCTGCCGATATCGGCCTGGGCCGCAGCACGGGGTATCACCTTTCGCCGCCCGACGGACAGGAGCCCTTGTGGCCGATGAAGGGCGCGCGTCGCTCCGGATGGCGGGCGTCATGGCGGCAGTCGTCGCCGTGGTGGTGGGGGGAAGTGTGTACGGGCTTGTGGCGGAGAGTGCCGGTAAGGCCGCAATCGGCGTGGGCGACGTAGAAGGGGCATGGATCGCTGAGGACGACGGCGACGTACGCCTGGTGATGCGGGCGGACGGTTCGGCCGAGCTGGAGCCCAAGGCGCAGGCCGAGGCCTGCGCATGGGTGCCGGCACACGACGGGCGGGCTGCGGCGACGTGGACCTTCGGCGATATCGACGATCCTCGCGTGGTGCACATAGAAGTCCGGCATCCCGACACAGCCGAGAGATGCTACTTCGATCTCGACGTAGCCGAATCGGGTAAGCGAGCGACCGTCTACGGCGAACAGGCCTCTCCGTCCGTCCCTACGTATGTACGTGGCGGCACCCGGGCAGTGACCAACTGAGTCGACAGCAACTGATCGCCCGGACAGGACCTAGCTGACCCCATGCCCTGCGAAGGGGCAGCCGCTAGCGGGGCGCCGACGTGAGCGGGCGGGCTCCGGCCGCCATTCCGCTGTGGCGCCGGCGCTCTGGAGCACCGCAACGGCGTCCTGGGCCCGGTCGGCGGGCAGCCCTTCGAGGACGGTGACGGGGGCCTTCCGCATGAGGTTCCGGCTGCGCCACAAGCTCAGTCCGGCCACCTGGCGCACCGCCACGACCAGGTCCCTCTCGCGGGGCCCGCAGTCGACGAGCACCACCTCGTGGGGCGGGTCGTCGCAGAGCAGCGTGAAGTGTTCGACGGACTCGTCGTCGGCCAACCCGCCCCCCTTCCTCAGCGACCGCGAGCCTAGGCGCCCTGAAAGACGGGAGCCACGGGAAAACCTCGGCATACGATCGGCGGATGTCTTCAGAGGAACCGAGAGTCGTCTGGTCCCTGATGGGGTTCAGCAAGGCGGACGAATTCCTGCGCACCGAGTTTCCCATCAGCCGTGATCAGATTCGGCAGCTTCGGGAAGTGATCAAGCCGGACGCGGACGACCCCTGGATGTACCTCGGCTACGAGGTGCCCCTTGAGGTGTGGCCCGCAGTCGACGCCATCCTGCACTGCGGGCCGCCCGATCCCGGGCTCGACTACCAGACGGGCTCGTACGCCGCCGAGTGATCGGTCCCGGCCGGACGACGTGACGGAGAAACCTCCCGGCCGTCATGGCCGCCCCCGCCCATGCCGCCGCCGACGAAACCGCACCCTCCGGCCGCACGGCCGCCCCGCCTCGGACCGGCTGACGCTGCGTTCGGTGGCCTTCCTCGAGCCCTGACCGCTCACTCGCCCGCCGCGACCCGCAGGTCCAGCCGCATCAGGACCTCGTCGCGCGTGTCGTGCGGGGCGAGGCGCAGGGCGTCGGGCCAGCGGCCGGACTCCTGCCAGCCGAGGGCGGAGTAGAAGCGCTCCAGGCCCTCCCCGCCTCGGGCGGCGAGGCGGAGGTGGTCGAGGCGGAGCTCCTCGCGGGCCACGCGGTGCAGTTCACGCATCAGCGCCGTACCGACGCCGAGACCCCGGAAGTCCGGGTGGCTCTGGAGGTGGTGGACCGAGCCCCAGTGGGCGACGAGCGGGTTCGGGTCGCGGCCCAGCACGACCCAGCCCGCGAGCCGCCCGCCGGCCGTCGCGGTGATCAGCCGGTGGCCGTCCGGGCCCAGCCGGCCGACCAGGGCGTCGAGCACCGGCGCGACCTCCGCCTCGCCGACCGGCGGAAAGGGAAAACCGGCGGCGCCGCCCGCGTTGGTGACCGCGATCCAGCAGTCGATCAGGCGTCGGCGGAGCGCGGGGGACACGTCCGCGGGTGAGGTGGCATGGGCGAGCGCGATGATCACCCGCCCATCCTCGCCCACGTCCCATCCGGGCCCACGGGCCCACGGGTCCCAGCCACCTCGGGTCCCCACGCCTCGGGCCCCGCCAGTGCCGGCGGCCCGCCACGCCCGCCCCCCGGGGCCCGCACCGTATTTCCCGCGCGCTCCCGTCCCCCATCCTTTACCGTGCGCGCCATGGCACCCCATCTGGAACCGGTCACCCCGGACACCATCGACGCCGCCCTCGCCCTGCGGGTCCACCCCCACCAGGAGAAGAACGTCGCGCCCGTCGTCCGCTCCCTCGCCGAGGCGTACGCCTTCGGTGAGCGGGCCTGGCCCCGGCTGATCTTCGACGGTGACCGGCTCGTCGGCTTCCTGATGGCCTTCGTCGACATCCCGTGGGACCCGGAGAAGGACCCGGACGACCGGCGCAGCGGCCTGTGGCGGCTGAACATCGGGGCCGAGCACCAGGGCAAGGGCTATGGGCGGTTCGCCGTCGGCGCCGTGCGCGAGGAGTTGCGGCGGCGTGGGACGCGCGAGATGTACGTGAGCTGGGAGCCGGGCGAGGACGGGCCCGGCGCCTTCTACGAGGGCCTGGGATTCCGCCCGACCGGCGAGACCACCGGCCGGCAGACCGTCGGCGTCCTCGACATCACCCCGGCCTAGGCCCGCACCCCGGCCCCCTCGGCACGACGTCGCGCGGGCCCCGCTCCGCTCGGGAGCAGGGCCCGCGCCCCGTGTCGTCTAGCCGGAGCAGCCGCCGCACTGGCACGGCCCGCCCGACTGGCAGCCACAGCCGCAGCCGGAGCCGCACCCGCAGGCGCCGAGGACGGGCAGGAACTCCGCGTCGCGCGGGAGCACGGTCTCCTGCTGGGGATCGGTGATCGGAGCGGATTGGGCCATGGGGTCCCTCCCTGAGAGGCGTACCTCGCCTCCCCCATTGCATGCCCTGGTCCCGGGGCGCATCAACGGCGCACTGTTGTGCGAACGGCGGCCCGAAGCCGCCTTCGCGCCCACCCGCAGCCGTCCGCGCCCCGCCGCTCCGCGCCCGCCGCTCCGCGCCCTACGCCCCCTCGACCGGCGCCTCCGCCGGCTGCAGCTCGTCCGCGTGCTCGCCCGTCACCAGGTAGACCACGCGCTTGGCCACCGACACCGCGTGGTCCGCGAACCGCTCGTAGTAACGGCCGAGCAGCGTCACGTCGACGGCCGTCTCGATGCCGTGCTTCCAGCGGTCGTCCATCAGGTGCTTGAACAGCGTGCGGTGCAGCGTGTCCATCTCGTCGTCGTCCTGCTCCAGCTGGAGCGCCAGGTCGACGTCCTTGGTGATGATGACCTCCGCCGCCTTCGCCATCAGGCGCTGCGCCAGCTGTCCCATCTGGAGGATCGTGGCGTGCAGGTCGTTCGGCACGGCCCGGTCCGGGAAACGCAGCCGGGCCAGCTTCGCCACGTGCTGGGCCAGGTCGCCCGAGCGCTCCAGGTCGGCGCTCATCCGCAGCGAGGTGACCACGATCCTCAGGTCCGTCGCCACCGGCTGCTGACGGGCGAGCAGCGCTATCGCCCGCGCCTCCAGGTCGTGCTGGAGGTCGTCGACCTTCTGGTCCGCGGCGATCACGCTCTCCGCGAGCTTCAGGTCGGCGTCGAGCATGGCCGTCGTGGCGCGCCCGATCGCCGACCCGACCAGGCGGGCCATCTCGACCAGGCCCTCGCCGATCGAGTCAAGTTCCTCGTGGTACGCGTCCCGCATCGGGTGTCCCTCTCTCCTGCGATCTCCTGCGACTACGTGCCTCGCGGCCGGTCGTCCTGCGCAATGCTCCGGGAGCCGGACCGGACCCGGAAGGGGGCCGGTACTCCCACGCTCCCACGTTCGGGCCCGTACGCGTCCGGCTCCACCCCCACACATGAACCGGTACTTTCCCCCAGGTGAACTCTGGGCGACTCGCACCGCGGTCGCCACCAGGGCAAATGAACCACCCCCGTCCCCCCGGTGAACTCTGGGCGACGACTGTTCGAGGAGCCACTCGCACGGCTGGGAGAGTGTCAGCCGACCCGCATAACCTGGATGGCATGGACGTGAACGCGGCGGTCGCCGCATTGGCCGCGATCGCCGGCGTGTGCACCGGCGTGATCGCCATGCTGGCGTTCCGCTGGAGCGAGCGCGACCAGGCGCGACCCACCCGTACCTCCCTGCACACCGACGCCGTGCTGCCGCCCGGCGTCGACACCGTGCTGTCCGTGCTGCGCTCCTCCGCGGTCGTCCTCGACGAGAGCGACTCGGTGGTCAAAGCCAGCTCGGCGGCGTACGCGCTCGGCCTGGTCCGGGGCGGGAAGCTGGCCGTCGAGCCCATGCTCAACATGGCCCGCGACACCCGCCGCGACGGCGAGATACGCCAGGTCGAGCTCGACCTGCCCCGCCGCGGCACCGGCCGGGGCGAAGCCCTCGCCGTCTCCGCCCGGGTCGCTCCGCTGGGGTCGCGCCTGGTGCTGCTGCTCGTCGAGGACCTGACCGAGGCCCGCCGTATCGAAGCGGTACGGCGCGACTTCGTCGCCAACGTGAGCCACGAGCTCAAGACGCCCGTCGGCGCGCTCTCGCTGCTCTCCGAGGCCGTCATGGACGCCTCGGACGACCCCGAGGCGGTCACCCGCTTCGCGGGCCGGATGCAGATCGAGGCGACCCGCCTGACCAACCTCGTACAGGAGCTCATCGACCTCTCCCGGGTGCAGAACGACGACCCGCTGGAGGACTCCGAGCCGGTGCGGGTGGACGAGCTGGTCGCCGAGGCGATCGACCGCTCCCGGCACACCGCGTCGACGAAACAGATCACCATGGCGTCCGGAGGGACCTCGGACCTGTTCGTCTGGGGCAGCCGCGGGCAGCTCGCCGCCGCCCTCGGCAACCTCGTCGAGAACGCCGTCAACTACTCCCCGGCCCACACCCGGGTCGGCATCGCCGCCCGCCGCGTCGCGGCGCCCGGCGGCGACATGATCGAGATAGCCGTGACCGACCAGGGCATCGGCATCCCCGACAAGGACAAGGAGCGCATCTTCGAGCGCTTCTACCGCGTCGACCCCGCCCGCTCCCGTGCCACCGGCGGTACGGGGCTGGGCCTGGCCATCGTGAAGCACGTGGCCGCCTCGCACGGCGGGGAGGTCACGGTGTGGAGCACCGAGGGCCAGGGGTCCACCTTCACCCTGCGGCTGCCCGAGGCGGGCGCCGTACGGGACCGCCGGTCCTCCGAGTCCGCCTCGACCACCCCTGATCTCATGACCGAACCGCTCCCCGCCCCGGAGGTCCTTCCGTGACCCGAGTGCTTGTCGTCGAGGATGAGGAATCCTTCAGCGACGCCCTGTCGTACATGCTCCGCAAGGAGGGCTTCGAGGTCGCCGTCGCGGCGACCGGGCCCGACGGCCTCGACGAGTTCGAGCGCAATGGAGCGGATCTCGTCCTCCTCGACCTGATGCTGCCGGGTCTGCCCGGTACGGAGGTCTGCCGCCAGCTGCGCGGCCGCTCGAACGTCCCGGTCATCATGGTCACCGCCAAGGACAGCGAGATCGACAAGGTCGTCGGCCTGGAGATAGGAGCCGACGACTACGTCACGAAGCCCTTCTCCTCGCGGGAGCTGGTCGCCCGCATCCGCGCGGTCCTGCGCCGCCGCGGCGAGCCGGAGGAGGTCACCCCGGCCGCCCTGGAGGCCGGCCCGGTCCGCATGGACGTCGACCGCCACGTGGTCACCGTCGCCGGCGCCAAGGTCGACCTCCCCCTGAAGGAGTTCGACCTCCTGGAGATGCTGCTCCGCAACGCGGGCCGCGTCCTGACCCGCATGCAGCTCATCGACCGCGTCTGGGGCGCGGACTACGTGGGCGACACCAAGACCCTCGACGTCCACGTCAAGCGCCTCCGCGCGAAGATCGAGCCGGACCCGGGGGCGCCGCGGTACCTGGTGACGGTGCGGGGGCTCGGCTACAAGTTCGAGCCGTAGGCCGTAGGCCGTTGGCCGTGGACCGTAGGGCTTGAGGCCCGTAGGCCGACGACGGCCCCTGGGTGTACGTGAAGGGCGCCCCCTCCTGGGAGGGGGCGCCCTTCACGTGTGTACGACGGCTCAGTGGCCGGCCGAGTGGCTCGCCTCGCCCGTCGGCGTGGCCGTGGCCGTGCCCTCGGCGCCGTGGCCCGGGGTGGCGGTGCCGGTCGGCGTGGCGGTGCCGGTCGGCGTGGCGGCCGGGGGCTTCGGGATCTCGGTGGGGCCGAAGTCCTTGAAGTAGCTGGTCGCGGGGACGACGAACGCGCTCAGCTCCACGTCACCGGTCTTGCTCAGCTTGAAGACGACCTTCTGCGTGTCGCCGTTCTTCGCGGCCTCGCGGCCGTTCTCGATCGTGGCGGACGCGTTGCCCTTGCCGCCGATGACGACCGAGCCGCCCGCGGGGACGGTGATCGGGCCGGAGCCCTGGGCCGCCTTGAGCGTCACCTTGGCGGGGGTGCCCGGCAGGGTGATCGACTCCAGGGTCTGGGGGGCGCGGCCGTTGTTGAAGACGGTCGCGGACACGACCGCGGGACCCTCCGCGCCCGGCTCGGGCTGGGTGATCACGACGGCGTTCTGGATCTGGACGTCGTCCACCGTGACGGCGGCGTTGTCCGGCCGGACACCGAGCGTCTGTGCGTCGTTGCCCGCACCACAGGCGGACAGCGAGGCGATCGAGATCACGATGGCGGTGGCGGCGAGGGCGCCGCGTCGAAGGCTGCGGCTCACGGCGGCGGCAACTCCTAGGACGTACGGACGGGCTATGGACGGCTAAAGGTGTGTCAGCGCGCTTAGGTTACCGAGCCGCACTCTCCGTCCCGCACCCGACCCGCCCCCCGCGCGCTCCCCGCCTCCCCGGGCCACCGTCGCGAACGCGCCGCCATGGCCGGATCACGCCCCATTGGCCCGCCGTTCACATATCCGTCGTGATCAATTCGGCGCGCCGTCCCGCATTCCTCCGTCCGCGTCCTCGGAAAAAATCCGTCCGGTCGGCCGTGATCAATTCGAGAATCCGTTCGCGCGTCGTCCGTACGGGTGGTCGATCCTCGAACGGAGTACGTGAACCGGGCCACACCGAACCCGGCAAAACGGGACATCGCCCCTCGTTCGCGCCCCTCCTGGCACCTGTAACGTGGGTGTTTCTCTGTGTCCGCGCAGCCGCTCCCACCTGCGAATACCGCCTTCCGGAAGCCCTCCGCAGCACGTCCGCGTCGCTGTTGTCAAGCCCCGAGATATGCCCTGACCTGCGAAAACGCCATTCAGAAGAAGCCGTATCCGTGTTACCCTGGATAGCCACGGAAGGGGTACCTGTCACATGACGTTCAAGGTTGGCGACACCGTGGTCTATCCCCATCACGGGGCCGCGCTGATCGAGGCCATCGAAACTCGCCAGATCAAAGGCGTGGACAAGACCTACTTGGTGCTCAAGGTCGCGCAGGGTGACCTGACGGTTCGTGTGCCGGCGGACAATGCGGAGTTCGTCGGTGTTCGCGACGTGGTCGGTCAGGATGGGCTGGACCGGGTCTTCGAGGTGCTGCGCGCACCGTACGCCGAGGAGCCGACGAACTGGTCTCGTCGCTACAAGGCAAATCTGGAGAAGCTCGCCTCGGGCGACGTCATCAAGGTCGCCGAAGTGGTGCGCGACCTGTGGCGCCGCGAGCGCGAGCGTGGACTGTCCGCGGGTGAGAAGCGCATGCTCGCCAAGGCGCGCCAGATCCTGGTGAGCGAGCTGGCCCTCGCGGAGAACACGAACGAGGACAAGGCCGAGGCACTCCTCGACGAGGTGCTCGCGTCCTGACGCCTGCGCTCCGAACCGTCTGACGCCTGGCGTCCATGCCAAGCCCAGCACATGCCGCGGTGCCCGTCGGCGCGCTGTGAATCCTTTGATTCCACAGTGCCGTCGCCGGGCACTGCGGCATGTTCGTCTCTCTTCTCCCGACCCCCTGACCTGCGGCTCTCGCACGGCGACGCCACTGGCGCGGCGACGCCTCTCGCATGGCGACGCCCCGACCGTCGTCACGGAAAGGGCCCGGTCGAGGCGTCTCAGCAAGCTTGCTGACGCCATACCCACCTCGTCCGCGGAAACAAACCTGCCGGAGTGCAACCGATGACAGACGAAGCGCGTCCTCCACGTACCGCCGTGGTGATCCCCGCGGCCGGCCGGGGCGTGCGCCTCGGCCCGGGCGCCCCCAAGGCGCTGCGCGCGCTGAACGGCACACCCATGCTCATCCACGCCGTCCGGGCGATGGCCGCCTCACGCGCGGTCTCCCTCGTCGTCGTGGTCGCGCCCCCCGACGGGGCCGCCGAGGTCAAGAACCTCCTCGACACCCACGCGCTGCCCGAGCGCACCGACTACGCGGTTGTCCCCGGCGGCGCCACTCGCCAGGAGTCCGTCCACCTCGGCCTGAAGGCGCTGCCCGAGGACGTCACCACCGTCCTCGTCCACGACGCCGCCCGCCCCCTCGTGCCCGTCGACACCGTCGACGCCGTCATCGAGGCGGTACGGGACGGGGCCGTCGCCGTCGTCCCCGCGCTGCCCGTCGCCGACACCGTCAAGGAGGTCGAGCCGGCCGAGAAGGCGGGCGACCCCGAACAGGTCGTCGCCACCCCGGTCCGGGCCCGCCTGCGCGCCGTACAGACCCCGCAGGGCTTCGACCGCGACACCCTCGTCAACGCCCACGCCACCGTCGCCCTCACCGGCGAGGGCGCCACCGACGACGCCGGCATGGTCGAGAAGCTCGGCGCGCCCGTCGTCGTCGTGCCCGGCCACGAGGAGGCGTTCAAGGTGACCCGCCCGCTCGACCTCGTCCTCGCCGAGGCCGTACTCGCCCGCAGGAGGGCCAACGATGGCTTCTGACCTCCCCCCGCTGCTGCCCCGCACGGGCATCGGCACCGACGTCCACGCCTTCGAGAAGGGCCGCGAGCTGTGGTGCGCCGGCCTCCTGTGGGAAGGCGAGGAGTACGGGCTCGCCGGGCACTCCGACGGTGACGTCGCCGCCCACGCCGCCTGCGACGCGCTGTTCTCCGCCGCCGGCATCGGCGACCTCGGCGCCCACTTCGGCACCTCACGGCCCGAGTGGTCCGGCGCCTCCGGCACCACCCTGCTCGCCGAGGCCGCCCGTATCGTCCGCGCCGAGGGCTACGAGATCGGCAACATCGCCGTCCAGGTCGTCGGCGTCCGCCCCAAGATCGGCAAGCGCCGCGACGAGGCCCAGAAGGTCCTCAGCGAGGCGGCCGGCGCTCCCGTCTCCGTGTCCGGCACCACCACCGACGGCCTCGGCCTCACCGGCCGCGCGGAGGGCCTGGCGGCGCTGGCGACGGCGCTGGTGTACCGGGTGACGGCGCCGTAGCGCCGCGATGACAGGGCCGGCGCCGGCCGGGAACGCACCGGCGCCCTGGTCGGCCGCGTGGCCGGCCTGGTGCGCCGGTGCCCCGTCCCGGGCGCGCCGACGACCGCGCGAGGCGGCGATCACGGCGACGTACGCCGCCGCCGAGGCGTGCGTGAAGGCCGTCACCTCCGTCCACACGCTCGGCGGCGACGGCCTCACCCGCGCGTCCGCCTCGCCCGGTCGATCACGGCGGCCCGCCGGCGCGGATCTCCCCGGTCGGCCGGGGATGGTCCTTGACCACGTGGCCCGCCGGACCCTGGGCCCGGGCCCGTCGTGCCGAGCCCGTCGTACCGCGCCCGGCGGGGTGCGCGCGACTCAGGCCAGGGGCGCGCCGACCAGGGTGACGATGTTGGTGAAGATCTCGACGTCGTGCTGGTGGGCGGTGACCAGCACGCGCCGCCGCCCGGCCTCGTCGGCGGTGTAGCGGTGGGCGTGGATCCGGCAGGGCGCGTCGAGTTCGGCGTACCGGATGAAGGCGGTGTCCATGCCGACGACCAGGCTGGGCCGTGGTGACGCGACGGCCTGCGCCGCCTGGCGGCCGGCCTCGAGCAGCAGCATGCCGGGCACGTGGTCGACCCGGTGGTCGAACAGGATGGGGTGGGTGGTGTCCACCCGCAGCAGCCACCGGTGCGGGCGGCCGGTGGGCGAGAGGGCGACGTCCGCGGCGCGGGTGCGTCCCACGAGGGGCGCGGGCAGCGGCGGTGCGGGCGGCAGCGCCCGGGCGTTGGCCAGGTCGATGTCGGCGTACTGGCCGCGCAGGCGCTCGTAGATGGCGCGGTCCTGGATGGCGAACCGGGTGCGGGCGCGCGCGAGCGGCCGGCCGGCCCGGTACACCAGCGCGTCCAGGAGCATGGATACCGCCCTCCCCCGGCGGTACTTCACCTCCGAACACGTGATGTGCAGCGCGAGCTCGGTCTCCCGCTCCGCGACTAACAGCCCCATGGGGTCGAGCTCCCAGCGGAAGTCGTGCCACAGCAGCTGGTGGCCCATCGGCGTCTCGTACGCGACGTGCGAGAGCAGCGGCAGCGCCTGCCGCACCGTCTCGCTCAGCAGCAGCGGGTCATGGAGCCCGTGCTGGGTGGTGTAGAAGTCGTGCGTTCTCGGCCACTTGGCCCGCACGACGAAGGAGTGCTCACCGGTCCGCTGCCAGTCGGTGAGCAGGACCTCGTCGGGGTTCGTCTTGTGCGTGTGCTTCTGGGCGACGAGTGTCGGGACTCCGCGTGCTCCGTCTGTCCGGTCGTGCGCAAGGTGCAGCTGTGACATGCCAGTTCTCCCCTACTGACTCAACTGATGCGCCCTGACTAGTGCTTGGCGGGCGTTGAATTTATCATAGTGATGATTCTTTTTTATTGAGAGAGGGGGATGAGCCAGATGTCTCGGGTCATGCAGGAGCGAGCGGTGCGCACACGGGAGGTGCTCCTGCGCGCGGCGGCGGAGGTGTTCGACGAGGTCGGTTATCCCGGGGCCAGCATCACCAAGATCATCGACCGGGCCGGGGTGACGACCGGCGCGGTCTACTTCCACTTCCGCTCCAAGGAGGGCCTGGCCCGCGCCGTCATCCAGGAGCAGGCCGCCGACCTGGACTTTCCCGAGGGCGAGGCGGGACTGCAACGGCTCATCGACCTGACCTTGTACCTCGCCCGCGAACTCCAGCGGAACACCCTGCTGCGCGCCGGTGTCCGGCTCGCGGTGGAACAGAGCGAGGCCGGGCTGCAGGAGTACTCGATCTACGAGTGGTGGGCCGAGCGGTTCGAGCAGGACCTCGAGGAGGCGCGGGGCCGCGGTGAGCTCCTGCCGGAGGCCGACGCCGGCATCTTCGCCTCCACGCTGGTCGCCGCCTTCACCGGCGCGCAGATCATGTCGCAGCTCGCCAGCGGCCGGGCTGACCTGCCCCGGCGCATCGCGAACCTGTGGCGGTGCCTGCTGCCCGGACTGGCTCCGGCCGACGTCATCGACCGGCTGGACATCACCGTCGACGGCGAGGGAGGCGCACGATGACCACCGTCCTGGTGACCGGGGCCACCGGCTTCATCGGCTCGAAGGTGCTGCGCCGGCTGCTCGAGGCCGGCCGCGCGGGTCACGGCCTGGACGTGGTGGTCGCGGGGCGCTCGGCGAGCGTTCCCGGGGTCGCCTGGCGCCGCGCCGACCTGTCCCGTCCGGAGTCGTTGCGCGGGCTCACCCGAGGCGTCGACGTCCTCGTGCACCTGGCCGCCCTGGTCGTGGGCGACGAGGCCGCCTGCGACGCGGTCAACCACCACGGCACCGCGGCGCTCGTCGCCGAGGCCGAGCGCGCCGGCGTGCGCCGCATCGTCCACCTGTCCACGGCGGCCGTCTACGGTGCGGGCCCGCACCGGGGCATCACCGAGAACGAGGTCACGCCCGCCCCGGTCTCCCCGGCCAGCCGGTCCCGGCTGGCGGGGGAGGAGGCGGTGCTCGCCGCCGGCGGCACGGTACTGCGACCGGGCCTGGTCACCGGGGCGGGCGACCGGTGGGTGGTGCCCGCGCTCGC
Organism: Streptomyces sp. NPDC126499; assembly: GCF_040302485.1. Classification (NCBI taxonomy): domain Bacteria; kingdom Bacillati; phylum Actinomycetota; class Actinomycetes; order Kitasatosporales; family Streptomycetaceae; genus Streptomyces; species Streptomyces sp. NPDC126499. Next base: position 442,965 of record NZ_JBEOUO010000001.1, on the reverse strand, counting down.
CGACCTGCTCGCCTTGGTGCCCGCCCGCTGGGACGGCGGCCGCGGGCTGCTGTCCATGGTCGACGCGAACGACCTCGCCCGGCTGATCACGGCGCTCGTGCTGGCCCCGGACCCGGCGCCCGCGGGCGTCCACCACGCCAGTCACCCCACGCCCGTGCGCAACGGGGACCTGATGGCCAGGCTGTCCGAACTCGGCATCCTGCCCGCCGCGCTGGCGGACTGGTCCTGGCAGGAGTGCCTGGAACGGCTGCGCGGCGGCCCGGGTGGCGTGAGCGAGCGTCAGTTCGCGCTGCTGGCCGGTGACCACTGGTACCGCAGCGACGGCATCTGGATCGCGACCGGCGCCACCGCGGGCCCCGGCCCGCTGGCCCGCCTCGCGGCGGCGGCGCCCTGGTACCGCGCTCACCTGGACCGGAGGGGTGGTGCCGTCCGCGCGGCGGCGTGAGGGATCCGGTCGCGGGCAACATGCCAAAGCCGTTCCCGCGACCGGAAGACGGATCAATGTTCACCGGAACGCCCGGTACCGTTGAGGGGTCGTGACGTGAGCCGGCCTGAGGAGTGCGGGAGGAGCTGTGGAGCTCGTACGAGGTCCCGGGGGCACCCGGCCGGCCGGACCTGCCGCCCCGTACCGGGACGTGCCGTCGTGGTGAGGCAGGTACGGGCACGGCTGACCCGGTCGGCACTGATCACCGCCGCCGCGGGCGAGTTCGCCCGGCTCGGCTACGCCGGCGCCACCGTGGCGCGCATCTCCACCGCCGCCGGTGTGACCTCGGGTGCGCTCACCTTCCACTTCCTGTCCAAGGAGGAGCTCGCCCGCGCCGTCGCCGACGCCGGTGTCGAGGCCGTCCGTGCGGCGGTGAGCGAAGTGGAGCGGATCACCGACCCGGGCATGGGAGCCGCCGAGCGGCTCACGCAGGTCCTCGCCGGCCTCCTGGAGCAGGACGTCCACGCCCGCGCGGCCGTACGCCTCCTGGACGAGTGCCCCGACGAGTGCGCCTCCTGGGAGGAGGCCTGGCGTCCCGCCCTCGAGCACGCTCTGGAGCGGGCCCGGGCGGGCGGGGCGGACGACGCGGTCGCCGCCGACGTCCGGCTGCTGATCGACTACCTGCTGTCCGGCGCGGGGGCCCGGATGCGGGCCGGCCGCTCGGCGGAGTCCGTCCGGCAGGAACTGGGCCGCCTGTGGCGGCGGTTCGCCGCGGTCCTCCACGCCTGAAGCCGGCCCGATCCGACCTGATCCGGCCGCGAGCCGCATCGATCCGGCCTTTCCTGCGGCGAGCCGCATCGATCGGGCCATCAGCCGGTGCCGATTGCTTGCCGAGCCGGCGCGGGTCCCGTCCTGAGCGAGCGCCGATCCCTCGCCGAGCCGGTGGGGGTCCTGCCCTGAGCGGGTGCCGATTCCTCGCCGAGCCGGTGGGGGTCCTGTCCTGAGCGGGCGGCGATCCCTCGCCGAGCCGGTGCGGGTCCTGCCGTGAGCCGGTGCCGATCCCTCGCCGAGCCGGTGCGAGTCCTGCCCTGAGCGGGCCCTCGCCCTCACGATCCGTGCCGACCGAACCGCGCCCCGAGGGCGCGCGGTCGCTCCGTCCTGCCCGGGTGCGGCGCCGGTGGAGCCGGGCTTCCGGTCGCCCGGGAAGTTGCCGAAGTCGCGGCCGAAAAGTCCTCCCTCAGAAGAAAATAGTGGTCATTCTCTTTATTGTGATGCGCAACCCACACGGAGCTGACGCACCGAGAGAGGGAGAAGGCATGAGGGGGACAGTCGGATACGCGGGAGCGGATTCCGTCGACCGGTTCACTGACCAGCTCTTCGGACACCTGCGCAGGATCGACCAGCGCAGGTGGGCCCACGCCTATGTGCTGGGCCTGCTCACCACACCGGGAAAGAAGTCGATGCGCCGCCTCGCCGCGGCGGCGAGCGACTCGCCGACGGCGTCACAGGCGCTGCACCAGTTCATCAACGAGAGCCCGTGGGACTGGGCGCCCGTCTGTGACCGCTTGCGGCACTGGGCCGAGGGCCGGGTGCGGCCCCGGGCCTGGACGATCGCCCCGGTCGTCCTGCCCAAGCGGGGGGACAAGTCGTGCGGCGTGCACCGCCGCTTCGTCCCGCACACCGGACGCACCGTCAACTGTCAGGTGGGCACCGCCCTGTTCATGTCGACGGACGCCGGCGACTTCCCGCTCGGCTGGAGCCTGCTGCTGCCCGAGTCGTGGGCGCGGGGCGACCTGCGGGAGCGCGCCCGCGTCCCCGACGAGGCGGTCGCCCGGCCGGAGCGCCACGTCCTCGACCTGATCGAGCTGCTGGTGGGGCCCTCGCGGCACGAGCCGGTCCCGGTGGTCGTCGACGTCGACGGCTACCTGGACGCGCGTCCGCTGCTGCACGGCCTGATCCGGGCCCGGCGCGACTTCGTCGTCGCCGTCCCCGACGGCCTGCCGCTCGCGCCCTTCACCGCCGCCCGGCCCGTCCGTTCCCAGCCGCGGGCCGCGGTCCGGATGCTGGACGCTCCGAGCGGTCCGGAGCGGGCGGTACGGGGCCTGGTCCGCAACCAGCTGGTGCAGCTCCCGTTCACGCGGGACGAGCAGCGACCGCAGCCGTTCCGGCTGTTCGCCGGGCCCGGCACCCGGGCCAACGGCCTCGGCCGGCTGTGGCTCACCAACATCGTGGACCGGCCGGTCGGTGAGCTCATGCGGTACGCGGACCGGACGGCGGCGGCCGGCGAGACCGTCGACCGGCTCGAACGCGGCTTCGGCCTGCGGGACTTCGAGGGCCGGTCGTTCCCCGGCTGGCACCACCACATGACGCTGGTCTCGGCCGCCTTCGCCTACAGCCGGCTCTCGACCGCCGCCGCCGGGTACGGCGCGCTCGGCATGCCCGGCGACTGGGCGCGGGAGCGTGACTTCGACCGGTCCGTGGACCTGCTGTCGGCGTAGGCAGGTCCATGCGCGAGGGGCCCGTGACCCACCAGCTCGGTGGGCCACGGGCCCCTCGTCCCGCTTCGGGCCCCGGTCAGCCGAGTGCCGGGGCCAGGGTGGCGGCGTGCGGCGCGGTGCCGGGCGTGCCGGCCTCGTCGTCCGGCCCGTCCGCGGTCCGGGCGCCGTATCTCAGGAAGTGCCGCACCCGGTCCGCGCACCGCAGCTGTCCCTTGACCAGGACCATGCCGTACACCCGGTCCTCGTCCTCGCGCCAGCACACCAGCGGGATGCGGTAGGTGTCGCCCTCGGGCGTCGCGAAGACCGCTTCGTAGCCGGTCGCGTCCAGCAGGCTCACGCGTCCTCGCCCTTCGGCTGGGTGCTGAACAGGTGACCGTAGTCGCTGATGCCGAGGGCGGTGTCGGCGGCGCCGGCCAGGTGCAGGGCGTGCCACAGGATCACCTGGTTCGCGGTGATCACGTGGAAGCCGAGCTCGGCTTCGAGCGGCTTGATGGTGCCCACCGCGCGGATGCCGTTGCCGGCGACGAGAACGGCGTCCGGACGGTGCTCGGCGACCGTGGTGCGGATCCACGCGGACAGGTTGTCCGGCGTGATGGCCTTCTGGTCGGAGGGCAGTCCGCACGGGCCGTGGTGGACGACGTCGAAGCCGAACTCGCGGAAGTAGTCGGCGCCCTGGCCGGAGAGCTTGTCGTCGAACCACGGCGGGTTGACCACCGCGATCCTGCGCGCGCCCAGCGCGTCGAACGCGGCCCGGGCGGCCTTGGTGGTGCCGGTGATCGGCAGGTTGCGGGTGACCGGCCGCAGCCGCTCGTACAGCTCCCGCTCGCCCTCCGCCTTCAGGACGTAGCTGGAGGAGGTGAAGCCGAGGGTGAGGGCGTGCAGCGGGGAGGCGGCGAGCAGTTCCACCGCCTGGTCGAGGTAGGGCGGCTCGACGAAGGCCCGGACGGGGTCGTGCGGGATCTTCTCGTCCATCTCGCCGCCGGCGCGCATCGCCGCGAAGTGGATGCGCGAGCCGTGGACGGACACGGAGGCGGGGGCGATGGCCTGCAGCTCGGCCTCCGGGCCGACGTCGGCGTGCGGCACGACGACGCCGATCCGGGTCGAGGCGTCCCAACCGTCGGTGGGTGCGGTCGTGTCGGTCATGTCGGGATCTCCTACCGGGTGAGTGCGGACTCTTCGGCCAGGCTGCCGCCGCGGACGGTGCCGTTGCCGTCGGCGTCGAGGAAGCGGGGGTGCTTGGTACGCATGTTGGACATGACGAAGTCGTACGGGACGTCGTCGAAGGAGCCGTGGTCCGTGAGGAACTCCATGGAGCCGCCGCCCTCGGCGAAGGGGTGGTAGAGGCTGTCGCTGACGCCGTCGAACTCCAGCGCCTCCATGCCGTAGAGCTTGCAGAGCATCTTGTTGAACACCGGCGTGGCCTTGACCCACCGGCCGTTCAGGTAGACCTGGGTGAGGCCGTGGAAGAACACGTCGCCGCCGATGTGCTTCAGCAGCCGCGGCGAGGCGAGGTGGTTGCGCACGTCGCCGTAGACGAGCCGGGAGGGGATGCCGAGGGCGCGCACGCAGGCCGCGTAGAGGGCGGACTTGTGCAGGCAGAACCCTTCCTTGGAGGTGGCGGTCGTCGAGGCCCTCAGGCCCTCCCGGGAGAGGGGGGCGCCGTACACCTCGTAGAAGACGTCGTCGCGCACCGCGTAGTACAGCTCGATGGCGTTGGTCGTCCGGTCCGCGGAGCGGTCCTTGACGGCGTGGTCGATGAAGGCCTGCACCGCGTCGGTCTCGTAGTCGAGGAACTCGGTGGGCCGGGTGAGTCGTTCCAGCTGGTAGGTCATGCGGGTTTCCTGTCGGTCGAGGGCTCGGCCGGGGGCCGGTCGGTCAGAGACCGAGAAGCGTGGCGATGCGGTTGCGCTGGATCTCGGAGGTGCCCGAGTAGATCGTTCCGGCGATCGAGTTGCGCAGGTCGCGTTCGATGCCGTGTTCGGTGAGCACGCCGCGGCCGCCGTGGATCTGCACCGCGTCCAGCGCGGTCTGCACGTTGGCCTCGGACACGATCGTCTTGGTGGCCGCCAGGTCGAGCGCGGCGTCCTGGCCGGCCTCGACCTTCGCGCCGGTGTCGGCGAGCCACTTGCGGGCCGTCTCGACCCGCATCTTCATGTCGGCGATCTTGTGGGAGACGGCCTGGTAGGAGCCGATGGGCTGCCCGAACTGGTGGCGTTCCCTGGCGTAGGCGATGGTCTGCTCCAGGCGCCGCGTCATCTCGCCCAGGGTGATGGAGAAGCCGAAGAGGACCTCCCGCTTCATCACGTGGTCCAGGACGAGGAATCCGGTGCCCTCCTGCCCGACCCGCTGACTGACGGGGACCCGCAGCTCGTCGAAGGTGAGCGTGCCGACCGGGCTGGTGCGCAGGCCGATCTTGTCCATCGAGGGGCCCGCGGTCAGACCCGGCGTGCCGGCCTCGACGAGCAGGGTGGTCAGGCCGAAGGGGCCCGGCTTGCCGGTGCGCACGTACAGCAGGAACAGGTCGGCGACGGGGGCGTTCGTGATGAACATCTTGCCGCCGCTGACCACGTAGTGGTCACCGTCGCGGCGGGCGGTCGCGGCCAGGTTCATCGCGTCCGAGCCGCCGGATTCCTCCGTGATCGCGTGCGCGGTGATCGCCTCACCGGACATGATCCTCGGCAGGTGGCGCTCCTTCAGCTCCTGGCTGCCGAAGCGCTGCAGCGGCACGCCCACGGAGACGATCTGGGTCGAGGCGGAGAAGGACAGGCCGGCGTCGTGGGAGACGTACCCCAGGCCCTCCAGAGCCCGCATGGTCGCCGTCACGCCGTGGCCGGCGCCGCCGAACTCCGGGTCGAAGTGCGTGCGCAGGAGACCGGTCTCCTGCAGGACCTTCCACTTGTCGTGGGGGAAGGCGCCCGCCGCGTCCAGCTCGCGGGTGTCCGCGTTCAGCTGCTGGGCCCACGGGGCGGTGAGATGGAAGAGGTCGTCGGTCAAGGCGGGTCCTAGGTCGGCGGTGGTCGGGTGATGGGCCCGGGCCCGGGCCGGCCCACAAGGGGGGAGGGAAGCGGGCCGGCCCGGGCTGGGCGGCTCAGTACTGCGAGAAGCCGTCCTCGGAGAGGGTGTGCTTCTCGTCGCCGACGATCGGCGGGTTGAAGATCGACACCAGGTGCAGGTCCTCGTAGTCGGAGGCCACGAGGTAGTGCGGATCGTGCTCGTTGAGGACGTATATGGTGCCGGGCAGGATCTTGTGGCGGGTGCCGTCCTTCTCCACGACCTCGCCGGAGCCGCCGATGCAGTAGCAGGCCTCCAGGTGGTTGCGGTACTGCAGGGCGCTGGTGGTGCCCTGGCGCACGATCGTGTCGCAGACGGCGAAGCCCATGCCGTCGGACTTGGTCAGCAGCCGGGTGCTCAGGCCGTTGCCCCACTCGACAGGAGCGACGTCATCGAGGCTGCGAACGAACATTTCCGGTTCTCCTTCGTTGTTGAGGGGTACTGGTGGTGCGGTGGCGCGTGGTGCGCGGTGGTGCGGTGGTGCGCTGGTGCCGGGCGTGCGGCGCTCGGCACCTGGTGGGGGGTGGGGTACGGCGGAGGTCAGGCGACCCGCGCCGGGGCGTGCGCCTCGACCAGGGCGGTGATGGAGTCGAGGGTGCGGAAGTCGTCCGGCGTGAACTCGATGTCGTCGACGGCGATGTCGAAGGCCTGCGTGAGGTGCGAGAGCAGGCGCACCAGGCCCAGGCTGTCGATGACGCCGGAGTCGATCAGGTCGTAGTCCCCGGTCAGGTCCGAGGTGTCCTCCCCGGCGAGGAACTGGCCCACGACGTAGGCGCGGATCTCACCGGCGATGTCCGTGGTGCTCATGCGTCGATCTCCTTCATACGGTTCTGCTTGATGAGGTTGCGGTCGGGTTTGCCCGTCGAGGTGCGGGGCAGTGGTGCGTCGGTGAGGTGTACGGAGGCCGGTATGGCGTGGCGGGGCAGGTGCCGGCCCGAGTGGGTGCGCAGGCGCAGGCTGGTCAGTCCGGTGCCCGGCCGGCGGGTGACGTGGGCGTGCAGCCGGACACCGGCCTGCGGGTCGGGCAGCGGTACGACGACGGCCTCGGCGACGTCGGGGTGGGACGCGAGCACGCTCTCCACCTCCTGGAGGTTCGTGCGCACCCCCCTGACCTTGACGTGCCAGTCCGCGCGGCCTTCGAGGAAGTACAGGCCGTCGGCGTCGCGGGTGACGATGTCGCCGGTCCGGTAGAAGTCGCGGCCGTCGATGCGGGTGAAGGCGGACTCGTTCAGCTCCTCGCGCAGATAGCCGGCGGTCTGGAACGGCGTGGCCACCAGCAGTTCACCGGTGCCCGCGCCCTCCACCCGCTGTCCGTCCGCGTCCAGGACGAGGGCGTCGGTGCCGCGGACCGGGAGGCCGATGGGCATCGGCCCGGTCGCCGCGGGGTCGACGCGGTGGATGAAGGAGTCGTTGGTCTCCGTGCAGCCGAACACGTTGTGGAAGGCGGCGGTGGGGAACGCCGACGCGATCGGGGCCAGCAGGTCGGCCGGGAGCCGGTCGCCGGTGAAGACGGCGTGGCGCACGGTGTCGAAGGTGCCGCCGGCACCGGCTTCGCGGTCGCCCGCACTGCCCTCGAGGAGCAGCCGGTACATCATCGGCACGCCCTGGACGAAGGTGAGTCCGTGCCCGGCGGCGAGCGAGGCCAGGTGCGCGGCGTCGGTGGCGCGTTCCTTGTCGACCAGCACCACGGACGCGCCGAGGCGCAGGAACGTCCACACGTCCAGCAGGGCGAGGTCGAAGTTGAGGGGCGCGTACGAGAGTGCCGTCTCGCCCGGTGTCAGGGCGAACTCGTCGACGGCCCAGTCGGCGAAGGCGTCGAAGCCGGCGGCCTCGATCGGGACGATCTTGGGGGTGCCGGTCGAGCCGGAGGTGGTCAGCAGCAGGCGCGTCCGCTCCGGGTCCGGCGTCGCGAATCCCGTGGCCTCGTCCTCGTCGGGCGTCACGGGCGTCGCGTCGAGCACTCCGTCGGCGTCGACGGTCAGCAGGTGGCGGACCCGTGCCTGGCGGGCGATCCGCTCGCGGGCGGCGCTGCCGAGGTCGGGGGAGGGGGCGAGGGCGATGTGGCCCTCGTGGAAGACCGCGAGCAGCAGCGCGATGGTCTGCGGCGTCTTGTGGGCCGGCACGCACACGGTGCTGCCGGCCGGAAGACCGAGGCGGTGCAGTTGGCCGCGCAGGCTCTGGGTCAGGTCGTGCAGTCGGCCGTAGGTGACGGCCTGGTCGTGGAAGTGGAGGGCGATGCTGTGGGGCCGGTGGTGACCGTGGACGGCGACGGTCTCGGCCAGGCGAGGCGATGGCACGGCGGATTCCTTGCGGTCGGCTCAGCCGCGACAACAGGAGTCGCTCGGCTGTTCGAATCTTGCGGTGTCGAGCAAGAAGGTATCCGGCGAAGTACATGCTTGGTCAAGCACTTACTTGGTGAAGTGGGTGTGATCCAGTGCATTCGCCATTGCTTGATCAAGCAAGGATTTCCGATGTGGAATCCGCGCGTGGAGCCGGAAACGGCCGCGACGCGGTGCAGCCGACCGGAACCGGAATGTCACCGGGGTCCGGGCGGCTGCACCGCGTCGCGGGGCCGTGCTGGGGCGATATCGGGTGTGGTGGGCGCGTCATGGCACGCCGCGGCGTGCCGTGGCGTGCTCCGCGGGGCGTCGGGAGACGGTGCGGGAGGCGGTTCTCGTCAGTCCATGGGCGTGCGCAGCGCCCGGACCGTCGGACCGAGCTCGGGGTCGGCGGCGAAGGTGTTCAGCGCGGAGGACAGGACCTCCGCGTAGGTGGCGCGCGCGGCCTCGTAGCGCTGCCGGCCCTCGTCGGTGATGACCGCGTAGACGCCCCGCTTGTCCGAGGGGCACAGGTCCTTGAAGGCGAATCCCGCCGACTCCAGCCGGCCCACCAGCCGGGTCACCGACGACTGGCCGAGGCCCACCTTGTCGGCCAGGTCCTGCATGCGCAGCTCGCTGGTCTCGGAGCGGTGCAGGTGCTCCAGGGAGCGGAACTCCGAGAGGCCGATCGCGTGCCGTCGCTGCAGGGCCACCGTCAGCTCGCGTTCTACGTGCGCGTGGAGCGCGAGCACGCGGTTCCACACGGCGTGGTCGGAGTTGCGCTGGGTCGCGTGGGGTGAAGTTGCCATAGGTGCGTCCTCACGGGAGTGGCTGTTTGACAGCAGAGTACATGCTCATGCAAGCTCCTGGCGTCCCCCCGATTGCGCCCTCAGGGGAAGTCGGGCATCATCTTCTTGCATGTACAAGCAATGACACCGAAGGGATCCCTCTCATGGAGTGGCTCTACCTCGCCATCGCCGTCGTCTTCGAGATCGGCGTCGCACTCGCCGCAGGCAAGGCCGAAGGCTTCAAGAACCGCAAGTGGACCGCGATCACGCTGATCAGCGGAGCCCTCGGCACCTACTTCCTCAGCCGGGCCCTGCTGACGTTCAACGTCGGCGTCGGTTACGCCCTGTGGACCTCGGTCTCCGGCGTCGGCATCACCCTCCTCGGCGCCCTGCTGTTCGGCCAGAAGCTCAACTGGCAGAAGGCCCTGGGCATCGTGGTCGTCATCGCCGGCGTCGTCGGCCTCCAGCTCAGCGGCGCCGCCTGATCCGCGGCCGTACCCGGCCGCCCGGCAAGCCCCGTCCCGCGCCTGCGCGCCTCCCCCTCCTCAGGTCCGTGCGCCCCGCGCCCCCCGGGCCTGCGCGCCCCGCGCCCTCAACTCCTCCCCCTCCCAGGCATCCACGCCTTACCGAAAGGAACCTCCGCTCATGTCCTCGAACAACAGCTCCGCGGCCAACGCCTGGCTCATGCTCCTCCTCGCCGGCGCGTTCGAGATCGGCTACGCGCTCTCCGTCGGCGGCAGCCACGGCTTCACCCAGCTGACCTGGTCGCTCGTCGCCGTCGTCTTCTTCCTGCTGACCCTGTGGGCGCTGAGCGTCGCCCTCAAGACCATCGACGTCGGCACCGGCTACGCCGTCTGGGCCGGCATCGGCGCCGTCGGAGCCGCGGCGCTCGGCCCCGTCTTCTTCGACGAGAAGCTGAACCTCGTCCAGTCGGTGTGGCTCGCCGTCATCATCGGCGGCGTCGTCTGGCTGAAGCTCGCCGACAAGACGAGCGGCGCGGACGACACGCAGGCAGCCGTGGAGCGGCCGCAGGCCGCCCAGAGCGCCGGCGTCTGAGCACACCCAGCACCCCCGGGCAGCTCTCGGCGAGGACGACGGGCCGCTCCCCGTGCGCGGCCCGCCCGGTACCTCCGCCGAACCGCCCCTCCGTCTCCCAAGGACCACCCCGCCATGCCTCTTGACTCACTCGACCAGCTCACCCCCCACGTGGAGGAAGCGGTCAGGATCAGCCGACAGCACGTCGCCGAGGGCGGCATCCCCTTCTCCGGAATCGTCGTACGCGACGGCCGCGTCCTGGGCACCGGTTTCAACCGCGTCGCCGAGGACAACGACCCCCTTGCCCACGCCGAGGTCGTCGCCCTGCGCGAGGCGACGCGCAGGGCCGGCCGGTTCGGCGCCGCGGGATCCACCCTCATCGCCTCCGGCGAGCCCTGCGCGCTGTGCTACATGGCCGCCCTCTACTACAACGTCGAGCACATCGTGTACGCGGCCGACCGCAGGACCGCGGCCGCCTACGGCTTCGACTACGCCGGCTCGTACACCATCTTCTCCACCGACCCCACCGCATGGCCGCTCAAGGTCACGCACGCCCCGGTCGAGGGCCACGAAGTGCCGTTCCAGGAGTTCCTGACGAGCCGGAAGAGCGGGCTGCGGTGAGCGACCAGGCAACGAGCGACCAGGCGACCAGCGACCGGGCAGCGAACGCCCCGGCGGCGACCGACCGAGTGACGGGTGACCAGGCGATGAACGACCACGCCACGAACGACCAGGCGTTAACCGGCCAGGCGACGACCGACCACGCCGAGAACGACCACGCTACGAACGACCACGCTACGAACGACCGGGCGAAGACCGACCCGGCGAAGACCGACCCGGTGAAGATCCGGATCTGGTCCGACTACGTCTGCCCCTTCTGCATGCTGGCGGAAGGGCCCCTGGAAGAGGCGGTCGACGGCCTCGGCGTCGACGTCGAGATCGAGTGGAAGCCCTTCGAACTGCGGCCCCACCCGCACCCCACCCTGCGCCCCGAGGACGCGTACCTGCCCGCCATCTGGCAGCGCGCCGTCTACCCCATGGCCCGCCGCATGGGCGTCGACATCACGCTGCCCACCGTCTCCCCGCAGCCCTACACGCGGCTCGCGTTCGAGGGCTACCAGTACGCCGCCGAACAGGGCAAGGGCACCGAGTACACCGCCCGCATGTTCCGCGCCTTCTTCCAGGAGGACCAGGACCTCGGACAGCCGGACGTCCTCGTCCGGCTCGCGGAGGAGATCGGCCTGGACGGCCAGGCGCTGCGCAAGGCCCTCGACGACGGCACGTACAGCGCCGCTCACCAGGACGCCCTGCGCGAGGCCGCCGCCCACCGCATCCAGTCCGTGCCCACCCTCCTCGTCGGCGACACCCGCATCGAGGGCGTCCCCAGCGTTCCCCAGCTGCGCAAGGCGATCCTCGACGCCCACGCCGCGAGGGAGGAAGAGGCCGCGGTCCACGGTGCCGCCTGCAGCGTGGACGGAGGCTGCTGACGTGAGCATCCGTGCCCACTTCACCCCCGCCACCGAGATACCCCGCACCGAACCGGGCCGGCACGTCCTGGCCAGCGTCACCTACGGCGACACCGCCCGCCTCGCCCTGACCGACCACGGCAACCCCGACCTGACCGTGCCCATGGCCGTCACCGGCACCGGCGAACCGTTCCGCGAGGTGTGGACCGTCGACGCCAGTCCCCGCTGGGCCCTGCGCGACGACCTCGCGTACGCCCACGACGGCCACCACCTGTTCATCGCCGGGCTCCTGCCGGAGCAGGACGTCTACACACCGCCGGTCCGGGCCCTGTACGAGAAGGCCTTCGCGCTCGCGAGCCACCTCGACTACGGCCACATCTTCCGGATGTGGAACTTCGTCGGCGACATCATCGGCACCAACGCCGAGGGCATGGAGGTCTACCAGGACTTCGTCCAGGGCCGGGCGCAGGCCTTCCGGACCCACCTCGGTGAGGGCACCGCACAGCTGCCCGCCGCCACCGGCATCGGCACCCAGGGCCGCGGCATCGCCTTCGCCCTGCTCGCCAGCCGTGCGGGAGTGCCCCGCCACCTGGAGAACAGCCACCAGACGGCCGCGTACCACTATCCCGACCAGTACGGCCCGAAGCCGCCCAGCTTCGCCCGGGCCACCCTCCTGGACGACACCCTCTACGTCTCCGGCACCGCGTCCATCCTCGGCCACGAGACCGTCCACAAGGGCGACGTGCGCCGCCAGACCCGCCAGACGCTCGACAACATCGCCCACCTCATCTCGCGCGACAACCTGGCACCCCAGGGCGTCGACGCCGACCACGTCCTCAAGGACCTCCGACTGATCAAGGCATACGTGCGACATGACGACGACATTCCGGCAGTACGTGAAGTCTGTGAAGAAGCGCTTGGTGCTGGCGTTGAGGTGAAGTACCTCAACGTCGCCGTCTGCCGCGACGACCTCCTCGTCGAGATCGAGGGCATCGTCCCCGGGCAGGGGTGGGACCTGTGACCGGCCTGAAGGTGGGCATCGTCCTGCCCGGACGCGAGTCCGTCATCGACGACGGGCCCTACCCGAGGAACCTCGCCTCCATCGCGGCCCTCGCCGAGGAGAGCGGCTTCGACTCCGTGTGGGCCGGTGAGTCCCCCCTCGCCCGCTCCCGGATGAACCCGCTGCTCGCCCTCACCGCGGCCGCCACCGCCACCGAACGCATCCAGCTCGGCACAGCCGTCCTCATGCCGCTGCGCCCACCCGTCCACCTCGCCCACGAACTCGCCTGCCTCGACCGGATGTCGGCCGGCCGGCTGATCGCGGGCATCGGATCCGGGTTCGCCTCACCGGCCACGGAACGCGAGTTCGGCAACTACGGGCTCGACTTCGCCACCCGATTCGGGCGGATGCGCGAGACCGTCGAGATCTGCCAGGCGTTGTGGGCGGCGAAGGGCGACCCCGTCACGTACGAGGGACGGCACTACCAGCTGAAGGACGCCGCGCTGCTGCCCGTACCGCACCAGCCGCAGGGACCGCCGCTGTGGATCGCCCACTCCGGCCCCAAGATGCTGGCACGGGCGGGACACCGCTTCGACGGCTGGATGCCCACCTCCACCACGCCCGAGAAGTACGCCGAAGGCTGGAGCCAGGTCGAGGCGGCGCGCCGGGAAGCCGGCCGGCCGGACGGGGCCGTCACCGGCGCCGTCTACCTCTCCGTCGCCGTCGACCGCACCCGGCAGCAGGCCGAGGACACCCTCTGGTCCTACTTCCAGGCCTACTACGGGCTGCCCCTCACCACGATGCGCACCACCCAGGGCATCTTCGGCGGCACGCCCGACGAGGTCGCCGACTGGCTGGGGCAGTACGTCAGGAACGGCGCCCGCCACCTGATCCTGCGCCTGCCCACGAACGAGCTGACGGAAGCCGGCTACCGCACCGCGGTCAAGCGCACGGCGGACGAACTGCTCCCGCTCCTGCGCGAGCTGTGACGCGCGCACCCCGGCGGTCCCGGGATGTCTGGGCAGCGGCATGGCCGATCACGGCCGTGTTCATGCTGTCCAACATCCCGACCCCGCTGCTCGGCCTGTGGCAGCACCGCATCGGCTACTCCACCGGCACCACGACCGTCGTCTTCGCCGCCTACATCGGCGGCCTGCTCCTGGCCCTCCCCTTCACCGGGGCCCTGGCCGACCGCTACGGCGCCCGCCGCGTCCTCACCCCCGCCCTGGCGGCCGCCCTCGTCTCCTGCGTCCTGTTCATGACGGCGAGCCACGTGCTCACCCTGATCACCGCGCGGCTGCTCACCGGGGTGGCCGTCGGCGCCGTCCTCTCCGCCGGCACGGCCGCCGTCGTCCACGTCGGCGGCCCCGGGCGCCGCACGCAGGCGTCCCTCGCCGCGTCCGTCGCCATCGGCACGGGACTCGCGGCGGGTCCGCTGGTGGGCGGCGCCGTCTCCCAGTACCTCGGCGCGCCCACCGTCACCGCCTTCGTGCTGGAAGGCGGTCTGCTCCTGTCCGCGGCGGCGGTCGTCCACCGGCTCCCGCCCCGGTCCGCGCCCGGTGAGGACCGCCCCGCCGGCCCCGGACGGCTGCGCCTGCCCTCCGTGCCCCCGGCCAACCGGCGCGGCCTGGTCACCAGCCTCATGGCCTACGCCCCCGGCATGACGGGGACGTCCCTGCTGCTCGCCCTCGGGCCCACCCTGCTCGGCTCGCTCCTGCACACCACCAACCGTCTCGTCACCGGCGGCATCGGCTTCCTGATGTTCGGCGCGTCCACCGCCGTCCAGTTCCTCGCCAAGAAGGTGCCGACGGGCCGCGTCCTCGCCGTCGCGGGCGTCGTCACCGGTCTCGCCATGCTCGGCACGGCCGCAGCGGTCCACTCCCGGTCCCTCGCCGTGCTGAGCTGCGCCGCCGTCCTCGCGGGCGCCGGCCAGGGCTTGAGCCAGTACGGAGGCTTCACCCGGCTCGCCACGGAGGTGCCCCCGCCCCGCCTCGCGGAGGCCAACGCCGCCCTCAGCGCCGGCGGCTACCTGTTCGCGGGCGTCCTGCCCATCCTCACCGGCTACGCCGCCGACGCCACCGGCGTCGTCACGTCCTCCACGGCCTTCGCGACGCTCATCGCGGCAGCCGCGCTGGCCGGGACGCTGCTGATCCGGGCCACCCGCCGGAAGCCCCACGGGAGCGACGCCCGCGAACCGGTCGGCGCGTAGGGCGGGGGCCGGCGGCGGCACCCCGCTGGTCCGGGCGGGCGCGGGGGTTCCTCCGGGCGGTCGGCTGCGAGGCCCGGTCCCGGGCGGTCGGCTGCGTGGCCCGGTCGGCTGCGAGGCCCGGTCCCGGGCGGCCACCCGTGAGGCCCGGTCCCGGGCGGCCACCCGTGAGGCCCGGTCCCGGGCGGGCGCCTGTGAGGCCCCCGCACGCCGGCCCGGGGCCGTCCGACGGCGTCCGCCCCGAAAAAGTCGCCCCCCGACCCGGAATCCGTCGCAGCGCACTGCCGCCCGCCCACTACCCTGGTCCCGTGACCATTCGCCTGTACGACACCAGCGCCCGGCAGATCCGTGACTTCACCCCGATCAAGCCGGGCTGTGTCTCGATCTACCTCTGTGGCGCGACCGTGCAGGCCGCCCCGCACATCGGGCACATCCGGTCGGGCCTGAACTTCGACATCATGCGCCGCTGGTTCGCGTACCGCGGCTACGACGTCACGTTCATCCGCAACGTCACCGACATCGACGACAAGATCATCGCCAAGGCGTCCGACCAGGGGCGCCCCTGGTGGTCCATCGGGTACGAGAACGAGCGGGCCTTCAACGACGGCTACCACGCCCTCGGCTGCCTGCCGCCGACCTACGAGCCGCGTGCCACCGGTCACGTCACCGAGATGGTCGAGATGATGCGCGGCCTCATCGAGCGCGGGCACGCCTACGAGGCCGACGGCAGCGTCTACTTCGACGTGCGGTCCTTCCCCGGCTACCTGTCGCTGTCCAACCAGGACATCGACGACCTGCGCCAGCCCGACGAGGGCGTCTCCGGCAAGCGCGACCCGCGCGACTTCGCCATGTGGAAGGCCACCAAGCCGGGCGAGCCCGACTGGGAGACCCCGTGGGGCCGTGGCCGTCCCGGCTGGCACCTGGAGTGCTCGGCGATGGCCCACAAGTACCTGGGCTCCGCCTTCGACATCCACGGCGGTGGCCTCGACCTGATCTTCCCGCACCACGAGAACGAGATCGCCCAGGCCAAGGCCTTCGGCGACGACTTCGCCCAGTACTGGGTGCACAACGCCTGGGTCACCATGAGCGGCGAGAAGATGTCGAAGTCGCTCGGCAACAGCGTCCTCGTCTCCGAGATGGTGAAGAACTGGCGCCCGATCGTCCTGCGCTACTACCTCGGCACCCCGCACTACCGCTCCATGATCGAGTACAGCGAGGAGTCCCTGCGCGAGGCGGAGGCGGCCTTCGCCCGTATCGAGGGCTTCGTCCAGCGCGCCACCGAGAAGGCCGGGTCGCCCGTCGCCCCCGCCGCCGAGGTGCCGCCGGCCTTCGCCGAGGCCATGGACGACGACCTGGGCGTCCCGCACGCGCTGGCGATCATCCACACCACCGTCCGCCAGGGCAACAGCGCGCTCGCCGCCGACGACAAGGACGAGGCCGTCGCCCGCCTCGCCGAGGTGCGGGCCATGCTCGGGGTCCTCGGCCTCGACCCGCTGGACCCCCACTGGGCCGAGGAGAGCGACCGCGGCGAGGAGCTCCACGGCGTCGTCGACACCCTCGTACGGCTCGTGCTCGAGCAGCGCGAGTCCGCCCGCGGGCGCAAGGACTGGGCGACCGCCGACGCCATCCGCGACCAGCTCAACCGCTCGGGCCTCGTCATCGAGGACGGCCCCGACGGGCCCCGCTGGACGCTGGGCAACCGCTAGACCGCTGTGGAATGTGCCGTCCGGGCCCCCGGGCGGCACACTTCACTTACAGGCTTCACTCAGAGGCTCACGGGCCTCGCTCACGCAGTAGAGGAAACAGGTAGTCATGGCCGGGAACAGCCAGCGCAGGAACCGCCGCACGTCCAACAAGAAGGGCGCGACGGTCGGCAGCGGTGGCAAGCGGCGCCGCTCCCTCGAGGGCAAGGGCCCGACGCCCAAGGCGGAAAACCGCAAGGGCCACAAGGCCTATCGCGTCGCCAACGCGATGGCCCGGAACACGGCCAAGCGCAAGCCCGTGGCCCGCCGCGGCGGCAAGGGCCAGTCGGAGATGGTCGTCGGCCGCAACCCGGTCTTCGAGGCGCTGCGCGACGGCGTGCCCGCCACCACGCTCTACGTCCAGCAGTTCATCGACAACGACGAGCGCGTGCGCGAGGCCCTGAACCTCGCCACCGGCCGCGGCAACATCAACATCATGGAGGCGCCGCGCCCCGAGCTGGACCGGATGACGAACGGGCTCAACCACCAGGGCCTCGTCCTCCAGGTCCCGCCGTACGAGTACGCGCACCCCGAGGACCTCGCCGAGGCGGCCTTCGACGACCACGAGGACCCGCTGATCGTCGCCCTCGACGGCGTCACCGACCCGCGCAACCTCGGCGCCGTCGTCCGTTCCGTCTCGGCCTTCGGCGGCCACGGCGTGGTCGTGCCCGAGCGGCGCGCGGCCGGCATGACCGCCGGTGCCTGGAAGACCTCGGCCGGCACCGCCGCCCGTACGCCCGTGGCCCGGGCCACCAACCTGACCCGGTGCCTGGAGCAGTACCAGAAGGCGGGGCTCACGGTCGTCGGCCTCTCCGCCGACGGCGACACCGAGGTCCACGAGCTGGAGGCGCTGGCCGGCCCGGTCGTCATCGTGGTCGGCTCCGAGGGCAAGGGCCTGTCCCGCCTGGTCGGCGAGACCTGCGACTTCCTGGTCCGCATCCCGATGCCGGGCGGCGCCGAGTCGCTGAACGCGGGTGTCGCCGCGGGTGTCGTGCTCTACGAGGCGGCCCGCCGCCGCATGGCCTGACCCGTCTCTCCCGTACGGGCTGATCCATCGATCCCGTACGGGCTGATCCACTCTCCCCGTACGGGCTGATCCGTCCCTCCCGTACGGGCTGATCCACTCTGCCCGTACGGGCTGCCCGGCTCTCCCGTAGAGGTTGACCCGAACGGGGGAGGCGTCCCGGCCGTGATCTTGACGGGCCTCCGACATTTGGGGCCCGTCAAGGCAGTGTCCTAACCGCGCGTCACTCGGTTAGATGAGTGTGGACACCAGAACGCCCCGGCCGGGGTTCGACGATCAGCCCGCGCTGAGCATGGTCAAGGTGGATTCCGATCCCGCCCAGGTGATCGTGAACCACGCCAGCTTCCGTGTGCGGCTCGCGCCGGCCCAACAGCCGAAGTTCGCCGCGAACCCCCGGATCGCCGCCCTCGCGGGCGCCGCAGGTGTCGGTGCCGTCGCCGGCGCGACCGGGACCGGCGCGGCCCGTCGCAGGCCCGTCGTGTGGACCGGGAAGTCCTCCCCCGGCGCCACCGGCCTCCTCCAGGCCGTCCGCGAGTCGTCCGCCCCGGGCGTCGCCACCCTGGAGCCGACCACCCAGACCATCCCGCGCATCGACGACACCATGCCGACACCGGTGGTGCCCGCCGCGCCGGCCACCCCGCTGCTGCCGCCGATGCGGCGCGCGGAGGGGGCGTACGACGATCTGTACGAGATGGAGCCCGAGGCCGACGCGTACGGCCAGGGTGCCGACGCCGACGCCCGCTCCCCGCACCGGCACGGCGCCGACCCGGTCAAGCACGCCTACTACCCGGGCCGCCGGATGAACCTCGGCGTGGTGCTGCTGCCGCTGCGCGTCTTCCTCGGCTTCATCTCCATCTACGCGGGCATGGGCAAGCTCTGCGACCCCGTCTACTTCGACGGCGGCGAGCGCGGCTCCATGGTCAAGTGGCTCAACTCGCTGCACCCCTGGGCGCTCGCCGAGCCGCTGCGCGACTTCGCCCTCCAGCACCCGGTGGGCGCCGGACTCACCGTCGCCTTCCTCCAGGTCGTCGTCGGCGTCCTCACGGTCCTCGGCCTGTGGCAGCGGGTGGCGGCCGTCGTCGGCGCGCTGCTCTCGGCCGCGCTGATCCTCACCGTGAGCTGGAAGACCGTGCCGGTCTACGACGCGCCGGACATCATCTACCTGGCCGCCTGGTCACCGCTGATCATCGCGGGCGCCCCGGTGTACTCGATCGACGGCCGGCTCGCCGGCGAGGCCTGGCGGCGCCTCGGGCCGCGCGCCGAGCTGTGGGACCTGCGCCGCCGGGTGCTGCGGCGCGGCACGGTCGTCGCGGCGGTGGTCGTCGGACTCACGCTGCTCGTCGGTTCGATGCTCGGCGGCGCGGTGCGCTCCACCGAGATGGTCACGGTGCCGGGGCCGAACGACGACCCGGTCAACCACCTGCCCGGGCAGCCGCTGCCCGAGGAGCCGGGTGCGACCGGCCCGTCCCGCAAGGCCCCGAAGACCCCGAAGCCGTCGGCGACGACCGGGGCGAGCGGCGAGCGCGAGAAGGACGAGGAGGCCGCGCCGAAGGAGTCCGCGCGGGAGACCCGGCGCAGCGAGCAGCGCAGCCCGAGCGCGACCAGCGGGACGCGCAGCCCGAGCCAGACCCGTACGACGGCTCCGTCCTCCTCCAGCTCCGACTCGACCTCGGGCGGTACGAGCGGGACGCCGACGAGCGGGAGCAGCAGCGGTTCGTCGGACGGCGGCTCGACGTCGGGCGGGGCGCGCAACCCGATCGGCGGCCTGCTGGGCTGAGCGGCCCGGCCGAGGGCCGAGTGCCGAGGGCCCCGGGTGTCCAGGTGGACGCCCGGGGCCCCTCGCACGCCTGGGGCGCCGTCCTCCTCTCTTCGCCGGCTCCGCCCTCGCCGTGACCGCCGTGACGGCCGTGGCCCTGGCGGGACGGCGAGGCGCGGGGCGTAGGAAGGGGCGGCACCACCGGACCACGTACGCGAAGGAGCGGGACCGCCGGACGGACGGACGCAGGGGCGGCACCGCCGGACCACGTACGCGAAGGGGCGGCACCACCGGACCGGTGGTGCCGCCCCTTCGCACGTCCGCCGTCCCGGCCGCGCCGCTCAGGCGTGCGCGGCGAGCTCCTTCGCCGCCTCGGTGAGGTCCTTCGCCGTGTCGATGGCCCGCCAGTAGGCCCCCTGCGGCAGCGGGAAGCCGGCGAGCCGCCGCTCCCGGGCGAGCCGGGGGAAGGTGGTGCGCTCGTGGTCGCCGCGGTCCGGCAGCAGATCGGTGAAGGCCGCGGAGAAGACGTACACGCCCGCGTTGATGAGGTACGGGGACGGCGGTGACTCGATGAAGTCGGTGATGTGGCCGAAGGCGTCGGTCTCGACGGCACCCCACGGGATCCGCGGCCGGGCCAGCGCCAGGGTGGCGGCGGCGTCGCGCTCGGCGTGGAAGTCGGCCATCTCCCGCAGCGAGAAGCGGGTCCAGATGTCACCGTTGGTGGCGTACCAGGGCTGTCCTGGCTCGGGCAGGTGCGCGGCCGCGTACTTGAGGCCGCCGCCGCGGCCCAGCGGCTCCGACTCGACGACCGTGGTCACCTTGAGCGGCAGCTCGGCGGTGTCCAGCCACTCCTGGAGCACCTCCGCGAGATGACCGCAGGAGACGACGGCGTGGGTCACGCCCTCCGAGGCGAGCCAGGACAGCTGATGGCCGATGATCGGGGTCCCGGTGCCCGGGATCTCGACCATCGGCTTGGGGCGGTCGTCGGTGTACGGGCGCAGTCGCGAGCCCTGGCCGCCCGCCAGGATCACGGCCTGCGTCGGGGAGGTATGCATACCGGGAACGATATGCGCTGTACGGCGGGCCTACCGGTGGCGCTCGCCCCGCTCAGCCGGCGGCGTGCAGGACGCCGTAGGCGAAGGAGGTGTCGCACACCGGACGCGAGTAGGACTGGGCGCGCGTCGGACCGTAGTGGCGGACGGCGGCGGCGCCGAGCGCCTTCGCGATGGACATGCAGTGCTTGGCGAGCGACGGCCGGTTCTCCACCTCGCGCTGGAGGTGGGTGAGGGCCGTGCCGGGGTCCTTCTCCTGAAGCTCCGCGAGGAGCTGGTCGCGCAGAATATCCTGCGGTGCGCGGGACTTGGCCCGGACCGAGACATCCGTGGACGACGCGGTCAGCATCTGGGTCCCGGAGCTCTGGCCGGCCCACGGAACGGCGGACACCGCGAGCGTTCCCGAGAGCACCAGGACGACGGGCAGGACGAGGGCGAGAGAGCGGCCGATTCGGCGGGCAGTGTGAGTCACGCAGGCGAGCGTAGCGGGCGGTAGTGATATGGCGACATTTAGTCACTCTCGCGGGGGATGGTTCGAGGCGGCTTTTCGAATCCCGTGTTGACGCCGGGGAGGGGTCGTGGGCGTGAATGCCCAGTTCTGCCGGGGTTTTCGCCGACTCGGTGTTTCATGCCTCCTGTACGCGAACGGCCCCGCCCCCGCAAGCGGGAACGGAGCCGGACGGTGTGCCGCGGTACGCGTCAGCCGGAGAGGCGCTCGCCGGTCGAGGTCGAGAAGACGTGCAGCTCGGCGGAGCGCGGGACGACGTGCAGCGTGGAGCCCTTGGCCGGGACCTCACGGCCGCCGACGCGGACCACGAGGTCCTTGTCCTCGCCGCCGACGCGGGTGGAGCCGTACACGAAGCCGTCGGAGCCCAGCTCCTCGACCACGTTCACGGTGACGGCGAGGCCGTCCTTGCTCGTCGGGCCCGACACGTCGAAGTGCTCGGGGCGGACGCCGACCGTCACGGTGGTGTCGCCCTTGGCGGACGCGGCGGCGATGGCCTCGCGGGAGACCGGGACGATGCTCGCGCCGAACTTCACGCCGCCGTCGGTGATCGGGACCTCGATCAGGTTCATGGCCGGGGAGCCGATGAAGCCGGCGACGAAGAGGTTGGCGGGCTTGTCGTACATGTTGCGCGGGGTGTCGACCTGCTGGAGCAGACCGTCCTTGAGGACCGCGACCCGGTCGCCCATGGTGAGCGCCTCGGTCTGGTCGTGCGTCACGTAGACGGTGGTGATGCCGAGGCGGCGCTGGAGGCTCGCGATCTGCGTACGGGTGGAGACGCGCAGCTTGGCGTCGAGGTTCGACAGCGGCTCGTCCATGAGGAAGACCTGCGGCTCACGCACGATGGCCCGGCCCATGGCGACACGCTGGCGCTGACCGCCGGAGAGTGCCTTCGGCTTGCGGTCCAGGTACTCGGTGAGGTCGAGGATCTTCGCGGCCTCCTCGACCTTCGCGCGGATCTCGCTCTTGTTGACGCCGGCGATCTTCAGGGCGAAGCCCATGTTGTCGGCGACGGTCATGTGCGGGTAGAGCGCGTAGTTCTGGAACACCATGGCGATGTCCCGGTCCTTGGGCGGCAGGTGCGTGACGTCGCGGTCGCCGATGCGGATGGCCCCGGAGGTGACGTCCTCCAGGCCGGCCAGCATGCGCAGCGAGGTCGACTTGCCACAGCCGGAGGGGCCGACGAGGACGAGGAACTCGCCGTCGGCGATCTCGATCTCCAGCTCGTTGACGGAGGGCTTTTCGGCGCCCGGGTAGACCAGGGTCGCCTTGTCGTAGGTGACGGAAGCCATGGTGATGTGTCCCTTCACCGGCAGGAACGTGCCGGACGATCCGAGTAAAGGAAGGATGTGGTGTAGTCCACCTGGGTGAACTCCGGGTGACGCTACCTGCCGCCGCCCGTTCTGTCAGCAGTCCGGAGGACGTGAGATTTCCGACCGCCGGCGCGCGGTCGTTCGTTACACTGCACTCGCTGCCTCCTTAGCTCAGCTGGCCAGAGCACCGCTCTTGTAAAGCGGGGGTCGTCGGTTCGAACCCGACAGGGGGCTCTGTGAAGCACCAGGTCCGAGGCCCTGTCGTCCGTGTGGGCGGCGGGGCCTTCGCCGTCGGGGGCGTGGGCGGTCCTGTGAGGGGGTACGGGAGTGGTCGCGAGGTATCTGGTGGCACCGCACGGCGGGCGGCGGGCCCACCCCGACATCGCCTCCGCGCTCGCGGCGGCCGCCAGGCGCGGCCGGGCGGCGCTGATCGAGATCGCGCCGGGACGGTACGAGGAGCACCTCACGGTCCGGGGCGAGGTCCAGCTGGTCGCGGCGGGCGGCGCGGGCACCGTCGAGGTGGTGCAGCCGCGTGGTGGCGTCCTGGACGCCGGCGGGGCCGTCCGGGTCCACGGCCTGGTGCTGGCCGGCCGGGACGCGGACGTGGTGCGCTGCCACGCGGGCACGCTCACGCTGGAGCACACCGAGGTGCGGGCGCCCGGTGGTGTCGCCGTGCACGCGATGCCCGGCACCACGGTGACGCTGCGGGACGGTGTGTTCCGGCACGGCCGCGTGCTGCTGGCCGGGGCCGGCGGGCTCGTCGAGCGCTGCCGGTTCGGCGACGCCGCCGACAACGCGCTCGCGGCGATCGAGGGCGCCCACGTCACGGTCCTGGGCAGCCGCTTCGAGAACAGCCGGATCCACGGCATCCGCGTCAGCGGCGCCCGCGCCCACGTCACCGGCTGCGTGCTGACCGGCACGGGCAGGGCGGCCCTGATGGCGGACGCGCAGGCGGAGCTCACCGTCGCGGACTGCGTGATCGACGCCGCGCACGGGGAGGGCATCGCGTACATCGAGCAGTCCGGCGGCTCCGTCGACCGCACCCGCGTCACCGGCTGCGAGCACGGCATCGCCGTCGTGAGCGGCTCCGACCCGGTGGTGCGGGGCTGCGCGTTCCTCGACTGCCGGGACACCGGGATCAACGTTGGGGCGGGCGGCCGGGGCCGGTTCGAGGACTGCGAGGTCGTCGGGGCGGGGAACGTCGCGGTGTTCGTGTTCGGCGGCGGCGCCCCCGAGGTCCACGGCTGCCGCATCACGCGCGGCAACGTCGGGATCGCCGTCAGCGGCGCCCGGGGCCGCTTCGCCGGGATCCGGGTGGCGGACCTGACGAGCGTCGCCCTGCGCGCGTACGACGGCGGCAAGGCCGTCTTCGAGGACGTGCGCGTGGAGCGCTGCCCGACGCACCTGGAGACCCGCGGGGACGGCGGCACCACCGCCGACGTCCAGGGCGCGCTGTTCCGCGACTTCTCCCTGTCGGCCGTCGAGGCGCTCGGCCAGTCCCGGGTCACGCTGCGCCAGGTGACGGCGGAGCGCGGGACGGTGGGCTTCGGCTCCTGCGAGGAGTCCCAGCTCTTCGTGTACGACTGCGAGGTGAAGGCGGCCGGTACGAGCGGCGCGCTGGCCATGGGCAAGGGAAGGCTGGTCGCGCGGAACCTCACCGTGACCGGTTCGGAGGCGCTGGGGCTGCTGGCGCAGGACTCGGCGCGGCTCGACGTGGCGGACAGCGAGTTCGTCGACTGCGCGACCGCGGGCGCGGGCTTCCTGGGCACGGCGGCCGGCCGGTTCGCGGACTGCGCGGTGACCGGGACGCGCGGCGTGGCGGTGGTCGGCAACGGCCTCGTGGACGTGGTGAACCTGCGGACGTCGCTGCGGGTGATCGAGCGGCCCGCCGAACCGGAGCGCCCGCCGACCGTCGTCCACCAGTACCACGGGCCGGTGATCCACGGGCCGGTGTCCCAGGCGCAGTTCGCCTGGGGCAACGAGAACGTCACCCAGAACCAGCGGACGCACACCCCGGCGCAGACAGAGACATCGACACAGGCCGAGACATCGACGAGCGAGGACGGTAACCCCGCATGAACGATCCGCGGAACGGCGTGAACGATCCGAACGACGCGGCGAATGAAAGGAACGGCGCGAACGGGACGAACGGCGCGAACGGCGCGCGCTCCGACGGTCCCGTGTTCCACGGGCCGGTGTCCCAGGGGCAGTTCGCCTGGGGCAACGAGAACGTCACCCAGAACCAGCAGAACAACACGGCCGCTGCCGTCGCCCCCGGCTACGAGGAACTGGCCGAGCGGGTCAGGGAGCTGCTCGCCCAGTTGCCCGCGGCGGGCCTGCCCGCCCCGGAGCAGGAGGACACCGAGGCGGCGGCCGCGGAGGTCCTGGCGGCGATCGGGGGCCCCGACGCGCCCGAGCCGGGCCGGCTCCGGCGGGCCCTCGCCATGCTCCGGGGAGCGCTCACCCCGGTCGCGATGGGCGCGGCGGCCGGGACGACGGTGGCGGCCCAGGAGTGGGCCCTGACGGCGATCCGCGGCCTGACCGGCGTCTGAACGCCCCCACGCCGGTCAGGCGGGACCGTCACCGGCCGCTGAGGCGGTTGGCCAGGACCGCCACCCGGTCGGTGGCGGTCGTGCGGGCCGTGGATTCGCGGCGGTCGGCGCCGCGGAAGGCCGCGTACATGGTCTGGACGCCGAGCCAGCGCAGCGGTTCGGGCTCCCACTTGCGGACCTTGTGGCCCACCCAGGGCAGGGTGGTCAGGTCGGTGGGGCCGGACTGGCCGGAGTCCTGCTGGATGAGGTCGCGCAGGGTGCGGGCGGCGAGATTGGTGGTGGCGACGCCGGAGCCGACGTAACCGCCCGCCCAGCCGAGTCCGGTGGAACGGTCGAGGGTGACGGTGGCGCACCAGTCGCGCGGCACGCCGAGGACGCCGGACCAGGCGTGGGCGATGCCGACGCCCGCCAGCTGCGGGAAGAAACGGACCAGGATCTCGCGCAGGGCGGCGACGGTCTGCGGCTGGGTGCGGCCGTCGTTGTCGGTCCTGGAGCCGTAGCGGTACGGGACGCCGCGGCCGCCGAGCGCGATGCGGCCGTCGGCGGTGCGCTGGGCGTACATGTAGGCGTGGGCCATGTCGCCGAGGGTCTCCAGGCCCTCCCAGCCGATGGACTCCCACTGGGCGTCGGTCAGCGGCTCGGTGGCGATCATGGAGGAGTTCATCGGGAGCCAGGTGCGGCGCTGGCCGGCGAGCGAGGCGGTGAAGCCCTCGGTGCAGCGCAGTACGTAGGGCGCGCGGACCGTTCCGTACGGGGTGACGGCGTGCTTCGGGCGGATCTCGGTGACCGGGGTCGACTCGTGGATGGTGACGCCGAGCGCCTCGACGGCGGCGGCGAGGCCCTTGACGAGCTTGACCGGGTGGAGGCGGGCGCCATGCGGGGTCCAGGTGGAGCCGACGGCGCCGGTGACGCGGATGCGTTCGGCGGTCTCGCGGGCGCCGTACAGTTCGCGGTCCTTCTCGCCGAAGGCGAGCTCGACGGCGTGGAAGTCCTTGAGGCGGGCGAGCTGGGCGGGGGAGTGGGCGATCTCCAGGACGCCGCCGCGGTGGATGTCGGCGTCGATGCCCTCGGCGGCGCAGACGTCGATGACCTCGGTGACGGTGTCGTTCATGGCGTGCTGGAGCCGTACGGCGGCCTCGTGGCCGTGCAGTCGGGCGTAGCGGTCGCGGCCGGCGATGCCGTTGTAGAGCCAGCCGCCGTTGCGGCCGGAGGCGCCGTAACCGCAGAAGGCGGCCTCGAGGATGGTGATGTCGAGGAAGGGGACGGCCTTCTTGAGGTAGTAGGCGGTCCACAGGCCGGTGTAGCCGCCGCCGACGATGCAGACGTCGGCGGTGCGGTCGCCGGGCAGCGGTTCGCGGGGCGGGGCGGCGCCCTCCTGCGCGTACCAGAACGAGATGCCGCCGTTGACCGTGCTGCTCATGTGTATCCCTCTTCCGGATCCGTGGGCGGGAGGTTACCGGGGGAGGCGCCCGTTAGGGTCGGTCGGGTGATCGAGATTCCGGCGGAACTGGCGGCGTCGCAGGCGAAGTACAACGGTGAGGCGGGGCGGGCGTTTGTCGCTGCGCTGCCGGGACGGGCGGAGGAGTTCCTCGACCGGTGGGGGCTGCGGGTGACCGGGCCGTCCCTGCACGGGGTGGTCTCGCTGGTGCTGCCCGTGACGCGGGACGGTGTCCCCGCCGCGCTCAAGCTCCAGCTCCTGGACGAGGAGTCGGAGGGGGAGCCGGTCGCGCTGCGGACCTGGGACGGCGCGGGGGCGGTACGGCTCCTGGAGCACGACCCGGGTACGGGGACGATGCTCCTCGAGCGGGCGGACGAGACCCGGCACCTGTCGACGCTGGGGGACTCCCGGGAGGCGGTGCGGATCCTGGCCGGTCTGCTGGGCCGGCTGGTGGCGGTCCCGGCGCCGCCCGGACTGCGGCGGCTCGGTGACATCGCGGCGGAGATGGTCGCGGCGACCCCGGCGGCCGCGGCCCGGCTCGGGACCGAGGACGCGGCGCTGCTGCGGGACTGCGCGGCGGCGGTACGGGAGGTCATGGGCGAGCCGGGCGACCGGCTGCTGCACTGGGACCTGCACTACGACAACATCCTGGCCTCCGAGCGGGAGCCCTGGCTGGCCATCGACCCGAAGCCGCTGGCCGGCGACCCGGGTTTTGAACTGCTCCCGGCGCTCACCGACCTGTGGGACGAGGAGGGGGCCGAGGGCGGTGTTCCGGATCCGGCGGAGGTCCTGTGGCGCTTCGACCTGCTCACCGAGCACCTGGGCCTGGACCGCGGGCGGGCCCTGGCCTGGACCCTCGGCCGGGTGCTGCAGAACGGCCTGTGGGACGTCGCGGACGGCGAGCCGGCGCTCGACCGGGACCAGGTGTCCATCGCGCGGAACCTACTGGCCAGGCGGGGCTGATCCGGGGCAGTCTGGCCCCATGATCCGTACTGCCACGCCTGCCGACGTCCCCGTCATCCACCAGATGATCCGCGAGCTCGCCGACTACGAGAAGGCCCTCCACGAGGCCCGCGCGACCCCCGAGCAGCTCCACGAGGCCCTCTTCGGCGAACGGCCCGCCGCCTACGCCCACCTCGCCGAGACCGCCGACGGCGAGGTGGCGGGCTTCGCCCTGTGGTTCCTCAACTTCTCCACCTGGCGCGGAGTCCACGGCATCTACCTGGAGGACCTCTACGTCCGCCCCGCCCTCCGCGGCGGCGGCCACGGCAAGGCCCTGCTCGCCGAACTCGCCCGCATCTGCGTGGAGCGCGGCTACGAGCGCCTGGAGTGGTCCGTCCTCAATTGGAACGCCCCCTCGATCGCCTTCTACGAGTCGCTGGGCGCCCGCCCGCAGGACGAGTGGACGGTGTACCGGCTGACGGACGACGCTCTCCACAGGCTGGGGACGGCCGCGTAGGGCGTCACGGGGTTCTGACCCCGCTACGGACGAGCGCCCACCCCGGCACCAGGGGGCGGGCGTGGTGGTGGCCCCGGCCACCCGCCACGAGGGAAGCGGGCTACCGGGGCCGGTCATGGTGCGGTCAGCCGGTAGTCGGGAGCGGCCGGTCCGGCGTGTCCAGCCAGACCCACTCACGGGTGCCGGGGGCGGTGCTCAGTCCGAACCGCTCCGGCCCGGGGCGGCCGGCGTGGGTCCACCAGGTGTGCGCCGCCTCCACCTCGTTCCATAGGCGTCGGGGGCCGTGCTGCCACACGGTGAACCGGTCGTCCGACTTCCCGTCCCAGTCCACGGCCGCCCAGGACGTGGCGTCGGTCGTCGCGACCCACAACCTGGACTCCACCCCGTCCACGCCCGGGTTGTCGTGCCAGGTCCACCACACGTCACGGAGCTGGAGGCCCATGGCGAACTGGGCGGCCCAGTCGACTCCGGTGACAGCCCAGGGGGAGAGCGTGGTCCGATACTCATCCGGCTGATGGCCGTCGTGGACCACGTCCCGGTAGATCCGCAAGTCCCTGCGCTGGTTCCGCATGAGCATGAACGCGGAGTGCGGAGAGAACCGGCCCGACGCGTCGCCCTGGACGCCCACCTTCAGGCGCAACAGGCCGTAGCACAGCCAGGGCGTCTCCCACGGCGTGAGCACGATCCCACCGGGCCGGGTCTGGTCCACCCATGCCCTGGGCACCGACCGTACGGAGCACGTGGCCTCCACCCGGTCGTACGGTGCGGAGGACGAGTGACCCCGGGCGCCATCCCCGGAGATCACCGCCGGCTCCAGGCCCACCTTCCGTAGACGCATCTCCGCGTCCGACGCCAGGACCGGGTCCACCTCCACCGTGGTCACGTTCTCCGGGCCCAGGCGGTGAGCGAGCAGACCCGCGTTCCACCCCGTTCCGGTCCCGATCTCCAGAATCCGGTGTCCGTCGGCCAGTTCCAGCATGTCGAGCATGCGGAACACGATGCTGGGGGCCGACGCGGAAGACGATGCCCACCGCTCCCCGTCGCCGGGGTTCTCCCCATCGTTGATCTGGGTCACCACGGAGTCGTTGGAGTAGGCGGCCCGCAACCACGTCTCCGGTGCCTCCGCGCGGCTGCACGGTTCCAGGTCCTCCCCCAGGTAGATGCGATCCGGGAGGAACCGGTGGCGGGGGACCGCCCAGGCCGCGCGCTCCCACTCAGGCCCCAGCGGGGCGTCCAGGTCGTTGTTCACCGCGCCGAACAGATCGCGCATGGCGATCTGTCCGGACGCTGCGAGATCCCTTGTCGTCACGTGGGCTAGTCCTTCTTGTGCTTCGGCGGGTCCTTCGGCTTGGCCGTGTCGCTCGACGGCTTGGACGTGCCCGGGTCCTTCCCCCCGGAGTGCTGGCCGTTGCCTCCGCTTCCGCCCTTACCCGTTCCCCAACCCATCCGTGCTCCTCTCGGTGTTGGCCCGCCAAGCCGAGCCGTGTCGGCTCGGACGTGCCCGGCCCGACACCGGGGTGGCGAACAAGCGGGCCTGGACAAGCTCCTCAGGGGTCGGTTCCCGCAGTTCCTCCGGTGGGACCGCCCACTCTCGGCCTCCGCCCGGCGGACGCAGGTACACGCTCCCCTCGTACCGGCGGTCCACCCGACCCAGCGTTCCGTTACGGTCCACCGCGTACCGACTGGTGGTCGGTTTCCACTCCTCGTTCATGCCTCACCGTCCCCTCAAGCGCTCCGAATGCCTCGGTCCACACCGGGACGGTATGAGCCCCGGGTGCCGCTTGGCGGCCCTGATTCACCTTGATTCGAGCGCCGTCGGGGCTTCTTCCGGATGATTCTCAGCTGAGGCCGAGTGCCCGCCGGGCGCGTGTGATCACGCGATGGGCTTCCGCCCCGTAGACGGCGGATTCAGCGAGTGTCTGCCAGACCCGCTGGTACACGCCGACGGTCGTGGAGTCGTCCAGCCACAGCTCCGCGTGCCAGTCCTCGGCGATGGCCAAGCGGTCGTCGTACAGCCAGAACGCGTTGGCCGGCGGGAGCTTGAGGGGGGCGCCCAGCGGGACGATGCCCAGGGTGACGGTGTCGAGACCCAGCACACCCATGAGCCGGTCGAGTTGGGCAGCCAGTACCGGCGGTGGGCAGACCAGGGCGTGGAGAGCGGCTTCCCACATGATGACGTGGAAGGTCTTCCCCGGCTCGTAGAGCATTTCCTGGCGTCTCACTCGGGCTCGTACAGCCTCCTCCACATCCCGGACGGACTGGTGGAGGTCGGCGTACTGGCTGAACACGTGGCGGGCGTAGTCGGGTGTCTGGAGCATCCCGACGACCAAGGAGCCCTGCCAGGCCCGGAACGTTCGGGATCGCTCGTACTCAGCGGTGAGAGCGTCCTGGACGGGCTTGTGCCCGGCGGCAAGCTGGCGCCGCCAGGAGCGGGATCGGGACTCCAGCATCCGCAGGCGGGTGATCAGTTCATCGGCAGCCTCCGGACGCCCTGTGGCCTGTGCCCACGCCCGGAGGTCGTCGGCCGTGGCGGTCTGGCGCCCAGTCTCCAGTTTGCTGACCTTGGACTGCGGCCAGTGCAGCACCGCCGCGAGTTCCCGCCCCGTGAAACCACGAGCGGCGCGCAGCTCACGGAGCCGCGCGCCGAGGGCCACCCGGGCCTGCTGGAAGTCCGTACTCACTCGCCGGAAGGTACCTGGCCCGTGAACCGGTCGTACGGGACGGCATGGTGCCAGGCGGCGTCTCGGACCTGGCAGGCGCGCAGGACCTCCACGGGGTCCGTGACGAGTTCGATGCCGGTCATGTCGTCGTCTTCGTCGAAGTGAAGTCGCGCGATCACGCGCGAGTCGAACAGCCAGAAGTCCTCTTCAGGGAGCTTCAGCCGCTCGGCGTCGCTCCGCCACAGGTTCCGGATGTTCTCTCCCACGGCGCTGTTGCGACGGGCGTTGTCCAGGAGGTACCGCTGCCCCAGGGTCGGTGGATTGTCCATGATGCGTACGCGCTCGAACCGCTTGCCGAGAGCGGACTGTTCGCGCCGGGCCACGCACCAGGGGTCGCTCAGGTCCCATCCGGCATCCTCGCCCCGGGCGAACCGGCTGTACGTCTCCGTCTCCTCGTCCGACGCGTACCGGCGGCGCGTCTCCAACCGCCAAGCGGTGTGTTCGAAGGTGCGGAACATGCCGCCGAACTCCTCGAAGCCGATCATCGCCGGTACCCGGTTCACATCCCTCGGCGCGAAGTCGGCAAGGAGCGCGCGGGGGACCACCACGAATCCCTCCCCGGGCTTGACATTGCGGAGTTGGGCCACGTCGTCCGGATCGGTGACAGCGTCTCCCTGGACCAGTACCTCACCCGTGTCCAGGTCTTCGTAGAGCGTCGGGCAGCCATCGTTGCCGGAGTTGGTACCGATGAAGCGAAGTCGCCTTGCCAACGTCGTTCCCCTCTCACCCCGATGACCCAGTCGGGCCGTCTCCAGGATGGAACCGCCGTTGCGTCCTGTCCGCCGTGATTCTCGAATATTCGCGAATCGGTGGTGCGGAACCTGCGGCGTCTGGGCGACGGACGCGGGGCTGAAGGAGCCGGGGGCGACGGCGTAGACCTGCGGCCGGTTCGGCGGGAGGCTCGGCGAGACGGTAGGAAGGGGGCATGGACATGGACATTCAGCAGCGGTTCGAGCGGATCACCGCTTTCATCGAGGCGCGGCTCACGCCGCTCTTCGACCCCGAGAACGGCAGTGACCACGGGTTCGGGATGGACGACACCTCGCGGGCGCTGCGGGCGCTGCGGTACACGGTGCAGGCGGCGTCGGCCGTGAACGGGCTGGTGGAGAAGCGGGAGTCGGCGCCGGAGCTGCGGCAGGTGGTGGACCAGGCGCTGGAGCACAACTGGGACGTGCTGCGCTCCGTCGCCCGGATGTGGGAGGACCACCCCGACTTCCTGAAGGAGTTCAAGGGGCACTCCTGGGACGTGCTGGGCGTCTGACGACGCTCAAGGTCCTGATGCCTCAGGGGATCAGGACCACCTTGCCCATCGTGCCCCTGGTCTCCAGGGCGCGGTGGGCCGCGGCCGCCTCGGCGAGGGGGAAGGGCTGCACCGCGGGGCGGAGGGTGCCGTCGGTCGCGGCGGCGAGGGCGGCCAGTTCCAGGTTGCGGACGTCCCCGCCGGCCTTCTGGAGCATCACGGGGCCGAGGACGGACTCCGAGGTGATGCCGCGGGCGGCCTGCTCCTCTTCGGTGAGGGTGAGTTCCGTGCCGCTGGACCAGCCGAAGACGAGGTGCTGCCCGCCCTTGCCGAGGAGGTCGACGGCGGCGCGGGCCGTGTCGCCGCCCACCGAGTCGAAGACGATCGTCGCCCGGCGGTCTCCGAGGTAGGCGCGGACCTGCTCCGGCCAGGTCGGCTCCTTGTAGTCGACGGCGAGGTCCGCGCCGTTCTCCGCCACCCGGGCGGCCTTCTCCGGGCCGCCCGCCAGGCCGATGACGGTGGCGCCGGCGTTCTTCGCGTACTGCACGAGGAGGGTGCCGATGCCGCCCGCCGCGGCCGGGACGATCGCGACCGAGTCGGGGCCGAGCTCGGTGAACTGCAGGATGCCGAGGGTGGTGCGGCCGGTGCCGATCATGGCGACGGCCTCCGCCTCGCCGAGGTGGTCGGGCAGGGCGTGCAGGCGGGCGGCGTCGGTGACGGCGAGTTCGGCGTAGCCCCCGGGCGCCATGCCCAGGTGGGCGACGACCCGCTTGCCGAGCCAGGCCGGGTCGGTGCCCTCGCCGAGGGCGTCCACCGTGCCGGCGACCTCGCGGCCGGGGACGGTGGGCAGTTCGGCGGGCGCGGGGAACGGGCCGGTCCCGCCCTGGCGGAGCACCGTGTCGAGGAGGTGCACGCCGGCCGCCGCCACCTTGATGCGGACCTGGCCGGGGCCCGGGACCGGGTCGGCGGTCTCCTCGTAGAGGAGGTTCTCGGCGGGGCCGAAGGCGTGGAGGCGGATGGCGTGCATGGTGGGCTCCCTGGTGGCTGGTGTCGGCTGTGCGCTCGGCGTGCGGTGGTGCGGTGGTGCGGCGGAGCCCAGCCTCCAACCTCAAGCAGACTTGAGGTCAAGGGCCCGCTCGCGCAGCGCCAGCGACACCGCCTCCACCGCGCTCGTGAACGACACCTCCGCCAGCACGCCCGGCGCCGCGACCTGGTCACCCACCAGGTAGATCCCGTCGCCCCGGTCGATCGCCGGCCGGTCGCGCCAGGTGGTGCCGGGCCGGTCGACCGCCCCCGTACGCCCGTGGCAGACGGCCGCACGGCGCCACACCGTACGGTCCCGCCAGCCCCGGAAGCCCAGGTCGAGCAGCCGCTCCGCGTGGGCGACGCCGTCCGCCCGCGACTCGCCGGGGCCGATCGGCAACTGCGCCTGGATCAGCTGCTCGCCGGCCGGGGCGAGGCCGGGGTCCTGGGTCGTGAACCGCTCGACCCAGCCGGGCGCGTCCAGGTCCGAGATCGCGAACGGGTCGCCCCTGCGGGTCCGCAGCGCCAGGTCGAACAGGACCGTACGGCCGGACTCCCAGGTCAGCGACGGGTCGCCGAGGAGCCGGGCGGCGGCCGGCAGGGAGGTCGAGACGATCACCGGGCCGTCGGCGAGCGGCAGGTCGTCGAGGCCGTCGATCCGCGCCGAGGTCTCGATCCGGGCGCCCAGCTCCCGGGCGCGCGCCGCCATCCGGTCGATCAGCCGCCCCCAGCCGCCCTTGACGAAGTGGGCCTCCGGCGGGACCTTCGCGGCCCGGTGCAGCCGCTCCTGGACGAAGCGGGCCGAGAGTGCGCCCGGGTCGTGGTGGAAGAGCGCGACCCCGCTGTACGCGGCGGCGGCGCGGGCCGCGTCGGGGCCCGCGAGCCGGCCGGCCCAGGTCCGGAAGTCCAGGTCCACCGGCGCCCGGTCGGCGCTGCGGAGGGCCTGGCGCAGGAAGCCGAGCGGCGGGACGCGGCGCAGGGCGCCCCGGTGGTGGAAGCGCAGCCTCGCGGCCTCAAGGGGCGGGAGCGGGGCGAGCGGGCCGAGCAGGCCGCGCTGCTTCAGCCAGGTCCAGTGCGGGCCGCCGTTGTAGAGGGCGTGCGGGCCCTCGTTGGTCAGGTACGGGCCGGCGGCCGTCCGGGCCCGGCCGCCGAGGGTCTGGTGGGCCTCGTACAGGGTGACCTCGGCACCCGCCTCGGCGGCGGTGACGGCCGCGGTGAGTCCGGCGAATCCGCCGCCGACGATCGTGATCTTGCGCATGTCTCCGGCTCCTCGTGTCGGGGTTTCACGAGGGGGACGGACGGGGCGGGCTCGTTCGTGACATCGCGGCGCGGTCGGGGGCGCGGGGGGAGGGCCGGGCCGTACGGGAGCCGGCGCGGTCGGGAATGGGGGGAGGGCCGGGCCGTACGGGAGCCGGCGCGCGGGGGGAGGACCGGGCCGTACGGGAGCCGGCGCGCGGGGGCGCTTACGGCACCCGGGGGAAGCGGGCCTGGAGGTCCCACACCACCGGGTTGTCCGCGAGGCCCTCGTGCATGTCGGTGAGGTCGGCGATCAGGTCGTGCAGGAAGTCGCGGGCCTCGCGGCGCAGTTCGGCGTGGTTGAAGGTGAGCGGCGGCTCGTCGCCCGGCATCCAGTCGGCCTCGACGTCGACCCAGCCGAAGCGGCGCTCGAACAGCATGCGGTCGGAGGACTCGGTGAAGTCGAGCTCGGCGTACTGGGGCCGGGAGGCACGGCTGCCGCGCGGGTCGCGGTCGAGCTGCTCGACGATGTCGCACAGCGCCCAGGCGAAGTCGAGCACCGGCACCCATCCCCAGGCTGTGGACACCTCCCGGTCCTTCTCGGTGTCCGCGAGGTACACGTCACCGCAGAACAGGTCGTGCCGCAGCGCGCGGACGTCCGCGCGGCGGTAGTCGGTCTGCGGGGGGTCGGGGAAGCGGCGGGAGAGGGAGTAGCCGATGTCGAGCACGCACTGATGGTGTCATGCCGGGCGGGCCGGCCCTGCCGGTCCCGCCGGGCAGCCCGTCACGCGCCCGCCGGGCAGCCTGTCACGCCCCCTCACGCCCCCGTCAGGCGCCGGTCACGCGCCGGTCACGCCCGGTGGGCGGCGCGGACCAGGCGCGGGCCCAGCCAGCGCTTGAGGCGGCGCAGGGACTCCAGCTGCTCGGCGGCGCGGTCGAGCCGGTAGTAGAGCTGCGGCGGGATGTGCGGGAGCAGCGGCGAGTGCCGCTGGCCGAGCAGGGCGAACATCCGCGCCGGCTCCAGGCGCATGTAACGGGGCAGGTTCTCGTACCACTGGGCGCTGTAGCGGGCCGCACTCTGCGACGAGACGAGTTCGGAGCGGCGCCGGCGGCCGTACGCGGTGAGGGCCGCGTCCAGCGGTGTCGACGGGTCGCGCAGGGCGGCGGCGAGGACCAGGGCGTCCTCCAGGGCCAGGGTGGTGCCGGCGCCGATGGAGTAGTGGGTGGTGTGGGCGGCGTCGCCGAGGAGGACCAGGTTGCCGTGGTGCCAGGTCCGGTTGGTCAGGGTGCGGAAGGTGAGCCACTGGGCGGGGGTGCCGGCGTCGGCCTGTTCACCGCCTCGGCCGATCAGGGGCTCGCCGTCGAGGAGGTCCGCGAAGAGCTTTTCCAGCAGCCGGAGGCTGTCGGCCTCGTTCATGCGGTCGAGCCCGAGGCCCGTCCACGTGTCCGGCCCGCACTCGACCACGCAGGTCGACCGCTCGCCGCTGAAGCCGTAGGCGTAGCACCAGATCCAGCCGTGCTCGGTCTCCTTGAAGGCGAAGCTGAAGGAGTCGAAGACCTTGGTCGTGCCGAGCCAGACGTAGTGGTTGCGGCCGCTGGTGACCTCGGTGCCGAAGCGGTCCGGGTGCGCCTCGCGCAGCACGCTGTTCACCCCGTCGGCGGCGACGACGAGGTCGCGGCCGACGAGCTCGGGGGCGCCGGGGCCGCCGACGGGGTGCTCGTACTCGACCCGTACGCCGAGCTCCCGGGCCCGGTCGGCGAGCAGCGCCAGCATCCGGCGCCGCCCGATGCCGAAGCCCGCGTCGCCCCGGTGCACGGTCCGTTGGTCGCGGACGATCGCCACGCCGTCGGTCCAGGTCACCGAGGCGGCGGCGATCGCCTCGGCCGACTCCGGATCTCCGGCGCGCAGCTTGTCGAGGAGCCCCGCCCAGTACGTGACGCCCCAGCCGTACGTGGCGCCGGCCGGGTTCCGTTCGTACACGGTGACCTCGTGGGACGGGTCCTGGCGCTTCATCAGGATCGAGAAGTACAGGCC
The DNA here is from genome assembly GCF_040302485.1 of Streptomyces sp. NPDC126499. Taxonomy (NCBI): domain Bacteria; kingdom Bacillati; phylum Actinomycetota; class Actinomycetes; order Kitasatosporales; family Streptomycetaceae; genus Streptomyces; species Streptomyces sp. NPDC126499. The sequence goes on along the minus strand of NZ_JBEOUO010000001.1, from coordinate 407,084 downwards.
CCCGGGCCCGCCGCCGACGATGGTGATCTTCACATGCGCTCCCGCGAGAACATGACGCACTGCGCTGAAATGGCAACGCAGGGTAGCAGCGTGGGGCTTGGGTGGTGGGGAGGCGGGCAGGGGAGCCGACCGCCCGGGTGAAGACCGGACGGAGGGCCGCCCCGGCCGGGAGGCCGGGGGCGCGGGCTGCCGGGCCCGTGCCCGGCGCGGCGGCCCGCCAGGGCTACCCGCCCGGGCACCGCAGGCCCGCCCCCGCCCCCGCCCCCGCCGCCAAGGCCGGGACGCACGGGCGCCGGACCGCCAGCACCCGCCCCGGGCCCCGGACCGCCAGCACCCGCCCCGGGCCCCGGACCGCCAGCGCCCCGCCGCGGGACCCGTCGGCCTGCCGCCGCTACGGCAGCAGCCGCTGTTCCTTCGCCACCGCCACCGCGCCCGCCCGCGTGTCGACGCCGAGTTTGGCGTAGATGCGGCCCAGGTGGGTCTTGACCGTGGCCTCGCTGATGAAGAGGGCACGGGCGATCTCGCGGTTGCCGAGGCCGTGGGCGAGCTGGCCCAGGATGTCGCGTTCGCGGTCGGTGAGCGAGGGGCCCGCGGCGCCCCGCATCCGGTCCATGACGCGGCTGGCGACGGGCGGCGACAGGGTCGTGCGGCCCTGGGCGGCGGAGTGGATCGCGGCGAAGAGCTCCTCGGGGCGCTCCGCCTTCAGCAGGTAGCCGGTGGCGCCCGCCTCGATCGCCCGGGTGATGTCCGCGTCCGTGTCGTACGTGGTGAGGACGAGGACGTGCACCCCGGTCGGGGCGATCCGGCGGGTGGCCTCGACGCCGTCGATGCCCGCGCCCAGCTGGAGGTCCATCAGGACCACGTCGGGCCGCAGGTGGGCGGCCATCGCGACCGCCTCCTCGCCGCTGCCCGCCTCGCCGACCACCTCGATGTCGGGCGCGCTGCCCAGCAGGGCGAGCAGCCCGGCCCGGACCACGGCGTGGTCGTCGCACAGCAGGATCCGTACGGGCGTCGCGCTCACGGTCGTACCTCCAGGGGGATCGCGGCGGAGAGCACGGTGCCCTCGCCCGGCGTGGACTCGATGGTCAGCGTGCCGCCGAGCTGCTGGGCCCGCACCCGCATCGCGGGCAGCCCGTGGCCCCGTACGCCTTCCTCGTCCCGCGTCGCCGCCGGGTCGAAGCCGCGCCCGTCGTCGGCGACGTCCAGGACGACCTGGTCGTCCAGATAGGTCAGGGTGATCGCCGCCGAGGTGGCCCCCGCGTGCTCGCGGATGTTGGCCAGGGCGCCCTGCGCGATCCGCAGCAGCGCCGACTGCACCCGGTCCGGCAGCACCGCCGCCGTCCCGTCGACCCGGAAGGCGGCCGACTCGCGGGTGGCGAGCCCGCGCAGCGCCTCCTCCAGGCCGCCGCCCTCGGCGAGGTCGGCGGGGGCCAGGTCGTGGACGAAGCGGCGGGCCTCGGCCAGGTTCCGTTCGGCGATCGACTCGGCCGTACGGACGTGCCGGCGGGCGGTCGCAGGGTCGCTGTCCCACGTGCGGTCGGCCGCCTGGAGCAGCATCTGCTGGCTCGACAGGCCCTGCGCGAGCGTGTCGTGGATCTCCATCGACAACCGCTGCCGCTCCGCGAGCGTGCCCTCGCGCCGCTCGGTCGCGGCCAGCTCCCTGCGCGTGCGGATGAGGTCCTCGATCAGCGCCCGCTGCCGGTCGGCCTGCCGCTCGGCGTGCACGAAGACGGCGGTCGCGATGGCCGCGACGGCCGGCGGGGCGATCACCAGGTTCGGGTCGAAGCCGCCGTGCGACAACTGCACCTGCGCGGTCACGACGAACACCGTGAGCAGCGCGACCAGTCCGAGCGCGGCGCGCGGCGGGAGGGTGCGCAGGCCGGTGTAGAACAGCGGCACCGCGCACCAGGCGAAGCTCGGCGCGAGCACCACCAGGACCATCCACACGGCGACGACCGTGCACAGCCACGCGATCCGGCGGGGCGTGGCGCGGGTGCCGAGGACCGGCCCGAGGAGGTAGAGGGAGGCGAGCGCGCCGGAGAGCGCCACGATCCACGGGCTGCGGTCCTCCCAGGGGTGGCGCAGCAGGAAGCGGACCAGGGACGCCCCGAGGAGCAGGAAGAAGGCGACGTGCATGACGCGCGCCAGCCAGCGGGCGTCCGGATCCCGGTCCATCGTCCACCTCACCACTACTGACCTGGGTATACGTAACCATCCTGGCCCAGGGGGACCACCTCGGCATCAACCGTTCGGCTGACCCCTCCGTCCACCGTCCCGCTCGCCGACGGCAGCCGGAACGCGGACCGGACGGCCCGGGTTCCGGGCGGAGGATCGATGGCAGAGCGAACGGAACACCACCGCCGCCGCCTCGACCCCATTCTGGAGCCCGCCATGAAGAAGAAGTTCCTCCTCGGCACCACCGCCGCCGTCGTCCTCGCCGCCGGCACCTTCGGCGCCGTCTCCGCGAACGCCACCGCCCCGCAGGCCGCCCCCGCCGCCCCGGCCGCCGCCGTCGCCAAGAAGGCCGACGCGGACGGCGACCACCTGCGCCAGACCACGCACCTGACGATCGAGGCCGCGACCGAGGCCGCGCAGGCCGCCCTGAAGGCCGCCGAGAAGGAGAACCAGCGGGTCTCCGTCGCCGTCGTCGACCGCAACGGCACCACCCTCGTCACCCTGCGCGGTGACGGCGCCGGCCCGCAGTCCTACGAGTCGGCCGTGAAGAAGGCGTACACCGCCGTCTCCTGGAACGCCCCGACCTCGGTCCTCGCCGGCCGCCTCGCCCAGGCCCCGAACCTGAAGGACATCCCCGGCACCCTCTTCCTCGCGGGCGGCGCCCCGGTCACCGCCAACGGCGGCCCGATCGCCGGCATCGGCGTGGCCGGCGCCCCCTCCGGCGACCTGGACGAGAAGTTCGCCCAGGCGGGCGTGGCGTCCCTCAACGACTGACGCCCCTGCCGGCGGGGCCGGCCCGTCGGCGACTGACGCCCCGCCACCACCCCCGCGCCCAGCGGCGCCCGGACCCCCGCCGGGCGCCGCTGGTTCCGTTCGTCCGCCTGGCCCCCGTACGTCTGCTTAGGATCGGTTGGTGAACACACGCAGCCGAGTCCGCGCCGGAGCCGTGGCCCCCTGCCTCTGCCTCTGTCTCTCGCTCGCCCTGCTCGCCGCCGGCTGCACCGGCTCCGGTGCCGGGGGAGGGGTACGGGGCACCCCGGGCGCCGCCGGCGTGCGCGACCCGCTCTTCCCCCGGCTCGGCAACGGCGGGTACGACGTGAGCCGTTACGCGCTCACGCTGTCCTACGACCCCGACACCGGCCGCCTCGACGGACGCGCCGAGATCACCGCCGAGGCCACCCAGGACCTCAGCGCCTTCAACCTGGAACTCGCCGGTCTCACCGTGCGCGGCGCCACCGTCGACGGGGCGCCCGCCGCGGTCAACCGGGCCGGGAACGAGCTGACCCTGCGGCCGCGCGAGGAGATCGACGAGGGGGCCGAGTTCCGTGCCACCGTCACGTACGACGGCGTGCCCGAGACCGTCACCGACGCGGACGGCTCCGAGGAGGGCTGGCTCAGGACCGAGGACGGGGCCCTCGCGGTCGGCCAGCCGGCCGGCTCCATGGCCTGGTTCCCCGGCAACCACCACCCCTCCGACAAGGCCGCCTACGACCTCACCGTCACCGTCCCGGCCGGCCTCAAGGCCGTCTCCAACGGTGTGCTGACCTCGGAGCGGAAGACGGCCGACGGCCGCACCACCTCCGTCTGGCACGCGGCCGAGCCGATGGCGAGCTATCTCGCCACCCTCGCCATCGGCCGCTTCGACACCACGACGGCCACCGCCCTCGGCAAGGTGCCGGTCCTCACCGCCGTCGACCCGGTCGTGGCCGAGGAGACGGCCGTGCTGCGCGGCCGGCTCCCGGAGCTGCTGGAGTGGGGGACCGAGAACTTCGGGCCCTATCCCTTCGCCGCGAGCGGCGTGATCGTCGAACGCGACGACGACATCGGCTACGCCCTGGAGACCCAGACCCGGCCGGTGTTCTCCGCCGCCTCCTTCGACACCTCCACCCTCGTCCACGAACTGGCCCACCAGTGGTACGGCGACTCCGTGTCGCCCGCGACCTGGAAGGACATCTGGCTGAGCGAGGGCTTCGCGACGTACGCGGAGTGGCTCTACGCGGAGGACTTCGAGAACACCCCGGCGCAGAAGAGCTTCGAGAAGGCCTTCGCGCAGGACTCCGCCTGGGCCTTCCCGCCGGCCGAACCGCCCACCGCCGAGGACCTGTTCGGCACGCCCGTGTACCAGCGGGGCGCGATGGTGCTGCACCGGATCCGGCAGGAGGTCGGCGACGACACCTTCTACGAGATCCTCGCGGGCTGGCCGGCCGAGCACCGCCACGGCACCGCGAGCACCGAGGACTTCACACGGTACGTGGAGTCGGTGGCCGGTGAGGACCTGGACGGCCTGTGGGACGTGTGGCTGTACGGGGACGACAGGCCGGGCAGCCCCACCGACTGACCGGCCCGCCCCCCCCCTGCGGACCCCGGCGCCGTGCGCCGGGGCCCGGACACGTACGGGCCAGGGGACGTCCGCTGACGTCAGCCGGACGTCAGCCGGACGTCAGGGGACGTCCGCGGTCCCGGCCCGTGCGGTCGAAAGGGCGCGTACGGGTCAGAGGTTGACGCCGAAGTCGCGGGCGATGCCCTCGAGGCCCGAGGCGTAGCCCTGGCCGACGGCGCGGAACTTCCACTCGGCGCCGTTGCGGTACAGCTCGCCGAAGACCATGGCGGTCTCGACGGCCGCGTCCTCCGACAGGTCGTAGCGGGCGATCTCGGCGCCGCCGGCCTGGTTGACGATGCGGATGTAGGCGTTGCGGACCTGGCCGAAGTTCTGGCCGCGGTTCACCGCGTCGTAGATGGAGACCGGGAAGACGATCTTGTCGACGCCGGCCGGGAGGCCCGCCAGGTTGACGTTGATCTGCTCGTCGTCGCCGCCGCCCTCGCCGGTGCGGTTGTCACCGGTGTGGACGATGGTCTGGTCCGGCGTGGACTTGTTGTTGAAGAAGACGAAGTGACCGTCCGAGACGACCTTGCCGGCGGCGTCCACGCCGATGGCGGACGCGTCGAGGTCGAAGTCGGTGCCCGTGGTCGTACGGACGTCCCAGCCCAGGCCCACGGTGACGGCGGTGAGGCCGGGGGCCTCCTTGGTCAGGGAGACGTTGCCGCCCTTGGAGAGGCTTACAGCCATGGGATGTCCCTTTCTCAGGTCCTGCGAGGTGTCGTCGCTTCCGTGACGCATACGGGGTAACGCATACGGGATAACGCAGAGAGGAGCGCTGCGGTTCCCCCGCCCTCGCCCGCAGTCCCCCGCGAAAACGGGGTGACGTACGGGCGGCCCGCCGGGAACATGGAAGGCATGTCCGGTCCCTATCCGATCCGCGGCTCCGTCTCGCTGCCCGAGGCCGAGCTCGTCTGGCGCTTCTCGCGGTCGTCCGGGCCGGGCGGCCAGCACGTCAACACCAGCGACTCGCAGGTGGAGCTCCGCTTCGACCTGGCGGCGACCGAGGCCCTGCCGGAGGTGTGGAAGGCGCGGGCGCTCGAGCGGCTCGCCGGCCGCCTGGTGAACGGCGTGGTCACCGTCCGCGCCTCAGAGCACCGCTCCCAGTGGCGCAACCGCGAGACCGCCGCCGTGCGCCTCGCCGCGCTCCTCGCCGAGGCGACGGCGCCGCCGCCGAAGCCGCGCCGCCCGACGAGGATCCCGCGCGGCATCAACGAGCGCCGGCTGCGGGAGAAGAAGCAGCGCGCGGAGACCAAGCGCGGCCGCCAGGGCCGCGACTGGGGCTGACAGCCCCGCGGCCCTGCGCCCGTGCCTCCGCCGCACGGGACCCGGGCGGGCCCACCGGCCCGGCCCCCGCAGGGCACGGCGTCCTGCCCCCCCCGCCGGACATGGCGCCCGCGCTGCACGGACCCGTCCGGGCTCAGCCCAGCGTGCGGTACTTGCCGCGGAAGTAGGTGAGCGGGCCGCCCTCCGACGAGGGCAGGTTCGTGGCGAGCACGCGGCCGATGACGAGCGTGTGGTCGCCGGCGACGACCCGGCTCTCCGTACGGCATTCGAGGGTGGCGAGCGCTCCGCCGATCAGGGGTGCGCCGCTGTGCGGGCCGCGGGTGTACGGCACGTCCGCGAACAGCAGCCGGTCGCTGACCCGGCCCTTTATGGCGAAGCGGCCGGCGATGTGGCGCTGGCTCTCGGAGAGCAGGGAGACGGCCCACACGGGCACCTCGTCGAGCAGGTCGTCCATGCGCGAGCCGTTGCGCAGGCTGACCAGGACCAGCGGCGGGTCGAGGGACACGGAGAGGAAGGCGGTCGCGGTCATGCCGACGTCCTCGCCGCGCGGCCCGTCCTCCGGGTCGTGCGCCGTCACCAGCACCACGCCCGCGGCCAGGCGGGACATCGCTGCCTTGAAATCCTCGTCGCTCACCCCCTCAGCATGAGGGATGGCCAGGTCGAGGGCGTCGGGGGCCCCGAGGGCGAGGGCGGCCTCGGCGGCGAGCGTCTTCTGGAGCACCCTCGCACGCTAGTCCGGTCGCGGAGGCCCCCGCATCGGGCGCCGGGACCAGACCGGCTTCCCCCGCGGGTCCTAGGACCCGCTTCCCTCCGTCGTTCCGCACCGTTCACGCAGGGTTCGCAAACCCTCGCCATACTTTGTGACTTGAGTCACAGACACCACTATTTGTTGACCCTGTGTACCGGGTGCACAGCTCGCTGTGATTCAGTGGCGGAGACAGTGCACCACGAAGCCGATGAAGCCGATGAGAACCCTGGAGTCAGCTGTCGAGGTCTCGGGGAGAGCGAGCAATGGAGACCGAGTCGGAGCCATATGTCCGTCTTGCGACCCTGCGGCAGCTGCATCAGGTCGTGGCGGACCTCAACACCGCCCGCAGCCTTGCGGACACCCTGCAGGCCGTCGCCGACGGCATCGTCGCGGGGCTCAACTATGAGCTGGCCTGCGTCAACCTCGTGCGCCCCGACGGCGACCTCGTCGTCGCCGCCTTCGCCGGCAGCCCCGCCGCCGAGGCCCTGATCACCGGCCGGGTCGGCTCCCGCGCCTCCTGGGACCGCCGCCTCGCCATGGGCGAGGCATGGGGCGACCTCGTCTTCATCCCGCACACCGAGGGCTGGGTGCTCCTCGAGGACGACGTGCCCCAGTGGCACACCGAGGGCCCCGCCCCCCGCTTCGAGGACGAGTGGCACCCCCACGACCGGCTCTACGCGCCGATGTACGCCCCCGGCGTGCGCTCCGCCCGCCCGGGCGGACCCGCCGGCTCCGGCCGCGAGCTGCTCGGCGTGATCTCCGTCGACCGCCCGCGCAACGGACGCCACCCCGGCCCCTGGGGCCGCGAGGCCCTCCAGATGTACGCCTCCCAGGCCGCCATCGCGATCAGCAACGCCCGCCTGCGCTCCAACATGCAGCGCGCCCTGGTCCGCCTGGAGCGCGAGCAGCAGGCCCTGCGCGCCAGCGAGGAGTCCTTCCGGCAGGCCTTCGAGTACGCGCCCTCCGGCATGGCCATCGCCGAGATGGGCGGCGACCAGCACGGCCGGCTGCTGCGCACCAACGACGCCCTCTGCCGACTGCTCGGCCGCCCCGCCTCCGTGATGCGGCGCTACTCCTTCGCCGACCTCGTCCACCCCGAGGACATAGGCACCCTGCTGCGCACCTCCGCCGAGGGCGGCCGCGCCGAGCTGCGCCTCGGCCGCCGCGACGGCACCTACGTCTGGGTCTCGCTGCGCAACTCCGTCGTCGCCGACACCGCCGACGGCCCCCGCTTCCTCCTCACCCACGTCGAGGACATCGAGGAGCGCAAGCGCCACGAGCTGCAGCTCGCCCACCGCGCCTCGCACGACGCGCTCACCGGCCTCCCCAACAGCGCCGAGCTCCGCTCCCGGCTCTCCGCCCGCCTCTGCGAGCGGCCCTTCGCCGCCGCCGAGCCGCCCGCCGCGGGCACCGCGCCCGTCCCCGGCGCCTTCGAACCGCCGTACGAATACGAGTACGAGTACGACCACGAGCACGAGCACGGCTTCGGTTTCTCGCCGGTCGCCGGCGCCGGGGCGTACGACCACCACGTCCACACCGTCGCTCCCACCGGCGGCGAGACCGACGACGGCACCAAGGGGCTCGCCGTCCTCTTCTGCGACCTCGACGGCTTCAAGTCGATCAACGACCGCTTCGGGCACCACACCGGGGACGCCGTTCTCATCGAGGTCGCCCGCCGGCTGACCACGGGCGTACGGGACGGGGACACGGTCGCCCGCCTCGGCGGGGACGAGTTCGTGGTCCTCGCCGACGGCCTGGGCTCCGCCGACGCCGCCGACCTCGCCGTCCGGCTGCGGAACGCGATCATTCCGCCGATCCGGGTGGACGGCCGGGCCGTCCGGGTCGGGGCGAGTTTCGGCATCGGCTGGGCCGAGTGCGGCATGACCGTCGAAGAGGTCCTGAACAGCGCCGACCAGCGGATGTACATCGAGAAGCGGTCCCGTTCGAAGGTGCACCGACGGGCCGGATAGGGGCCGGCGGACCGGTTCGTTCACCGCTCGTCCACACATCGCCGAATCCTTGACAGGGCCGTACGAGGTAGGCTCGGCCGGTCGGCGACGGCTGGCGAGCAGGGAAAAGGAGTGACCCGGATGGCTGCCGGAAACGACGGCGCGAAGACGCCCGAGGACGACGATCCGTTCGGCTACCTGTACGCGGACGGGCAGGCGGCGGGGGCCAGGGCGCCCCAGGGCGGCGGCTACGGCTACCCGGGTCCGGCGGCGCAGCCGGGCGTCCCGCGCACCTCGTACAACCAGGTCCGCACGGTCGGTGAGCGCCAGTACGGCGGCCACGGCCAGGCGGCGCACGTGCCGCAGCAGCAGGCCCCGTACGGCCAGCAGGGCTACGGCCAGCCGCACCCGCAGTACGCGGCCCCGGAGACGTACCCCGGCGGCGGTCAGCACCGTCCCGGCCCGCCGCAGCCCGCCCCGCGCGGAAGCGGCGGCGGCCGCGGCCCCAACACCAAGGGGCTGCTGATCGGCGCGGTGGCGGTCGTCGCGGTCGTCGTGCTCGGCATCACCGCCGCCGTGATCAACAACTCGGGCGGCGAGTCCGACGACGCGGGCGGGGGCGGTAAGCCGACGGGCGCGCCCACCCAGGTCTCGGAGTCCCCCTCCGTCGACCCCAGCTCCTCCACGCAGCCCCCGGCCGAGCTGCCGCAGCAGGACGCGGCGACGCTGAAGCTGGGCGGTTCGGCAACCCTTGCCAAGGAGATCAAGGGTGCGAAGGGCGCGGACGGGGCTTACGTGTCCTTCAACGGTCAGGGCGGCTTCGCGAGCTGGTCGGTGAACGTGCCCGAAAGCGGCGAGTACACCCTGTACATCACGTACAGCGTGCCTGGAAAGGACGCCAAGACGTCGCTGACCATCAATGGCGGCCAGCCCCGCTCCTTGAATATGTCCAACTTCGCCAAGGCAGCAGAAGGGGACTGGGAGAAGGGCTGGACCCGCACATACGCCTACGTCAGTCTCAAAAAGGGAGAAAACGCACTGAAAATCTCCTGCGAGTCGGGCGACCAGTGTGAGGCGATACTCGACCAGGTGTCACTGAAGAGCGGTCACACGAGCTAGTGCATGCGGTCAGACAGCGCTAGGGCCAGTTTCAGAAGTGATCTTCAGAGCCACTCGTTGATGGCTGCGATGAGTATGGTGGCTTCGTAGCGGACGGCGAGCTTGTCGTACCGGGTCGCCACGGCACGGTGGCGCTTGAGGCGGTTGATCCCGCACTCCACGGCGTGGCGCTCGCGGTAGTCGGTCTTGCAGAACTTGGGCGGCCGACCACCGTGAGAGCCGAACTTCTTCCGGTTGCGGACCCGGTCCGCGGGGATCGGGATCGTCGCCTTGATCTTGCGTCTACGCAGGTAGGAGCGGTTCTTGCGGGAGTCGTAGGCCTTGTCCGCGCGCACTCGGTCCGGGCGGGTGCGCGGGCGTCCGGCACCGACGCGGGGCACGCGGATCTTCTCCAGCACGGGCTCGAACTGCGGGCTATCGCCGCGCTGTCCAGCCGTGACGACGATCGACAAGGGCTTCTGCCTCTGCTCCACCGCGAGATGAATCTTCGTGGTCAGCCCGCCCCGCGACCGCCCGAGGCCGTGGTCAGCCGGCTCGACGGCGACTCCGCCGGGCGGTTCGCGCTGGAGATCCCCTTTTTGCGCGCCCCGGCGTGCTGGTGGGCCCGGCAGATCGCGGAGTCCACGTTGACCTCCCAGGTGATGAGGCCCTTCGCGTCGGCCTGGGCCTGGAGCTCGGTGAGGATTCGGGCCCAGGTGCCGTCGCGCTGCCAGCGACGGAACAGCCCGTAGACGGTCCCACTCGCCGTACCGGTTGGGCACGTCCCGCCACGGCGCCCCCGTACGGGTCCGCCACCGTATGCCGTCAATGAGCTGCCGCTTTGGCCAGACCGGAGGTCGCCCCGGCTTCCTGCCCACCGGCAACAACGGCACCAGCCTGGCCCACTGCGCGTTCGTCAGATCTTTCCGCCCACCCGAAGATCATCTCAGGCCGTGATCTACTTCCAATCATCCTGCTGATCAACGAAAGCCCAAGGCCATGACCGACCACTGCTGCGAGTCCATGACCCGTCAGGTCAACTGGCGGTGCGGCCAGCACGACGACCCCTTCGCGTGCCCGGACGCCCTGGTCCTGTTCATCCCCAAATTCCAGGAGTACGGGCTGATCTTCCACGACGGCGGCACGGCGATCAGCGGGATCGCCTTCTGCCCGTGGTGCGGTCAGCGCCTCCCCGAATCCCAGCGCGACCGCTACTACGACGAACTGGAGCGTCGCGGCATCGACCTGGAGGAGGACGAAATCCCGGCCGAGTTCCAGGATGCACGCTGGCTCGCTTCGCTACATCAGGAGTGATGAAGCAGCACTTTGATCCACTTTTGAAACAGGCCCTAGACGGAGGTGAAACGGCGGGGCCGGAGTGAGGTGGTTCCCTATCCGGCTCCTATGGTCGGTCAGCTCCAGCTCGTGCAGATGTTTCGAATGCTGCCGTTCGTGTTTATCCGGGCCACCTGGATGCCGATATCGAAGAGGCCTCGGCTATTCGAGGCGGTCGTCTGCCACTTGCTTGTGGTGTTGTAGCCACCGGTGTTCGCGCGCCACGGATAGTAGGTCGTGGCGCCATTGACGTCCTTCGACAGCATGCGGACGCGCACGCTGTTTCCGTCCGAAGCCGTGTCGGTGAGGCTGAAGTAGATATATACCGTGGCGTCCGGACCGTAGTAGTTGTTGTACTGGTAATTGCCGGAGGCCCCCGGCGTACTGCAGCTGACAGTCCCTGACGTCGCTGCCTGAGCAGTACCTGCCGTGCCCACGGTCAGGGCGATTGCCCCGAAAGTGGCTCCTGCGGCGATAGTGACCTTTTTGAGCATGGCTGACCTCTCGCGTCAAAGTTGGAACATTCATTCGATTGTCTGTTCGAGAATCGTCGGCGACCAGCTACTTTCCGGACAAACGAGGAGCCAGGGCGGCCTGTTGCCCGACAGTGGTCCCGAAACGGACGCACATCAGGGACCGAGCGGCCTCACTGGTGGTGAGGCTGGCACTTGTTCTCTTCTATGCCGCTGTCGCCGGGGCGTGCACCGTGACGCGCGGAAGCAGCTCCCGGTAGGCGTCCGCGTCGAACTCGCCGGCCACCGGGGAGAGGACCGTCGCCGCCGAGAGGGCGACGGCGTGGGTCAGGCGGTCGGGCCAGTCGGCGCCGTCGACGAGGCCGGCGAGCAGGGCGGCGACGGCCGAGTCGCCCGCGCCGGTCGGATTGCCCCGCACCGGCGCGGGCGGGGCCGCCTGCCACAGCCCGTCCGGGGTGGCGGCGAGGAGGCCGTCGGCGCCGAGGGAGGCGACCACCGTGTGGGCGCCGCGGCGCCGGGCGTCGCGGGCGGCGCGGTGGGGTTCGCGGGAGCCGGTGAGCTGGGCCAGCTCCTCGGCGTTCGGCTTGATCACGTCGGGGCGGGCGGCGATGCCCCGGCGCAGGGGTTCGCCGCTGGTGTCGAGGAGGACCGGGACGCCGGCGGCCCTGGCGAGCCGGACGAGCTCGGCGTAGGCGCCCACGTGGATGCCCGGCGGCAGGCTGCCGCACAGGGCCACCGCCCGGGCCGTGCCCAGGAGTTCGGTGAAGCGGGAGGTGAACGCGGCCCATTCGTCGGAGGTGATGGCGGGGCCCGGTTCGTTGAGCTGGGTGGTGTCGCCGCTCGTGGCGTCGACGACGGCGACGGTGCGGCGGGTGGCGCCGGCGGTCGGCACGAGGGCGTCGTGGACCGGCTGCCCGGCGGTGCCGGCGGCGAGCAGGGCGCGGACCGTCTCGCCGGTCGTGCCGCCCGCGAAGCCGGTGACGACGGTCTCGTGGCCGAGGGCGCCGAGCACACGGGCGACGTTGAGGCCCTTGCCGCCGGGGCGTTCGACGACCCGGGTGACGCGGTGGGAGCCGTGCGGGACGAGGGCGGGGACGTGATAGGTCAGGTCCAGGGCCGTGTTGAGGGTGACCGTGAGGATCATCCGTTCCGCCCCCCGTCGTCTCGTGTCACCGGCGTGGCCGTCGGCGTTCGGCAGCCGTTCAGCGCCCTGATCATGCCAAAGAGACGGCGGCAGGCCCAGACCCTGGACCGGCCGCCGGTGCGCAACGAGGGGCGCAATCAGCCCACTTGGGGCGGAACCACCCAGGTGCCCTTGCGCATCACGCCCTTGAGCTCGAAGTCCGCGTCGAGGACGACGAGGTCGGCGTCCTTGCCGGGCTCCAGGGAGCCCACCCGGTCGTACACGCCGAGCAGTCTCGCCGGGTTGGCGGAGATGGCCTGGACGACGGACTCGACGGGCAGCCGGTCGACGGTCACGGCCCGCTTGAACGCCCGGTCGAGGGTCAGGGTGGAGCCGGCGATGGAGCCGCCGTCGACGAGCCGGGCCACGCTGTCCTTCACCTCGACCTCCAGGGTGCCGAGCATGTAGCGGCCGTCGCCGAAGCCGGCCGCGTCCATGGCGTCGGTGATGAAGGCGACCCGCTCGGGGCCGGCGTGGTGGAAGGCCAGCTCCAGGGCGGCCGGGTGCAGGTGGGTGCCGTCGTTGATGAGCTCGACGGTGATCCGCTCGTCCTCCAGGAGGGCGGCGATCGGACCGGGCGCGCGGTGACCGAGGCCGGGCATCGCGTTGTAGAGGTGGGTGGCGACGGTGGCGCCCGCGTCGATGGCCGCCCGCGTCTGCTCGTACGTGGCGTCCGTGTGCCCGATCGCGGCGATCACGCCGTGTTCGGCGAGGAGGCGTACGGAGTCGATGCCGCCGGGCAGCTCGGTGGCGAGGGTGACCATCCGGGCCTGGCCGCGGGCGGCGTCGATGAGCTTGCGGACCTCGGCGGGGTCGGGGTCGCGCAGCAGCGACTCGTCGTGGGCGCCCTTGCGGCAGGGGGAGATGAACGGGCCCTCGAAGTGGATGCCGGCGATCTCGCCCTGTTCGGCGAGCTCGGAGAGCAGGCCGGCGCGCTGGGCGAGGAAGTGCATGTCGCCGGTGACGAAGGAGGCGACGACGGTGGTGGTGCCGTGCAGCCGGTGGGTGTGGACGCCGGTGAGGATCTCCTCGACGGTGCCGGAGGTGAAGGAGGCGCCGCCGCCGCCGTGGTTGTGCATGTCGACGAAGCCGGGCACGAGCCAGTGGCCGGTGAGGTCGATGGCGGGGGCGTCCTCGTGGGTGGATCCGGCGATGCGGCCGTTCTCGACGATCACTCGTCCGTTCTCGACGATCCCGGTCGGCAGCACCACGCGGGCCCCGGCGAGAACTGTGGAAACGGCCATCAGGCGGATACCTCCGAGTCGGTGGGGCGCGGGTCGGCGTCGTCGTGGGTGGCGTCGTCGGCGGGGCCGGTGTCGGTGTCGTGCGCGGTGCTGGGGGCGGTGTCGGTGTCGTGCGCGGTGCTGTGCTCGGTGCTGGGGGCGGTGTCGGCGTCGTGGGCGGGGGCGGCGAGGAGGTCCCAGGCGAGGAGGCCCGCGCCCAGGCAGCCGGCGGTGTCCCCGAGGGCCGCCGGGACGATGGCGGGCAGCTTCTGGAAGGTGACGCGCTCCTCCACGGCGGCCCGAAGGGGTGTGAACAAGGTTTCCCCCGCCTCGGCGAGACCGCCACCGATGATGAGCGTGCGGGGGTCCAGCAGGGTGAGTGCGGTGACCAGGCCGTCGGCGAGGGCGTCGACGGCGTCCTGCCAGACCCGTACGGCGCGGGGGTCGCCGGACTCCACGGCCTTGGCGCAGTCGGCGGCGTCGGCCTCGGGGTCGCCGGAGGCCTCGGCCCAGGCGAGGGAGACGGCGGAGGCGGAGGCGTACCGCTCCAGGCAGCCGCGCTGGCCGCAGCCGCACTCCGTGCCGCCGGGGCGGACGACGATGTGGCCGATCTCGCCGGCGTAGCCGTGGGCGCCGGCCTCGATGGCGCTGCCGATGCCGATGGCGCCCGCGATGCCGGTGCCGAGCGGGACGAAGAGGAAGCGGTCGGCGCCGTGGCCGGCGCCGATCCGGCCCTCGGCGAGGCCGCCGGTGCGCACGTCGTGGCCGAGGGCGACGGGGATGCCGTCGAGGCGCTCGCTGAGCAGGGCGCGCAGGGGGACGTCGCGCCAGCCGAGGTTGGCGGCGTAGACGGCGATGCCGTGGGTGGCGTCGACGATTCCGGGGACGGCGACTCCGGCGGCCGCGGCGGGCTGTCCGTACCGCTCCTGGCCGAGGGCGCGCAGCTCCTCGGCGAAACCGAGGATCGTCTCGACGACGGCCTCGGGCCCGCGGTCGCGGCCGGTGGCGCGGCGGGCCTCGTGGAGCAGGGTGCCGTCCGCCCCGACGAGGGCGGCCTTCATGCCGGTGCCGCCCACATCGAGGGCGATGACGTGTCTCACGCAGACAGTCTCGCGCCTGACCCCAGAAAGGTCTAGTCCACTGTGGAGGATTGTTGCGCTCGGATACAAATCAAGGCCGAGGCGCGGCGGCGCAGGGGCGGCCGAGCCGGGCGACGCGTTGCGAAAGCGATATGCAAGTGGTGTAGACCTCCTGCGCCCATACGGGAGAAACTGGCGGCTTCCGACATCTCGACGACGAGCAAAAGGGTGGGTCACGGCTGTGCAGCGGCGACGATTTCTTGGACTGGCCGCGGCGGCCACCACACTCGGTCTGACCGCCGCCCTCTCCGGCTGCGGCACGCTCGGCGGCGGCGGGGACGTCACCCTCAGCCTGGTGGCCGCCGACTACGACCTGACCGGCGGCGACTCCACCAAGAAGTACTGGGACGGCCTCGTCGCCGCCTTCGAGGCCAAGAACCCCGGAGTGAGGGTCCAGGTCCGCATCGAGTCCTGGAACGACGTCGACCGCGTGGTCGCCGAGCTGGTCAAGGCCGGCAAGGCCCCCGACCTCGCCCAGATCGGCGCCTACGCCGACTACGCGGCCGCCGACCAGCTCTACGCCGCCGACCAGCTGCTCTCCATCCCCGTCCAGGCCAACTTCCTCGGCCCGCTCGTCGATGCCGGCGAGTACGAGCACACCCAGTACGGCATGCCGTTCGTCGCCTCCACCCGGCTGCTCTTCTTCAACCAGGAGCTCTTCGACAAGGCCGGCGTCGAGGCGGCCCCGACCACCTGGGACGAGCTCGCCGAGGCCGCCGAGAAGCTGAAGCGGAAGGGCGTCCGCTACCCCTTCGCGCTGCCGCTCGGCGCCGAGGAGGCCCAGGCCGAGACGATGATGTGGCTGCTCAGCGGTGGCGGCGGCTACCTCGACGGCATGGGCCACTACAAGATCGACTCCGACGCGAACATCCGTACCTTCACCTGGCTGCGCGACAACCTCGTCGCCAAGGGCCTCACCGGTCCCGTCGCACCCGCGAAGCTCGACCGCAAGGCCGCCTTCGCCGCCTTCGCGCGCGGCGAGGTCGGCATGCTCAACGGCCACCCGTCCCTGATGCAGGAGGCCGCGAAGAAGGGCGTGAAGGTCGGCAAGATCGCCCTGCCGAGCGCCGACGGCCGGCCGAGGGCCACGATGGGCGTCGCCGACTGGATCATGGGCTTCAAGCAGAACGGCCACCGCAAGGAGATCGGCGCCTTCCTCGACTTCGTCTTCAGCGACGGGAACGTCCTGAAGTTCGCGGGCGACAACGACCTGCTGCCCGCCACCGTCACCGCCTCCGAGGCCATGCGGTCCGACCCGGCCCACGCCGACCTGCGCGAGTTCCTGGAGGCACTGCCCGACTCCCAGCTGCCGCCCGTCGGCAAGACCTCATGGGCCCAGGTCAGCGGCACGGTCAAGAAGGACATCGGCAAGGCGGTCGCCCCGGGCGCCCAGCCCGCGGAGATCCTCGGCCGGATCGGACGGCAGGCGACGGCGGCGGAGAGCGCGGAATGACGGGCGCGGGACCAGTGGGCGCGGGACGAGGGGCGTCGGATGACCGTGCGGGATGTCGGGGGCGGGACGACCGCGCGGGATGACGGGCGCGGGACGAGGGGCGTCGGGTGACCGCGCGGGATGACGGGCGCGGCGCGCGGAGCGACCGGCGCGGAATAAGTTGGTCTGTATGACCAGTGAAATCGGTGAGGTCGGCGAGCGCGGCGGGCGCGGGCCGCTCGGGGAGCTCGGCGAGCGGGAACGGGCCGTCCTCGCCATGGAACGCCGCTCCTGGCCGGGCCCCGGCGCCAAGGAGCGGGCCGTGCGCGAGCAGCTCGGCCTCTCCGCCACCCGCTACTACCAGCTGCTCAACGCCCTCCTGGACGACCCGAGGGCCCTCGCCCACGACCCGGTCACCGTGAACCGGCTCCGCCGGGTCCGGGCGGAGAAGGCACGGCGGCGCTGATGAGGACGCCCGTAGCTGGGTAGGGTCAGGGACATGGTCAGCAGCCTTCCGCACCCGACCACCTCCGCCGGCCGCGACGGCCTGGCCGCGTTCCTGGCGCGGCCCGAGAAGGCCGTCGTCGCCCTGGACTTCGACGGGACGCTCGCCGAGATCGTCGCCGACCCGGAGCAGGCCCGCGCCCACCCGGGCGCCGTGCCCGCGCTCGCGGCCCTCGCCCCACGGGTGGCCTCCGTCGCCGTGATCACCGGCCGCCCCGCCGGAGTGGCCGTACGTTACGGGGGCTTCGCCGGCGTCCCCGGCCTGGAGCACCTGGTCGTGCTCGGCCACTACGGCGCCGAGCGCTGGGACGCGGTCACCGGCACCGTCCGGGCCGCCGCCCCGCACCCGGGCGTCGCCTCGGTCCGCGCCGAGCTCCCCGGCTTCCTCGACCGCGTGGGCGCCTGGCCCGGCATCTGGATCGAGGAGAAGGGCCGCGCGGTCGCCGTCCACACCCGCCGCTCGACCGACCCCGAGGGCGCCTTCGAGGCCCTGAAGGGCCCCCTCGCCGACCTCGCCGCCCACCACGGCCTGGTCCTCGAACCGGGCCGCCTGGTCCTGGAACTCCGCCCCCCGGGCATGGACAAGGGCGTCGCCCTCGCCGACTACGTCCGCGAGACCGGCGCCGAGTCCGTCCTCTACGCCGGGGACGACCTGGGCGACATCCCCGCCTACGCCGCCGTCGAGAAACTCCGCTCCGACGGCGTCCCCGGCCTCCTCGTCTGCTCCGCCGCCGAGTCCCGGGCCGTCCCCGACCTCGCCGCCCGCGCGGACCTCACGGTCCCCGGGGCGGCGGCGGTGGTGGGGCTGCTGGCGGGGCTGGCGGAGGCGACGCGTCGCGGGGAGACGTGACGACGGGACAGGCGCAGTCGTGACGAAGGGGCCCCGGTCCCTGCGGACCGGGGCCCCTCGTTCGTGGGAGACGGTCAGGAGGCCGGGTTGGTCACCGTGATCGTCAGGTCGTCGCCGGCGTCGCCCGTGACGGTCACCTTCACGCCGTGGCCCGCGACCTTCACGCTGGCCTGGGGGGCCGTCGGGTCGTAGTAGGCGTTCGGGTCGGTGTCGTCGAAGACCGGGAGGCCCGGGACGGACGGGGCGCAGGCCGCCTTCGTGGCGACGGTCTGGTTGCCGCCCTTGCCGACCAGGACCTCCTTGTGGAGGCAGGTGGCGTCGGTGGGCTCCAGGCCGAAGGTGGCGTCGAAGGGCTGGCGGCGGTTGCTGGGGGCGGTGCCGTCGTCGTAGCGGAACGGGGTCGGACGGGCGTCGACCGCCATCGCCGAGCCGCCGCCCGGGTGGTCGCTGACGTTGTTGTCGTCGTAGGAGCGGTCCACGTACCAGACCAGCATGCCGTTCTGGTACCTGAAGAACTCCACCCAGTCCGGGGCGGTGATGCCCTTGCTGTACTGGTACGGGCCCTCCGCGAGGAGCGCGTCGGAGCCGACGTACTCGCGGTTCTCCAGCAGGTAGTAGCGCGGGAAGCTGGCGGTCTCCGTGCCCGTGGAGATCTTCCAGCGGCCCTGCGCCGTCCAGCCGTTCACGCCCTGCTCGACGTCGTCGGCGAGGACCGTGGTGCTGCCGGCGGCGATGGTGATGTCGTCCAGGAACGCGCCGGCGAAGTGCACGCCGCCGTCCGTCTGGTAGCGGAAGCGGAAGAGCGAGGGCTTGCCCTGCGCGTCGTACGCGTACCGCAGGGTGCTCCAGCGGCCGGCGGAGGAGCCGTCGACGGCCGTACCGGCGCGGACCCAGCTCGCCCCGCCGTCGAGGGAGTACTCGGCGAAGAGGTAGTCGTAGTCCGCCTCGATCTCGTACCAGGCGCTCGCCTTCACCGTGACGCGGGAGGCGGCCGGGACGGAGCGGGCGAGGGACTGGTTGAGACCGTCGGCCGAGCCGGTCCACCAGGCGTGGCCGCCCGAGACGGGCGTGGTGTACGAGGTGCTGGCGACCTTGTCCGGGAGCACGACGCGGACGGCCTGCTCCTTGCCGGAGACCTGGAGCTGCGCCGGGTTCAGGGTGTACGTGCCGGTGGCGCCGAGCGGCGCGTCGGCGTAGTCCAGCCAGCCGAGGAAGAGCTTCTCCTCGGCGCCCATCAGGCCCGGGTGGGTGCCGATGCCCTCGTTGGCGGCGGCGCCGTGGCCCAGCCAGGAGCCGGAGCTCATCAGGGTCCAGAAGGCGGTGGAGTTCTCGCCGCCGCCCGTGTCGTAGTAGTCCGGCAGGCCGAGGTCGTGGCCGAACTCGTGGCAGAAGACGCCGAGTCCGCCGTTCTCGCCCTCGGTGGTGTAGTCGCCCAGCCAGTACTTCGACTGGCCGATCCGGGCGCCGCCCGCCTTGTTCTGGGTGCCGGCGACCTCGGGGCCGGTCAGCCCGTAGTCGTCGCCGTTGACGTACCAGCGGTGCGACCAGATGGCGTCCTCGCCCTGCGCGCCGCCGCCGGCGTCCTCGCCCATGCCGGCGTGCACGGCCTGGAAGTGGTCGATGTAGCCGTCGGCCTCGTCGAAGTTGCCGTCGTGGTCCCAGTCGTTGCGGTCCCAGACGTCGAACTGCGCGAGGTACGCGTCGATCTCGGCCGGGGTCTTGCCGGCCGCGATCTGGGCGTTCCACCAGGCGTCGCCGGTGTCCTGGATGAACGCCCACGAACCGCCGTTGTCCTCGACGGCGTTGTCGCCGTAGTAGGAGGCGTTGTACGGGACCCTGACCCAGTCCTCGACCACGTTGGTGACCGAGTAGGCGCCGTTCGACAGCTTCTCGAAGTACGTTTTCATCGACTCGCCGGAGCCGTTGAAGAGGTTCTCGTAGTACGCCTTGTCGAAGTCGGCCGTCCAGGCGTTGGAGTTGTCCACGCTGCGGTCGGGCCGGGGTATCTCGTTGTGGAGCGGGCCGGGGACGGTGCCGTACTTGCCGGAGCTCTCCGTGCCGAACTCGGAGAGGATCGTGAGGATCTTCTCCTGCCGTACGGCGGTGGTGGTCTTCGTCTCCGCGAACTTGCCGGGCGCGACCTCGACGACCCCGCGGGCGTTCGCCTTGGCCTTGCCCTTGGCGACCAGGTCGATCGCCTTCTCGCGCAGCTCGGTGCGCTGCTTGGTGAGCGGTCCCGGGCGGTTGTCGCTCCGGTGCGCCTGGGCACCGGCCGGAGCGCCGTCCCTGGCCTCCTGCGCGGCGGCGGGGGTGAGCCCCGCGGCGAGGAGTGCGGTGAGCGCCGACCCGAGAGTCATGCTCACGACAATCTTCTTCACGTCTGTCGCGATCCTTCCGCTTGCCGTTTGGGGGATGAGGGTCTCCCCAGGCCCGCAGGGCCTCGGGGCAGGATCGCCTGGGGGAACGATCGCCGCAGAGTCTGGCACGGGACGACCCCCCGCGAGGAGGGGTCGTCTCCGATTAACGGAACGGATTTACGTGCCTTCGCCGCGCGGCGGTCACCGCAGCAGCAGGTCCACCACGCCCGTCAGGTCCTCCTCGCCGCTGCCCTCCGCCAGCCGGCGGCGCATCAGCTCGAAGTACGGAGTGATCAGCTCCGGGCTCACGCCCTGCTGCTCGGCCGTGGCCAGGAAGGTCGGCGTGCCCGCCACCTGCATCGCCAGGTTGGACACCACGTCCGTGGTGTAGTCGCCGCTCTTCAGCTGTCGGGCGGTCTGCTGCACGGACGAGCCGGCCATGGCGGAGATCCAGCCGGACAGCAGCGGGGCGAAGGCGACCGGGTCGATGTCCTCCTTGCGGATCAGGGCGAAGGCGTGCGCGACCCCGGCGAACATCCCGTACATCGCGCTGAGCAGCGCCACGTCGTGCAGGGCCGCGAAGCCCGCGTCCTCGCCGACGTGGACGGTGCCGGCCGGCACCGCGAGGGTCTCCTGGTGCCGCTCGAACAGCTCCCGCGAGCCGCTGTAGAAGACGTAACCGCCGGCCTCGGGGACGCCGATCATCGGCGGGACGGCCATGATCCCGCCGTCCAGGTAGCGGGCGCCCCGCTCGCGGGCCCACGCGGCACGGTCGCGGGCCTGGGCCGGCGTGGTGGTGGTGAGGTTGACCAGGTCCTTGCCGGTCAGGTCGGCATCGGCCAGGGCCTCGCCGACGGAGGCGTCGTCCAGGAGGCAGACCACGACGAGGGCGCTCGCGGCGACCGCCTCGGCCACGTCGGCGGCGGCCTTCGCGCCCTCGTCGACGAGCGCGGCGGCGCGGGCCGGGGTGCGGTTCCAGACGGTGAGCGGGTGGCCGGCGGCGAGCCAGGTCCGGGCCAGGGCGGTGCCCATGGCGCCGAGACCGAGGAGGGTGACGGGGGTCTTGGAGGAGGGGGCCGGGGTGGTCGTGGTGGTCGTCTGCGAGGTCGTCTCGTTCATGAGACCAGGCTGCTCGCCGGGCGGTTGATCGCTCAAGTACGCACTTCGAAGTGGGTGGTTACCCTGAAGTGAGCGAGCAGGTCAGGAAGTTCAGGAAGGTTCAGGAAGGGGGAGCATGGCGACGCTGAACCGGCCCGGGTCCGACGGCGGGGAGCACATCTGCGGGATCGACACCACGATGGACATCATCGGGGGCAAGTGGAAGGTGCTCATCCTGTGGGCGCTCCACGAGTACCCGCACCGCCGCTTCGGCGAACTGCGCAGGATGGTGCCGGGCATCACCGAGAAGGTGCTCGCCTCCCACCTGCGCGAGATGGAGGCGGACGGCATCGTGGACCGCGTCTCGTACGACGAGGTCCCGCCGCGCGTCGAGTACGCGCTCACCAAGGACGGCATCCGGCTCAACGACGCGCTCGAACCGCTCGCCGCGTGGGGCCGCGAGCGGCGGGAACGGGCCGAGGCTTCCGAGGACCCGGCTCCCTAGGGCGGCCCCGGCGCTCGGGGGCCCGGCCTCGTGGGAATGGGCCCGGCCTCCCCCGGGGCCCGGCCTCCCCCGGGGCCCGGCCCCCGAGGGCCGGGCCCCCAGGACCGGGGACCCCTCCGAAAGCGCGCCCCGTCTCCTAGGCGCGCACCGCCCCGCCCAGCGCCTCCAGCTGGTCCAGGAACCAGCGCCGCGGCGGCAGGGCGGTGGCCGCCGCCGCGAGCCGCTTGGTGCGCTCGGCGCGGTCCGGGGCGGGCATCGAGAGGGCCTCGTGGAGGGCCTCCGCGGTCTCGGTCACGTCGAAGGGGTTCACCGTCAACGCGTCGGCCCGCAGCTCCTCGTACGCCCCCGCCTCCCGGGACAGCACCAGCGCGCAGCCCTCCTCGGAGACGGCGGGGATCTCCTTGGCGACCAGGTTCATGCCGTCCCTGACCGGGTTGACGAGGGCCACGTCGGCCATCCGGTACGCGGCCAGGGAGCGGGTGAAGTCGTCCTGCACGGAAACCAGGACGGGCTGCCAGTCCGCCGTGCCGAACTCCTCGTTGATCCGCTCCGCGAGCGCGGTCACCGCCGCCGTGTAGGAGCGGTAGCTCTCCAGGTCCTGGCGGGAGGGGTACGCGGAGGCGAGGTGGACGACCCGGCCGCGCCACTGGGGGCGGTCGGTCAGGAGCTCCCGGTAGGCGAGCAGGCCGCGCAGGATGTTCTTGGACAGCTCGGTCCGGTCGACCCGGACGATCGTCTTCCGGTCACCCACCTCGGCGCGCAGGGCCGCGAGCCGCTCGTCGACCTCAGGCCGGTGGGCCAGCGCCCGCAGCTCGTCGCCGTCGACGCCGAGCGGATGGACCGACACCCGGGAGCCGCCGGCCGAGCGCGCGACCTGCGGGTCGGCCCGGAAGGCCTCCGCCCAGGCCGTGGTGTGGAAACCGATCCCGTCCGCCCCGAGCATGCCCTCCACCAGCTCCTCGTGGATGTCGTCCGGCAGCATCGCCAGATAGGCGGGGGAGGCCCACGGGGTGTGGGTGAAGTGCGCGATCCGCAGGTCGGGCCGCAGCGCGCGCAGCTGCCCCGGCACGAGCGCCAGGTGGTAGTCCTGCACCAGGACCGCCGCGCCCTCGTCCGCCGCCTCGGCGAGGGCCTCGGCGAAGGCGCGGTTGTAGGCGCGGTAGGAGTCCCAGCGGCGCCGGAAGGCCGCGTCGAAGACGGGCTCGCGCGGGATGTCGTACAGGTGGTGGTGGAGGAACCACAGCACCGAGTTCGCGATGCCGTTGTACGCGTCGGCGTACACGTCCGGGTCGATGTCCAGCATCCGCACGCCCGGCTCGGCGATCCCGCGCCGCACCGCCTCCCGGTCGCCGTCGCCGAGGGCCGCGCACACCCACAGGCCGTCGCCCGCGGAGTCCTCCGAAAAGACGGCGCTGAGGCCGGAGACGAGCCCGCCACCGCCCCGCCGGGTGTCAAGACCACCGTCGTCCCGCAGGGTGTACGAGACCGGGCCGCGGTTCGATGCAACGAGCACTGAAGCCATATGGCGAACCTAGCCCGTCCGGTAAACGCTCAAACGTGCGGATTCGAGCCAGGCTCGGTGTTCCCCGGCGGCTCCCGGTGGATCCGCAGGGCCGCCCTGGCCACCACGCCGGTCGCCGCGAGCGCCAGGCCGAGACCACCGAGCAGCCACAGCCGCTCCTCGGCCGTCCGGCCCGGCCCCGGCCTGTCAGGATCCCGCGCCGCGGCCAGATCCATGGCCGGGTGGAGGGCCAAGGTCGGTGCCCGGTCCAGGGCCGCGGCGGGCGCGGCCCCCGCCAGGAAGAGAGGTCCGGCGCCGAGGCCGAGGACTGCCAGCAGGATTCCCGTTCCGTGTCTCCACCGCATGAAACGGAAATCTAGGCAGAAAGGATGATCATTCGGTGCTACGCCACGCGGCGGCGGCCAGGCGTCGGCGGCGGCCAGGCGTCGCCGGCCACGCGGCGGCGGTCACCCGGGCACGACCACGGAGTGGCGGCCACGCGGCGAGCGCCACCCGGCCACGGCTAGGCCACGCGCCGGCGCGCGTACTCCGCGATCTCCGCCATCGGCGGCCGCTCCTCCGTGTCCACCGCGTACGTACGGGGCGCGAAACCGCCCTCGTCGCTCCGCTCGAACTGGGTCAGCCGCGGCCGCACCAGATGACCGCGGGAGAGCCGCAGCTGCGCCGTCCGGTAGATCGCCGCCGCCATCCGGCCGAGCGCCTGGCCGTCCTGGTGCCGGTGCTTGCGCACCCCCACGTCCACCTGTGCGAGCGCGTCCAGGCCCACCGTGTGCAGCGCGTCCACGAGCAGGCCCAGCTCCACCCCGTAACCGACCGGGAACGGCAGCCGTTCGAGCAGTGAGCGGCGTGCCGCGTACTCGCCGCCGAGCGGCTGTACGAAACCGGCCAGCTGCGGCCAGTGCAGATTGAGCAGCGGCCGGGCCACCAGCTCCGTCACCCGGCCGCCCTGGCCGGGAGTGCCGCCCAGCGGGCGGTCGTACATCGCCTTCACGAAGTCCACGTCCGGGTCGGTGAGCAGCGGGCCGACGATCCCCGAGACGAAGTCCGCCGAGAAGTCCCTCAGGTCGGCGTCGACGAAGCAGACCACGTCCCCGCTGGTCGCCATCAGCGAGCGCCACAGCACCTCGCCCTTGCCCGGCACCGCCGGTATCCGCGGCAGTATCGCGTCCCGCGCCACCACCCGCGCCCCGGCCGCCGCGGCCACCTCCGCCGTACGGTCCGTGGAGCCCGAGTCGATCACCACCAGCTCGTCCACCAGCGGCACCGCGTCCGTCATCAGCTCGCGGCGGATCACGGAGACGATCGCGCCGACCGTCGCCTCCTCGTTCAGCGCCGGCAGCACCACGCTCACCCTCGTCCCCCGCTTGGCGGCGAGGATCCGCTCCAGCGGACGGTCGGCCACCGACCAGGACCGCCGGGCCAGCCAGCGCTCCACTTCTTCCAGCAACGTGATCTCCATCTCGCGGATCGGACGACCGTCTCCACCTCGGAAGGCTTCGGTTACAGTCTTGAACAACGCGGATGCCCGATGCATGTCGGGGTGCCGACCGCGTTCCACAATCGAATACCGCTCATCCAGAGGGGCAGAGGGATACGGCCCGTTGAAGCCCCGGCAACCCTCCAGTCGGTTTGTCTCGCCCACCCGTCTCCGGCCACCACCCCAGGTGGAGCCCTGACGGGCGCTGCTTATATGCGCGAGGCCCCCGACTAGGGAAGGTGCCAAATCCGTCTCGTGGCGAAATGCGTCATGAGGAAGATGAGGAGAAAGGGCCTCGCCTCCATGGCTGTACAGACGGTTGCAACCACCGCTTCCCCCCGGACCCCGGTCGACCTCGGTCCCGCGTCCGGACTCTCCTGCCGCGAATGCGGTGAGACCTTCCCGCTCGGCCCGATCTTCGCCTGTGAGCTGTGTTTCGGTCCGCTCGAAGTCGCGTACGACCTGCCCACCGGTGACCCCGAGGCCCTGCGCAAGCGGATCGAGGCCGGCCCCGCCAACATCTGGCGCTACGCCCCGCTGCTGCCCGTCCCCGCCGACGTCGCCGACAAGCCGAACCTGAACCCCGGCTGGACCAAGCTCGTCCAGGCCGACAACCTGGCCCGCGAGATCGGCGTCGAGCCGGGCAAGCTGTTCGTCAAGGACGACTCCGGCAACCCGACCCACTCCTTCAAGGACCGGGTCGTCGCCCAGGCCATCGAGGCCGCCCGCGCCTTCGGCTTCACCACCCTCTCCTGCTCCTCCACCGGCAACCTGGCCGGCGCCGTCGGCGCCGCCGCCGCCCGGGCCGGCTTCCGCTCCTGCGTGTTCATCCCGCACGACCTGGAGCAGGGCAAGGTCGTCATGGCCGGTGTCTACGGCGGTGACCTCGTCGCCATCGAGGGCAACTACGACGACGTCAACCGCTTCTGCTCGGAGCTCATCGGCGACCCGCTCGGCGAGGGCTGGGGCTTCGTCAACGTCAACCTGCGCCCGTACTACGGCGAGGGCTCGAAGACGCTGGCGTACGAGATCTGCGAGCAGCTCGGCTGGGTCATCCCGGACCAGCTGGTCATCCCGATCGCCTCCGGCTCGCAGCTGACGAAGATCGACAAGGGTCTGCAGGAGCTGATCAAGCTCGGTCTGGTCGAGGACAAGCCGTACAAGATCTTCGGCGCCCAGGCCGAGGGCTGCTCCCCGGTCTCCGCCGCCTTCAAGGCCGGCCACGACGTGGTCCGCCCGCAGAAGCCGAACACCATCGCCAAGTCGCTCGCCATCGGCAACCCGGCGGACGGCCCGTACGTGCTCGACATCGCCCGCCGCACCGGCGGCGCCGTGGAGGACGTCAACGACGAGCAGGTCGTGGACGCGATCAAGGTCCTGGCCCGCACCGAGGGCATCTTCGCCGAGACCGCGGGCGGCGTGACCGTCGGCGTGACCCGGAAGCTCGTCGAGGCCGGTCTCATCGACCCCTCGCTCACCACCGTCGTCCTCAACACCGGCGACGGACTCAAGACCCTGGACGCGGTGGCCGACACCTCCCAGGCGACCGCCACCATCCGCCCGAGCCTCGACGCGTTCCGCGACGCCGGCCTGGCCCACTGAGACCCGCCCTAGCGCGCCGAAAGGTTACGAAGACATGGCCGTGAACGTCCGCATCCCCACCATCCTCCGCACCTACACGGGCGGCCAGGCCGAGGTGCCCGCCGAGGGCGCCACCCTCGCCGAGGTCATCGCCGACCTGGAGAAGAACCACACCGGCATCGCCGCCCGCGTCCTGGACGACCAGGGCAAGCTGCGCCGCTTCGTCAACGTGTACGTGAACGACGACGACGTGCGCTTCGAGCAGGGCCTGGAGACGGCGACGCCGGACGGAGCGGGCGTGTCGATCATCCCGGCCGTCGCGGGCGGCTGCTGAGTCTCCGCTTTCCCGGTCTTTCCCTGAATTGCCCCTTCCGCTGCCAGAAGCGGAAGGGGCAATTCAGCATGGTTGAGCGCGGTAGAGTTGGGGAAGCCCCCTCAGCTGCGCATGCCAGGCGCATATGAGAATGCGTCCGTGCGCGACAAGATGCAGCCAAAGTGCCCGTGCCTTGTGCACCATCTGCGCGCTTTGCCGGGCCCGACTTGCCCCGGAATTCCACATATTCTCCGCAATCCGCCTTTCCGGCGTGCCCAGAATTCTCGTCGGATTGACCTGTTGCAGAGGGCAGTTGGGCAGATACATTCAGCCGCGGTCGACGCGTTCCGGCGCAGGGTCTGACCCGGGTCCGCGAAGTGCGGTCCCGCGCAAGGGCCAGTAATAGGGGAGTTAGGCATGGCTCAGGGCACCGTCAAGTGGTTCAACGCGGAGAAGGGCTACGGCTTCATCGCGGTCGACGGTGGTGCGGATGTTTTCGTCCACTACAGCGCGATCCAGATGGACGGCTACCGCACCCTCGAAGAGGGTCAGCGGGTCGAGTTCGAGATCTCGCAGGGCCAGAAGGGTCCGCAGGCGGACATGGTCAAGCTCGCCGTCTGAGCGCGGCGCGATCGGCCACCGACGCACTTCCGTCGAGGGGCCCGCATCCTGACCGGGATGCGGGCCCCTCGCGCGCGTCCGCCCGACCCGACGACCTGCCGCGGAGGCTCCGCCGACCCGGCCCCTGGTCCAGCCCCTGATCCGGCCCTGATCCTGCCCCCGGCCCGGCCCCCGACCCGGCCCTGATCCTGCCCCCGGCCCGGCCCCTGATCCTGCCCTGATCCTGCCCCCGGCCCGGCCCCTGATCCGGCCCTGATCCGGCTCTCGATCTGCGGGAGTCGCTTGCACTCTCCTAGGTCGAGTGCTAATCATTGGCGTTAGCACTCTGAAGGTGAGAGTGCTTACGAGGATCGGGCAGACGAGGTCGCAGGCCACGTGGGGCAAGGAACCACGGGGCAAGCGGGCCGTCCGTCGCGGGCGTCGGCGCGGTCCAGGAGCGTTATCCACCCCATGTCCGGGAGGACCACTTCACATGGCCAAGATCATCGCGTTCGACGAGGAGGCCCGGCGCGGTCTCGAGCGCGGCATGAACCAGCTCGCTGACGCCGTCAAGGTCACCCTCGGTCCCAAGGGCCGCAACGTCGTCCTCGAGAAGAAGTGGGGCGCCCCCACGATCACCAACGATGGTGTCTCCATCGCCAAGGAGATCGAGCTCGAGGACCCGTACGAGAAGATCGGCGCCGAGCTGGTCAAGGAAGTCGCCAAGAAGACGGACGACGTCGCCGGCGACGGTACGACCACCGCCACCGTTCTCGCCCAGGCGCTGGTCCGTGAGGGCCTGCGCAACGTCGCCGCCGGCGCCAACCCGATGGCCCTCAAGCGCGGCATCGAGAAGGCCGTCGAGGCCGTCTCCGGTGCCCTGCTCGAGCAGGCCAAGGACGTCGAGACCAAGGAGCAGATCGCTTCCACGGCCTCCATCTCCGCCGCCGACACCCAGATCGGCGAGCTCATCGCCGAGGCCATGGACAAGGTCGGCAAGGAAGGCGTCATCACCGTCGAGGAGTCCCAGACCTTCGGTCTGGAGCTGGAGCTCACCGAGGGTATGCGCTTCGACAAGGGCTACATCTCGGCGTACTTCGCCACCGACATGGAGCGTATGGAGGCGTCCCTGGACGACCCGTACATCCTGATCGTCAACTCCAAGGTCTCCGCGGTCAAGGACCTGCTCCCGCTCCTCGAGAAGGTCATGCAGTCGGGCAAGCCGCTGCTGATCATCGCCGAGGACGTCGAGGGCGAGGCCCTGTCGACCCTGGTCGTCAACAAGATCCGTGGCACCTTCAAGTCCGTCGCCGTCAAGGCCCCGGGCTTCGGCGACCGTCGCAAGGCCATGCTGAACGACATCGCCATCCTCACCGGCGGCACGGTCATCTCCGAGGAGGTCGGCCTCAAGCTGGAGAACGCGGGCCTCGACCTGCTGGGCCGCGCCCGCAAGGTCGTCATCACCAAGGACGAGACCACCATCGTCGACGGTGCCGGTGACAGCGAGCAGGTCGCCGGTCGCGTGAACCAGATCCGCGCCGAGATCGAGAACTCGGACTCGGACTACGACCGCGAGAAGCTCCAGGAGCGCCTGGCGAAGCTCGCCGGTGGCGTCGCCGTCATCAAGGCCGGTGCCGCGACCGAGGTTGAGCTCAAGGAGCGCAAGCACCGCATCGAGGACGCCGTTCGCAACGCGAAGGCGGCCGTCGAGGAGGGCATCGTCGCCGGTGGTGGCGTGGCCCTGCTGCAGGCCTCCTCCGTCTTCGAGAAGCTCGACCTCGAGGGTGACGAGGCGACCGGCGCCAACATCGTCAAGCTGGCCCTGGAGGCCCCGCTCAAGCAGATCGCCGTCAACGGTGGTCTCGAGGGTGGCGTCATCGTCGAGAAGGTGCGCAACCTGCCCGTCGGCCACGGCCTGAACGCCGCGACCGGCGAGTACGTCGACATGATCGCCGAGGGCATCATCGACCCGGCCAAGGTGACCCGTTCCGCCCTGCAGAACGCGTCCTCCATCGCGGCCCTGTTCCTCACCACCGAGGCCGTCATCGCCGACAAGCCGGAGAAGGCGTCCGCGCCGGCCGGCGGCGGCATGCCGGGCGGTGACATGGACTTCTGATCCTCGGAGAGGATCGGCGGTTCATCGCTGAACGCAGAAGGGCGGCACCCCACCAGGGGTGCCGCCCTTCCGTCATGGGGACCGGTGGCGGAGGAGGACGACTGGACCGGCTCTCGGGGCGGGGCGATCCTGGAGGGGCAGGGAGGTCCGGGGTCCGGGACCGGACGCGGACCGGACCTGACCGGCGGGAGAACGCCATGATCACACTGCTGACCACACCGGCGGACCGCGAGCTCGTCATCACCCGCACCTTCGACGCGCCCGTCGAGCGCGTGTGGGAGGCGTGGACCCGCCCGGAGCACGTGCGCGAGTGGTACGGCGTCTCGGGGCTCACGATGTCCATCTGCGAGATCGACCTGCGGCCGGGCGGCACATGGCGCTGGGGCCAGCGGACCCCGGAGGGCCAGGAGATCGTCTTCTCCGGCACGTACGAGGAGATCGTCCCGGCCGAGCGCCTCGTCTACACCGAGACCTTCGAACAGATGCCGGGCCCCGAACCGGTCCGCGTGATCCTCGCCTTCGACGCAACCCCCGACGGGGGCACCGCCCTGACCAGCACCTCCTTCTGGCCGACGACGGAGATCCGCGACCAGGCCCTGGCGGCGGGCATGGAGACGGGCGTGCGGGAGCAGTACGACCGGCTGGCGGAGTACCTGCGGGCGATGTGACGGGCGGCGTGTGACCCGGCCCCGGGCCTCAGGGCAGCTCGTACCGCAGCAGCGCCCGGGCCACGGGCTCGCCGGTGCGACGGGCGTGGGCGGTGCGGGCCTTGACCTCGCGCAGGGTGCGGGGCCGCCAGCCGGGGCCGCCGCAGCAGCTCTTGTGGAAGCCGATCCCCGCGTTCAGGACCACGGACAGCGCCCGCCAGGCGTCCTTGTCCCGCCGCCGCGGCGGCTGGAAGGCCGACCCTGCGTGGATCATCACCCGGGCGCAGCGCGGACAGTGCCGCTCGCGCTCGGGACCGTAGGACTGCTTGTACGAGGCCCGGCACGGCAGGCACACGTAGGAGGTCTTCGTGTAGGACACGGCGCCAGGGTAGGGGCCCGGACGTGCCGGGCGGCAACTGAATTCCGGTGCGGAGGCAGGGCGCACGTTCCTAGCCTGGGGATCATGGAGCTCTCCGCGATCACCCTCGACTGCGCCGACCCCCTGGCCCTCGCCGACTTCTACCACCGGGCCACCGGCCTGCCGCCGCACCCCGGGAACCACGCCGACTTCGCCGGCCTCCAGCGCGACGGCGGCCTCCTCCTCGGCTTCCAGCGCGTCGCCGACTACCGCGCCCCGGACTGGCCCGGCCAGGACGTCCCCCAGCAACTGCACCTGGACTTCGACGTCGACGACCTGCCGCAGGCGGAGGCCCGGCTCCTCGCCCTGGGCGCCCGGAAGCCGGACTTCCAGCCGGACGAGGAGCGCTTCGTGGTGCTCCTCGACCCGGCGGGGCATCCGTTCTGCGTGGCGCAGCGGCGGCGTTCGTCGGTGTAGTCGGTCAGCCCCTCGGTTCCGGGCCTCGCCCCGGGGTCGGCCGAGCCGCACGGTCATGTGCGCATGCTTGCGAGCGCCTGGCGGATCTCCGCCGCGCGTAAGTGGATGCGCGGCGCGGGGAGGCGGCCCGAGGACGGGGCGGAGGCCGAGGCCGAGGCGGCGGACCCGCCGCGATCGCCGCGGCACGGGCCGCACTCGCCGTCGCGCAGCCGGTCCGCGTACCCCGGCGCGCCGCACTTCGCGCATTCGAGCAGCCGGAGGGGCGGGGGATCGCGACGGAGGGGCGGCGGGGGCAGTTTGTCGGTCAGCCGGCGCCTGGCGAGCGCGGCCGGGTGGTGGACGGGATGCGGCAG
Organism: Streptomyces sp. NPDC126499; assembly: GCF_040302485.1. NCBI lineage: Bacteria > Bacillati > Actinomycetota > Actinomycetes > Kitasatosporales > Streptomycetaceae > Streptomyces > Streptomyces sp. NPDC126499. The sequence continues at coordinate 375,907 of NZ_JBEOUO010000001.1, read as the reverse complement.
CCCGGCGGTCAGGGCGCGCAGCACGTCACGCTCCTCGGCGCCCCGCGCGAACCACTCCTCGACCAGCGGCGTCAGGGCGCGGCAGTCCGCGTGGGACAGCGACATCGCGGCGTTCTCCCGCCCCAGCGCGGCGAGCAGGATGTAGGCGCGTGACCGGGTCGGCGGTGGCTTCTCCCTGGGCACGTCACCGCGCTCGAAGGCGGCCCACCACGCGTCGTCACGTGCCGTACGGGAGAACCACGTTCGGGTGATCCATTTTCCGCCGAGGCACTCGCGTCCGCGCCGCAGGTGCCCGACGCGCTGGATGCGGTTGAGGGCGGTACGGAGGGCGCACTGCCCGTACGGCAGGTGCTTGGCCAGCGTCTTCACCGAGATGTCGCTGCCGTCGGGCAGCCGGTCGATGTACGCGGCGATGGCGGCCTCGCGGGGCGGGAGGTGCACGAAGTCGTCACGACGGGACGGACGTTCGTACGGCGTCGAGCGCTTTCCGTAGCCCGGGTTGGCGAGGGGGTGGGGAGCGTTACTAGACTCGTCGTAAGCCATGGATCGAAGCCTCTAGTTCGGTCGGTGGTAGCCACGGGCCGAAGTTCTGTTCGACCGTGGTCAGACCCCCTTCAGGTGTTGGCGCACCTGCTGGGGGTCGTTCGTTTACCGGAGACGCTAGAGGCATATGACTCTGCGTGGCAAGTCAGTCGCCGAGGGTCAAATCGCCGGGTGGGCGGGCGGGTTGAATCCCAGGCCCCGACCCCATCCTCAGAAACAGCGCCCGAATCTCGCCGCTTGAGCCTCGGGGCCGACCTGCGGCTCAGCCGAGGGGCCGGCGGAACAGGCCCGTCCAGAGGAACGGTTCGCCGAAGTGCGGGGAGTCGGACGGTTCGTCGTGCATGCGGCGGAGTTCGACCTCTGTCAGGTCGGAGAAGAGCACGCGCAGGGAGTCGGCGGAGTAGGCGAGGCCGCCGTGGAGGGAGGCGTCGCGGTAGAAGGCCGGGTCGGGGAGTTCGGAGCCCATGCCGTCGGGACCGGCGGCGAAGCAGGTGAGGGCGAAGTGGCCGCCGGGAGCGAGATGGCGGGCAAGCAGGGCGAGATAGGTGGCGCGGCGGTGCGGCGGGAGATGGTGGAAGCAGCCGGAGTCGTAGATCAGGTCGTACGGGCCGCTCCCGCCGCCGAGTCGCCCCACCCGGTCGAGCGCGAAGACGTCGCCGTGGAGGAACCGGATGTCCAGGCGTGCCTCCTCGGCCCGCTCCCGCGCCCACGCCAGCGCGCCCGATGACAGATCCACCGCGTCGACCTGGAAGCCGCGCGCGGCGAGGTGCAGGGCGTTGCGGCCCGGGCCGCAGCCGAGGTCCAGGGCGCGCCCGCCGGTGGGGATCAGACCCTGGTCGAGGTGGGCGGCCAGGTTCTCGTCGGGCTTCGGGACGAAGAAGGGGACGGGCCGGGCGCGGTCCTCGTAGAAGCTCTCCCACTTGCCGGTGTCAGCGGTGAACAGGCCGTCGAGGAGGTGGAGAACGTCGTCGGTGGTACGGGTCGTACGGTCCGTGCGGATGTCCATGCGGATCCCCTTCCGTGTAGGGGAAACGCTACGGGAGGAGGGGGCGAAAGCCCAGGTCAGGCGGGGTTTGAGGCGGTGCTGGGCGGGCGTGTGACGGGTGATCGCGGGGTACCCGACCGCCCCCCTCCGGCCCCCGGGGCGGAGACGCGGAGAGGGGGCGCCGAGGGCCGTCTCAGGGCGTTTCGGGGCGGGGGTGGAGGAGGTTTCCCGACGGGTTTCGCCGGGTCTTCCGGCCGGCCCACGGGGCGAGTTGGAGCACGCCCAAGGCCACCTCGACGGCGAGGAACGCCCAGAGGATCCGCGGCCCGCCGTGCGCCAGCGCGTACGCCTGCCAGCTCGCGAACAGGGCGCGCGCGACACCGTCGAGAAGGCCGTGCAGGGGGAGGGGGTGGAGGGCACGCAGCAGGGCCCAGACGATCACGACGGAGCCGAGGAGGTTCGCATAGAGGACCGTCAGAGGACCGGCGGGGCCGTCGCCCAGCGACAGGGCGTCGTGCAGCAGTCGGTACGTCCACGGGGTCATGAAGCCGGCGGTGACGACGAGGTCGTACCAGGCGCTGGCCCGGACCAGACGGATGTAGGAAGGGGAAGAAGTGAGCATGTGGGCGACGCTAAACAGTGGACTACGGTCGAAGGTCAAGCCCGGGAGAAGAAGAGGAAGCAGCATGCTCATCGGTGAACTCGCCGCCGCCACCGGCATGTCCCGCGACACCCTCCGCTTCTACGAACGACGCGGCCTGATCACGGGCGAGCGCCGTCCCAACGGCTACCGCGACTTCCCACCCGAGACCGTCCCCTGGCTCCAGTACGTGCGCACCGCCCAGGCCCTGGGCTTCACCCTCGCGGAGATCCGGCAGGTCGGCGAGGAACTGCGGGGCGCGCCCGACAGCGCGGAGCGGCTTTCGGCTTTGTTCGAGGAGAAGCTGCGGATCGTGGAGGCGCGGATGGAGGAACTGGCGGCTGTGAGGGGCGAGCTGTTGGAACGGGTGGGGGCGGGGTGTCCGTTGGGGTAGGGGTGGTGGGGGTGGGGGTCTTGGGTTTTCGGGGTGGGGGTTTCGGGGTGGGCTGCTGGTTCGGCCGCCCTCTCTCCGAGTGTGGCCCCCTTCACCGGCCCCTCAAGGGCGCTCCTTCGTCGCGTCGCTGCGCGATGGCCTTCGGCCACCCTTGACCGGCCGGTTCCGGGGTCCTTTACACACTCGGAGGGCGGCCGGGGGCGTGGCCACGCAGGCAGACCGGATATCCGCTGGGCGCCGTAGGCGCCTGCGGGTTGGTGGGTGGGGTGCGCAGGCGTTGAATGGGGTGCCCAATCCCGGCTCAGCGGCCGGCCGCCGCCTTTGGGCCGGGATTCAAGCCCCGCTGGTCACTGTGGGTGGGTGGATGGGATGGTCCGGCTTGCCCTGGTGGTGCAAAGTGGCCTCTCGCGGGCTGCGGTGTGACGGCAGTGAACTCCTGTGACAGTGGAGGTACTTCAACTGTCTCGGCAGCGGGGTTTGCACCGCCTGGCGGGGCGGAGTCGCCGACGGTCGTTGCCCGTGTGACGTGAGGGGACTATTGGGACGTGGGAGGCACGCCCACCGCCCGCTCAGGCGGGGTATGTGGTCCCCGGTGGTGCAAACTCCGTCCTCGCGAGCGGATCTGTGTCTGATGTGTCTGGTGTGACTTCAGAGGCGAACTCCCGCCCGCGAGGACGCACTTTGCACCGGACCGCTTCTTTCCACCCACCGGGAGCGACCAGCGAGGCTTGAATCCCAGCCCCACGACGGCCGCCGGCCGCCGAACCCGGATTGGGCACCCCATTCAACGACCGCGCACCCCCACGGCCGGAAACTGAATCCCCCGACCCGGCCACAAACCAAGCCCCCACCCACCAACCCGCAGGCGCCCACGGCGCCCGACCGCTCCCCGGTCTCCCCGCGTGGCCACGCCCCCCGGCCGCCCTCCGAGAGTTTTTGAGCGCCTGGAGCCGCCGGGTCAAGGGTGGAGCGAAGCGGAATCGCGCAGCGACGCGACGCAGGAGCGCCCTTGACGCGGCGGCGGAAGGTGCGACTCTCGGAGAGAGGGCGGCCGTACGGCGCCTACTTCAGGGCGTCCACGAAGACGGACCAGGGAGCAGTACGGAACACGAGCTTCGCACCGTCCGGGACCTTCGAGTCGCGGACGGGGACGATGCCGGGGTGCTCGTCCGAAACCTCCAGGCAGTTGCCCCCGTCGCCGCCGCTGTACGAGGACTTGCGCCAGGTAGCCACCTCGACGCAGTCGCTGCCATCACCCGCGCTGTAGCTCGACTTGAACCAGGTGGCTGTGCTCAGGTCGTACTCAGGAGCGTTCGTCTTCATGGGCGTAATCCTCCATGGCGGACTCGATCAAAGCCAGGGACTCGCGTGGGGGCAACGCGGTTGCCGAAAGGAGATCGTAGGTGAGGCTGTGGCGCGCCACGGTGGCCGGATCGTCCTCCAGGCGGCCTGATCCGTGGCCCTGCAAGTACGCCAACGGAGGGGCGTCCTCGAAGGTCATGAGCTTGAGCGGGCCGCCCATCGACGAGTGTGCTCCCGCTGAGAACGGGACCACCTGCACGACCACCCTGCGCCTGTGCGCCAAGCTCACCACATGTCGTAGCGCCTCCGCCATAACCGCCGGTCCGCCCACCTTGTGGCGGAGGACTGCCTCCCCCAGGACGACCCACAACAACGGCTTTGTTGGGTCGTCCAGCAATCGGCCGCGGGCCAGGCGCGCCCCGACTAGTTCATCGATCACCTCGTCCGGTGCCGTCGGCTGATACGCCCGGAACAGTTCCCGCGCGTACGCCGGCGTCTGGAGCAGTCCCGGGATCAGGTGCGGCTCGAACTGCTTGATCGTCGTCGCCTCGGCTTCCGCCTCTGCCGCCTCCGCGAAGTGGTCCGGGTACTTCGACTTGTTCGCCGCCGTGCAGTTGCGCTCGAAGAAGCCGTCCGTCCCCAACACCTCGTCCAGTTGGACCGCGATCTGGGGCCGGATGCGTCTCGTCCCCGCCTCCATCTGGCCGATGTACGAGCCGCTCACGAAGACCAGCTCGCCCAGTGCCTCCTGGCTCAGGCCCTTGCGTTCCCTCGCGTGCCGGAGTTCCGCGCCGATTATCGCCCTGGGGGACGTCGACGGTTCCGGCTTCTCCCTGGCATCGGCCATATCAACTCCTGCTCGGACACCTCGCGTTGTTGCGGTCGCCCCACTGTTCCCCAGCATGCACCGCGCCGACACTCTCCGTAAGTGAAATCGATACACAGAGTGGAAAGGCCGGTAAAATGCCCACCTCGCAGAGCGCGCTCGACAGTCTCCGCACCGCCCAGGACGTCGTCACCCAACTCCGGGCCGAACTCGCCGCCCACGGCGTCACCCTTCCCTCCCTCGGCGTCGACCCGCTGACCATGGCGGCCACGGCACCCGCGTACCCGCTCGTCGAGCTCGGGCGGTGCAACCTCGACACCGCCCGGCGGCTCGTGAGTGTGCTCGCGGAGGCGCGGGCGTGAAGGCGGGGGAGTACGTCATCGACACCCGGGACGGACGGGTCGGGCAGGTCATGGGGCACGAGGGGCCCTGCGTGCAGTTGCGGCCGCCCGGCGGCGGAAGGGAGTGGGACTGTCCGCCCGACGCCATGCGGCCCGCCCCGCCGGGCGAAGTGCTGCGGGCGCGGGTCCGCGCGCTCAACCGGGACGCCCGGTTGCCCTGAGCCAGGGCCGGTCCGGGACGCTCCCGCGAGGGCCTTTCAGTCAGCCGGCCGGGGCGGGCGGGGCCAGGAGGTCCGGGTCCTGGCCCGAGCGGGCGAGGGACGCCGTGACGGAGCCGTTCGCCTTCAGGTCCTCCACCGTGGCGCGCAGGAAGGCGACCGTTTCCGCGGACCGGCCCACCGTCGTGCCCACCGCCTGCCGGATCTCCATGAACCGCTCGTCGAGCAGCCGCACCTCCGGGTGAGCGGCGGCGTACGCCGTCATCGGCTGGCGGATGCCCGCGCCCGCCTCCAGGCCCTGCTCGGCGAAGGTGTCGACGCCCTCCGCGCCCCGCACCAGGGTCGCGTGGCGCAGAGTGCGGGTGAGATGGAGGTCGTACGCCGAGCCCGCCTTCACGCCGATGCGGACGCCCGGCGCGTCCACGTCCTGCGGGGTCCTGAGGGCGGAGTCGCGCGGCACGGCGTACACGCCCTCGATGACCACGTACGGGGCCGTGAAGGCGACCTCCGCCTCGCGGGCCGGATCGACCGCGAGGAAGCAGAGGTCCGCCCGGCCGGTCGCCATCGCCTCGTACGACTTACGGGCCGCGTCGAAGCACAGCAGCTCCACGGGCACGCCGAGGCGGGCCCCGATCTCCCGGGCGAGGTCCACGGTGACACCGGCCGGGGCGTCCGGGGTGCCCTGGGCGAGGACCGGGTTACCGAGGTTGATCGAGGCGCGCAGGGTCCCAGTGGGGGCCAGGTCGGCGGCGAGGGCCCGGTTCGAGGTCGTCATGCGGCGGAGTCTAGACAGACGGAGGTCCCCACACCGGGACGGGTGGGCACCCGGAGATCCCGGACACCCGGACGTCCAGCTCCCGGACGACCAACCCGGGCCCTCGGCCGACCCCTACACTCCCGCCGCCCGGTGCACTCCCTCCAACAGCGCCAGCTCCTCCGCGCTCAGCCTCAGCGTGCCCGCCGCGACGTTCGCCTCCAGGTGGGCCGGGTCGCCCGTGCCCGGGATCGCCAGCAGGTGCGGGCCCTGGTGGAGGGTCCAGGCGAGGCGGATCTGGGCCGGGCTCGCGTCGTGGGCGCGGGCGACGGCGAGGAGTTCCGCCGGCTCGGCGGTGGCGTCGGCGCCGTTCTCCCGGCCGGCCGCCGCGATCGCGTAGAACGGCACGAACGCGATGCCCAGCTCGCCGCAGCGGCGGACGAACTCGGCGTACTCGGGGCGTACGCCGATCCCGTACATGTTCTGCACGCACACCACAGGCGCGATCCGCCGGGCCTCCTCCAGTTGCTCGGGCGTGACGTTGGACAGGCCGAGGTGGCGGATCAGGCCGGCCTCGCGGAGTGCGGCGAGGGCGCCGAAGCGTTCGGCGACCGAGTCGGTGCCGAGGACCCGGAGGTTGACGACGTCGAGGTGGTCGCGGCCCAGCTGGCGCAGGTTCTCCTCGACCTGGCCGCGCAGGGCCTCCGGGGTCCTGGCGTGCGGGGCCCAGGCGCCGGACGCGTCGCGCGCCGGGCCGACCTTGGTGGCGATGACGAGGTCGTCGGGGTAGCGGCCGGATGGGGCGAGGGCGCTGTTGATGAGCTCGTTGGCGGAGCGGAGCGGGGAGAAGTAGAAAGCGGCGGTATCAATGTGATTGACGCCGAGCGCGACGGCCTTGCGGAGGACGGCGATCGCCTGGTCCCGGTCCCTCGGGACGGCGTTCTCGATCAGTGCCTCCCCGGTCTGGGGCAGGCGCATCGCGCCGAAGCCGATGCGGTTCACCGTCAGGTCGCCCAGCATCCAGGTGCCGGCGGAGGCGGCGGGGACTGTGGCGTCAACGGTCGTGTGCGGGGTCGTGTCCTTGATCGTGTCCTTGATCGTGTCCGTGGTCGTGTCCGTCGTCATGCGGTGGTGATCTCCCTTGTACGGGGCGGGGGTTGGCCCTACTCCCGAGTGGCCTGCCTGCGGGATGGGTGAGGCGCCGTGGAGCGACGAAGGTTTCCCCATGACCTCTCACCTGCGCAACATCCTTCTGGTCGGCCTCGCCTCCGCCGCCGTCGCGGCCGGGCTCGCCACCACGCCGACCGCTTCCGCCGCTTCCGCAGCCCCGGCCGTCCCCTCCCCACTGGGCTGGGCGCCCTGCGGCCCCGACGGGCTCCGCCAGGAGTGCGCCACGCTCTCCGTGCCCCTCGACTACGCGGACCCCGGCGGCCGACAGGTCGAGCTGGCCGTGTCCCGGATCCGCAGCGGCGACCCGGCCGCACGGCGCGGCACCCTCCTCGTCCTGCCCGGCGGTCCCGGCGGTTCGGGCGTGCAGAGGCTGAGCGGGAAGGGCGCGGCGCTGGTGCGGGAGCTGGGCGGGGCGTACGACCTGGTGGCGTTCGACCCGCGCGGGGTCGGCGGCAGCATGAAGGCGGACTGCGGGCTCGCGGACGAGGACCGCCGTCTGGTGAACCTGCGGGCCTGGCCGGCCGCCGACGGCTCGATCACCGAGAACGTCGAGCGTTCCCGGCGGGTCGCCGCGGCCTGCGCCCGTAACGGCGGCGCCGAGCTGCGCAGCCTCACCACCGCCAACCAGGTCCGGGACATGGACCGGCTGCGGCAGGCGCTCGGCGAGGACAAGGTGTCGGCGTGGGCCAACTCGTACGGCACGTATGTGACCGCGCGGTACGCGCAGGAGTTCCCGCACCGGACCGACCGTGTCGTCCTCGACAGCAGCGCCGACCCCGACCCGCGGTCCGTGGCGCAGGGCTGGCTGCGGGACATGGCGCGGGGCGTCGAGGACCGCTTCCCCGACTTCGCGGCCTGGGCGGCGCACCCCGACCGGGCGCAGGCGGGGCTGCGGCTCGCCGAACGTCCCGAGGACGTCCGGCCGCTGGTCCTCGGCCTGGCCGCCCGCCTGGACCGTACGCCCAAGCCCTCGACCACGCCGGGCGTGCCGCTCACCGGCAACCTGCTCCGCCAGGCCCTGCAGAACGCGCTCGGCTCCGACACCTCCTTCGAGGGCTTCGCGCGCCTGGTCCAGGAGGCCCGCACGCCCACCGCGACGCCCGTCCTGCCGGCGGCGCTGGCCGGCCCCATGCCCGGCCCCGACGCGGCCGTGATCATCGGCGTCGTCTGCAACGACGTGAGGTGGCGCGGCTCGGTCCGCGACCACGAGCGGGCGGTCGCCGCCGACCGCGCCGCGCACCCGCTGACGGCGGGCATGCCGGTGAACATGACCCCCTGCTCCTTCTGGAAGGGCGGTCCGGTCGAGAAGCCGGTCCGGCTCACCGACGACGGCCCGTCCCATGTCCTCATGATCCAGGGCCTCCGCGACCCCAACACCCCGCACTCCAGCGGCCTGAAGATGCGCGCGGCCCTCGGCGAGCGCGCCCGCCTGGTCTCCGTCGACAGCGGCGGCCACGGCATGTACCTGAGCAACGGCAACGCGTGCGGCGACCGGACGGTGACCCGCTTCCTGCTGACGGGGGAGCGCCCGGCGGTTGACGTGACCTGCTGAAACGGGGGCGCCGCGCCGCTGCTAGACCTTGGCGGGGTGGGAGGTGGGTCCGGGGTCGGGGTCAGGGTCGGGGTCGGGACCTGGGGCAGGGTGCGGGTGCGGGTGCGGGTGCGGGTGCGGGTGCGGGTGTGGGGGCGGTGGCTGGGTGCCGGTCGCTGTCGCCTCCGCCGGGGCCGCGACCGTCTCCGCGCCGGTCTCCGCGTCCGTCTCCGTGCCCGTCTCCACGTCCAACTCCTCGATCATCTCCCGGCTGAAGCCGAAGAAGTACGTGGCCAGGAAACCCGCCGCGTAACCGACCAGCAGCCCGCCCGCGTAGATCGCGATCGTCTCGCCCAGGCCCTTGTTGCCGTCGAGGAGCGGGAAGAGGGCCCAGCCGGAGGGGCCGATGGCGGTGGAGCCGACCTTGTCGCCCAGCATGTTGAAGAGGCCGACGAAGCCGCCGCCGAAGGCGCCGCCGACGCAGGCGGTGACGAAGGGGCGGCCCAGGGGCAGGGAGACGCCGTAGATGAGGGGTTCGCCGACGCCGAGGAGGCCGGCCGGGAGGGCGGAGCGGATGGTGCGGCGGAGGGAGCCGTTGCGGGGCAGCCTCACGTACACGGCCATGGCCGCGCCGACCTGGCCCGCGCCCGCCATCGCGAGGATCGGCAGCAGGACCGTGTAGTCCTGCTGCTCGATGAGGGTGGTGTGGAGGGGGATGAGGGCCTGGTGGAGGCCGAGCATCACCAGCGGCAGGAACAGCCCGCCGAGCACGAGACCGGCGCCGGCGCCCGCGTGCGCGAGCAGCCAGTCGGCGAAGTCGCCGATGGCGCGGGAGACCTCGCCGGCCACGTACATCAGGCCGAAGACGGTGGCCAGGCCGGCGACGAGCACGGTGAGGGTGGGGGTGACCAGGACGTCCAGGGACTCGGGCACCTTGCGGCGGCACCACTTCTCCACGTACACGGCGAGGACGGCGGCGCCGAGCGCGCCGAGGACGCCGCCCTGGCCGGGGGAGAGGGGCCGGCCGAAGACCTCGACCTTCGCGACCCCGGCGAAGACGATGACGGAGGCGACGGCGCCGCCGAGGATCGGCGTGCCGCCGAACTCCTTGGCCGTGTTGTAGCCGACGAAGACCGCGATCAGGGCCATGAAGCCGCTCGCGACGGCGGCGAGCGCCGGGGTGACGGCGGGCAGCAGGCCGAGGTTGATCAGCAGGCCGTTGAGACCGGCGATGATGCCGCAGCCGATGAGGGCGGGGATCAGCGGGACGAAGATGTTCGCGATCCGGCGCAGGAAGAGTTTGAAGGGGGTCGCGTTCCGGGCCTTCTGGGCGGCCTTGATCGCCGCGCCCCGCGCGGCCAGCTCCTCGGCAGTGTGCGTCGGGGCGGCGGCCGCAACCAGGGCCTCGAACTCGGGCGTCACGCGGGCGACCGCGCCCGGACCGAGGACGATCTGGTACGTGTCGTCCTCCACCACGCCGAGGACGGGCGGCAGTGCCCGCAGGGCCTCGTCCCGTACGAGCGAGCGGTCCCGCAGGCCGAGCCGGAGGCGGGTCATGCAGTGGGCCACGGAGGCGATGTTCCCCGCGCCGCCGACGAGCGGGAGGATCGCGGCGGCGACGGCGCGGTGCTTGTCCTCGGCGGTGCTGCTCTTGTCGTCCGTGCTGCTCTCTTCGTCTGTGCTCATGGTGCCGTGGTGCCTTGCTGTGAGGGGACCCGTAAGGGGTTACGGGATGGCGGGGCCGGTCGCGTGCAGCGCGGCGCGCAGGTGGCCCCGGGTGTCCTGGAGCCGGCGCTCGGCGGTCTTGGCGTCGAGGTCGGCCAGGATCATCAGGATGGCGGTCTTCACCTCTCCGCCGGCGGAGCGCAACGCGGTCTCGATCTGCTCGTCCGTCGCTCCGGTGGCGAGGGCCACGATCCGGCGGGAGCGGGCCTGGAGCTTGTCGTTGGAGGCGCGGACGTCGACCATCAGGTTTCCGTAGGTCTTGCCGAGCCGGATCATGGTGATCGTCGAGATCATGTTGAGGACGAGCTTCTGGGCCGTGCCGGCCTTCAGCCGGGTCGAGCCGGTGAGCAGTTCGGGTCCCGTCACGACCTCGATGCCGTGTTCGGCGGCCGCGGCGAGCGCGCTGTCGGCGTTGCAGGACAGGCCGATGGTGAGCGCGCCGAGGGCGCGGGCGTGTTCGACGGCGCCGACGGCGTACGGGGTGCGGCCGGAGGCGGAGATGCCGACGACGGTGTCGTCGGCGGTGAGGCCGAGCGCGGTGAGGTCGGCCACGGCGAGCTCCTTGGAGTCCTCGGCGCCCTCGGCGGCCTTGACCATGGCGGTGGGGCCGCCCGCGATGAGGCCGACGACCTCGGAGGGGTCGGTGTTGAAGGTGGGCGGGCATTCGCTGGCGTCGAGGACGCCGAGCCGGCCGGCGGTGCCGGCGCCGAGGTAGAGGAGCCGTCCGCCGCGCGCCATCCGTTCGGCGGTGGCGTCGATGGCGGCGGCGATCGCCGGGAGCTGCTTGGCCACGGCGGTGGGGACGGTCTGGTCCTCCTGGTTCATGAGCGCGGCGATCTCGGCGGTGGGCAGCCGGTCGATCTCGGCGAGCTCGGGGCGGAAGGCCTCGGTGGTGAGCGTGGCGAGCTGGGCGCGCAGTTCGGAGTACGTGGTCGGCACGGGCGGCTGCTCTTTCCTGGGTGGTTCAGCGGGTGCGGGGGGCGTGGCGGTGCGCGAGGGCTTCGTACGAGGCTGCGAGGGCCGGGGCCGCCGTCTCGTACGTACGCTGGGTGACGCAGGTGAACAGGCAGTCCACGACCAGGAGTTGGCTGGTGCGGGAGGACATGGCGGCGGGGCGCAGTTCGCTCTCGCGGGCCGTGGAGGTGGTCAGCACGTGGTCGGCGTACTGGGTCACCGGGCCGTCCGGGCGGCCGGTGACGGCGACGGTGGTGGCTCCGTGGTCGAAGGCGACGCGGAGCGGTTCTATGACGTCGCCGGTGGAGCCGGAGTGGGTGATGGCGATGGCGACGTCGCCGGAGCGGAGCTGTACGGCGTTGGTGACGGCCAGGTGCGGGTCGCTGGGGGCGTGTGCGATCAGGCCGATGCGGAGCAGTTTCTGGGCGAGGTCCTGGGCGACGAGGCCGGAGGCGCCGATGCCGTAGATGTCGATGCGGCGGGCGCCGGCGAGGGCGGCGACGGCGGCGCCGAGCTGGACGGTGTCGAGTCCGGCGGCGGTGTCGGCGAGGGTCTGCTGCTCGTCGTAGGCGAGTTTGGCGACGACGTCGGCGACGGGGTCGTCGACGGCGATGTCGGCGGTGACGGAGGGCGCGCGGCCGGACTGCTGCTGGGCGGCGAGGCCGGCGAGGGCGAGGCGCAGGTCGCGGTAGCCGGGGTAGCCGAGAAGGCGGGCGGTGCGGACGACGGTCGCCTCGCTGGTGCCGGTGAGTTCGGCGAGGCCGGTGACCGTGAGGGCGGCGCAGCCGGCCGGGTCTCCGGCGACGGCCTCGGCGACCCGCTGCATGGAGCGGGTCATGGAGGGCGCGAGGGTCCGCACCTTGGCCGCGAGGGCGGCGGGGGCGGGCGGGGCGGCGCCGGTGCCGGGGGTCGCCGTACCGCCGGTCGGGGCGGCGACGGTGCCGGGGGGCGCCGTACCGCCGGCCGCGGCGGTGCCCGGGGCGCCGGGTCTGCTCGGCCCGCCGATGAAACTTTCCTTCACTTCATTGGTCACGATTGAAAGATATTTTCGGCACTCGGGGGCGTCAAGACCCGAGCCGCTGGTCCCGGACGGGCCCCGGGCGCAGAATGTGAACATGGACGACATCGACCCTCTGGAGCAGGCCCTTCATGCCGCCCGCGCCCTGATCCTCGCCGACCTGGCGGCCCGCGAGGTCGGCATGGCCGAGGTCGTCTCGATGGTGGAGGACGCCGTCGCCCACCGCCGGTGGTGGGTGGAGCAGTGGCCCGAGGGGCGCGCCTTTGTGGCCGGACTGGTTGCCCAGGACGTGCAGGACGCGCTGCTCGAACGGTACGGCCGCTGGCCGCTGTGCCCGGTCTGCTCCTCGGGCGACCCGCACGCCCTCGACGTCGAACCGGAGATGGGCCCCGACCCGCACTGGGTCTGCGGCAAACAGGGCGTGCGGGTGGCGCCCATCGGCGGCCTGACGTGACGGGGGCCGGGGCGTGACCCTCTACATCGATCCGCCCACCTGGCCCGGTCACGGCCGGATGTGGTCGCACCTGGTCAGCGACGTCTCCTTCGAGGAGCTGCACGCCTTCGCCGCCGCCATCGGCTGCCCGCCGCGGGCCTTCGAGCGCGACCACTACGACATCCCGTCCGACCGCTACGCCTCGGCGGTGGCGGCCGGCGCCGTCGAGGTCGGCTCGAAGGAGATCGTCCGCCTCCTGACGGCGGCGGGCCTGCGCCGGCCGAAGGGCCGGCCCGAGGACTGGCCCCAGGGGCCCCAGGACTGGCCGGAGGGCCGGCCGGGGGGCCGGCCCCAGGACTGGTCCGGGGACTGGTCGGGTGGCCGGCCGGCGCAGGGGGAGAACCTGCCGCGTCACGAGCGGTAGGGAGCGAGTCGGCGCGTGCACACCGTCCGCCCTCCCTCCCGGACGCGGTGACCGACCGTCAGACGGTGTAGGTGATCGCCGAGCCGTGGGTGGCCGCGATCGTGCCCGACGCGTAGCCGTCGTGGATCTTGACCGGGTTGCCGCTGACGTTGCGCACCTTCAGCGTCGTACGGACCTGGGTGCAGCCGCCGAGCTGGGCGGTGGTCAGGGTGAGGGTGTTCGCCGCGGTCTGGTGGTGCTTGGCGTTGGTGATGTTCCAGCGCGAGACGGGGCCCGCGATCGGCCCGCCGCACAGGGAGCCGTCGGCGTTGCGGGGCTGGGCCTCGACCCAGGTCTCGACGACGGTGCCGTCGTACGCGGTGGTGCCGCCGGAGCAGATCGAGGAGCCGGCGGCGCAGGTCGAGAGGGCCGCGTCCTGGTAGAGGGAGAGCCGGTTGCCGGCGGTCGGAGTGACCGTGTAGCCGAGGGTGGTGGCGGTGGTGGCGCGGGCGACCGTCGTGCCGCTGCCCGCGAGCAGGGTCCAGCGGGAGAGGTCGGTGTAGACGGGTTCGGTCTGCCGAGCGAGTTCGGCACCGGCCGGGACGCGCATGGTGACGGTGCGGCCGTTCACGATGATGGAGGAGTACGAGACGATCGACAGCCGGCAGGTGTAGCTGCCGGCCGCGGGCGCGACGAACACCCAGCGCAGGGCGGAGGTCAGACTGCTCTCGATCGTGGGCACCAGGTTGGCGGCCCAGTACACCCCGGCCTCGGTGCCGGCGGGCAGGGCCGTGCCGTCGGCGTTGCGGCAGCGGACGGCGAAGGTGTTGCCGATGTTGTCCCCGGCCGAGAGGGTGTCGACCGGCTCGGTGGAGAAGAAGCGGGACCACAGGTACGAGCGTTCCCCGGCCGCCGCGTCGAAGGTGATGGCGGTGCCGGGCACGTCGAGGTACGTGTCGGCGTTGCGGGTCACCTCGTACGTGAAGTCGCCGGAGGCGGCGTGGGCGGGCGCGGCGGTCGTCACCGCGCCCGCGAGGGTGAGGAGGAATGCTCCGGCCGCCACGGCGGCGGCACGGAGGGTTCGGAAGCGCACGGGGTGCTGCACGGGCCCTGCTCTCTCGTTGACGTGTACCCCTCCACTCGGAGGGTCAGCGAGACGATACGCGGGACTCTTCCGGCTGCGTGGCGGAGGACCTGGTCACGATCCGCGAGCGCGACCTGGTCAACCGCAGGGAGACCGCGACCGTGCCGAGGGCGAGCAGGGTCATGGCCGCACCGGCCCAGGCGGGGGAGGCGTAGCCGAAGTCGGCGTCGATGACGGTGCCGCCGAGCCAGGGGCCGCCGGTGTTGCCGAGGTTGAAGGCGGCGGTGGTGGTGGCGCCGGCGAGGGTGGGGGCGGCGCCGGCGACGTTGAACATGCGGGCGTTGAGGGCGGGGGCGGTGTAGAAGGCCGAGACGCCGAGGAGGAAGGCCAGCGCGATCGTGGCGACGGGGCTGGAGGCCAGCAGGGCGAGCGCCACGAGGAAGACGGTGGAGGCGGTGATGCCGCTGAGGAGGACACCGAAGAGGTGGGCGTCGGCGACGCGGCCGCCGATGTACGTACCGATGAGGGCGCCGATGCCGAAGAGGGCGAGGACGCCGGACACCCAGCCGTCGTCGAGGCCGGAGACGTCGGTGAGCAGCGGGGCCAGGTAGGAGAAGGCGCAGAAGACGCCGCCGGCGGCGAGGGCGGTGATCAGGACGGAGAGCAGCACCTGCCGGTCGCGGTAGATGACCAGCTCGTTCTTGAGGCGGGGCCGGGTCTCCGGCAGCGGGATGTGCGGGATGCGGGTGATCACGCCGACGAGGGCGATCGCGGAGGCGACGCCGACGGCCCAGAAGGCGGAGCGCCAGCCGAGGTGCTCGCCGAGGAAGGCGCCGGCGGGGACGCCGAGCACGTTGGCGATGGACAGGCCGCCGATCATGACGGCCATGGCGCGCGCCCGGGAGCCGACCGGCACCATGGCGATGGCGACGGCCGCGCCGACGGCCCAGAACCCGGCGCAGGCCAGGGCGCTCACCACGCGCGAGGCGAAGAGCACGGCGTAGTTCGGCGCGAGCGCGCCGGCGACCTGGCCGAGGCCGAAGACGGTGATCAGCGCGATGAGGGTGGTCTTGCGGGGCAGCCGGAGGGTGGCGACGGCGAGCAGCGGGGCGCCGATCACCATGCCGATGGCGAAGGCCGAGATGAGCAGGCCCGCGCGGGGGATGGAGACGCCCATGTCCTCGGCGATGGGCGGCAGCAGCCCGGACAGCATGAACTCGCTCGTGCCGAGCGCGAAGACGGACAGGCCGAGGATGTAGACGGCCAGGGGCATACGGGTGGGGGAGGGCGGCGCGGCTTCGGCGTTGATCGTCGGCATGACATGGGCAACCAGCCCGTGACCCCTGTCATTCCTCCGGGAGCGAACATCTCGGGATACGAGATGATCATCCGGCGAGCACTCGGCGACCACGCGGATGCCGTTGGGCGGGGCCCGGGCGCCCTCGGCTCGGGCGCCTGGGGCGTGCGGGGTGGTGGGGTGCGGGTCTGGGGTCTGTCGGGGTGGGGGTTTCTGGTGGGTGTGGGGTTCGGCCGCCCTCTCTCCGAGTGTGGCCCCCTTCGCCACCGCGTCAAGGGCGCTCCCTTCGGTCGCGTCGCTGCGCGATGGCCTTCGGCCACCCTTGACTCGGTGGCTGCGGGGGCCTTTTCACACTCGGAGGGCGGCCGGGGGGCGTGGCCACGCGGGCGGGCCCGGATATCCGCTGGGCGCCGTAGGCGCCTGCGGCGGGGCGGGTGGGGGGTGCGCGGTTGTTGAGTGGGGTGCCCAATCCTGGTTCGGCGGCCAGCGGCCGTCGTTGCGCTGGGATTCAGGCCCCGCTGATCACTGTGGGTGGGTGGAAGGGGCTCAGCGGTGTGGCCCGGTGGGTCAAAGTGGTCCCTCGCGGGCTGCCGTGTGACGGCAGTGAACTCCTGTGACAGCGGAGGCACTTCGACTGTCTCGGCGGCGGGGTTTGCACCGCCCGGTGGGGCGGAGCCGCCGATGTCCGGCTGTCGGGTGACGTGAGTGCACTGTTGTGACACAGGGGGTGATCTCGGGTGGGTGTCTGCGGTCCCGGTGGTGCTAAGTCCGTCCTCGCGGGCCGATCTGTGACGGGTGTGTCTGGTGTGACTTCAGAGGCGGACTCCCGCCCGCGAGGACGCAGTTTGCACCGCGACCGGCCCCTCCCACCCACCGGGAGTGACCAGCGGGGCTTGAATCCCGGCCGAACGGCGGCGGCCGGCCGCTGAACCTGGATTGGGCACCCCATTCCACGCCCGCGCACCCCCACGGCGGGCGCCTGGATTCCCCAGTCCGGCCATGAACTAAGCCCCCCACCCACCCAGCCGCAGGCGCCTACGGCGCCCAGCGGATATCCCGCCTCCCCGCGTGGCCACGCCCCCCGGCCGCCCTCCGAGTGGGAAAAGGACCCCGGAACCGGCCGGTCAAGGGTGGCCGAAGGCCATCGCGCAGCGACGCGACCGAAGGGAGCGCCCTTGAGGGGCCGGTGCAGGGGGCCACACTCGGAGAGAGGGCGGCCGAGCCAGAAGCTCACCGGAAACGGTCACCCCGACAGGGCCCAGACCCCCGCCCCGAGTACCCCCTATCCCGCCAGCCCCTCCAGCTCCCGTTCCACGTTCCCCCGCGCCTTCTCCTCCCACGCCGCCGCGCCGTACGGAGTGCGGAACAGCCTCGGCAGTGCGAGGAGGTGGCGGAGGACGGCCGCCCGGCCCTCGCGGAACGCGTCGTCCGGGACGAAGGCGTACTCCTCGCGGACCGCCTTCGTATACCCCTCGTAGGTACCCGGGTCGCTCGCCAGGATCGCCAGGTCCGCGTCGCACAGGGTCTCGCCGTTGAGGTCGCCCGGGGCCGGGTCGTGGGTGATGGTGAGGCGGACCAGGCGGGCGACCTCCGTGACCTCGCGCGGGGTGAGGCCGGCCTCGGTGAGGGCCCGTTCGGCCAGGGTGGCCGAGCGTTCCTCGTTCTCGGAGCGGTCCGGCCGGTAGACCGCGTCGTGGAACCACGCGGCCAGCCGGACCAGTTCCAGCTCCCCGCCCTCGCCGCCCTGGTCGGTCAGTTCGTCGATGCGGTCGAGGACCGCCCGCAGGTGGTCGACCGTGTGGTAGCGGCGCTGCGGCTCCGACCAGCGGGCCAGGAGCTCGCGGCCGTACGGCAGGGGATCCGGCCCCTCGCGGCCCGCGCGGGCCGCGAGGAGGGTGGCGGTCCAGCGGGTCAGGAGTTCCTGGTCGCGGACGGTGCTCGGCTCGGCGGTCATGAGGGGCATTCTGCCCGGCCCGGGCCCGGCGCGCGGGCCGGAAGCACTGCTTCCTCCGCGCCTCCCGCGCGCCCTCATCTCACTCTTACATACCCCCCAAGGGTATGCTACGGTGCTCCACGCAGGTACCCCCCAGGGGTATGTCACCGCGAGCGAAGGGTCAGGGCAATGTCAACCGTCAATCCCCGGCGCTGGTGGGCACTTGTCGTGCTCGCCGCCGCGCAGTTCATGGTCATCATGGACACCTCCATCATCGGAGTCGCGCTCCCCGAGATGCAGAAGGAGCTCGGCTTCTCCCAGGGCGAGCTCCAGTGGGTCTTCAACGCCTACGTGATCGTCTTCGGCGGTCTGCTGCTCCTCGGCGGCCGCCTCTCCGACCTCATCGGAGCCCGCAAGATCTTCGTCTCCGGCTGGGCGATCATGATCGCCGGATCGATCCTCGCCGCGGCCGCGCAGACCGCCTGGGTCGAGATCGCCGGCCGCGCCGTCCAGGGCGTCGGCGGTGCGCTCATCGCGCCCTCCGCCATGACCCTGCTGATGATGCTCTTCATGCACGACCCGAAGGAGCTCGGCAAGGCGATGGCGCTCTACGGCGCCGCGGCCCCGGCCGGCGGCACCGCGGGCGTGTTCCTCGGCGGCGTCTTCACCGAGTGGGCCGCCTGGCAGTGGTGCTTCATCATCTACGTCCCGATCGGCATCGCGACCCTCGCCGCGACCAAGCTCCTCCCGAACGTCGAGTCCCGCCGCGGCTCCGTCGACGTCCTCGGCGCCGTCGCCGTCACCGCCGGTCTCGCCCTCGGTGTCTTCGCGGTCGTCCGCGCCCCCGAGGTCGGCTGGGGCTCCACCGCCACCGTCCTGGAGCTGGCCGGTGCCGCCGCCCTCATCATCCTCTTCTTCGTGATCCAGAAGGCCGTCCGCGAGCCCCTCATGCCGCTCAGCGTCTGGCGGGTCCCGCGCCTCGGCTCCGCCAACCTGGCCATGACGCTGCTCGGCGCCGCCTGGATCCCGATGTGGTACTTCCTCAACCTCTACCTCCAGCAGGTCCTCGGCTACGGCGCCTTCGCCTCCGGTGCCGCCCTGCTGCCCATGACCGGCCTGCTGATGATCTTCATGACGGCCATCACCGCCAAGCTCATGGCGAAGGTCGGCGCCAAGCCGCTCATCGGCGTCGGTCTGCTCGTCCTCGCCGCCGGTCTGGTCTGGCTGGCCGCCGTCGAGCCCACCGGCTCCTTCGTCGTCGACGTCCTGCCGGCCTCGCTCGTCGCCGCGCTCGGCATGTCCCTCGCCTACATCCCGGCCATGATCGCCGCGATGTCCGGTGCCCCGCAGGAGCAGGCCGGCCTGGCCTCCGGCATCGTCAACACCACGTACAACGTCGGCTCCGCGCTCGGCCTCGCCGCCCTCACCGCGGTCGCCATGTCGCAGGGTGCCGCCGAGCTCGGCAACCTGCCGAAGCTCACCGAGGGCTTCTCTTCCGCCTTCATCGGCGCCGCGATCATCGCCGCCGTCGGCGGTGTGATCACCCTCCTGCTCATGAAGAGCGACAAGGCGCTCGCCGCCGGGGCCCCCGCCCCCGCCGCCGAGCAGCAGGGCGACAAGGTCACCGTCTGACCGGCCCCGTCACCCCGGTTCCCAGGGGCCGCCCGATGTCCGTTCACCGGCCATCGGGCGGCCCCCTTCTCGTACGGCCGCCTTCGCGTACGGACTCTTCCCGTACGCCTTCTCGTACGGCCCCCACTGCGTACGGCCCCCTTTTCGTACGCCTCCTTTCATGCGGCGGTTCTTCCGCCGCCCGCCATTACTTCCGCTCGGAGAGGAAACCTCCATGGACCTGAACACCCGCGCCGTCCACGTCTCCCACGAGCCCCCCGTCCCCGGCAGCCGGCCGCTGTCCGTGCCCCTCGTGCAGTCGTCCGCCTTCGCCTTCGACTCCGCCGACGAGCTCGCCGAGGCGATGGCCGGGCCCGACGGGCGGTACGTCTACAGCCGCCGCGGCAACCCGACCGTCCGCGCCCTGGAGCGGACCCTCGCCGGCCTGGAGGGCGGCGCCGGGGCCATCGCCTTCGCCTCAGGAATGGGCGCCATCAGCGGGGTGCTGCTCGCGCTCCTCAAGCCCGGCGACCGGGTGGTGGCCCAGCGCTGCCTGTACGGCGGGACCTACGCCGTCCTGTCCGACCTCGCCGCCCGCTACGGCATCCAGGTCACCTACGTCTCCGGCGACGACCCGGCCGAGTTCGAGGCGGCGGCCCAGCATCCCGCCACCCGGCTCCTGGTCCTGGAGACCGTCGCCAACCCCACCGGGCAGGTGCCCGACCTGCCCGGACTGCTCGCCGCCGCCCGCAGGATCGGGGTGACGAGCCTGGTCGACAACTCGCTCGCCTCGCCCGTGCTGTGCCGGCCGATCGAGCTCGGCGCGGACGTCGTCGTCCACTCCACCACCAAGTACCTCTCCGGCCACTCCGACGTCCTCGGCGGGGCCGCCGTCTTCGCCGACGACGACCTGCGCCGGGCCGTCTGGCCGCGCACCGTCGAACTGGGCGCCTGCGCCGACCCGTTCGCCGCCTGGCTGACCCTGCGCGGCATCCCCACCCTGCCGCTGCGGATGCGCGAGCACTGCCTGAACGCCGCCGTGCTCGCCGAACGCCTCACCGCGCGCCCCGACGTCACGGCCGTGCACTACCCGATGCTTCCCGGCCACCCCTCGTACGGCATGGCCCGCAAGGTGCTCGCGGGCGGCGGGGGCCTGCTCTCCTTCGAGCTTGCGGGCGGCCGGGAGGCGGGGAGGGCCTTCATCGAGCGCGTACGGGTCGCCCGGCTCGCGCTGTCGCTCGGCGGCGTCGAGTCCCTGGTGACCCACCCGGCGTCGACCTCGCACCGCGAACTGGACGCCGGCGCGCTGGCCGCCGCCGGGATCGCGCCGGGGCTCGTGCGGATGTCGGTCGGGATCGAGGCGGTCGAGGACCTGTGGAGCGACATCGAACAGGCCCTGGCCTGAGGCCCGTTCGGGTGAGGAACAGCCCCCGCTCGAAGCGCCTGAAGCCTTCTTTTGGGTTGACAAAATAAATGACTGATTCGTAGATTGGGTGATGCCAGGGAACGACCACTCCTAGGTCAAGGGGGGCGCGAGATGCGCTACTTCGAGGACTTCCGGCCCGGCGACGTCCACGAGCTGGGCACCGTCACCGTCACGACGGAGGAGGTGCTGGACTTCGGAAAGCGCTTCGACCCGCAGCCCTTCCACACGGACCCCGAGCTCGCCAAGGACTCGCAGTTCGGCGGGCTGATCGCCAGCGGCTTCCACACCCAGGCGATGTTCATGCGCCGCTACGTCGACGGACTGCTCGCCTACAGCGCCTGCATGGGCTCGCCCGGCATCGACGAGGTCCGCTACCTGCGGCCCGTACGCCCCGGTGACGTCCTGCGGGCGCGGGTGGAGATCCTTGGCGCCACCCCGTCTCCGTTCAACCCCACCAGCGGCACCGTCAAGCCGCGCTGCACGCTGGTGGCCGCCGACGGGACGGCCGTGTTCAGCATGATCCTGCACAGCATCTTCCGGCGCCGTCCCGCCGGAGCCGAGGCCGGCCATCTGTCGTCGATGCCCGCGGCCGCGGATCCGGCCGGGTGCTGCTCGCGCCCCGCGAAGAGCGCTGCCGAACCGGTCATGAGCGCCTGACGACCGCCCGTCGCCAGTGCCGCTGAGCACGGCCGTCCGAATCTCTCGCAACCACCAGTGAAGGGGGACCTCCTGTGGAGGCCGTATCCCGCACCGCCCAGTGGACCGCCGCCGCGCGCGCCCTGGAGACCGAGCGCGAGGACCGGCTGTTCGCCGATCCCTACGCGCGCACCGTCGCCGACCAGATCGGCTTCGAGCTGCTCGAGCGCTACGCCGGCGGCGGCACCGTGCCGTTCCTCGCCATCCGCACCACCTACCTGGACCGCGCCATCGTCAAGGCGGTGGAGGAGCGCGGCATCCGCCAGGTCGTCTTCCTCGCCGCCGGCATGGACACCCGGTTCTTCCGGCTGCCCTGGCCCGACGGCGTCACCGTCTACGAGCTCGACCGCCCGGCCCTCCTGGAGGCGAAGGCCGAGATGCTGGCGAACGAGCCGCAGCCGGCCGGCCGCACCCGGATCACCGTGCCGGTCGACCTCACCCAGGACTGGACCGGCCCCCTGAAGGAGGCGGGGTGGAAGAGCGACGAGCCCGTCCTGTGGGTGGTCGAGGGCCTGCTGTTCTTCCTGCCGGAGGAGGCCGTACGGACCCTCATCTCGACGCTGTCCGCGCACGCGGCGCCCGGCTCCGTGCTGCTCGGCGACGTCATCTCCAAGGCCGCCCTGGAGAACCCGCTCGCCCGGACCTTCCTGAACGCGCTGAAGGAGGACGGCAACCCGTGGCTCTTCGGCACCGAGGAGCCCGAGGCGCTGCTCGACGCGTGCGGCTGGACCGTGCGCGAGGTCAGGCAGCCCGGTGAGCCCGGCGCCGACTTCGGCCGCTGGCCCTACCCGGTCCCGGCGCGCTCCGTCCCGCGCGTGCCCCGCTCCTTCCTGTTCACGTGCGAGCTCCCGACCACGAACGGCTACCACGGCAACCAGGAGGAGAAGGCCGCATGAGCGCCCACGACTTCCACCAGAAGGTCATCACCGACGCCGGCGCGGCCGTCCGCGGCCTGACCGTCGCCCTCGGCGAGCGCCTCGGCCTCTACAAGGCCCTCGCCGAGCACGGCCCGCTCACCGCCGCCGAGCTCGCCGCGAAGACCGGCACCAACGAGCGGTACATCGAGGAGTGGCTGCACGCCCAGCTCTCCGCGGGGTACGTGGAGCGGCACCCGAGCTCGCTGACGTACACCCTGCCCGCCGACCACGTCGAGGTGCTCGCCGACCCGACCGCGGTCACCTTCGCCGCCGGTTTCTTCACGGCCCTGAAGGCGCTGTACGCCACCGAGGACCTGCTCGTCGAGGCGTACCGGACGGGCGACGGCGTCGGCTGGGCCGAGCACGACCCGGCCCTCGACACCGGCATGGGCTCCTTCTTCCAGCCGACGTACGAGCACAAGCTCGTCCCCGACTGGCTGCCCGCCCTGCACGAGGTCACCGACAAGCTGGCCGCCGGCGGCACCGTCGCCGACGTCGGCTGCGGCGTCGGGCACACCACGCTGCTGATCGCCAAGGCGTTCCCGAAGGCGACGGTGTACGGCTTCGACTACTCCGAGGAGGCCATCTCCCTCGCCCGGCAGCTCGCCGAGGAGGCCGGTCTGTCCGACCGGGTCGTCTTCGACGTCGCCTCCGCCGACGACTACCCGGGCTCCGGCTACGACCTGGTCTGCTTCTTCAACGCCCTGCACGACATGGGTGACCCGGTCGCCGCCGCCCAGCACGTCCACAAGTCGCTGGACGCGGACGGCACCTGGATGCTCGTCGAGTCGAACGTCTCGCCGGCCGACATCGACACCCAGACCCCGGCCGCCCGCATGTTCATGGCCCTGTCCGCCGTGATGTGCCTGCCCGTCGCCGTCGCCCAGCGCGGCCCGCACGCGCTCGGCAACCACTCCGGCGAGAAGGCCTTCCGCGCCATCGCCGAGGAGGCCGGCTTCACCCGCTGGCGCCGCGCTACCGAGACCCCGGTCAACGCGGTCTACGAAGTCCGGCCCTGACACGCCCGCCTGGCCTGTCCGGCCACCCTGAGGGCGAGTGAGCCGAAGGGGCGCGCCGAGGGAACGGTGCCGAGCGCGCGCAGGCCCCGAGGAACGAGGGGTCGAGCACGGTCGGTGCTGTGAGCTCGGCTCAAGCGCCCCGGAGGTGAACCGAGCCACAAAGAAGAAGGAGCCAACGTTATGGGCGTCACCGCCCCGCTGCCGGTCACCGACCGGTTCATGGAAGTCCTGGAGCGGCTCAGCGAGCGTTCCGTCGAGGACTACTACAACCCGTACCAGACCTTCCAGTGGCCCGAGACGCTGGAGGAGAACCGTTTCTGGATGACCCCGGAGCTGCTCACCGTCTACGGCACCGAGCACTACGACACCCTCGGCGAGGAAACGCTTCAGCGCCTGTCGAAGTGGGAGTCCATCAACTTCTACAGCCTCAACGTGCACGGCATCCGCGAGCTCCTGATCGAGGTCGTCGGCCGCATCCACATGCCGGGCTTCGAGGTCCCCTCGGACTTCTTCCACCACTTCATCGGCGAGGAGAACGAACACATGTGGTTCTTCTCGGAGTTCTGCCGGCGCTACGGCAACAAGATCTACGGCTCCACCGCCATGCGCGCCGACGCCGCCTGGGAGCCCGAGGTCGAGAACTTCCTGGTCTTCACCCGCATCCTGTTCTTCGAGGAGCTGGTCGACCACTACAACTCCCGGATGGCCAAGGACGACGCCCTGTGCCACACCATCCGCGAGGTCAACCGCATCCACCACCAGGACGAGTCCCGCCACATCGCCTTCGGGCGCGAGCTGGTCTCCCTGCTGTACCAGCGCATGTGCCAGGCGGTCAGCGCCGAGCGGGTCCGTGAGGTCGAGGCGTACCTCAAGCGGTACGTCGTCTACAGCATCAACTCGCTCTACAACCCCCACGTGTACCGCGACGCCGGCATCCCCGACCCGCTCGCGCTGCGCAACAGCCTCGTCGCGGACGAGCGCCGCCGCCCGCACGAGCGCAAGGCGATCCGCAAGCCGCTGTCCTTCTTCCTGAAGACCGGGATCTTCTCCGACGACACGCTGCCCGTCGTCTGAGTCCCCAGGAACCTCCCACCGAGAGGTGCACCGACCATGACCGTGACGACCCCCGCGAGCGTCGGGGAACCCGAGGCCGCCACCGGCGGCGGCGCCAGGGGCCTGCCCGCGCTCGGCCCGGAGGCGACCCGCCTGCTGCGGCTCCTCGACGACACCTTCGAGGGCTGGGGAGTGGCCGCGGGCGCCCGCCCGATGACCATGCCCCCGCTGCTCCCGGCCGCCGACCTGGCCAAGCTCGACTACTACGACAACTTCCCCCACCAGGCCGTCGTCGCCGCCCCGCTCGACTTGGAGCGCCGCGCGACCACGCCCTTCGACACCGACACCGGCCGCTTTCCGACCGCCGCGCTCGAACCCGCCGCGCTCGGACTGCCCTCGGCGTCCTGCTACGCCGTCTACCTCACCCACCAGGGCACCCAGGTCGCCGACGACACCCTCGTCACGATCTGCTCCTGGTGCTTCCGCAAGGAGACCCACTACGAGGGCATGCGGCGCCAGCTCGGCTTCCGCATGCGGGAGATCGTCGCGATCGGCGGACGCGAGCACGCCGAGAACCACCTGGCGGCCTTCACCGCCCGCATCCACGCCTTCGCCGAGGCCCTCGACCTGCCGCTGCGCAAGGAGGCCGCCTGTGACCCGTTCTTCGACAAGGGCGGCTCGAAGGCCCTGCTCCAGCGGCTCACCCCGGTGAAGCACGAGTTCCTGTACGAGGACCTGGCGATCGCCTCGGTCAACACGCACCGGAACTTCTTCGGCGACCGCTGCGACATCACCCTCGCGTCCACCGGCGGCCCCGCCTTCACCAGCTGTGTCGCCTTCGGCCTGGAGCGGTGGCTGTCGGCGCTCACCCGCCGGCACGGCGGGTGGGAAGCCGCCACCCAGGCGGTCCTCGACGCGAACGCCCGCCTGCGGGCCGGAGCGAGCGGCGCGGCCGGGCCGGTGATCTGACGTGCCGGCCCGTCCCGTCGCCCCGCCGGCGGGCGGCCTGGGCTGGGCGAACCTCGGCATGGACATCGTGTCCGTCAACCGTGTCCGCAGGCTTCTCGCCCAGTACGGGGAGAAGTTCTTCGAGCGGATGCTCACCCCCGGCGAACTCGCCGACTGCCGCACCGCCGACGGGCTCGACGTCATGAGCCTGTGCGGCCGGATCGCGGCCAAGGAGGCGGCCTTCAAGACGTTACGCGTCCGCGGCAGGTTCCTGCCCTGGCCCGACATCGTCGTACGGCGCTCCGAGGGCGGCTGGCCGCTGGTCGAGCTGCGCGGACCGGCGGCCGAGATGGCCCAGGAGTCCGGCATCTCCGAGATCACCGTGTCCATCAGCCACGACGTGGACTACGCGGTCGCGGTCGCCGCGCCGATCATCGCCCCCACCCCACCCGTATCCACCGCCCCACCCGTATCCAGCACCCCCATCGAGCAGTAGCGAAAAGGAGAGCAATCATGGCCGACGGCCTGCAGACGGTGAAGAACTGGATCCTCGAGCGGCACCCCGAGCGTGACGACATCGCGCCCGACCTCGACCTGATCGAGAACCGGCTCATCGACTCGCTGTCCTTCGTCGAGTTCGTCTTCCTGCTGGAGCAGGAGAGCGGCACCGCCATCCAGATGGAGACCCTGGAGGTCGACTCCATCCGGACCCTCGGCGCCATCGAGCAGCACTTCTTCAAGGCCCCGGCGGAGGTCCAGGCATGAGCCGCCGCCTGTTCACCTCGGAGTCCGTGACCGAGGGCCATCCCGACAAGATCGCCGACCGGATCAGCGACACCATCCTGGACGCGCTCCTCAGCCAGGACCCGCACTCCCGGGTGGCGGTCGAGACGCTGATCACCACCGGCCAGGTCCACATCGCCGGCGAGGTCACCACCAACGCGTACGCGCCGATAGCCCAGCTGGTGCGCGACGCCGTTCTCGACATCGGCTACGACTCCTCCGCGAAGGGCTTCGACGGCGCCTCCTGCGGTGTGTCGGTGTCCATCGGCGCCCAGTCGCCGGACATCGCGCAGGGCGTCGACACCGCCTACGAGTCCCGGGTCGAGGGCGCCGGCGACGAGCTGGCCGCGCAGGGCGCCGGCGACCAGGGCCTGATGTTCGGCTACGCGTGTGACGACACCGCCGAGCTGATGCCGCTGCCGATCGCGCTGGCCCACCGGCTGTCGCGCCGGCTCACCGAGGTCCGCAAGAACGGCACCGTGCCGTACCTGCGCCCGGACGGAAAGACGCAGGTCACCATCGAGTACGACGGCGACAGGCCGGTCCGGCTCGACACGGTGGTCGTCTCCAGCCAGCACGCCGCCGACATCTCCGTCGAGGGCCTGCTGACGCCCGACATCCGCGAGTACGTCGTCGAGCACGTCCTCAAGGAGCTCGTCGAGGAGGGCGTGACCCTGGAGTCCGACGGCTACCGGCTCCTGGTCAACCCGACCGGCCGCTTCGAGGTCGGCGGCCCCATGGGCGACGCCGGCCTCACCGGCCGGAAGATCATCATCGACACGTACGGCGGCATGGCCCGGCACGGCGGCGGTGCGTTCTCCGGCAAGGACCCCTCCAAGGTGGACCGCTCGGCCGCGTACGCCATGCGCTGGGTCGCGAAGAACGTCGTCGCGGCCGGGCTCGCCCGGCGCTGCGAGGTGCAGGTCGCGTACGCCATCGGCAAGGCCGAGCCGGTCGGCCTCTTCGTCGAGACCTTCGGCACGGGCGCCCTGCCGGACGAGAAGATCCAGGAAGCGGTGTCCCAGGTCTTCGACCTGCGGCCGGCCGCGATCATCCGTGACCTCGACCTGAAGCGCCCCATCTACGCGGCCACCGCCGCCTACGGGCACTTCGGCCGCGAGCTCCCCGACTTCACCTGGGAGCGCACCGACCGCGTCGAGGCCCTGAAGACGGCCGCGGGCCTCTGAGGAAGCAGAGGGAGCTGAGGGAGTCGACATGCGTATCGCTGTCACCGGATCCATCGCGACCGACCATCTGATGACCTTCCCGGGGTGGTTCAGCGAACAGCTGATCGCCGACCGCCTCGACCGGGTCTCCCTGTCGTTCCTCGCCGACAACCTGGAGGTCAGGCGCGGCGGAGTGGCAGCGAACATCGCCTTCGGGCTCGGCGTGCTCGGCCTGCGTCCCGTCCTCGTGGGCGCGGTCGGCGCCGACTTCGAGCCGTACCGGATCTGGCTGAAGGACCACGGTGTGGACACCGACTCGGTGCGCGTCAGCGAGTCGCTCCACACCGCCCGGTTCGTCTGCACCACCGACCGGGCACAGAACCAGATCGCCACCTTCTACGCCGGTGCGATGACCGAGGCCCGCGAGATCGACCTGCGGGAGGTCGCCGCCCGGACCGGCCGCCTCGACATCGTCCTGGTCTCCCCGGACGACCCCGAGGCCATGCTGCGGCACACCCGCACCTGCCGCGAGCTCCAGATCCCCTTCGCCGCCGACCCCTCGCAGCAGCTCGCGCGGCTCGACGGCGGACAGGTGCGGGACCTGGTGGACGGGGCCCGGTTCCTGTTCACCAACGAGTACGAGACGGCCCTGCTCCTGGACAAGACCGGCTGGTCCGAGGCGGACGTGCTGCGCCGCGTCGGCACCTGGATCACCACCCACGGCGAGGCCGGCGTCCGCATCCGCGGCGAGGGCCGGACCCCGCTCGCCGTGCCGGCCGTCCCCGTCGCGGGCGTCGTCGACCCGACCGGCGTCGGTGACGCCTTCCGGGCCGGATTCCTCGCCGGGACGCTGTGGGGCGTGCCCGAG
Source organism: Streptomyces sp. NPDC126499 (assembly GCF_040302485.1). Lineage (NCBI taxonomy): Bacteria > Bacillati > Actinomycetota > Actinomycetes > Kitasatosporales > Streptomycetaceae > Streptomyces > Streptomyces sp. NPDC126499. The sequence goes on along the minus strand of NZ_JBEOUO010000001.1, from coordinate 347,869 downwards.
CGCTGCGCCGCCCAGCTGGGCTGCGCGGTCGCCGCGACCGTCCTCGACTACGTGGGGACGCAGGAGTACCGGCTGCACCGGGAGCCGCTCCTGGACCGGATCAGGACCACCTACGGCATGGGCTGCACCGCCGAACTGCTGACGCATCTGAGGGGGCTGACGTGAGCCAGGCCAGACGCTCGCTACGGGACGAGTTCGCCGCCCGGGTCGTGGTGGCCGACGGGGCGATGGGCACCATGCTCCAGGCCGCCGACCCGACGATGGACGACTTCACCGGCCTCGAGGGCTGCAACGAGATCCTCAACCTCACCCGCCCGGACATCGTCGCCTCCGTCCACGACGCCTACTTCTCCGTCGGCGTGGACTGCGTGGAGACGAACACCTTCGGCGCCAACCTCGCCGCGCTCGCCGAGTACGGCATCGAGAACCGCGTCTACGAGCTGTCGGAAGCCGGCGCCCGCATCGCCCGCGGTGTCGCCGACGCCCACACCGCCGCCGACGGCCGCCCCCGCTGGGTGCTGGGCTCCATGGGCCCCGGCACCAAGCTCCCGACCCTCGGGCACGTCACCTACGAGCCGCTGCGTGACGCCTACCAGCAGAACGCCGAGGGCCTGATCCGCGGCGGCGCCGACGCCCTGCTCATCGAGACCTCGCAGGACCTCCTCCAGACGAAGGCGGCCGTCATCGGCGCCCGCCGCGCCCTGGACTGGTGCGGCGCCGACGACCTGCCGCTGATCGTGCAGGTCACGGTGGAGACGACGGGCACGATGCTGCTCGGTTCGGAGATCGGTGCGGCGCTGACGGCGCTTGAGCCGCTGGGCATCGACATGATCGGCCTCAACTGCGCGACCGGGCCGGCGGAGATGGCCGAGCACCTGCGCTATCTGTCGAAGCACGCCCGGATCCCGCTGTCGGTGATGCCGAACGCGGGCCTGCCGGTGCTCACCTCCGACGGCGCGCACTACCCGCTGTCGCCGGCCGAACTCGCCGACGCCCAAGAGGCGTTCGTACGCGACTACGGCCCCGCCCTCGTCGGCGGGTGCTGCGGCACCACTCCCGAGCACCTGCGGGAGATCGTGGAGCGGGTGCGGGGCGCGGCGGTCCCCGACCGGCGGCCGGTGGCGGAACCGGGCGCGTCCTCGCTCTACAGCCATGTGCCGTTCCGGCAGGACACGGCGTACCTGGCGATCGGTGAGCGGACGAACGCGAACGGGTCGAAGAAGTTCCGTGAGGCGATGCTGGAGGGCCGCTGGGACGACTGTGTGGAGATGGCGAGGGACCAGATCCGCGAGGGTGCGCACATGCTGGACCTGTGCGTGGACTATGTGGGCCGTGACGGTGTCGCGGACATGGCGGAGCTCGCGGGCCGGTTCGCGACCGCCTCGACGCTGCCGATCGTGCTGGACTCGACCGAGGTGGAGGTCATCCGGGCCGGTCTGGAGAAGCTGGGTGGCCGGGCGGTCATCAACTCGGTCAACTACGAGGACGGTGACGGGCCGGAGTCGCGGTTCGCGAAGGTCACGGCGCTGGCCAAGGAGCACGGGGCCGCGCTCATGGCCCTGACGATCGACGAGGAGGGCCAGGCGCGGACGGTCGAGGCGAAGGTCGCGATCGCGGAGCGGCTGATCGCCGATCTGACGGGGAACTGGGGCATCCGCGAGTCCGACATCCTGATCGACACGCTGACCTTCACGATCTGTACGGGTCAGGAGGAGTCGCGGAAGGACGGTATCGCGACGATCGAGGCGATCCGTGAGCTGAAGCGGCGCCACCCCGACGTGCAGACGACCCTGGGGTTGTCGAACATCTCCTTCGGGTTGAACCCGGCCGCGCGGATCGTCCTGAACTCGGTGTTCCTGGACGAGTGTGTGAAGGCGGGTCTGGATTCGGCGATCGTGCACGCGTCGAAGATCCTGCCGATCGCGCGCCTGGAGCCGGAGCAGGTCGAGGTCGCCCTCGATCTGATCTACGACCGCCGGCGGGAGGGGTACGACCCGCTGCAACGGCTCCTCGAACTCTTCGAGGGTGCGACGGCGAAGTCGCTGAAGGCGGGCAAGGCGGAGGAGCTGGCCGCGCTGCCGCTGGAGGAGCGGCTGAAGCGGCGGATCATCGACGGCGAGAAGAACGGCCTGGAAGCGGACCTGGACGCGGCGCTCGTGGAGCGTCCGGCGCTGGACATTGTCAACGAGATCCTGCTGGACGGGATGAAGACGGTGGGTGAGCTGTTCGGCTCGGGCCAGATGCAGCTGCCCTTCGTCCTCCAGTCCGCGGAGGTCATGAAGACGGCGGTGGCATATCTCGAACCCCACATGGAGAAATCGGACGCCGAGGGCAAGGGAACGATCGTCCTGGCGACCGTCCGGGGCGATGTCCACGACATCGGCAAGAACCTCGTCGACATCATCCTCTCCAACAACGGCTACAACGTGGTCAACATCGGGATCAAGCAGCCCGTCTCCGCGATCCTGGAAGCAGCGGAACAGCACTCCGCCGACGTGATCGGCATGTCCGGTCTCCTGGTCAAGTCGACTGTGATCATGAAGGAGAACCTGGAGGAGCTGAACGGCCGGGGGCTTGCCGCCAAGTATCCGGTGATCCTCGGCGGCGCTGCTCTGACCAGGGCGTATGTGGAGCAGGATCTCCACGAGATCTACCAGGGCGAGGTCCGCTACGCCCGCGACGCCTTCGAGGGCCTGCGGCTGATGGACGCGTTGATGGCGGTGAAGCGGGGGGTGCCGGGGGCGAGGCTGCCGGAGCTGAAGCAGCGCCGGGTGCCCAAGCGGGAGACGCCGTTGTTGGACGAGGTGCGCGAGCGGGAGCCGGCAGGCCGTAGCGACGTGGCGGTGGACAACCCCGTACCGGAGCCGCCGTTCCTCGGGACAAGGGTCGTCAAGGGGATCCAGCTGGCGGAGTACGCGTCCTGGCTGGACGAGGGCGCCCTGTTCAAGGGGCAGTGGGGTCTGAAGGACAAGGAGACCATCGAGTCGGAGGGCCGGCCGCGTCTGCGCATGTGGCTGGACCGGTTGCAGACGGACCACCTCCTGGAAGCGGCCGTGGTGTACGGCTACTTCCCTTGCGTGTCCAAGGGCGACGACCTGATCGTCCTGGACGAGGACGGAGGCGAGCGGACCCGCTTCACCTTCCCGCGCCAGCAGCGGGGCCGCCGCCTCTGCCTCGCCGACTTCTTCCGCCCCGAGGACTCCGGCGAGGTGGACGTGATCGGTCTCCAGGTCGTGACGGTGGGCTCGCGGATCGGGGAGGAGACGGCGAAGCTGTTCGCCGCCGACGCCTATCGCGACTACCTCGAACTGCACGGTCTGTCCGTGCAGCTCGCCGAAGCCCTCGCCGAGTACTGGCACGGCCGGGTCCGCGCCGAGTGGGGCATCGCGGGATCCGACCCGGCCGGCATCGAGGGCATGCTGCGGACCGAGTACCAGGGCTGCCGCTACTCCCTCGGCTATCCCGCCTGCCCCGACCTGGAGGACCGCGCCAAGATCGCCGCACTCCTCAAGCCCGAGCGGATCGGAGTCGTGCTCTCGGAGGAGTACCAGCTGCACCCCGAGCAGTCCACGGACGCCTTCGTCGTCCACCACCCCGAGGCCAGCTACTTCAACGCGGGAGGCCGCCGATGAGCCACAGGCCCGTGCACCCCGCCCCCGGGGCCCCCACCTTCTCCTTCGAGTTCTTCCCGCCGAAGACCGACAAGGGCGAGCAGACGCTGTGGGACGCGATCCGGCGCGTGGAGGCGCTCGCGCCGGACTTCGTCTCCGTGACGTACGGCGCGGGCGGCTCGTCCCGGGACCGCACCATCGACGTCACCCAGCGGATCGTCACCGAGACGACCCTCCGGCCCGTCGCCCACCTGACCGCCGTCGGCCACTCGGTCGCCGAACTGCGGGCGATCATCGGCGCCTACGCGGACGCCGGCGTGCGGGACGTCCTCGTCCTGCGCGGCGACCCGCCGGGCGACCCCCGGGGAGCCTGGTCGCCGCACCCGGACGGTTTCACCTACGCGTACGAACTGGTCGAACTCGTACGGTCGTTGGGGGAGTTCCGGATCGGTGTGGCGGCCTTCCCTGAGGGGCACCCGCGTTCGCCGGACGCGGCCAGTGACATCCGGCACTTCGTCGCCAAGTGCCGGGCGGGCGCGGACTACGCGATCACGCAGATGTTCTTCGACCCGGAGGACTATCTGCGCCTCCGCGACCGGGTCGCCGCGGCGGGCTGCGACACCCCGATCATCCCCGAGATCATGCCCGCCACCGACGTACGGCAGATCCGCCGGTTCGCCGAGCTGTCGGACGCGGCCTTCCCCGAGGACCTGGCCCACCGCCTGGAGGCGGCGAAGGACGATCCGGCCGCCGCCTACCGGATCGGGGTCGAGCACGCGACGGCGATGGGGCTGCGGCTGCTCGACGAGGGTGCGCCGGGGCTGCACTACATCACGCTCAACAAGTCCACGGCGGCTCTCGAAATCCACCGATCGATCCAAGCGTCAAGGAGCTTCGTTCATGCCTGACACCACGGCCGCGGCCACGGCCTTCACCGACTTCAAGGTCGCCGACATCGGTCTGGCGGAGTTCGGCCGCAAGGAGATCACGCTGGCCGAGCACGAGATGCCGGGCCTGATGGCGATCCGCCGCGAATACGCCGCCACCCAGCCCCTCGCCGGGGCCCGGATCACCGGCTCCCTCCACATGACCGTGCAGACCGCCGTCCTCATCGAGACCCTCGTCGCGTTGGGTGCGCAGGTCCGGTGGGTGTCCTGCAACATCTACTCCACCCAGGACCACGCCGCCGCCGCCATCGCCGCCGCCGGCATCCCCGTCTTCGCCTGGAAGGGCGAGACGCTGGAGGAGTACTGGTGGTGCACCGAGCAGGCCCTGACCTGGCCCGACGCCGACGGACCCAACATGATCCTCGACGACGGCGGTGACGCCACCCTCCTCGTCCACAAGGGCGTCGAATACCAGAAGACCGGCACCCTCCCCGAAGCCACCAACGAGGAACTCGCCGTCGTCCGCAGCCTCCTCGAAACCACCACCCTGGACTGGACGGCGATCGCCGCCGGCATCCGCGGTGTGACCGAGGAGACCACCACCGGTGTCCACCGCCTCTACGAGATGCACCGCGACGGCGCGCTCCTCTTCCCCGCCATCAACGTGAACGACGCGGTCACCAAGTCGAAGTTCGACAACAAGTACGGCTGCCGCCACTCCCTCATCGACGGCATCAACCGCGCGACCGACACCCTCATCGGCGGCAAGACGGCCGTCGTCTGCGGCTACGGCGACGTCGGCAAGGGTTCCGCCGAATCGCTGCGCGGCCAGGGCGCCCGCGTCATCGTCACCGAGATCGACCCCATCTGCGCCCTCCAGGCGGCGATGGACGGCTACCAGGTCACCACCCTCGACGAGGTGATCGAGACCGCCGACATCTTCATCACCACCACCGGCAACAAGGACATCATCATGGCGTCCGACATCGCCAGGATGAAGCACCAGGCCATCGTCGGGAACATCGGCCACTTCGACAACGAGATCGACATGGCCGGCCTCGCCGCCATCCCCGGCATCGTCAAGGACGAGGTCAAGCCCCAGGTCCACACCTGGACCTTCCCCGACGGCAAGACCGTCATCGTCCTGTCCGAGGGCCGCCTGCTCAACCTCGGCAACGCGACCGGCCACCCGTCCTTCGTCATGTCGAACTCGTTCGCCGACCAGACCCTGGCCCAGATCGAGCTCTACACCAAGACCGACCAGTACCCCGTCGGCGTGCACACCCTCCCCAAGCACCTCGACGAGAAGGTCGCCCGCCTCCACCTCGACGCGCTCGGCGTCAAGCTCACCACCCTCCGCCCGGAGCAGGCCGAGTACATCGGCGTCCCCGTCGAAGGCCCGTACAAGCCGGACCACTACCGCTACTGAGGCCTCATGTGTAGCGACTGTCTCAACGACGACGTACGCGACCCGTGGCTCCCGGACCGTCTGCTGAAGACGGAGCGGGACCTGCTGATGCCGCTGCTGCGCCGTACGCCCGAGGCGGCGTACGAGCTCCGCACCGCCTGCCCCGGCTGGACCGCCCGGCAGGTGCTCGCCCACTGCGCGGCGGCGCTCGTCAGGATCGTCGAGGGGCGCCTGGAGGAGGGCGTGTTCCTTCCCGAGGCGAACGCCGCCGACGTGGCCGAACGCGAGGACTGGCCGCTCGGCCGGATCCTCGACGAACTGGAACGGGGCCTCACCGAGGCCGGTACGGTCATCGCCGGGCACGAGGACGGCCGCCTCGACGCGGTCGCGCTCGGCGAGTGGGTGCACGCGGGGGACGTACGGGAGGCCTTCGGCGAGCCCGGCGCCTACTGCGGCGACGCACTCGACCTCGCCCTGCCGCTGCTGTCGGTCACGAGCCGCAGGCGGGAGACCCCGCGCCTGGTGGGGGTGCTCGCGGACCGGGCCCGGAAGGTCGACCTCGGCAACGCGATCGAGGGCCGGGCGCCGGCCCGCTTCCACGGCGACGCGGCCACCCTGATCCGCATCTACTCGGGCCGCCCGCTGGTCCGCACCCGCTACGAGCTGACGGGTGCGACGGAGCAGGAACTCCTCATCTACCGCTGAGGACGGCGGCGGGCCCCGGTCCTGGCAGGACCGGGGCCCGCCCTTCTCATTCGAGGCATCACTTCACGCAGGGGGGACCTTCATGCCCAGTACGTTGGACCGACTGCTGCGCGCCCAGGTACAGGCGCGCCCGGACGACACCGCCGTCGTCTTCGAGGACGACACCCTCACCTTCCGCGAACTCCACGAGGGCGCCGCCGTCCTCGCCGGCTACCTCCGCACCCTCGGCGTCGCGGCCGACGACCGCGTCGGCGTCCACGTCGAACCGTCACTCGAACTGATGATCGGCACGTGGGGGGTGGTGCTCTCCGGCGGCGCGTACGTCCCGCTGTCCCCGGAGTACCCGGAGGAGCGCCTCCGCTACATGATCGAGGACAGCGGCGCCCGGATCGTCTTCACCCAGGAACGTTTCCGCGCCCGGGTCACCGAGCTCGCCCCGCCCGGCACCACCGTCGTCACCCTCAAGGACGCCGTGCAGCACGCCTGGCGCGGCGAAGGCGACGCACGGCCCCTCGCCGACCCCGAGCTGAGCCCCGCCCAGCTCGCGTACGTGATCTACACCTCGGGCTCCACCGGCAGACCCAAGGGCGTCATGGTCGAGCACCGCTCGATCGCCGCTCAGATGCGCTGGATGGCGGCCGAGCACCACCTCGGCCCCGGTCAGACCGTCGTCCAGAAGACCCCGATGAGCTTCGACGCCGCCCAGTGGGAGATCCTCGCCCCGGCCGTCGGCGCCCGTGTCGCCATGGGCCCGCCGGGGGTGTACCGCGACCCCGAGGGCCTGATCGACACCGTACGGCGGCACGGGGCCACCATGCTCCAGTGCGTGCCGACCCTCCTCCAGGCCCTCCTGGACACCGAACGGTTCGGCTCCTGCATCACCCTGCGCCGGGTCTACTCGGGCGGCGAGATCCTCTCCCGCAACCTGGCCGTCCAGCTCCTCGCCGAACTGCCCGAGGCCGAACTGGTCAACCTGTACGGCCCCACCGAGTGCACCATCAACGCCTCCTCGCACACCGTGGACCGCGCCACCGTCGCCGACGGGCCCGCCGCGATCCCCATCGGCAGACCGGCGTACGAGACCACCTTCCACATACGCGACGGCGAGCTGTGCATCGGAGGCGTCCAGGTCGCGCGGGGGTACCTGGACCGGCCCGAGCTCACGGCGGAACGCTTCCTCACCACCGACACCGGGGAACGCCTCTACCGCACCGGCGACCTGGCCACCTGGAACGAGGACGGCACCGTCCAGTTCGCGGGCCGCGCCGACAACCAGATCAAGCTGCGCGGCTTCCGCGTCGAGCTCGACGAGATCGCGCTCGCCATCGAGAACCACGACTGGGTGAAGTCGGCCGCCGTCATCGTCAAGAACGAGCCCCGCACCGGCTTCCAGAACCTGGTCGCCTGCGTCGAGCTGTCCCCGAAGGAAGCCGCCCTGATGGACCAGGGCAACCACGGCGCCCACCACCAGTCCAAGGAGTCCAAGCTCCAGGTCAAGGCGCAGCTGTCCAACGCGGGCACCCTCGACGCGCGCGAGCTGGCCGGCCGCCCGGTCGTCGAGCTGCCCGGCCGCACGCCCTCCGCGCGGATGCGCCGTACCGTCTTCGCCCGCAAGACCTACCGCTTCTACGAGGGCGGGCCGGTCACCCGCGCCGACGTCCTCGCCGCGCTCGCCCGCCGCCCCGAGGGCATCGGCTCCCGCGCGATCGGCACCCTGGCCGCCGCCGACCTCGGCGAGATCCTGCGCTGGTTCGGCCAGTTCCTCAGCGAGGAGCGGCTGCTGCCGAAGTACGGCTACGCGTCGCCGGGCGCGCTGTACGCGACGCAGCTGTACGTGGAGGTGCGGGGGATCGCGGGCCTGGAGCCCGGCACGTACTACTACCACCCGGTGCACCACCGGCTGCACCTGATGGAGCCGGGAACGCCGGACGGCGAGCCCTCGGTCCGCTTCGGCTTCCGCGGCAAGTGGGAGGCCGTCGAACCCGTCTACAAGAACAACATCCGCGAGGTCCTGGAGATCGAGACCGGCCACATGGTGGGCCTGCTCGAGGAGGTCCTGCCGGGCCTCGGCCTCGCGATCCGCCCGGTGCGCGGCGGGGAGGGACCGCGGGACCTGGGGCTCTTCGAGCTGGTCCCGTACGACGAGGACACGGCCGACGGTCCCGAGGTGGACCTGTACGTGCAGTCCCACCCGGACCGGATCGCCGACCTGCCCGCCGGCCAGTACGCCTACCAGGGCGGGGAGTTGGTCCGCGTCGCGGACGCCCTGGTGGAGAAGAAGCACGTCATCGCGATCAACCAGGCCGTGTACGAGCGGGCGAGCCTCGGCGTGACCGTCATCAGCAGGACGGCGGAGCCCTGGCGTGCGTACATCGACCTGGGCCGGGCGCTCCAGCGGCTCCAGCTCGGCGACCACGGGCTCGGGTTCATGTCGTCCGGCTACAGCTCCATGTCCGGCCACCCGCTGCCGGCCGCCCGCCGCGTGGACGAGATCCTGGCGGCGGCGGGCCGGGCCACCGGCCCCTCGTACTTCTTCGTCGGCGGCCGGGTCAGCGAGGAGCAGCGGCTGAGCGAGGGCATGTACGAGGACACCGTCCACATGAAGGGCCCCGCGGAGATGATCCGCGACGACCTGGCGCACCACCTGCCCGACTACATGATCCCCAACCGGGTGGTGGTCCTGGACCGGCTGCCGCTGTCCGCCAACGGCAAGGTCGACACCAAGGCGCTGGCCGACCTCGCCGTCGTCAACGCCGGTCTGCACGGCCGCCCGCACGTTCCGCCGCGCACCCGCACCGAGCAGCGGCTCGCGGAGATCTGGGCGGCGGCGCTCAAGTACGAGGAGGTCGAGGCGGTCTCCGTGCAGGACGACTTCTTCGAGTCGGGCGGCAACTCGCTGATCGCGGTCGCGCTGATCACGAGGATCAACCGGGAGTTCGGCGCGGGGTCCGGGGCGTCGGGGAGCGGGTCCGGGGGCGAGACCGGTTCCGGGGGTGCGTCCGGGGCGTCCGGGGGCGGGTCCGGTCAGGGGGGTGCGTCCGGGGGTGCGGGGCTTCCGCTCCAGATCCTCTTCGAGTGCCCCACCATCGAGAAGCTGGCCCACCGTCTGGACGGCGCCGCCGCGACCCCCGCCTCCCGCCTGGTCCGGCTGCACGCCGAGGGCGACCGGTCGCCGGTCTACTGCTGGCCGGGCCTCGGCGGCTACACCATGAACCTGCGCTTCCTCGCCGAGGAGATCGGCATCGACCGGCCCTTCTACGGGGTGCAGGCGCACGGCATCAACCGGGGCGAGACCCCGTACGACACCATCCGCGAGATGGCCGCCGCCGACGTGGCCGCCATCCGCCGGCGCCAGCCCGCCGGCCCGTACACCCTGTGGGGCTACTCCTTCGGCGCCCGCGTCGCCTTCGAGTCGGCGCACCTCCTGGAGGCGGCGGGCGAACAGGTGGAGCACCTGTTCCTCATCGCGCCGGGCTCCCCGAAGGTCCGGGAGGAGTCGGCGGCGGGCGGCGCCTCGTACGACAACCCGGGCTTCACCCGGATCCTGTACTCGGTCTTCGCGGGCGCCCTGGAGGACGTACCGGCGAAGGACGCGGAGGGCTTCGCCGCGTACGTGACGGAACGGTTCCCCGCCCTCGACCCGGAGCTGGTCGCCCGGATCATCGCCATCGTGGAGAAGACCTTCGCGTTCACCTACACCTTCCGGGAGCTGACCGAGCGGACCGTCTCCTGCCCGGTCACGATCTTCAAGGCGCGGGGCGACGACTACTCCTTCCTGGAGACGGCGACCGGCTGGTCGAAGCGCCCGCCGACGGCGGTGGAGCTCGACGCCGACCACTACAGCCTGCTGCGGGCGCCGGACCTGCGGGAGCTGGTGAAGAAGATCCGCTACCGGCTGGGGCGGTAGTCGCCGCCCGTTCGGGCGGCCTGGTGGTGCGGGGCGGGGGAGACGGCTGTGTGCTGGTCGGGACCCCCGTCCCCACCCTGTGGAGGAGCAGCACCATGGCCGTCATCGTCACCATCGCGATCCCCGGCGGAACGCAGGAGCTCTACGAGCGCACCACCGAGCGGATCACCGGCGCGGACTGGTGGCCCGCGAAGGGCTTCCTCGCGCACGCGGCGGGGCCCGACGGGTCGGGCGGATGGCGGGTCGTCGACTTCTGGGAGTCGGAGACGGACTTCATGGCCTTCGCGGAGAAGGCGAGGCCGATCTTCCAGGAGGAGGGCACGCCGCAGATCGCGCCGAGGATCGAGGAAGTGGTGAACGTGATCACGCGCTAGCCCGGCCCGTGCGGGGGCGCGGCACCGGTACGGGGGGCGACACCCGCGCGGGCCCCGCGCCCCCGTCCCGCGTCGGCCGCGGGGGGGCGACACCCGCTCCGGCCCCGCGCCCCCGTCCGACGTCCGCCGGGGGGCCCGGTTTCCGTCCCGTAAATGCTTTGCGGGCCGGCCGCCCGGACCGTCACGCTTCACCGCATGAACACCACCACCGCCGATCTGTTCGCGGCCGACGGGCGCCTCAAGGCGATCCCGCGGAAGCCCGCGCGCCGGGCCGCCCTGCTCGACCATCTCGCCGCGACGCTCTTCGAACCGACCCGCTCCTACACCGAGCGCGAGGTCAACGAGGCCCTGAAGACCGTGCACGACGACTTCCCGGCCCTGCGCCGCTATCTGGTCGTCGGCGGGCAGCTCGCCCGTACGAAGGACGGCTCGGCCTACCACCGACAGCAGCAGCCCGGCGCCCCCGCAGGAGCGACCCCCGCCGTCGCGTGATCGCCGCGGCGGTGGCCGGCCTCCTCGCCGGCTACGGCATCGCGATCCCGGTCGGCGCGGTCGGCGCCTACCTGGTGGCCGTCACGGCCAGGACCGGCTGGCGCACGGGCGCCGGCGCGGCCCTCGGCGTCGCCACCGCGGACGGCGCCTACGCCCTCCTCGCGGTCGCGGGCGGCTCCGCCCTCGTCCCGCTGCTCACTCCCGTGATGACCCCGCTGCGCTGGGCGTCCGCGGTGGTCCTGGTGGCCCTCGCGGTCCGGGCGGGCGTGCTCGCCGTACGGACCTACCGCGCCGGGGCACTGGCCTCGCGGGACGACGGGGCGACGGGCCTGACGCCGGGCCGCGCGTACGTCACCTTCCTGGGCATCACGATCCTCAACCCCATGACGGTGATCTACTTCGCCGCCCTGATCCTCGCCACCGGCCCCGACGCCCCCGCGACCCTCGCCGAGCGCACGGTCTTCGTCCTCGCCGCGCTGCTGGCCTCCGCCAGCTGGCAGCTCCTGCTCACCACCGGTGGCAGCCTCCTCGGCCGCGCCCTCGCCGGCCCGCGCGGCCGCCTCGTGACGGCGCTCGCGTCGAGCACCCTGATCACGGTCCTGGCGGTGCGCCTGGTGGGGGGAGGCCCGTAGAGGAGGCCGAGCCCTGTCCCGTATCTCTGTGTCTTCCGCCAGTACGGCGAGGCGCCCGCTTCCGGCAAGACTGCCAAGCGACCGGACCGCCAACTGTGCACGGGGAGACGAGACATGAGCAGCGCACGGCAGCAGTACGACGAGATCGGCGAGGCGTACGAGGGCTTCAAGGCACTGCCGCTGGAGCAGTACGCGGTGGTGCCGAGCTTCCTGGCCCTGGTCGGGGACGTGACCGGCAGGTCGGTCCTCGACCTGGCCTCCGGCACCGGCTTCTACAGCCGCGAGTTCCGGCGGCGGGGCGCCTCGGAGGTGCTCGGCGTCGACATCTCCAGCGAAATGGTCGCCGTGGCACGGAAGTTGGAGGAAGCAGATCCGCTGGGCGTCTCCTACGAGGTGGGTGACGTCGCCGAACTGCGCTCGTTCGAGCGGCCCTTCGACATCGCCCTCGGCGTCCAGATGCTCAGCTACGCGCCGGACATCGCCACCACCGAGCGGATGTGCCGCAACATCCACCGCAGCCTGAAGCCCGGCGGGGAGTTCTTCATCCTCAACCAGTCGCCCGACTACCGCTTCGACGGCCCGACCCCTGAGCGGTACGGCTTCCGCGTCGAGCTCACCGGCGAGCGGATCGAGACCGGCCCCAAGGTCCGCCTCACCGCCCTCCTCGACCCGCCGGTCTCCTTCGTCGCCCACCGCCCCCGCCGCGAGGTCTACGAGAACGCCCTGCGCGCCGCCGGCTTCCGCGACCTCACCTGGGTCCCGGTGACGGTCTCCGAGGCGGGCCTGCGCGCGTTCGGCCCCGACCACTGGGCCGACTTCCACGCCAACCCGCCCCTGGAGATGCTCCGCTGCCGCGCCTGACCGGCCGCCGCCCGCCGGGCCGCGAGCGCGGCCGGCGGGAGGCTTCAGAGGGTGTCGAGCCGGAGCATCGGGATGCCGGGGCGGACCTTGGCGATGGCGCCGAAGTCGTCGACGTGGACGAGGGCCATCCCGTGCTGCTCGGCGGTCAGCGCGATCACGATGTCCATGGGGGACGGGCCGCGGTGGTGACCGATCCGGACCAGGTCCCGCTGGACCTCGATGACCTCCCGCCAGGGGTTGTCGGGCGCGGGGACCCAGCCGAAGGTCCGGCCGAGCATCGTGAAGAACGGCTCGTGGTCCCGGTCGGCCCGCAGCCCCGGCATCAGCTCCGCCTCGACGGGCGGGCAGAGGGAGACCTGCCCCCGTGCCACCCGCTCCGGCCAGGGCGAGCCGATCTGCCGGCGCAGGATGCGCCACACCGCCGAGGTGTCGGCGAGGTAGTTCACCGGCCGGAACGCTCCCGCTCTTCCAGGAAGTCGAAGTCGAGGAAGTCCTCGGCGTTGTCCTGGAGCCACCGAAGCGCCCGTGCGCGGTCCTCCGCGCTGGTCGCCGCCGCTATGGTCAGGGCCCGGTTGATGGTGTCCCGCTTGGTCTTGGTCCCGAGCTGTCGCTGGGCGAAGGCGAGCATCTCGTCGTCGACGTCGACCAGGGTCTTGGACATGGGCGACCTCCGCAGGGGGTATATCCGAGTGTCGTCAGTATATCCCCTGATGTGAGGTGGCCGCAGGGCCGCGAGCGCGGTCGGCGTAACCGTCACCGGACGACGTCGAAGACCTGCTTCTGGACGCCGTTGGCGTACGCCTCGTGCTCGACCAGCTTCAGCTTCTGGGCGTCCTTGTCCGTGGTGCTGAAGAGCCGCTTGCCGGCGCCCAGGAGCAGCGGGAAGACCAGCAGGTGGTAGCGGTCGATCAGGCCCGCGTCGGAGAGGGCGCGGTTCAGGGTGGCGCTGCCGTGGACGATGATCGGGCCGCCCTCGGTCCGCTTCAGGGCGGCGACCTCGTCGAGGGAGCGCAGGATCGTGGTCTCGCCCCAGTTCGTCACCAGGTCGTCCTCGGTGAGGGTGGTGGACACCACGTACTTCGGCATCTCCTTGTAGTCGGCGAAGTCCTCCATGTCCGGCCACACGGTGCTGAACGCCTCGTAGCTGGTGCGGCCGAGGAGCATCGCGGAGGCCTCCTTCTGCTCCCGGCCCTTGATCTCGAAGGCCTCGGGCAGGAACTCGACCTCCTTGAAGGTCCAGCCGGAGTTGCGGTAGCCGGGCTCGCCGCCCGGGGCCTCGACGACGCCGTCGAGCGAGACGAAGGCGGTGCTGATCAGAGTGCGCATGAAGGTTCCCTCGGTGAGTCGCCGTAAGGCCGCGGTGCGTATCGCGGTCATGATCTAGGACCGGCGGCCCGCCGGAAAGTCATCGGTCCCGGCTCAGCCGCCCGCCGGGACGATGTTCTGCGTGTGACGGAAGACGTTGTCCGGGTCGTACCTCCGCTTCACCTCGGCCAGCCGGTCGTAGTGATCGCGGTACGTGGCCCGGACCCGGTCCCCGCCCTCGTCCTCGCCCAGGAAGTTGACGTACGCGCCGCCCATCGAGTGCGGGTGCAGGGCCTCCCAGTAGTCCACCGCCCAGGCGCGGATCCGCTCCGCGTCGCCCGGATCCGGGCTGATTCCGGCGATCACGCCGGACCACACCGCGTCCCGGTACGCCCACGCCGTGTCCATGGGGCCGGGGCGGTGGGCGGCGCCGTCGACGGGGTAGAGGTGCATCGTCGACAGCTCGCTCGGCATCCGCTCCAGGAAGGTGCCGTGGACGTCGATCGCGTCCTCGCCGATCGAGTCGAAGAAGTCCCCGCGCCAGTACCACTGCAGCCCCTTCGGGACCAGGTCGTCGAACATCGACTGGATCCCCGGATACGGGACGGGCGTCTCGAAGTGGAAGGCGGGCGGCGCCGGATCGGCGACCGCGGCGAACGTCTTCGCGAGGCTCTCCTCGTCCGTGCCGCCCGTGTGGCACCACACCACCCCGCACATCGGCTTCCCGTGGATCTCCTCCGGGAACGGCGCCTCCGGCGCCACCACCAGCGTGGCGAAGAAGCCGTACAGGTCGGTGTCCGCAGCCGGCAGGAACTCCCGGTACCAGCGCAGCACCGCCCCGATGTGCTCCGGCTCCCACAGGGTGACGGCGAGCCCCACGTCGCCCACCGGGTGCAGCGCGTACGTGAACGAGGTCACGACCCCGAAGTTGCCGCCGCCCCCGCGCAGCGCCCAGAACAGGTCCGGGTGTTCCTCCGCCGAGGCGGTGACGACCGAGCCGTCCGCGAGGACCACGTCCGCCGCCAGCAGGTTGTCGATCGTCAGCCCGTACGCGCGGGTCAGATACCCGTGCCCGCCGCCGAGGGTCAGCCCGCCCACGCCGGTCGTCGACATGATCCCGCCCGGCGTCGCCAGGCCGTAGCCGTGCGCCTCGTGGTCCAGGTCCCCGATCCGACTGCCGCCGCCGACCAGCGCGGTCCGCGCCACCGGATCCACCCGTACCCACCGCATCCCCGACAGGTCCACCATCAGCGAACCGTCGGCCAGACACAGCCCGCCGCCGCTGTGCCCGCCACCGCGCACCGCCAGGTCCGTGCCGGTGTCCCGGGCGTGGCGCACCGCCGCCCGGACGTCCGACGTGTCCGCGCACCGCGCGATCACCGCGGGCCGGCGGTCGATCATCGCGTTGTAGATCTCCCGCGCCTCGTCGTATCCCGCGTCGTCGGGGCCGATCACCTCGCCGCGCAGCGACGCGCGCAGGGTCTCCACCGCCGTGCCGTTCATGGCCACTCCTCAAGGCAACCCCTGCCTGCGGCCGCGCTACCCCTTCAGTCTCTCCCCGGGCCCGGCCCTCCGCCCCCCGGGCCGGGAGCCCTCGGGGGCGTGACGACGAGGCCCGCCCGGGCGGTGCGCCGGGCGGGCCTCGTGGTGCCGCAAGGACGGCTCAGGTCACTTCAGGGCGGCCAGGGCGGCCTCGTAGTTCGGCTCCTCGGAGATCTCGTTGACGAGCTCGGTGTGGAGGACCTTGTCGTTCTCGTCGAGGACGACGACGGCGCGGGCGGTCAGACCGGCCAGCGGGCCGTCGGCGATCGCGACACCGTAGGCGGTGTGGAAGTCGCGGCCGCGCAGGGTGGACAGGCTCTGCACGTTCTCCAGGCCCTCGGCGCCGCAGAAGCGGGCCTGGGCGAAGGGGAGGTCCGCCGAGATGCACAGCACGACGGTGTTCTCCAGGTCACCCGCCTTCGCGTTGAAGGCGCGCACGGAGGACGCGCAGGTGGGGGTGTCGACGCTCGGGAAGATGTTGAGGACCTTGCGCTTGCCGGCGAAGTCCTTCAGCGACTTGTCCGCCAGACCCTCGCCGACCAGGGTGAACTCGGGAGCCTGGCTGCCCGTGGCGGGCAGGGAGCCGTCGACGGTTACGGGGTTGCCCTTGAGCGCGACCTGCGCCATGAGGAATCTCCTTAGACAGAGGGTGTTGCTGTCGTCAGCCACTGGTGCAGCTGTCAGCGGTCCCGATCGTATTCCGCCCGGCCGCGGCGCGGCTCGGCCGCCCGGGGTGCGGACGAGGAGCGCGGGGCGGGGGCGGAGGTGGATGCGTCGGCGTCGGGCAGTGGCGTCCGCGTCGGAGCAAGGTCGTGTGGGCCCGGGGTGGGGCCGCCGGCCCGCCGCCGTGCCTAGTACTTGCCGCGTACGAGCCGTACGCGATGCCCCAGTACCCGCCCCACCTCGGTGACGAACGCGGGCCGCAGCGGCGGCCCGTTCGAACAGCAGCTGCCCGTGCCCGTACACGTACGCCATCAGCCGCACCGGTCGCCGGAACACCACCGGCAACGCGACGGCCTCGATCCTCGGCCCCACGGCCCCTCCCCACTCCCGGCTCCCACAGACCCCGCCCCCGCCCCCACCCCCACTGCAGCCCCCGCTGCCGTGCCGACGGCGTGCCGACGGCGTGCGACGGAAGCGTACGGGGGACAGGACCCCCGTACGCTTCCGCCGGCGCGACACCCCTACCCGCCCGAGGCGATCCTCGGCACCTTCCGCAGGAGCACCGCCACCAGCACCGCCGTCAGCAGCGCGAAGACCGCGCTCAGGGCCGACGCCGACTGCAGAGCCGTGGTGAAGGACTCCCGCGCCGTCGCGAGGAGCCCCTGGTCCGCGAGGGCGCTCGCCGCGCCCAGGGACTCCCGTGCCGCGGCCGGGGCGTCGTCCGGGATGCCGCTCCGGTAGACCGCGACCGCCACGCTTCCGGTCACCGCGATGCCGAGCGCCAGGCCCAGGTCGTACGCGGTCTGGCCGGTCGCCGCCGCCGCGCCCGCCTTCTCCGGCGGAGCCGCGCCGACCGCGAGGGCCGTGCCGAGGACGCTGATCGGGGCCGCCCCGAACATGATCACCGCGAGGCCCAGGGAGGCCACGGCGACCCCGGAGGCCAGGGCGATCGCCGCGTACCCGGCCGAGGACACCAGCAGTCCCCCGATCAGGACGTATGCCGGGCGGAAGCGGCGGGCGAGCGGCGGCGTCAGCTGCGATCCGGCGATCAGCCCCACCGCCCCCGGCAGCAGCCAGAGACCGGCCTCCAGCGGCGACTGCCCGGCGACGGCCTGGAGGTACTGCGGGACCAGGTACTCCACCCCGTTCAGCGCCGTCATGCCGAGCAGCAGGGTGAGCAGCGCCCCCGTGAAGGCGCGGTCGCGGAAGAGCCGCAGGTCGAGCAGGGGAGTGGCCAGCCGGTTCTGGCGGCGGACGAAGAGCAGCGTGAAGGCGATGCCTCCGGCGAAGGCCGCGGCCGCCTCCGCCGTCGGACCGTGCGAGGCCACCGACTTCACCCCGTACACCAGCGGCAGCACCGCCAGGAGGAAGAGCGCCACGCTGGGCACATCGGTCCGGCCGGCCCCCGGATCGCGGTACTCCGGCAGCAGCACCGGCGCCGTGACCAGGGCGACCAGCATGATCGGCAGGCCGATCAGGAACACCGAACCCCACCACCAGGACGCGAGGAGCACACCGCCGACGATCGGGCCGACGGCGAGACCCACCGAGAGCGCGGTCACCCACATCGCGATCGCGGTCGCCCGCTGCCGTGCGTCGGCGAACATATGGCTGATCAGGGCGAGCGTGGACGGCAGCACGGCGGCGCCCGCCACGCCCAGCACCGCGCGGGCCGCGATCAGGGTCCCGGCGTTCGGGGCGTACGCGGCGAGCAGCGAGGCCGCGAGGAAGCCCGCCGAGCCCGCCATCAGCAGCCGCCGCCGGCCGAGGCGGTCGCCGAGCGTGCCCATGATGACCAGGGTGCCGGCGGTGAGGAAGCCGTAGATGTCGGTGATCCACAGCAACTGCGCGCTGCTCGGCCGCAGATCGGCCGCCAGATACGGGGTGGCCAGCCACAGCACGCCGAGGTCGGCCGTCATCAGGGTGACGGGGAGGAGCAGGACGGCGAGGCCGAGCCACTGACGGGCGCCCGCCTTCGCCGGCGGCGCCGGCGGCGCCGACGCCACGGACGTCTGCGCGGTGGTGGTCGTGTGAGGGGCGGTCGTCTGGGGGGTGGTCGTCTGAGGGGTGGCAGTCTGGGAGGTGGTCATCGCGGCAGCGCTCCGATCAGGGCTTCCTCGGCGGACTCCAGCAGGTCCCGCACCCGCTCCGGGCGCAGCGCGCGCGGCACCCCGGACAGCTCGGTGCCGTAGACGATCGCGACGGACGCGTCCTCGATCCCGCAGTACCGGGAGACCGCGAGGCGCAGTTGGACGTCCAGGGCGGTGGACAGGCCGAGCCGCTCGATCTCCTCCTCCGGGCTGCCCATCAGGGCCAGCCACAGCATCCGCTTGGCGGCCAGGCGGGGCTTGCTGCGCCCGTAGGCGAAGCCGTAGTTCCACACCCGGTCGATCCACCCCTTGAGGACGGCGGGCGGTGCCATCCACCAGACCGGGAAGACGACGACGATGTCGTCGGCGGCGAGGATGCGGTCCATGTGGGCGTGGACCGTGGGGGAGTACGTCTTCTCCCGGTTCTCCCAGTCCGGTTCGTCGGCCGGCCGGAGGACGGGGTCGAACCCTTCGGCGTACAGGTCGAGTACGTCGACGGTCTGGCCCTCTTCCTTCAGCCGGGAGTGCGCGAGACCGGCGACCTGGGCGGTCAGGGAGTCGGTGCGGGGGTGGGCGTGGACGAGCAGGGTGTGGCGGGGCATGACGGTGTCCTTCGGTGGGGAGGGCCGGCAGGGTGGGCACGGTGGCGGTGTCAGAGGCCGAGGCCGGAGCCGCCGCTCGCGTCGATGTTCTGGCCGGTCACCCAGCGGGCGTCGTCCGAGGCGAGGAAGCCGACGACGTCGGCCACGTCCCCCGGCTGCCCGACCCGGTTGAAGACGGAGAATCCGGCGGCGTGCGCCTTGGCGGCCGGGTCGGCCATCCACGGGTGGATGTCGGTCTCGATCGTGCCGGGGGACACCGCGTTGACGGTGATGCCCCGGGCGCCGAGGGTCTGGGCGAGGGTCAGGGTCAGTACCTCGACCGCGCCCTTGGAGGCGGCGTACGCGGTCATGCCGGGGAAGGCGACCTTCGTGACACCGGAGGAGATGTTGATGATCCGGCCGCCGTCGCGCAGCCGGCCGAGGCCGTGCTTGACGATGAAGAACGGGGCCTTGGCGTTGACGGCGAAGACCCGGTCGTAGTCGGCCTCCTCGACCTCGTCGATCGTGCCGGGTCCGGCGATCCCGGCGTTGTTGACCAGGATGTCGACGCCGTCGGCGTGCGCGTCGAAGGCCTTCCAGAGAGCTTCGGCGTCGCCGGGGACGCCGAGTTCGGTACGGATCGCGAAGGCGGAGCCGCCGGCCTCCTCGATCGCGGCGACCGTCTCCTTCGCGGCGGCCTCGTTGGTCGCGTAGTGGACGGCGACCCGGGCGCCGTCGGCGGCCAGGCGCAGGGCGATCGCGCGGCCGATGCCGCGGCTGCCGCCGGTGACGAGCGCGGTCTTGCCGGTGAGGGGGGTGGTGGTGCGGGCCATCGGAGTCTCCTCGGTGGGGTGTGTGTCTGGGGCTGTGTCTGTGTCTGTGTCCTGCTGACGGGGATGACTCTGCGGGCCGGCGGTTCGGGAACGGCTCGGGTGCGGTTCGGGTGCGGTTCGGGTTCGGTTCGGGGCCGGGTTCGGGCCTTGTGCGGGGAGGGCCGGTTCGGGGGCGGGCCCGGGGCCTTGGGCCGGCCGGTCCATGGCCGGGCCTTGGCCGGGCCTTGGTACGGGGCGGGCCGGGACCGGTCGCGTACGGGCCGCGTCCGGGCGGGGAGTTACGGTGGCCCCATGCGATTCGGGGTGCTGGGGGAGACGGCCGTCTGGACCACGGACGGGCGGCCCGTCCGGGTCCCGGAGCTCAAGGTGCGCGCCCTGCTCGCCTCGCTGCTCGTGGACACGGGCCGGCCGGTCGCCGCGCACCGCCTCGTCGACGACCTGTGGGGCGAGGAACCGCCCGGCAAGCCGCTGCGCGCCCTCCAGGCCAGGGTCTCCCAGCTCCGGCGCGTCCTGGACGAGGCGGAGCCGGGCGCCCGTGAGCTGCTGGTCTCCCGCGCACCCGGCTACCAACTCGTGCTGCCGGAAGGCGCCTTGGACGCCGACCGGTTCGCCGAGCTGGCCGCTCGCGCCCGCTCCGTAACCGAGCCGGGGCGGCGGGCCGCGACGTTCACCGAGGCACTGGCGGTGTGGCGGGGACCCGCGTTCGCGGACTTCGCGGACGAGCCGTTCGCCCGGGCCGCCGTGAACCGCCTGGAGGAGGAACGCCTCGTCGTCCGCGAGGAGGCGGCGGAGGCGCGCCTCGAAGCCGGGGAACATGCCCTTCTCGTAGGAGAGTTGGCCGAGCTCGTCGAGCAGCATCCGCTGCGCGAGCGCCTGTGCGCGATCCGCCTGAAGGCGCTGTACCGCTCGGGCCGGCAGAGCGAGGCGCTGGCGGGGTACGAGGAGCTGCGCGTCCGCCTCGCCGAGGAACTGGGCCTCGACCCGAGCCCGGAACTGGTCGCACTGCACCGGGCGATGCTCCGCCAGGACCCCGCCCTGGACGCGCCACGGGCCGCCGCGCCCGCGATGCCCGGTGGCGCCTCGCCCTCACCGCCCCCGGCACCACCGGGGGGCGCGCCGCCGGGCCCGGGAGCCGAGGTCCCCGCACAGATCCCGTCACAGGGCCCCGGGGCTGGGCCCGTACGGGGTGAGGCGCACAGGCCGCCCGACCCAAGGCCCGTACAAGGTGATGGGCCCGCCCCGGGGCCCGTGCCGGGCGAGCCGCGCGGCAATCTGCCCGTGGCCATCAGCGGGCTCGTCGGGCGCGAGGCGGCCGTCGAGGAGATCCGGGCGCTGCTCGCCGGGCGGCGGCTCGTCACGCTCACCGGTCCCGGCGGCGTCGGCAAGACCCGGCTGGCCGTGGAGGCCGCGGGGCGGGCGCGGGAGCTGTTCCCCGACGGGGTGTGGCTGGTCGAACTCGCCGGTGCCGGGGGCGAGCTGGCCGAGGTCGTCGCCGCGGTCCTGGAGCTGCGCGACGACGGGGCGTGGGGCGTGCGGCCCGAGGCGGGGCCCGCCCCGAGGGGGGCGGAGCGGCTGGCCGCCGTCCTGCGCGGCCGGCGGATGCTGCTCGTCCTCGACAACTGCGAGCACGTGATCGACGAGGCCGCCGCGCTGACGGAGCTGCTGCTGCGCACCGTTCCCGACCTCGTGGTCCTCGCGACCAGCCAGGAGCCCCTGGCGCTCGCCGGGGAGACGCTGTGGGCGGTGCCCCCGCTCGACCTCACCGGGGCGGTCGAACTGTTCGTCGCGCGGGCGGCCGCCTCGGCGCCCGGCTTCGTACCGGACGATTCCGAGCGGGCCGCCGTCGAGGGCATCTGCCGTCGCCTCGACGGTGTCCCGCTCGCCCTGGAACTGGCCGCCACCCGGGTGCGGGCCCTTGGCGTGCACCGGCTGCTCGAACGGCTCGACGACCGCTTCCGGCTGCTCAGCACCGGGCAGCGGGGGGCACCGGCCCGGCAGCAGACGCTCCGGGCGGTCATCGACTGGAGCTGGGAGCTGCTGTCCGAACCGGAGCGCCGGGTGCTGCGCCGGCTCGCCGTGCACGCGGAGGGCTGCACCCTGGAGGCGGCGGAAGAGGTCTGCGGGGGCGGGGAGGTCGCGCCGGAGGACGTCCTCGACCTGCTGGCCCGGCTGGTGGACCGTTCGCTGGTGGTCGCGGTCGTGGGGAAGGACGGGCCGCGCTACCGGCTGCTGGAATCGGTGGCCGCGTACTGCGTGGAGCGGATGGCCGAGGCGGGCGAGACCGAGGACGTACGGGGCCGGCATCTGGCGTACTACACGCGCCTGGCCGAGGCGGCGGAACCGGAACTGCGCGGGCACGCCCAGCGGGAGTGGCTGTCCCGCCTGGACGCGGAGTCGCCGAACCTGCGCGCCGCGCTTGACCGCGCGGTGCGGGGGCGCGACGCGGAACACGCGCTCCGGCTCGTCGACGCGCTGGCCTGGTACTGGGTGCTGCGCGGGCGCCTGGGCGAGGCGGTCCGCTGGACGGCGGCGGCCTTGGACGCATCGGCGTCGGTCTCGGACGTGTCGGCGGTGGCCTCGGACACGTCGGCGGCGGCTTTGGAGGCGTCAGCGGCGTCCCTGGAAACGCCGACGGTCCCGGCCCCCGGCCCGGTCGCGCGGCTCCGGGCCCGCGTCGCCGTGTGGCACACCGGGCTCACGGTCATGAGCGGCGACGGTACCGAGCGCCGGGACCGCATCGGGGCCGCGCTCGCGTCGTTCGACGCGGCGTACGGTGACGAGCCCGCCGCCCTCGCCTGGGCCCGCTGGTTCCTCGCCCACGCGCTGTGCGGGACGGGCAGTCAGAGCGAGGGCGAGGAGCTGACGAACGCGGCGCTCGACGGGTTCGCGGCGGCCGGGGAGCGGTGGGGGGAGGCGGCGGCGCTGGGGGACCGGTCGGTGCAGCGGCTGCTGCGGGGCGATCTGGCGGGGGCCGAGCAGGACGCGGCCCGCAGCGCCGCCCTCTTCGAGGCGGTCGGCGACGCGTGCGGGGGGCTGTGGTCGGTGTACCCGCTGGCGACCGTCGCGGAGATCCGCGGCGCGTACGAGCGGGCCGCCGGGCTGAAGCGGGCCGCCCTGGACACCGCCGAGAGCTTCGGCCTGACCACGGAGGTGCCCGACCTGCTGTCGGGCCTCGGCCGGACCGCGCTGCTCATGGGGGACATGGCGCAGGCGCGGGCGTACCACCAGGCGGGGCGGGAGAAGGCGGTCGAGGTCGGCTTCCGGGCGGGTGAGATCAACGCGATCCTCGGCCTCGCCCTCGGCGCCCGCCGCGAGGGCCTGCTTGACGAGGCCGAGGGGTACCTGCGTGAAGTCCTCGACTGGCACCGCCTGGTCGGCCTCGACGGCGCCAACGCCCTGATCCTCGCCGAGCTCGGCTTCGTCGCCGAGCTCCGGGGCGACGCGCGGCGAGCACGCGCGCTGCACGAAGAGGGTTATGCGACGGCCCTGACCACCGGCGACCCCCGTGCCGTGGCGCTGGCCCTGGAGGGCCTGGCCGGAGCGATGTCCCTGGCGGGCCGGACCACCCAAGCGGCCCTCCTCCTGGGTGCCGCGGGCGCCCTACGGGCCTCGACGGGGGCGCCGCTGCCGGCCGCGGAGCGGGCCGACGTGGACCGGATCGAGTCGGCCCTGCGCACCGCACTGGGCGACGAGGCCTTCCACACCACCCGCACCCGAGGCGAACGGCTCACTCCCGAGGCGGCGGTGGCGGAGGCCCGAGCGACCCCGGGGTCCCCGGTGCGGTAACGGCCGAGGTCCGGCCGCCACGGCCTGGCTAGGATCGCCCGGATGAGCACCGACTGGATAGCGGAGTACCGGCGGCTCGCCCAGGGCCACCGCCACGAGAGCGCGGCGCCGCACGCCTGGGAGACGTACGGGGAGCCCGCCGCGCCGCCGCTTTCCGAGGGGGAGGTGCGGGAGGCGGAGGCGGAGCTCGGGGTCAGCTTCCCGGAGGGGTACCGGGAGTATCTGCTGCGGGTGAGTGCCGGGGACGCGTTCAACCGGCTTCGGCGGGGGCCCGAGGGGTGGGGGTGGTACGGGGATCGGGAGACCAACTACGCGTTGCTCGCCGAGCCGTTCCCGCATCCCGACTCGTACGCGGACTACGACGACGAGCTGGGCGACCGAGAGCCGCCGCGGGAGGACGCGGCGGCGTGGGCGGTGTGGGACGCCGAGTGCGGGGTGCTCCAGGAGCGGAAGACGGCGGGGGCCGTCTCCATCCGGGAGGGCGGCTGCGGTTTCCACACGCTGCTGGTGGTCACCGGCCCGCACCGGGGCGAGATGTGGTTCGACAGCCGCGCCACCTGCGACCTGATCCTGCCGATGCGGTTCCGGGGGCGCCCCGCCACCTTCGCGGACTGGGTCGCGCACCCGGATGTGGACATGGTCGCGTACTAGCGCGCGCACCGGGTCGTGGTCCCCGGGCGCCGCGGCCTGTCAGAGCATGGCGAGCCGGTCCACCAGCAGCTCCACCCTCGGCTCCGCGTACTCGGGCAGCAGGCGGCCCGTGCGGGTCAGGGTGGCCAGGCCGTGCAGGGACGCCCAGAACACCTCCGTGAACATGCCCGGATCGATGCCGTCCCCGGCGACCTCGCCCAGGCTCTCCCGCAGCGCGGCGAAGGCGTCCTTCAGGGGCGCGGGGGTGTCCTCCCGCGCGTACGGCAGGCCGCCGTCGAGCTGGAACAACGCGTCGTAGACCGCCGGGTTGCGTGCGGCGAAGTCCAGGTAGGTACGGGCCAGGGCGGCGACCCGGGCGCGCGGGTCGTCCTCGGCCGAGGTCGCGGCCCGCACCGCGGCGGCCAGCTCGGTGGCGCCCTCCAGGGCGACGGCGCCGATGATCTCCCGCTTGCCGCGGAAGTGGCTGTAGAGGACGGGCTGGCTGTATTCGATGCGCTCGGCGAGCCGGCGGGTGGTGACGGCGTCCCAGCCCTGCTGCTCGGCGAGTTCGCGGGCCGTCGTCACGATCAGGCGCTCGCGCTCCGCCCGTTCGCGTTCCTTGCGTTCCTTGACCGACATGAGTCGATCCTAGCATCGCTAGACAATCGAGCGATAGCAGCGCTAGCGTTGCTATCGCCACCTAGCAGCGCTAGATCCGGGGAGGGATCGTCATGCTCAGCACGCTCCAAGTCGTCACCACCGTGACCGTCGGCCTGATGGTGGGGGTGGAGTTCGCCGTCGCTTTCATCATGAACCGGATCCTCGACGCCCTTCCCGAGGACAGCCGCCAGCTCGGCCACGCCCACGGCGGACGGATGCTCGGCGCCCTCATGCCGTTCTGGTACGTCGGCTCGCTCGTCCTCAGCGCGATCTGGGCCGTCGCCGGACGCCACCACCCCGGCGTCGGACTCGTCGTCACCGCCGCCGGCCTGCTGATCGTCAGCGTGGTCATGTCGCTGCTGCTGCTCGTCCCGATCAACAACCGCAACAAGACCTGGACGCCGGAGAACCGGCCCGCCGACTGGCAGAAGCAGCTGCGCCGCTGGGGGCGCTACCACTACCTCCGCGTCGCCGTCATCGTCGCCGCCTTCACCCTGCTGGTCACCGCCCTCGTCTGACCCCACCCCCTCAAGGAGAAGAACCATGACACTGAAGAAGATCAACACCGTCCTGGCCGCCGTCTTCGTCCTCTTCATCCTCTGGTTCGGGACGGGGTACGTCCTGAGCCCCGAGACCCTGGCGCCGGGCTACGGCCTGCCGAGCCGGCCGCCCGGCGACGGCGGCGGGTTCCTGGTCGTCAAGGGAATCCGCGACATCGTCCTCGCCCTGGTCCTGGCCGTCCTGCTCGTGACGGGGCACCGCCGCGCGCTGGGCTGGGCACTGCTGGTGGAGGCCCTCGCGGCGTACGGCGACATGGCCAACGTGCTGGCCCACGACGGCTCCGTGGCCACCGCGCTCGGCGTCCACTGCCTCACCGCCACTCTGATGGTGGTCAACGGCCTGCTGATCCTGCGCGAGACCCACGGCGTCGCCGCCCGAACGCCCGCCCCGCGGCCCGCCTAGCGCGGACCGCCCTCGCGCGGATCACCCCCGCGCCGATCCCTCTAGCGCAGATCCCCCTCGTACGAGCGGACCAGGCGGGCCAGTTGACGGCCCGCCGCCCGCAGCGGTTCCTCGTCGCGGACGACCTGGGCCGTCACCTCCGCCCCCTCCAGGGTGCTGATGACGGTGGTCGCCAGCTCCCGGGCGTCGGCGGCGGAGAAGCCGCAGCGCAGGAGCTTGTCGTGGACCAGCTGCTCCCAGCCGCGCAGGGCGTCCGCGCAGGCCCGCTGGATCTCCGAGTCCGTACCGAGCGTCTCCAGGGCCGCCGCCGTGACCGGGCAGCCGTCGATCCAGCCCGACTCCCGCAGCTCCGTCGCCAGCCGCCCCGCACAGGCCTCCATCGCCTTCGCCGCGTCCTCCTCGCTGTCCAGGGACTCCTGGAGCAGCGTCCCGAACTCCTGCGTGCCGTGCCGGATCGCCGCCACGGCCACGGCCTCCTTCCCGCCGGGGAAGAAGTGGTAGACGGACCCCAGAGTGGCCTGCGCGTCCTGCGCGATCTGCTTGATTCCCGTGCCGACGTAGCCCTGTCGCTGCAGGAGACGTGCGGCGGTGACGACGATCCGGTCCCGGGTGCTGGTCTGCATGCGGAACACTCTACCCGGCAATTGAGTAGAGCGTTCGTTTTAGAACGTGCTACGGTGCGGGAGCGCTCTGAGTAGAGCGTTCGTTTTAGCGATACGCGGAGGTATCCCCATGCGCGCCACCAACCAGTCCGTCACCGTCATCGGTCTCGGCCCCATGGGCCAGGCCATGGCCGGCGCCTTCCTCGACCGCGGCTACGCGGTCACCGTCTGGAACCGCACCCCGTCCCGCGCCGACGACCTCGTCGCCCGCGGCGCCGTCCTCGCGCCGAGCGTCGACGCCGCCCTCACCGCCAACGAGGTCGTGATCCTCAGCCTCACCGACTACACGGCCATGTACGCCCTGCTCGGACCCGCCACCGACGCGCTGAAGGGCCGCGTCCTCGTCAACCTCAGCTCCGACACCCCCGAACGCGCCCGCGCCGCCGCCGGCTGGGCCGCCGAGCACGGCGCCGTCCACCTCACCGGCGGCATCACCGTCCCGCCCTCCGGGATCGGCAAGCCCGAGTCCTCCACCTTCTACAGCGGCCCGCGCGACGCCTTCGACACCCACCGGCCCCTGCTCGAAGTCGTCACCGGCCGCGTCGACTACCGGGGCGAGGACCCCGGCCACGCCGCGCTCTTCTACCAGCTCGGCATGGTCATGTTCTGGACGTCCATGCTCAGCTACTGGCAGGCGATCGCCCTCGCCCAGGCCAACGGCCTGACGGCGGCGGACATCCTCCCGCACGCCACCGAGACCGCGAACTCCCTGCCCGGCTTCTTCGCCTTCTACGCCGACCGCATCGACGCGGGCCACCACGTCGGCGACGTCGACCGCCTGGCCATGGGAGCGGCCAGCGTCGACCACGTCCTGCACACCATCGCCGACGCGGGCGTCGACACCACCCTCCCCGCCGCCGTCACCGCCCTCTTCCAGCGCGGCATGGACGCGGGGCACGACGGGGACAGCTTCTCCAGCCTGGTGGAGCTCATGCGCAAGTCGTCTTGACCGATGCGATGAAGGGCGCCCAGGCGGTGGCGGCGAGGAGGAGGACGGGGCCGTCGGGGCGCTTGGAGTCGCGAACGGGGACGAGGCCGGGGACGTCGGAGGCGACTTCGACGCACTCGCCGCCGCTGCCGTTGCTGTAGCTGCTCTTGCGCCAGCGCGCGAAGCTCTCCGCCACCTCCAGGCAGTTGCCTCCGGACGAGTTGCTGTAGCTGCTTCTGCGCCAGGTCGCGAAGCCCTCGGCCACTTCGAGGCACATGCCTTCGGCGGCGTTGCTGTAGCTGCTCTTACGCCAGACCGCGGTGCTCAGGTCGACGGGGGTACGTGCCATTGCGGTAGCCCTCTGCTGCTTCTTCGATCATCTTCAGGGATTCCTCGGGTGGCAGTGCTGCGGCCCGAAGCCGGTCGTACGCCTTGTTGTACTGCACGACGAGCGCCGGGTCGTCGATGATCTGGCCGCTGTACATGCCCTCCGTGTACATGAGCGGAGGGGCATCTCCGAAGCTCATCAGCCATGCGGTGCCCATCATGAACGGGTGTGCTCCGGCGTTCCACGGAAGGATCTGTGGAATGAAGGTGCGACGGCGGGCCACTGCGGCGATGTGGGCCAACTGCTCGGCCATGTCGTCCGGGCCCACGAGTGGCTGCCGCAGGATCGACTCGTGCAGAACCGCCCAGGAGCCGGGTCCTTCACGGTCCTCGAAGACCCAGGCGCGCGAGCGGCGGATGGCGACCTTCTCCGCGATTTCCTCGTCCGTGTCGAAGGGGCGGGAAGCCTGGACGACGGCCCTGATGTACGGCTCGAGCTGGAGGGGGCCGGGCACCAGGTGGGGGCTCCACTCGTCGATGTTGCGGGCTCGCTTCTCCAGTTGGAGGACGTCGGCGAAGTAGTCCGCAAGCCCCTTTCGCCTGGCCTTACGGACGTCCTCGCAGCGCCGCTCGAAGAAGCCGTCCGTCTTCAGGACCCGGTCCACGTGCTGGGCCAGATCGACCGGCATCCGGCGCTGGCCGCGTTCGATCTCGCTCAGGTACGTCACGCCGTAGAAGCTGCCCTCCACCAACCCCTCCAGCGTCAGGCCGGCCTCCTCCCTCTTGAAGCGGAGCTCCTTCCCGTAGAACTCCGGGACGCTTGCCGAGCCGTCGATCTCCTTGCGCGCAGCCACCGTCGACCGCCTTTCGCACCTTGCTTCGTGGAGCGGGAAACGCTTCCCACGGTACGGCCCGGGGCGGCAGCGTGTGAGGGGTTCGTCACAGCACGCTACGGAAGGTGGAACCCCGCATGGCCGAGGACATCCGGCCCGTCATCGACGCGCTGCGCGCCGCTCTCGCAGCTCACGGCATCACTCTCCCCTCCCTCGGGGTCGATCCCGTCACCCTCGCCGGTACGAGCGTCCGGCCCCCGCTCGTCGCGCTCGGCAACTGCAACGTGGCGACTGCACGCCACCTCACCCAGGTCCTTCGTAAGGCGGCGGGCGGGTGACGCTGCCGCTCACGGTGGAGTTGCTGGCGCTGCCGAAGGCGGTGGCGGAGGTGCGGCGGATGCTGCCGGGGGACGATCTGCGGCTGTGCGTCAGTGAGTTGCTGACGAACGTCATCCGGCACGTCGGGGAGGGCACCCCCGTCACCGTCAGGGTGACGGCGGCGCCCACCGGCCGGGTCAGGGTCGCGGTCAGTGACCCCGATCCCCGCCTCTGGCCCGTTCTGCGCGAGGTCCCGGACGGGGCCGAGTGCGGGCGGGGGATGGGGATCATCGACGCGGTGGCGCTGCGGTGGGGCGTCGACGAGGCGCCGTACGGGAAGACGGTGTGGTGCGAGCTTCCCGCAGCCAGTCCGCCAGGCTCCGCAGTTCCGGGTGGCGCCGGCGGAGGGCGGCGAGATCGGCCGCGTAACCCCGCTCGTTGAGCCAGGTGAACATGGGCGCGTCCCGCTCCCTCGGGCTCCGCTCGTACCGGACGCGTCCGTCGGCCTTCGCGAAGAGCGCGAAGGCGGCCCGCACGGTGAGCTCGTCGCCCGCGATCTCGATCGTCCTCCCGGTGAACTCGCCCGGCCCGGCGAAGACCTCCGCCGCGATGCGGCCGATGTCCGCCACCGCGATCATCTGGAGCGAGGTGTCGGCATCCAGCGGGACCGGCCCACCCCACAGGTACGGCCAGTTCTCCATGAAGAACACCGGACGCAGCACGGTCACGCGGATGTCCAGCCCGGCCACGTACGCCTCGATCTCCGCCTTGCTCGCGAAGTGCGGGACGCCGGTGGCCTGGTCCGCGCCGCCCACCGAGCTCTGGACGAGCTGGGTCACCCCCTCGGCCGCCGCCGCGTCGGCGACGTTCCGGCCTCGCCGGACCTCCTCCTCCGGGCGAGGGTCCGCCATGTCCGACGGCTGCACGCTGAAGACCCCGTACGCGCCCCGCGCCGCCTGACGCAGCGAGCCGACGTCGTCGAGGTCACCCGTCACGAGCTCGGCGTCCGAGGCGGCGAGGGCGTGGGCGGCCGGCGTACGAGGGTCGCGGACCAGGGCGCGTACGGGGAAGCCGGCGGCGAGCAGGGCGCGGGCGACGGCGCCGCCCTGGCTGCCGGTGGCGCCCGTGACCAGGATCGGGTTCTGCGGAAGCACGGCGGTCCTTTCGAGGGACGGAGACGGAAGCGGGGGACGCGGGAGGGGAGCGCGTTCGGGACGTAAGGCGGGATGTGTGGTGCGGGACAAGGGCGTTGCGTCTTCGGAGGGCCGGACCGCGCCGTACATCATGCAGTCCCGGATGCGTTCACCGGAGCGGCCCCCGCGTCACCCCCCACCCCCGCGTCCACCTCCGCGCCGAGGCGCCGGCAACTGCCCCGCCACGATCGCCGCGAGCGCCAGGCCGAAGCCCACGAGCTGTGTCGGGCCCAGCGTCTGGCCCAGCACGACCGCGCCCAACACGGCCGCCACCAGCGGCGACAGCAGGACGAGGACGGCGACCGACGTGACCGGGAGGGAGGTCAGGCCCCGGAACCAGAGCACGAACGCCAGCAGCCCGCCGACCAGGCCGAGCCACACGTACCCCACCAAGGCGGGCCCGTCGATCGGGGGCGGGGTGCCCTCCGCGAGGAACGTCACCGGCAGCAGGAACAGCCCGCCCGCCGTGAGCTGCCACCCCGCGAACGCCGTCGGACCCACCCCCGGCGGCCGGCCCCAGCGCCTCGTCAGCGTCACCCCGAGCGCCATCGAGGCCGCGCTGCCGAGGCCCGCGGCGATGCCGACCGGGTCGAAGGACGCCGCCGGGCCGATCACCACCAAACCCACCCCGAGCATCCCCGCCACGCCCCAGGCCAGGCGCCACGCCGACAGCCGCTCGCGCAGCACCGCCGTCGCCAGGAGGGCGACCACCAGCGGCTGGGCCGCCGCGAGGGTCGCGGCGACGCCGCCTGGCAGGCGCTCCGCGGCGACCGCCAGGAAGGGGAAGGTCAGGCCGATGTTGAGGACCCCGAGGACCGCCGCCCTGCCCCACCACGCGCTGCCGCGCGGCAGCGTCCGGCCGATCGCCAGGGCGATCAGCCCGGCGGGCAGGGCGCGCAGGAGGCCCGCGAAGAGGGGGTGGCCGGGTGGGAGCAGCTCGGTGGTGACGACGTAGAAGGTGCCCCAGGTGGCGGGGGCGATGGCGGTGAGGAGGGTATGGGGGAGGGGCCCGCCGAGGCCGTCGGCCGGCGCGGTGGCCCCCGGGGCGGTGGCCCCCGGGGCGGTGGTCCCGGTGGCGCTGGGGCTCGTGGTCATGGGCCGAGTCTCGGCCCGCGCTCACCCATGAGTCCAATACATGCTTGTCACTTGATCCATCGCATCGCATGATGGATCAATGGAGCTCCAGCAGTTGCGGTACGTCGTCGCCCTCGCCGAGACCATCAGCTTCACCCGCGCCGCCGAGCGGTGCCTGGTCGTCCAGTCGGCCCTCAGCCACCAGATCGCCAAGCTGGAACGGGAGCTGGGCGCGCGGCTCTTCGAGCGCACCAGCCGCCGGGTGCGGCTGACGCCGGCCGGTGCGGCGTTCCTGCCGGCGGCCCGGCAGTGCCTGGACGCCGCCGAGCGGGCCGTCGCGGAGGTCGCGGCGGCGGTGGGGCAGGTGCGGGGGCGGCTCGCGGTGGGGGTGATCCCGTCCGTGGCGGCGGTCGACATCCCGGGCGCGCTGCGGGAGTTCCACGAGCGCTACCCGGACGTACGGGTCAGCCTGCGCGTGGGCGGGAGCGAGGAGCTGGTGGCGCAGGTGGAGGAGGGGACGCTGGACGTGGCGTTCCTGGGGCTGCCGACGACGGCGGCCCGCCCGAAGGGGGTGCGGGCCCGGGAGCTGGGTCGGGACCGGCTGGTGGCGGTGGTCGCACCGGGGCACCCGCTCGCGGGCGAGGGCGCGGTGGATCTGCGGCGGCTGTCCACGGAGGTGTTCGTGGACCTGCCGGCGGGGACGGCCGGTCGGGTGCAGTCGGACCAGGCGTTCGCGGCGGCCGGGCTGGTGCGGGAGGTGGCGTTCGAGGTGACGAACGCCGACTTCCTGGCCCGGCTCGTGGGGCAGGGCCTCGGGGTGGCGCTGCTGGCCTCGGCGTACGTGGCGCTGCTGGGCGGGCTCACGACGGTGGAGGTGGTGGAGGTGACGGACGCGCCCGAACGGGTCGAGTACGTGGTGTGGAGCGGCGCGGGGCGGACGGCGGCGGCGGGGGCGTTTCTGGAGTTGGTGGGGGTGCGGGAGGAGGAGTAGCGGTGCGGGTGCGGTGGGTCGGGGCGGGTGGCGCTGTGCGGGTGCGGGTGCGGGTGGGTGGCGCCCTGGCCCCCGGGCCCTTGGCCCCCTTGGCCCCCTGGCCCCTGGCCCCGAGGCCCGCACCGAGCCCCGGTGGCCCCGAGGGCCGGTGCTGGGTGACGCGGGGCCCGCCGCCCGCCGCGGGAACAATTCCGCGTCGCGCCTCGTTCGGCTTCAGGCTGGACGCCAACACCCCTGACCGAGGAGCGTTTTGACCGACACCACCATGTCCGATTCCGGTTCCGCCGACGTCCTGGCACCGCTGCCGCCGCTCACCGCCCAGGCGGAGCGGCTGATCGAGCTGGGGGTGCACGAGCTCGCCGGGCTGTCGGCGGAGGAGCTGCGGGCCTTCACCGAGGGCGCGGTAGCCGCTGGGGACGCGGAGGGCGCCCTGCTCGCCGTACACCCGGAGCGAGTCCCTGCCTCGGCGCTCGCGCCGCTGCTCCGGCGGGACGACAAGCCCGGGTTCGTCGTGGTCGACATGCCGGACGTCGACGACTTCGCCCCGTACGGCGAGGCGGGTGTGGAGCTGCCGGACGCGCCGCTGTACCTGGTCGACGGGGTCGACCGGGGCGACCGCATGGCCAACTGGAGCCCGGAGGAGGCGCTGCCGGCGCTCACGAAGGAGGGCCGCAGTCCGCTGGTGCTGAGCGAGGGCATCCACTGGGTGCTTCAGCAGCCGGAGGCGCTGGCGCGCAACCGCTGCTTCATGACGATCGGTTCCCGGCTGCGGAAGCCGAAGGGCACGTACGACGCCCGTACGCCGGCGATCTGGATCAGCAACGGGACGGGGCGGGACGGCAAGGAGCGGCGCAACGCGCCGAAGGTGGGCTGGTGCTGGTGGGGGAACCGGCACACGTGGCTGGGGTTCGGCTCCGCCACCGGACGCAGGTAGCGGCTCCGGCTGCCCGGGCGGCCCGGGCGGCCCGGACCGGCCGCCGCCGTGGGCCGGGGGCCTTCCGCCCGATCGGCCGGGGTGCCGGGGGCCTTCGCCCCGACGGCTGGGGTGCCGGGGCCTTCGCCCGGACCGGGTGCCGGGGCCTTCGCCCCGATCGGCCCGGGTGCCGGGGCCTTCCGCCCGATGGGCCCGGGTGCCGGGGCCCTTCAGCGCGATCGGCCGGGGTGCCGGGGCCTTTACCTCGACCGGCCGGGGGCCGGGGCCTTCGCCCCGACCGGCCAGGGTGCCCGGGGCCTTCGCCCCGCCCGGCCGGGGGCCGGGGCCCTCCGCCCGGCCGACCGGCCGAGGCGGAGTTCCCGGACGCCACCCCCCACTCCGGCCGGCCCCGCCTCACCGCTTCCGGAAGTACTCGATCAGGCGCGCGTAGCTGTCGTCCGCATGTCCGTCCGCCACGGCCCTGTCCACCAGACCGAGCGTGTAGCCGGGGAACTCGACGTCGACGTTCCGCGCCTCGCTCTCGCGGACCAGGTCCTCCAGCGAGGGCCGGTGGTGCTGGAGTGCCCCGTACCGCGTCGCGTACGCGCCGCGGTCGACCTCGTCGGCGATCATCGGGAGGGACGCCATGAGGGCGGTGACGGACGGGCCGGCGTCGTCGAGGAACCGTTTCACCTCGATGCCCTCGCTGGTCAGCAGGGCGGCCGCGTGGAGGAATCCGTTGAGGGCGCCCCACATCGTGCCGTGCACGGCCATCCCGTACAGGGCGGGCAGGCCGGCGTCGGCTGAGACCAGGGTGCCGCGGCCGCCGATGCGCCGGAGCGTGGGGTGGAAGTCGTGGAACACGGCGTCGGAGCCGCCGTAGAAGACCACCGTCTCGGCTCCTCCGATGCCCGGGGCGATCGTCATGATCTGCCCGTGGAGGTAGCGCGCGCCCTGGGCGGTGGCCCATGCGGCCACGGCCCTGGCCTCCGCCGACGTTCCGTCGGTGAGGTTGAGCACGGAACGGCCGAAGAGCGCGTCGCCGGCCTGTTCCAGCAGCGCGCGGGCGGTCGTGTTGCCCTTGACGCTGACGATCACGAGGTCACCGGCGGCGACGGCGTCGCGGACGGTCGCGGCGGGCTTGGCTCCCTTGGCGACCAGCGGGTCGGCCTTCTCGGGTGTGCGGTTGTACACGGTGGTGGGGTGCCCGCCGGTGAGGAAGGCGTCGGCGAGGGCGAAGCCCATCTCGCCCAGGCCGATCACGGTCACGGGCGGCCGGGCGTTCGCGTTCGCGTCGGCCTCGGCGTCGGTGTGTTCTGAGGCGGTGTTCGTCAAGGTCGCTCTCCCCGGTCGCAGTGGACGACCCAGGGAGGGCCGCCGCCACTGGTGCTGCGCGAGACGAAACGCTAGAACCGGAACCGGACTTGAGGTCAAGGGAGCTGATGGTGCGAGGCACCGGCCGGGCGCGCCCCGGCCTCAGTCGATGTGCACGATCTGGAACGCCTCCGCCATCCGGCCCGGCGGAAGGCCGCCCGCTGTCGCGTGTTCGCTGAGCCATTCCCGCAGGAGCCCGGCCAGGTCGTCGAAGTGGGCGGTCTGGGAGGTGTGGATGCGCAGGGCCTCGACCTTGCGGTCGAAGACCGGGGTGACGTCCACGTACTGGTTGGGCGTGGGGCCGGTCATCAGCCACAGTTCGTGGACGATCCAGGGCTCCAGGCCCTCCTGCTTGAGCAGTTCGGGGTGGGCGAAGGGGTTGCGGGCCTCGGGGTATATCGCGCGCAGGCAGGCGTCGCCGACGGCCCGGTGGTCGGGGTGGAGGTCGGCGACGCGGGCCCAGTTGATCTCGGGGGACGGGATGATGCAGCGCTGCGGGCGGACCTGGCGGATCACCCGGCACAGGTCGCGGCGCAGGTCGACGGAGGCTTCGACGAAGCTGTCGGGGTAGCCGAGGAAGCGGACGTCGGCGACGCCGCTGAGTTTGGCGGAGTGGACCTGTTCGGCGCGGCGCAGGTCCGCCATGGCCTGGCGGGGGAGTGCCTCGTCGTAACCGCCGGCGCCGCCGTCCGTGACGATGCAGTAGGTGACGCGGGTGCCGCGTTCGATCCACTGCATGACGGTGCCGCTCACGCAGAACTCGATGTCGTCCGGGTGTGCCGCCACCACCAGCAGTGATTCCGGTGCACTGCGGACGGTCGGGTCGATCGCGAAGTCCTCCATGGGGTCAGCCTCTTGGGCGGCAGGGGGCGTCGCAAGGCCAACTCGTGGCGTGAACAGGACATGGCACTTACGCGCCACCCAAAAGCTTGGTAGATTCAAATCATTGGCTGCGCCATGTGGACAGTGATGTGGGCAGTGACTGGTATCGAGCTCCGGAGGCGACCGGCATGTGCAGGATTCTCGGCTCCTTCGCCGCGTCGGCGGACCGCCCCGACCCGGCCGAACTCGCGGCCGTCTCGGCCCGCCAGCGGCACGGCGGCCCCGACGAGCACCAGGTGCTCAGCGGCCCCGGCTGGTCGCTCGGCTGCGACCGGCTCGCCGTCACCGACCCGTGCGGCGGCCGGCAGCCCTACCGGCTGCCCCACCTGCCCGGCATCCTCGCCGTGCTCAACGGCGAGATCTACAACCACGCCGAGCTGCGCCGCCACCTCGCCGCGCGCGGCCACCGCTTCCCCGACCGCTGCGACGGCACCCTGCTGCCCGCCCTCTACGCCGAGTACGGGCCCGGCTTCGCCGAGCACCTCGACGGCATGTTCGCCGTCGCCGTCCTCGACCTGCGGCCCGGCAGCGCCCAACTCGTCCTCGCCGTCGACGACATGGGCATGAAGCCGGTCCACCTCCACCACGACCCGCGCGACGGCTCCACCCGCTTCGCCTCCGAGATCCCCGCCCTGCTCGCCTTCGAGGGCGTGCGGATCGCCCCGCGCGAGGACTCCCTGGACACCGTCCTCGCCACCCGCACCTCCTACTCCGCGCACACCGCCCTCGACGGCGTCACCGTCCTGCCGCCCGGCGCCACCGCCCTCGTACGGCCCGGCCGGGCGCCCGTCGTCCGGCGCCGCGCCCCGCACGCCGCGCGGCCCGTCGGCGACACCCAGGACGTGCTGCGGCACGAGGTGCGCAGGCTCGCCACCGCCGACGCGCCGGTCTGCGCCGTCACCAGCGGCGGCCTCGACTCCGGCCTCGTCACCGCGCTCGCCGCCGAGCACGCCCGCGAGACGGACGCGCCGCCGCTGCACACCTTCCACCTCACCTACCGCGGCAAGTGGCCCGGCTCCGAGGCCGCCCACGCCCGCGCCGTCGCCCGCCGGGCCAGGACCGTGCACCACGAGGTGACCGTCGACCCCGACGAGATCCCCTCGCTGCTCACCCGCACCGTGCGGCACCTGGGGCAGCCCAACGCCGACCCGATCGCCCTGTCCACGTACGCCCTCTTCCGCGCCGTGCGCGAGAACGGCTTCACCGTCGCCCTCACCGGCGACGGCGCGGACGAGGTCTTCGGCGGCTACGACCGGATGCGGGCCGCGCTCACCTCGCCGCCCGGCGTCGACTGGGCCGCCTCCTACGCGGACGCCCTCTCGGCGGCGCCCCGGCTCCTCCGCGAGCACCTGTACACCTCCTCGTACGCCGCCTTCATCGCCGACCAGGGCTCGGCGGCCGACCGGATCGAGCAGGAGCTGCGGTCGGCGGAGGCCGCCGGGGCGGACCGGGCCGACGTGATGAGCGCCTTCGAGACGAGGTGGCGGCTGCCCGCGTACCACCTGCGGCGGGTCGACCACCTGTCGATGGCCTGGGCGGTCGAGGCCCGCATGCCGTTCTGCCAGCCGTCGGTCGTCGCCCACGCGCGGTCGCTGCCGCCCGGGGCGCGGCACGGCAAGCGGGCGCTGTACGAGGCGGGCGCCGAGCTGCTGCCCGCGGCCGTCCTCAACCGGCCCAAGCAGCCCTTCACCCTGCCGATCGCCGCGATGATCGCCCCCGGCGGCCCGCTCCTCGACACCGTACGGGAGCTGCTGTCACCGGCCCGGCTCGTCCTCGGCGGCAAGATCCGCGCGGACCGGGTCAACAAGCTCCTGAACCGCCATCTGGAGCGCCCCAACCAGCACATCGCCCTCGCCCTGTGGGCGCTGGCCGTCCACGAGCTGTGGACGGACGTCGTCCAGGGCATGCGCATCCCGATGGGCTGTGCGGCCGCCTGAACCGCCGCCCGCCGTGGCCGTCCGCCCCGCCGGGGACCTCGCGGCAGGCGGTACGGGCATGACCAGGGCCGCCGTGGTCCGCGCCGAGGACGCGCCCGGGCCCACCCTCGTCGTGCGCCTCGACCACCTGCCGCCCGGCGCCCTGGGGCTGGCCGAGGAGCTGGCGTCCGTACGCCACGCGCTGCGCCGCACCCCGTACGCCCGGCTCAACAAGATCGCGCTCTACGGCCCTTCGGCTCGTCCCTCCCAGGGCTCCTCCGCTGCCGGCCCGGCCGCCGACCCGTCCGGTCGCTCCTCCGCCGCGCTCGACTACCGCTTCGTCCAGGCCCTGCCCGACGGCCGCTTCGACTTCCGCGCCGGCTG
The DNA here is from genome assembly GCF_040302485.1 of Streptomyces sp. NPDC126499. Classification (NCBI taxonomy): domain Bacteria; kingdom Bacillati; phylum Actinomycetota; class Actinomycetes; order Kitasatosporales; family Streptomycetaceae; genus Streptomyces; species Streptomyces sp. NPDC126499. The sequence goes on along the minus strand of NZ_JBEOUO010000001.1, from coordinate 310,144 downwards.
CGGGCATTCGCTGCTCGCGTGCGTCGTCGCCGACGGGCGGCCCGGGCCCGTCACCGTACGGGCGGTGACGACCCGGGACACCGTCCTGTGCGCGCCCGAGGGCGACGGCGCGTACACCCTCGACTTCCTGCGCGCCCCCACCGCGCCCGGCACGCTGCCGACCGGGCGGCCCGTCGACGTCCTCGACGGGGTGCCGGTGTCCCTGGTGCGCTACGGCAACCCGTACGTCCTCGTCGACGCCCGCCACCTGCCCCAGGGCCTGTCCGACGACCGGCTCCAGGGCCTGCCCGACGACCGGCTCCAGGGCCTGTCCGACGACCGGCTCCGGGACCGCCTGCTCGACCTGCGGGCCCGCGCCGGGCGGCTCCTCGGGTACCCGCCCCACTCCCCGCTCCCCAAGATCGCCGCCTTCACGCCCGCCCCGCACGGCCTCGCGGTGCGGGCCCTCACCGTCGGCGGCTGGCACCCACGGCTCGCGCTCACGGGCGCCGCCGCCCTCGCGGCCGCCGGGGCCGTCGACGGCACCGTCGTGCCCGGCCCGGTCGGCCGCATCCGCACGCCGGGCGGCGTCGTCACCGTGTCCGCCGCGCCCGACCGGGTGCGGGTGCACCACAAGCGGGCCCACGTCCTCGCCCACCTGGAACTGCCGTGGCCGGCCGCCGTGGCGTATCCACGCAACGGCGTGAACGCGCACCCCGCTCACCAGGTGTTCCGCCGCATTCCTCTGCCACGCTGAAGGACGACCGGCAACCGGCGGGCCCGCAAAGGGAATCCGTGCCGCCTGCCGTATCCCGTGCCGTATCCGTGGGGAGAGCAGACACACATGAAATTCGAGAATCTGCGTGTCGTCGTGACCGGGGCATCCCGCTATTTCGGCCGCGCGCTCGCCGTCGGATTCGCGCATCTCGGCGCCGAGGTCTACGTCTCGGCCCGGACCGTCGAGGCCGCCGAGCGCACCCGTACCGAAGTCCTCGGGTCCGCCCGCGACCGCATCCACGCCTTCGGCTGCGACCTGAGCCGGCCGGCCGAGATCCGCGAGTTCGCCGCGCGCGTCGGCGAACGCACCGACCGGGTCGACCTGCTCGTCAACAACGGGGCGCGCTGGCTCGACGGCATGGACCTGGAGGCGGCCAGCGACGACCAGATCGTGGAGACGATCGAGTCCACGGCCGGCGGCACCGTCCTCATGGTCAAGCACTTCCTGCCGCTGCTGCGCGGAAGCCTGCGGCCCGACATCGTCAACATGGTCGCCGTGCGGGACGCCGAGGGCGCGTCCGCCGCGACGGCCGGCGCGGCCCACGAGGCCTTCTGGGCGGCCAAGAGCGCCCAGGCCGGCTTCGCCGACATCCTCTCGCGCCGGCTGCGCCCCTCAGGGGTGCGGGTGTTCTCCCTCTTCCCGCCGGACTTCTCCACCTCCGACCCGCGTTTCGCGGAATGGGACGGCTCGAACCCGGACGGAATAGCCCCCGACGAGAAGCTCACCACGCAGGCCCTTTTCGAATGCATCGTCTACGCCGTCGAACAGCCGCGTGACTGCTTCATCCGCTCCTTCCACTTCGAACCCCGCTGATTCGCACCTCGCTGACGCTCAGGAGGTCTCCATGAGCACCCCCGTCTGGATCACCGCGACCCCACCGGCCACCCACGGCGAACTCCACATCGGTCACCTCGCGGGACCGTACGTGGCCGCCGACGTCCTGACCCGCTACCTGCGCGCCGAGGGCGAGCCCGTCCGCTTCACCACCGGCACCGCCGACCACGCCAGCTCCGTCGAGGTGCGGGCACTGCGCCACCACCGCAAGCCCGAGGAGGTCGCCGAGGGCTACCGCGCGGCGATCACCGCGGACTGGCTGCGCTCGGGCGTCGAGTTCGACCACATCGTCAGACCGCGCCGGGACCGCGGATACGAGCGCTGGGTGCAGGACCTCTTCAGCCGCCTGTACGCGGAGGGCGTGATCGCCCCGCGGACCCGTCTGCTGCCGTACTGCGAGCCGTGCGAGCGGTGGCTGTACGGGGCGCACGTCACCGGCACCTGCCCGCACTGCGGGGCGCGGAGCGACGGCGGCATGTGCCACGAGTGCGCCCGCCCGAACGACGGCGGCGACCTGATCGCGCCGCGCTGCTCCCTGTGCGACACGCCCGCGCAGCCCAAGCGCTGCCGGCGCCTGTACGTGCCGCTGGAGCCGTTCCGCGACCGGCTGGCCGACTACTGGTCGGCGGCGGGCCTGCCGCCGCGGCTGGCGGCGCTGTGCGAGTCGCTCGTCGAGGACGGGCTGCCGGACATCGCGGTCGGCCACCCGGCCGAGTGGGGCCTTCAGGTGCCGGTGGAGGGCTTCCCCGACCACCGCATCGACGCCTGCTTCGAGGCGGCGGCGATGCACCTGTTCGGCTACGACACCAAGGGCCCGCTGCCGGCCCGCGCCATCCACTTCTGCGGCTTCGGGCACGCCTTCTGCCACGCGGTGCTGCTGCCGGTGCTGCTGCTCGCGCAGGACATCAAGCTGCCGCAGGACTTCAACGTCAACGAGTCGTACGTGGTGGAGGAGGGCGTCCGCGAGGGCAACGTGTGGGCGCTTGACCTGCTCACCGAGTACGGCTCCGACACCCTGCGCCGGCACGTGCTGCAGGCCCGGCCGACCGGCCGCAGGACCGTCTTCCAGCGCGACCGGCTCGCGGCGGCACGGCTGGAGCTCGACGAGAACTGGAACAGCTGGCTGACCCGGCTGTTCACGGCGGTCCGCGAGGAGTGCGACGGGCTCGCGCCGCAGGCGCTGCCCGGCGGCACCGGGTGGGACATCCTGGAGCGCCGGCTGCACCGGGGCGTGGACGATCTGCGTGAGGCGTACGGTCCGGACGCCTTCGACCCGCGCCGGGCGGTCGCCGTGCTCGACGAGATGGTCCGTTCGGTGGCCGACTTCGGCTACGTCAACGCGCACGAGCGCTGCCGGCCGACGACCTCCTGCCGGCACCTGCCGGCGCTGGCCGCGCAGTTGGCGGTGGCCTCGGCGCTGTCGGCGTGGTCGCGTCCGGTGATGCCGGAGGGCGCGGACCGGCTCGCGGCGGCGCTCCAGGTGGCGCCGGGCCGCCCTGTGGACTGGTCGGCGCTGATCGCCCCGCTGCCGGGGACCCGGCTCGCACCGCCCTCGGGTCCGGTGTTCGGCTTCTGAGCCCGGCTTCTAAGCCGCTAAGAAGTCGCGTAGTTCGTATCCGTACGTCGTGCGGCGGCCTGGTCCGGCTGGACCGGTTCGAGCGGCCCGGCCCGAACGGCCCGGCCGACCGGCCCGGCCGACCGGCCCGGTCCGAGCGGCCGGGGCCGCCGCACGACGTACGGGGGGCGGCACGCCGGCCAGGGGCCGGTGTGCCGCCGTGCAGGTCCGCCCCTCATCCCTGCCGCGTGACCGTGCGCGCGACGCGCGGGGACACGTGGCCCACCCCACAGGAGCCCCACGTGTCCCTGCGCGTCGCCATGCTCAGCGTCCACACCTCCCCGCTCCACCAGCCCGGAACGGGGGACGCCGGCGGGATGAACGTGTACATGGTCGAGCTGTCCCGTGCCCTGGCCGAACAGGGCGTCGAGGTCGATCTGTTCACCCGCTGCCGAGGCGAGGGCCTGCCCGGTCTCGTCGACGTCGAGCCCGGGGTCCGGGTCCGCCATCTGCACGCCGGTCCGCGCCGGCCGCTGCCGAAGGAGGCCATGCCGGACCTGGTCGTGCCGTTCTCCCTCGCCCTGCTGAAGGAGGACCGGCGCTACGACCTGGTCCACTCGCACTACTGGCTGTCGGGCCAGGCGGGGCGGATCGCCTCGTTCGGCTGGGGCATACCGCTGGTGCACACCGCGCACACCCTGGCCCTGGTGAAGAACGCCCATCTCGCCGAGGGCGACACGCCCGAGCCGGAGCTGCGGATCCGAGGCGAGCGGCAGGTGGTGGGCGACGCGGACCGGCTGATCGCCAACACGGCCGACGAGGCGGAGGCGCTGCGCTCGCTGTACGGGGCGGCGAAGGCGCGGACCGAGGTGGTGCGGCCGGGGGTGGACCTGCGGACCTTCGGGCCGGGTGACGGCAGGGCGGCGGCGCGGGCCCGGCTCGGCCTTCCGGCCGGTGCGTTCGTGCCGCTGTACGCGGGGCGGATCCAGCCGCTCAAGGGGCCGGACGTGCTGGTGCGCGCCGTCGCGGAGCTGCTGCGGATGGCGCCGGGGCTGCGGCGCCGGCTGCTCGTGCCGGTGGTGGGCGGGCATTCGGGGGCGGGCGAGCAGGGCGCGGTGTGGCGGCTCGCGGCGGAGCTGGGGGTGGCGGACGTGCTGAAGGCGTGTCCGCCGGTGCCGCAGTCGCGGCTCGCGGACTGGTACCGGGCGGCGGACGTGCTGGTGGTGCCGTCGCGTTCGGAGTCGTTCGGTCTGGTGGCCCTGGAGGCGCAGGCGTGCGGGACGCCGGTGCTGGCGTCGGCGGTGGGCGGGTTGCCGACGGCGGTGTGGGACGGGGTGTCGGGGCTGCTGGTGCCGGGGCACGATCCGGTGGAGTACGCGCGCCGGCTGTGGTGGCTGGCCCGGCATCCGGAGGCGCGGGTGTCGATGGGGGAGGCGGCGGTCCGGCATGCGCGGGGGATGAGCTGGCGTGCTTCCGCCGCGCGGACGGTCGAGGTCTACGAGGACGCGCTGGCGGGTCTGGAGCGGGCGGCGTCGTGGGCCGCCGGTCGGGTGGGGCAAGGGCGGCGGCACGCCCCTGCCCCGGCGGCCCCTCTCTCCTGGAGGAACGAGAAGGCCGTAGCACGAGTCTAGCATCTCTTTTGGTTCGACCAAAGATTAGAGACGCCCCGGATCGGCCAATTCCGTGACTTCGACGGCGCATTGACGCACTCACGCCATGGCGGGTCCACGCACCGGGAATCCCTGGATTCGCCTCCGGGGGCCGGACAGAATAGAGATGTCTTCAGGGAACGCCCGGCGGCACGGGCCCCCAGAAGACGGAATTCACATTCCCACTCCTGGAGGAATCATGTCCGCTGAGCAGAACCTCGGAATGCGCAAGACCGTCCGTCAGTTCGCCCTCGCGTTCGTGGCCGCTCTGGCCGTCGCGGGCGGCGCGGCGGTCGCCGCTTCCGGCGACGCGGAGGCGCCGGCGGTGCACCAGCAGCAGGTCTTCGCCGAGGACGTCAACTGGCCGGTTCCGACCCCGGCGCCCACCAACTGAGCACCGTACGAAGAAAGTCCCCGTGATCGCTGCCACGATCACGGGGACTTTTCGCATGGCCGAAAGCGGTCAGTCGAGCCAGCCCAGACGCGCGGCCCGCACACCCGCTTCAAAACGCGTGGTCGCCCCCAATTCCTGCATGAGTTCCGACAGCATTCGGCTCACCGTCCGCAGGGAAACCCCGAGGTTGCGCGCGACCTTCTCGTCCTTCATTCCGGTCGCCAGCATCCGCAGCGCGGCCCGCTGCTGCTCGGACAGCCCGTCCCCGCCGCGCTCGCCGGCGACCTCCGTGCCGTACGGCACCGCCGTGTGCCAGCAGTGCTCGAACAGGCCCAGGTACGAGCGGACGAGCGCCCGGCCGCGGGCCAGGATGGCGCCCTTGCGCGCGTCCTCGGGATGGATCGGCACCATGGCGTACTGCTGGTCGATGACGACCATGTTGAGCGGCACCACGGAGGCCACCCGGATCTCCACCCCCAGCGCCGTGCGGGCGTTGAGGAGTTCCGCCACGTCCGGCCGCGAGGCGTGCTCCCGCGCGTAGATCGCCCGCACCCGCACCCCGTGGTCCAGCTGCCGCCGGTCGCGGTCGAGCGTCACCTCGTGCACCTCCCGGCTCGGCCCACCGGGGTACATGGACGCCGAACTCTCCTGCATCACGTCCACGATGTCCTCCAGCGCCTGCTGGATGCGCCGGTAGTCGGTGAGCGCCTCCACCGCTATCTCGGACCGGGTCAGCGAACCGGGCCGCAGAAAGGTGCCGGCCAGCGTCTCCAGGGTGCTGTACGCGAGGTCCGCCTCGGCCAGGTGCTCACGCAGCCGGGCCCGTTCCCGGTCGAGCAGCCGCAGCAGCGCGATCTCCGGGTCGACCGAGGCGACCGTGTCGGCGTCCGGCTGCCACCGCTCGTCGCGCAGATCGGCGTTGGTGGCATGGGTGGTGGTCGTCGGGACGATCAGACCCAGCTCGATCAGTTCGACGCGACATCGCTCGTACTCCTCGGACGTGAGCCCTAACCCCCGGGCGACCTCCGGGTAGTTCGACACCCCCCGCCGCCGCAACTCCTGGTAGAGGGGCACCAGTCGGCCGTCCGGAGCGGTACTGCCTGTCGTAGCCATGGCGAAGTCTCCCCCTTTTGCTGGTGGTTCTCGTCGTCTTGGGCGGGCAGGGCCGGAACCTTCCGTCAGGCTACGTGCCGGGTCCGGGCGGGTCGACGTCCAAAAGGCCCAGCCGGAAGGCCCGCACTCCCGCCTCGAAGCGGGTCGCCGCCCCCATCTCCTGCATGAGCTCGGACGTCACCCGGCTGACCGTGCGCAGCGAGACACCGAGGTCGCGGGCGATCTTCTCGTCCTTGACGCCCGCGGCGAGCAGCCGCAGCACGGCCCGCTGCTGCTCGGAGAAGCCGTCGCCGCCCCGCTCGGCCGCGGCCGAGCAGCCGTACGGGGTCGCCATGTGCCAGCAGTACTCGTACAGGGTCAGATACGAGCGGACGAGGACCTGGCCGCGGATCAGGATGGCGCCCTGCTCGGGCGCCTCGGGCCGCACCGGCACCAGCGCGAACTGGTCGTCCGCGCTGACCAGGTTCATCGGCACGTACGGCGCGACGCGCACCTCCACCCCCAGCTCGACGCGGCGCCTCATCAGTTCCGCCGTCTCCGCCCGGTCGGCTGCCGTCCGGTCGTAGACGGCTCGGGAGCGCACCCCCCGCTCCTGGCGCCGCCGGTCGCGGTCGAGCAGCCGCTCGGGCACCAGCCGGCCCGGCACGTCCGGGTACATCGCGTCGGAGGTCTTCTGGGTGAGGTCGACCATGTCCTCCAGGACCTGCTGGATGCGCCCGTAGTCGGTGATCACCTCCGCGGACACCTCGGCGCCGTCGGGCGCACCCGTCCGCAGCAGCGTGTCGGCGAGGGTCCTGAGCGTCTGGAACGCCCGGTCGGCCCGCGCCAGGTCGTCCCGGAGCCGTTCGTGCTCGCCTTCCAGGAGCCGCAGCACCGCCATCGTCGGCTCGACCGCTGCCACCTTGGCGCGGTCCGGAGCGGCGTGCGGACGCCACCGGCCGTCCAGGAGGCCGAGCGGGGCGTGGGTGCTTCCGGCCGGCACGATCAGGCCGAGCGAGGTCAGCTCCGCCCGCAGCGCCGCGTGCTCCTCGGCCGGCAGGCCCGCCGCGGCGGCGGCCTCCGCGAAGTCCGCCACCCCGCGGCGGCGCAGCTCCCGGTAGAGGGGCACCAACCGGTCGACGGTCCGGTCCGGTCTGCCGCCGTCGGTCATGTCCCCCTCGCCCCCCGTCCGTTCGCTTCCTCTTCCCCGCCCGCCAGGCTAAGTCGTCTGCTCGCACGGTTCGCCGTCGAGCAGGCCGAGCCGGGCCGCCTTCACCCCCGCCTCGAAACGGCTCGCGGCGTCCAGTTCCTGCATCACCTCGGAGATCAGCCGGCTCACCGTCCGCAGGGACACGCCCAGGTTCCGGGCCACCTGCTCGTCCTTGATCCCGGACGCCAGCATCCGCAGCGCGGCCCGCTGCTGCTCGGTCAGCCCGTCGCCGCCGTGCTCGGCGGACTCCTCGTGGCCGTACGGGGTGGCCGCGTGCCAGCAGTACTCGTACAGGGCCCGGTAGGAGCGGACCAGGCCCGGACCACGGGCCAGGATCGAGGCCGCGTCCGGGTCGTGCGGATCCGTCGGCAGCAGCGCGAAGTTCTCGTCGGCGAGGACCATGTTCATGGGCACGACGGGCGAGAGCCGGACCTCCACGCCGAGCGCCGTCCGCTCGGCCAGGTGCTGCACCATCTCCGGCACCTGGCCGACCCGGTGGCTGTACATGGCCTGCACCCGCACCCCGCGGGCCACCCGGTCGCGGTCCCGGCCCAGCTCCAGGGCCATCTCCTCGCGCCGCACCGAGCCGGTCAGCATCGAATGCATCGAGAACCGCACCGTGTTCGTCAGGTCGGCGAGCTCCCGCCGGATCCGCGCCGGGTCGTCGACGATCTCCACCTCGACCTCGGAGCCGGGCTCCATCCCGGCCCGCAGGAACGGCCCGGCCAGCGTCTCCAGGGTGTTGTGGGCCCGGCTGGTCTCCGCGAGCCGGCTCTCCAGCCGGTCCCGCTCGTGCTGGAGCAGCCGGAGCAGGGCGACGTCCGGGGCGACCACGGCGGTCGGTTCGGGTGCGGGCCCGTCGGCCGGCTCGGGGGTGGTCTCGATCAGGCCGAGGTCGGTCAACTCGGCGCGACAGCGCTCCCGTTCGGCTTCCGTCAGTTGCAGGCGCAGCGCGACGGCGTCGAAGTCGGCGCCCGGGGCTGCCCGGAGCTCCTGGTAGAGGGCGAGGGCCTGCTCGCTTCCCGTACGCGCTCCAGCGGCGTTTTTGGACACGACGCAGCAGACTCCCCTCGGATCGCGCTGGATCCTGTTGAAACGCCCCGCTAGACCCTGCCACAAATTCGAACGCACCGCACGGTCTTCAACTGCTTTCAGCGCGAAGGGGACGCATCGCGGCAGTCGGGGCAAAGGCCCTTGAAGACCACCTCGGCGTCGGTGACCCCCCAGTCCGTCAGACTGCCGCGGGGCGGGGCGGGGGCGGTGGCCGCCACGTTCTCCACCCGGCCGCAGTTCAGGCACAGGGCGTGCTGGTGGGCGGGGCCGGAGATCTCGAAGACCGCGGGCAGGCCCGGCCGGTCGAACTTGCTGACCAGACCCGTCTCCTGGAAGTGCCGCAGCATCTCGTACACGGCCTGGCTGGTGAGCGTGCCGAGCCGCTCGCGGGCGGTCGCGGTGATCGCCTCGACGTCCAGGTGACCACCGGCGGCGAGCACCGTGAGCACCTCCAGGCGCGGCCCGGTGACCCGCAGACCGACATCGCGCAGCCGCTGGATCACCGCCTCGCGGCCCGTCAGGTCTTCCACGACTGCCATCTTCTCCGCCTGCCACCTGGTCGGCCCAAACTTTTGTGGGCATCGTACCTCTTGGCCGTCCCTGACGTCAGTCGTCCGGGCGGCAGACGAGCAGCACGCTCTCGGTCCGGTCGTCGATGCGGTGCCGGCGGCGGCCCTCGATGTGCAGGCCCGCCGAGTGCAGTTCGGCCGCCAGGCGCTCGCCGTCCACGATCCACTTGTCGGTGGTCAGCACGACCCGCTCGGTGGAGAGCTTCCCGGTCCGCGCCGTGTAGTAGGTGATCCGCTCGCTCATCGTCCGCAGGTCGAAGTCCTGCCGGGCCACCACCCACTCGTCGATCCCGTCGAACCGCGGCACCTGGAAGGCCCAGGTCCGCTGCGGTTCGGCGACCAGGCCGGACAGCAGGTGCGAGGTGTAGTCGAGTGCGAGCGCTCCGCCCGCCCCCAGGTGCGTGGCGATCTCGCGCAGCAGCCGGGGCCGCGCCCGCGGCGGTACGGCGGAGACCATCGCGCCCGCGAGCAGCGCGAGCCGGTAGTCGCCGTCGAGCCGCAGCTCGGTGAGGTCGGCCCGGGTGGTCACGATCAGCCCGGCGACCTGCGGACCGATGCGCCGGGCCCAGTTCTCGAGGCGCTCCAGGGCGGGGCCGTCCCGGTCCACGGCCTCCACGGCGAAGCCGTGCCGGGCGAAGGGGACGGCGAGCCGTCCGGCGCCGGAGCCGAGATCGAGAACGGGGCCGCCGGTGGACCGGGCGAGACCGAGGTACCGGACGATGTCGGCGCTGTGCGGGCCGAGGAGCGTGTCGTGCAGCCAGACCGAGTCCTCGTCGCCGGGGGAGACCGTCTCGAGTCCGGGAAGGGTGTCGGACGTGAGCCGGATGCCGGCGCCGGGGGCGGGGAGTTCGTATCGGGACGGCAGGACCGGCGAGAGCGCCGCGGGCACGGCGGGCAGGGAAAGTCCGCTCGGTGTGTGCATCGCTCCTCCAGGGCTCGCTCGGTCCGTGCCGTCCGGGCGGGATACCCGTGCCGCCGGGTCCGCGCCGCTGTGCTCCATCCTGACCGGGGGCGGAGTGCGGGATCCAGCGGATCCGGGGGCGTGAACACGCGATGGCGTGTGTCTGCCACGGGTGGGGGAGGAGGGAGGCCCTGGAGGCGGAGGAAGCCCTGAGGGGCTGCGCGAGCGGGCGGGCGGTCGGAGCGGGCGGCCCGTCAGCCGGAGCGGCCGGTCGAAGCGCGGCCGGTCAGCCGGAGCGGCCGGTCAGAGCGGGCGGCACAGGCGGGCCGTGCCGATCGGGGCGAAGCCCTGACGCTCGTAGAAGGGGAGGGAGGGGTCCTGCTCGGCGGGCAGCGTCACCCGCTGACGGTCCGCCCCGAACGCGCGCATCCGGTCGGTGGTCGCACCGAGCAGCGCCGTACCGATTCCGGCGCGCCGGGCGCCGGGCGTGACCGCGAGCGCGTACAGCTCGCCCTCGCCGGGGACGGGCACACCGCCGGCGACCGCGCCGACCACGGCACCGTCGGCGCCGGTGGCGACCAGCCAGCCGAGCCAGCCGGGCGCGCCGCCCGGAATTTCAATTTCCGCTCGGATACGCGGAAGTGCGCATTGCGCGGAGACCAGGCGCCGCGTAGGGATTTCGCCGAGTATTTCCGCGTAACTGCCCCGAATGGACTCCGCAAGCAGCCTGGATATCGTCGTCGCGTCGGCGGCTTCCGCCGCCCGCACGTCAGCCAGCTGCATTGGTCCGTACCCTTCGACGTGCCGAGCTGAGCGTCAACATACCCACAATAGCGGGGAATTCGGAGCCGTTGTGACCGATGTGAAATCTACGAATTCCCTTAGTATCTAATTGGGGAACGAACAGCAGGCGATGATCAGTGGGGCCGCCGCGAGTCCGGCGGCCGCGATCGTGAGCAGTCCGCGCAGCACCGGGTGCCCCGCGGACTGCGGGGTGAGGATCCGCCGCATGCGCAGGGCGGCCGAGGGGCCGCCCGCCCCGAAGGCCTCGCGCGGGGCCTTTCCCGAGGCGAGCGCGTACAGGGCGGTGGCCAGCGCGTCGCGCGAACATCGGCGCAGCGCACGGTCGTCCGCGGTCATCTCGAGCAGCAGCGGGACCGCGGTGCCGCCGTGCCGGGCGAGCGGCAGGTACGGGAAGACGCTCGCGAAGGACTCCGCGGCGGCGACCAGCAGATGGTGGCGCCCGGAGATGTGGGCCCGTTCGTGGGCGAGGGCGGCGTCCAGTTGCGGCGAGGTGAGGGTGGTGAGGGCGCCGGAGGAGACCACGACCCGGCGCGAGCGGCCGGGCAGGCAGTAGACGGCGGGCCGTTGGTGCTCCAGGACGGTGACGCCGAGCCCCGCGTCGTAACGGCCGACGAGCCGCAGGGTCTCGGCGTGCCGCCGCCGCTGCCGTCGGGCCCGCAGCAGGGCGCGGGCGAAGCCGGCGGCCGGGACGGCGAGGACGGCGAGGGCGGTGCCGAGGGCCGCGTACTCGCGCGCGGTCAGTTCCAGGAGCCGTTCGGCGGGCGGTAAGCGGAGGAGGAAGAGGGCGTCGCTCAGCCGGTGGCCGGCGGTGCTGGGCAGCATCAGGTGGGCCGACAGCAGGGCGGCGGAGCCGGCGAACAGCGCTCCGCTCGCCGCCCACACGGCGAGCGCGAGCCGCGGCACCTGCTGGGCCCAGCGGGCCCGTACGAGCAGCCAGGGCACCAGGAACCCGGTGCACAGGACGAGGCCGAGCGGCGGCAGGGTGTGGTGGTTCACCGGCCCTCGCCGCCTCGGCCACGGAGGTGGCCGTAGGGCCGCGGGCCGTCCCCGTCGCCGTCCTCGGGGCCCTGGGCGCGGCGGGCGGTGCGCAGGGCCGCGTCGAGGGCGGCCATGTCCTCGTCGGAGATGGTCTCGACGAAGCGCAGCAGCGCCGCGGGCCGGTCCTGGCTGTCGCCGAGCGCGTCCTGCATGAGGCCGGCGGTGTACTCCTCGCGGCTGCGGACGGGTTCGTACAGCCAGGCGCGGCCGGATTTCTCCCGGCGCAGCCAGCCCTTGCGGTGGAGTATGTCGGCGACGGTCATCACCGTCGTGTAGGCGACGCGGCGCCCCAGATTGATGTCGTCGACGATCTCGCGGACCGTCGCGGGCCGCTGCCAGGCCCACAGTCGGTCCATGATCTCGGCCTCCAGCTCTCCCAGCCGGCGCACGTGCATCCCCTCCCCGCTCACGGGCGGCTCATCGTACGGGCCGCCTCACCCGCTCAGGTATACCCCCCAGGGGTACGATGGCGGGATGACGACCCTCATGAGGAACCGCCCCTGCGCGAAGGTCTGCGTCCCCGGTCTGCCCGGTTCGACGGAACTGGTGCTCCTTCGGCGGGTGCTCGGCCTGTGCCTTCGGCTGAGCGTGAAGCTGTCCGCGGACTGCCCTTCGCACAAGGGCGGTTGACTCTCTCTTTACTTGTGTCAGGTCCTGGTGTGTCAGGTCGGGCGGGGGTGCGGGGCTCGGGTCCCGGCCCCCGCCCGGATCAGGTCCGGATCAGGTCCGGATGAGGCGGGCGATCGCCTTCGACGCCTCGCCGACCTTGACCTTGGCCTGGTCCCCGCCGGCCTCGATGGCCTCCGTGACGCAGCAGCTGAGGTGCTCGTCGAGGAGGGCGACCGCGCAGGACTGGAGCGCCGCGTTGATGGCGGACACCTGGGTCAGGACGTCGATGCAGTAGACGTCCTCGTCGACCATCCGCTGCACCCCCCGGACCTGCCCCTCGATGCGCCTCAGGCGTCTGATGATGTCTTCCTTGTGCTGTACGTAACCGGCCACGGCGGCCTCCTCGGATGTCCGCAGGGATGTCAGCGGTCGGCGGCCTGGAAGCCGCGCAGGCGCAGGCTGTTGCCGACGACGAAGACCGAGGAGAAGGCCATGGCGGCTCCCGCGATCATGGGGTTGAGCAGGCCGGCCGCGGCGAGCGGGAGGGCGGCCACGTTGTAGGCGAAGGCCCAGAAGAGGTTGGACCGGATGGTGCCGAGGGTCTTGCGGGAGAGCCGGATGGCGTCCGCCGCGGCCCGCAGGTCGCCTCGTACGAGGGTCAGGTCGCCGGCCTCGATGGCGGCGTCCGTGCCCGTGCCCATCGCCAGGCCCAGGTCGGCCTGCGCGAGGGCCGCGGCGTCGTTGACGCCGTCACCGACCATGGCGACCGAACGGCCCTCGGCCTGGAGCTTCTTGACCACGTCGACCTTGTCCTGCGGCATGACCTCGGCGATCACCTCGTCGATGCCGACCTCGGCGGCGACGGCCTCGGCGACGGCCTTGTTGTCGCCGGTGAGCAGGATCGGGGTCAGACCGAGGGCGCGCAGCCGCCGGATGGCCTCGGGGCTGGTCTCCTTGATGGCGTCGGCGACCTCCAGGACCGCGCGGGCCTCGCCGTCCCAGGCGACCGCGATGGCGGTCTTGCCGGCCTTCTCGGCGGCGTCCTTGGCGGACTTCAGGCTCGCGGGGAGGGACATCGCCCACTCGTCGAGCAGCTTCTCGCGGCCGACGAGGACGGCGTGGCCGTCGACGACGCCCTGGACGCCGAGGCCGGGGATGTTGACGAAGTCCTCGGGCGTGGGCAGCGTGCCGACCTTCGCGGCGGCGCCGGTGGCGACGGCCTGGGCGATCGGGTGCTCGGAGGAGTGCTCCAGGGCGCCGGCCAGGCGCAGCACGTCGGTCTCGTCCGTGCCGGCGGCGGTGTGGACCTTGATCAGGGTCATCCGGCCGGTGGTGACGGTGCCGGTCTTGTCCAGGACGATGGTGTCGACCTTGCGGGTGGTCTCCAGGACCTCGGGGCCCTTGATGAGGATGCCGAGCTGGGCGCCGCGGCCGGTGCCGACCATGAGCGCGGTCGGCGTGGCGAGGCCCAGGGCGCAGGGGCAGGCGATGATCAGCACGGCGACGGCCGCGGTGAACGCGGAGGTCAGGCCCTGTCCCGTGCCCAGCCAGAAGCCGAGGGTGCCCAGCGAGAGGGCGATGACGATCGGCACGAACACGGCCGAGATCTTGTCGGCGAGGCGCTGGGCGGCGGCCTTGCCGTTCTGGGCGTCCTCGACCAGCTTGGCCATCCGGGCCAGCTGGGTGTCGGCTCCCACGCGGGTGGCCTCGACGACCAGGCGGCCGCCGGCGTTCAGCGTGGCACCGGTGACGGAGTCGCCGACCCCGACCTCGACCGGCACGGACTCGCCGGTCAGCATCGAGGCGTCCACGGCCGAGGAGCCCTCGACCACGGTGCCGTCGGTGGCGATCTTCTCGCCCGGCCGGACCAGGAAGCGGTCCCCGACCTGGAGTTCGGCGGTCGGTACGGTGACCTCCCGGCCGTTCTTGAGGACGGTCACCTCCTTCGCGCCGAGCTGCATCAGCGCCTTCAGCGCCGCGCCCGCCTTGCGCTTGGAGCGGGCCTCGAAGTAGCGGCCGGCCAGGATGAAGGCGGTGACGCCGGCCGCGGCCTCCAGGTAGATGTTCCCGGCGCCGTCGGTGCGGGCGATGGTGAACTCGAAGGGGTGCGTCATGCCGGGCGTGCCGGCGGTGCCGAAGAACAGCGCCCACAGCGACCACAGGAACGCGGCGATGGTGCCGACCGAGATCAGCGTGTCCATCGTCGCCGCGCCGTGCTTGGCGTTGGTCCAGGCGGCCCGGTGGAAGGGCCAGGCGGCGTAGGTGACGACCGGCGCGGCGAGCGTGAGGCTCAGCCACTGCCAGTACTCGATCTGCAGCGCCGGGACCATCGCCATGGCGATGACGGGCACGGCCAGCGCGACGGCGGTGACCAGCCGCTGCTTCAGCGGGCGCAGCTCCTCGTCGGCCTTCTCCTCGTCGGAGGGGCCGGCGTCGGAGCCGCCGCCGCTCGCGGCCGGGCGCTCGGGCTCGGGCTCGGCGGCGGTGTAGCCGGTGGCCTCGACGGTGGCGATCAGGTCGGCGACCGGGATGTCGGCGGAGAAGGTGACCTTCGCCTTCTCGGTCGCGTAGTTGACGGTGGCCTCGACCCCGTCCATGCGGTTGAGCTTCTTCTCGATACGGGCCGCGCACGAGGCGCAGGTCATGCCGCCGATGGCGAGCTCGACCTGGGCGGTGCCCGGAGTGGTCGTGGTCATGAAACTGCTCCTCGTTCGTTACGGGGCTCGGGGGCCGGGGCTCGGGCGTGGTGGGCGAGCCCCGGCGGCCGGCTGGCGCTAAGGCGCCGGTCAGGCGCGGCCGGTCAGCTCGTAGCCGGCGTCGTCGACCGCCGCGGCGATCGCGGCGTCGTCGGGCTCGCCGCCGGTGGTGACGGTCACCAGGCCGCCGGCGACGTCGACGTCGACGGAGATGACGCCGTCGAGCGCGCTGACCGAATTGGTGATGGCGGTCTTGCAGTGGCCGCAGGTCATGCCGGAGACCGCGTAGACGGTGCTGGTGCTCTCGGCGACCGCGGTGGCCGTCGAGACCTCGACGGTGTTGGTCGAGCAGCTGTTGTCGGGGGTGCAGCAGGAACCCATGTTCTTCCTCCTCGATCAGATACCCTCGGGGGGTATCGCTGTGGATCCATGTATACCCCCCGGTGGTATGAGGGCGCAAGCGCTGCCGTGACTTGACTTGATACCCCCCAGGGGTATGGTGAGGTGCAGTGAGGGTCCAGAAGGGTCCCGTCGCATGCCACCCACGTACGGGAGAGCAGTCATGAACACCGGAGTGAAGATCACTGCCTTTGCCGCCGCGCTCGCCGCGACCTTCGGGACCGCGTACGGGGTCGGCAAGGGCGTCGGCCCCTTCGAGGAGCCGAAGAAGGCCGAGCACAGCGGCCACGCCGAGGCCGCGCCGAAGGGCAAGGGCGGGGACGGTCACGCTGACCAGGCGGGCCACGGGGGCCACGCGGAGGCGAACGCCCCGGCGGCCGGCGGCCTCCAGGTCTCGGACGGCGGGTACACCCTCGCCCTGGAGACCCCGACGCCCGCCCTCGGCAGGAGCACGCTGAAGTTCTCCATCAAGGACACGGCCGGCCGGAAGGTCACCGCGTTCACGACGGAGCACGGCAAGGAGCTCCACTTCATCGTCGCCTCGCGCGACCTCACCGTCTTCCGTCACCTCCACCCCGAGAAGGCCCCCGACGGGACCTGGACGGTCGACGCGGACCTGCCGGCGGCCGGCGCCTACAAGGCCTTCGCCGACTTCAAGCCGGCGGTCAAGGGCGCGAAGGGCATCACGCTCGGCGTCGACCTGGCCGTCCCCGGCGCGTACGCCCCGAAGCCGATGCCGCCCGTCTCGCCGACCGCCGAAGTGGACGGCTACCAGGTGCGGCTCGGCGGGACGCTCGACCCCGGCAAGGCGGGCGAGCTGCGGCTCACCGTCACGAAGGCCGGCAGGCCCGTCACCGACCTGGAGCCCTACCTCGGGGCGTACGGGCACCTCGTCGCCCTGCGTGAGGGCGACCTGGCCTACCTCCACGTCCACCCCAACGAGGGCGGCCCGGGGCCGGACGTCTCCTTCACGGCGACCGCGCCGAGCTCGGGGACGTACCGCCTGTTCCTGGACTTCCAGCACGAGGGCAAGGTCCGGACGGCGGCCTTCACGGTCCGCGCGGGCGGCGGCGCGCCGACGGCCGCGCCGGCGGAAGCGCCGTCGCACGATGCGGGCGGCCACTCGCACGGCTAGGGTGTTCATTGGACTAGACCTGTAGGCGTGCGATCGGTGGAGGTTGGGGCTCGATGAGCGACCGTGCAGTGCTGGAGGTGATCGCCCTCGACGAGCGGGACGCGGTCGCCGCCCAGGCCGGTGGGGCGGACCGTCTGGAGCTGGTCACCGACATCGCGGCGGACGGGCTGACCCCGTCCACGTCCGGCTTCGCGGCGATCCGCGCCGCGGTGGACATCCCGCTGCGGGTGATGCTCCGGCTGACGGACGGTTTCGAGGCGGGGGACGCGGAGCGGGTCGACGCGCTGGTGGCGAGGGCGTCGGAGCTGCGGGCGGCGGGGGCGACGGAGTTCGTCCTGGGCTTCCTGACGGCGAAGGGCGAGCCGGACCTGGTGGCGATCGAGCGGCTGATCGCGGTCCTGGACGGCTGCCGCTGGACCTTCCACCGGGCGATCGACCGGGCCGCGGACCGCGACGCCCTGCGCAAGCAGCTGGCGGACCTGCCGGGCCTGGACACGTATCTGACGGCGGGGGCGCCGACCGGCGTGGACGACGGCCTGGCGACGCTGGGGGCGGAGGCGGCGAGGGCGGGTGAGCCGGGCTACGAACCGCAGATCCTGGTCGGGGGCGGCCTGCGCCTGGACCACCTGCCGACCCTGCGCGCGGCCGGCCTGACGGCCTTCCACATCGGCGGCGCGGCCCGCCCGAACGGCTGGACGGCCCCGGTGTCGGTGGAGGCGGTCAGGGAGTGGCGGGAGGCGGTGGACGGGTAGGGGGGACTCGGGGCGGGGGTCTGGGCGCTGTCGGGGTGGCCGTTTCGGCCGGACCAGAAGCACACCCGAAACGGCCACCCCGAAAACCCAAAACCCCCACCCCCAGCCACCCGGCCCGCGCCTGGCGCAAATTCCCTGGCGGGCCTCCGGCCGCCCCCGTACCCTCCGCCGCATGCAGCCCACGCAGCCCCCGCAGCTCACCCCGCCCCCTCCCCTCGACGCCCACCTCGTCCGCCGTCTCGTCGCCGCACAGTTCCCCGAGTGGGCCGAGCTGCCCGTACGGCAGTTGGAGACGGCCGGGACCGACAACGCGATGTTCCGGCTCGGGGACGAGCTCGTCGTGCGGCTGCCGAAGGCCGACTGGGCGCAGGGGCAGGTCGAGAAGGAGCAGCGGTGGTTGCCGCTGCTGGCGCCCGCGCTGCCGCTGCCCGTACCCGTGCCGGTGGGGCATGGGGTGCCCGGCGAGGGGTTCGGGCAGGCGTGGTCGGTGTTCAGGTGGCTGGACGGGGCCGACGCGTACGAGGCGCCGATCGCCGATCTCGCCTCGGCAGCCGTCGAGTTGGGGCGTTTCGGGGCCGCCCTGCGCAGTGTGGACGCCACCGGCGGACCCGCGTCCTTCCGGGGCGGGCACGTCACCGAGTGGGAGGAAGGCGGCATGGCGCCCGCCATCCGCGAGCTCGGCGACGACGGCACGCTCGACGCGGACGCCGTGACCGCCGCCTGGGAGGCGGTGCTCCGGCTCCCGCAGTGGGACCGCGAGCCCGTCTGGGTGCACGGTGACCTGCTGCCGGGCAATCTGCTGACCCGCGACGGCCGGCTGAGCGCCGTCATCGACTGGGGCGGTCTCGGCACCGGCGATCCGGCCTGCGACATGATGGCGGCCTGGACCCTCCTCACCCCCGAGACCCGCCCCCTCTTCCGTGAGGCGGCCCAGGTCGACGACGCGACCTGGGCACGCGGGCGCGGCTGGGCCCTGTGCTGGGGGGTCATGACCGAGCACTACTACCGTGGCAAGAACCCGGTCCTCGCCGATGTCGCCCACCGGGCCTGGACCCAGGCCCTGCCCGAGTACGCGGACCTGTCGAACTAGGACCCCAACTGCCCCGGCAGCTCCGTCGCGTGAACCACCGTCAGTCCCGACACCGCACGCGTCAGCGCCACGTACAGCCGCCGCAGCCCCGTCCGCTCGTCCGGTTCGCCGTCGACCACGGCGGCCGGCTCGTCCAGGACCACGTAGTCGTACTCCAGGCCCTTCGCGAGCGAGGCCGGGACCAGGGTCAGGCGGGACTCGGCGGTCGTCTCCTCGCCGGGGGACAGGTGGCTCAGGCCCGCCGCCGCCAGGGCCTCGGCGAGCGGGGCGATCCGGGCGTCGGCGGCGATCAGGCCGATGGAGCCCTCGTGGGCCAGGGCCTCCACGCACGCCGCGACCACGTCCTCGTCCAGCGCGTGCGCGGTCGAGGAGCGGACGGTCAGCGAGCCCGGGTTCTCGCGGACCGACTCCACCGGCGCGAGCCCCGGGGAGATGTGCGGCAGCAACCGCGAGGCGTACGCGATGACCTCGCGCGGCACGCGGAAACCGGCCGTCAGCTCCTCCACGACCGCCTCCGGCTTGCCCAGGTGCGCGAGCGCCTGCGCCCAGCTCTCCGTGGCCCAGGGCGTCGTGCCCTGCGCCAGGTCGCCGAGGACGGTCGCCGAGCCGGTGGTGCAGCGCCGGCCCACCGCCCGGTACTGCATGGGGGAGAGGTCCTGTGCCTCGTCGAGGACGACGTGGCCCAGCGAGTGGGTGCGCTCCACCAGGTCCTTCGCCTCGTCGATCAGGACCGCGTCCGCCGCCGACCACTTCGCCGACTTCACGCTCCGGTACGGCTTTGCCCACAGCAGCAGCTTCTGTTCCTCGTCGTCGAGGATCCCCGCCGCGTGCTCGGCGAGGAAGTCGGCGTCGCTCAGCAGGCGCAGCACCAGCTTCGCCGGGTCGACCACCGGCCAGCACTCCTTCACCAGGGCCTTGACCGCCGCGTTCCGCGCCACCGCGTTCTGCACCCGGTCGTCGGGGGCCTCGCCTGCCTGCTCCATCCGTACCAGGACGGCGTGTGCGACGCGCTGCGGCAGGGCCTCGCGGGCCGCCCCGTAGCGGATGTCGCGGTCGGTCAACTCGCGGACGATCTCTTCCAGTTCGTACGCGGGGATCCGCCAGCGCCGGGAGCCGCGCACCACCATCAGCGGCTCGGTCGGCAGCGTCACGTGCGACCACACGGCCCGCCGCAGCACCTCGGCCATCCGGGCGTCGCCCTTGACGACGGCGGTCGCCGCCTCGTCCGTGCCGCGTACCTCGACGTGGGCGACGAGGTCGTCGACGGTCGCCTGCCGCACCTCCAGCTCGCCGAGCGCCGGCAGCACCTGCTCGATGTAGTGGAGGAAGGAACGGTTCGGTCCGATGACCAGCGTTCCCGTGCGGGCGAGGCGTTCCCGGTGGGCGTAGAGGAGGTAGGCGACACGGTGCAGGCCGACGGCCGTCTTTCCGGTGCCCGGCCCGCCCTGCACGCAGACCGTGCCGGACAGGTCGGAGCGGACGATCTCGTCCTGCTCGGGCTGGATGGTGGCCACGATGTCCCGCATGGGGCCCACGCGCGGCCGTTCGATCTCCGCCTGGAGCAGCCGGCTGGTCCGCTCCAGCTCGTCCGGGTCCGACAGGTGCTCGTCCTCGTACGCGGTGAGCTCGCCGCCCGTGTAGCCGAAGCGGCGCCGCAGCCCCACGTCCTGCGGGTCCTTCTTCGACGCCCGGTAGAACGACTGCGAGACGGGGGCGCGCCAGTCGATCACCATCGGGTCGCCGTCGGCGTCGTGGACGTGCCGTCGGCCGATGTAGAAACGCTGCCCCTCCTGCGTGCTGTGCAGGTAGTCGAGGCGGCCGAAGAACAGCGGGGTGTCGGCGAGGTCGGCGAGCGCCTTGATGCGGTCCTCGATCTGGCGGGTGAGGACGACGGCGTTGACCCAGTTCGCGGTGACGTCCTTGATGTCGAGCGACTCCACGTCCTCGCGCATGGCGCGCAGGGCGGCGCGGGACGCGGCGAGGTGGGCGCGCTCGCGGGCGAGGGGGGCGAGCGGGTCGTCGGCGGACGGCGCGGACGGTGCGGACACGGTGAAGCCTCCGGACGGGGTGATGCGCGGACACGTCAAGGTGGCCGCCGGTTTCCGACCGGACGGCGGCGCTCCACGCGCGAGAGCCGAGCGGGAGGCGGGGAAGCAGGCGAGTGTAGCGGGCACCCTGGCCCCGGGGCGAACGCTTTTCCTGCCCGGGGCGAACGCCTTCCCTGCCCGAGGCGAACGCTTTCCCTGCCCGAGGCGAACGCTTTCCCTGCCCGGGGCGGGGCCCGATGCCCCGTAGGGGGCGGGGTCCGACCTCAGGGGGACACCGGTTCACCCCCGGGACCGATGTGTTCGTTATGTCCGATTCGGATCATAGAGACATGACCGCCACGACCCTCACCCCAGCGACCACGTCCTCGACCCGGATACCTCACCGTCTCGCCTTCGGGCTCCGCGCGATCCGCGCCTTCGGCTCCGCCGCCGTCGGCGTCGTCCTCCTCGGCTCGTACGACGAGACCTTCGCGAAGGAGGCGGGCGTACGCGACCCCCGCCCCGCGCACCGGGACACCGGCCGGTCCGCCGCCTGAGCGCAACCATCCCCGCCCCTCGCCGGTCTCCTCTTCGCACCGCCTCATCCGACGAACGAGGAGATCATGAAGAAGTCCTCCACCGGCCACATCGTGCGGTTCGGTGCGTGTGTCGCGGCAGCGGGCCTGGTCACGGTCGGGATGACCGCCACGCCGGCCCTCGCGGACAGTGACCAGCTCTGGATAGCAGCGAACCCGTACGAGCTCGTGCTCCCCAGGGTCGTCGAGGGCGGCGGGCAGGCCCCGGCGACCACCCTCACCCTCGGGCTCTCCCACGACAACCCGGCCTACCGCGTCACGGACGGCCGGCTCACCGTCGACATCTCCGGCCTCGCGGGCATCGCCGAGGTGACCTGGCCGGAGAACTGCGCGCCGGCGGGCACCACCACCGCCGTCTGCTCCGTCCCCGAGGTCCCGACGACGAACGCCGGCCCGGTGAAGCTCCAGGTCCGCGCGGCGGCCGGCGCCGCCGACGGCGCCACCGGCCGGGTCTCGTACCAGGCGAAGGCCACGACGACGGCCGAGGGCGGCGAGCTCGTCGCCGCCGAGAACTGGACCGACGTCAAGATCGCCTCCGGTCCCGATCTCGTCCTCGACCCGCCCGCGCCCGTCTCCGACGTCGTGCCGGGCAGCACCGTGCCCGTCCGCTTCTCCGTCGCCAACCACGGCAACCAGCCGGCCGACGGCATCCGGGTCGACCTCTACGTCACCCGGGGTCTCGAACTGCACGGCCTCGCCCCGCAGTGCACCGCCACCCCGATCGGCGAGGGCACGATCAAGCCCGTCACCCGGTACGAGTGCGCCTTCGACGACGTCGTCGCGCCGGGCGGCACCTTCACCCTGCCCGCGCCGCTGTCCGCGAAGACCGCCCCGTACGCGCTGGCCGAGCGCATCGACCTCGGGGTGCAGCCGGGCGGCGGTGTCGAGGACATCCAGCCGGAGGGCAACGGCGCGGTCGTCGGCATCACCGCCACCAACACCGCGGACTTCGCCGTCCACGGCGCGAAGGCCACGGCGCAGGCCGGCCAGACCGTCACCGTCCCGGTGACCTTCCGCAACCGCGGCCCGGCCTGGGTCGCCAACCTCGGCTCCGGCGACCCGGTCGCCGCCGTCGACGTCACCGTCCCGCGCGGCGCCACCGCCACCGCCGTCCCGGACGCCTGCGAGCCGCGCACGGCCGACGGCGGCTGGTGGGAGAGCGGGGTGCGCACGGGCGCGCCGCGCTATCTGTGCCAGCTGCCGATGTGGGTGGCGGAGCGGCAGACGGTGACGTTCCCGTTCGAGCTGCGGATCGACACCGTCGTCACCGGCGCCAAGGGCGCGGTGCTGCTGAAGCCGCCGTACGGGGACACGCCGCTGCCGTTCGACCCGAACCGGAGCAACGACCGGGCGAAGCTGGTCCTGAACCCGGCGTGATGGACCGGGCGCGATGAAGCGGCCGTGGTGATCAGCGGGTCCTGACCCGCCCGTACGACACGGAGGGGCCCCGTCCGCACCCGGACGGGGCCCCTTCACCGTACCGACGCCGACGCCGACGCCGACGCCGACGTCACTCCCCGGCGGCCAGCAGCTCGCTCGCGTCCACGATCCGGTACGCGTACCCCTGCTCGGCCAGGAACCGCTGCCGGTGGGCGGCGAAGTCCTGGTCGATGGTGTCGCGGGCGACCACGGAGTAGAAGTGCGCCTGGTGGCCGTCGGCCTTCGGACGCAGCACCCGGCCGAGGCGCTGGGCCTCCTCCTGGCGGGAGCCGAAGGTGCCGGACACCTGGATGGCGACGGTGGCCTCCGGCAGGTCGATCGAGAAGTTCGCGACCTTCGACACCACCAGGACGCTGATCTCGCCGTTGCGGAACGCGTCGAACAGCTTCTCGCGCTGCGCGTTCGACGTCTCGCCCTTGATCACCGGCGCGTCCAGGTGCTCGCCGAGCTCGTCGAGCTGGTCGATGTACTGGCCGATGACGAGGATCTGCTGCCCGGCGAACTTCCGCACCAGGGCCTCGGTGACCCGCCGCTTGGTCGCCGTCGTGGCGCAGAAGCGGTACTTCTCCTCCGCCTCGGCCGTCGCGTACGCGAGCCGCTCCGCGTCGGTGAGGTCGACCCGCACCTCGACGCAGTCGGCGGGCGCGATGTAGCCCTGCGCCTCGATCTCCTTCCACGGCGCGTCGAAGCGCTTGGGGCCGATGAGGGAGAAGACGTCGGACTCGCGCCCGTCCTCGCGGACGAGCGTCGCCGTGAGGCCGAGCCGCCGGCGCGCCTGGAGGTCGGCGGTGAACTTGAAGACCGGCGCCGGCAGCAGGTGGACCTCGTCGTAGACGATCAGGCCCCAGTCGCGGGAGTCGAACAGCTCCAGGTGCGGGTAGACGCCCTTCCGGCGGGTGGTCAGGACCTGGTAGGTGGCGATGGTGACCGGGCGGATCTCCTTCTTGGTCCCGCTGTACTCGCCGATCTCGTCCTCGGTCAGCGAGGTCCGCTTCACCAGCTCGTGCTTCCACTGGCGGGCGGAGACGGTGTTCGTCACCAGGATCAGCGTGGTCGCCCGGGCCTTGGCCATCGCCCCGGCGCCGACCAGCGTCTTGCCGGCGCCGCAGGGCAGCACGACGACGCCGGAGCCGCCGTGCCAGAAGCCCTCGACGGCCTGCTGCTGGTACGGGCGCAGCGCCCAGCCGTCCTCGGCGAGGTCGATGGGGTGCGCCTCGCCGTCCACGTAACCGGCCAGGTCCTCGGCGGGCCAGCCCAGCTTGAGCAGCGTCTGCTTGATCTGCCCGCGCTCCGAGGGGTGCACGGCCACGGTGTCCTGGTCGATGCGCTGCCCGACGAGCGGCTGCACCTTCTTCGACCGCAGCACCTCCTCCAGGACGGGCCGGTCGGTGGTGGTGAGCACGAGCCCGTGCACCGGGTGCTTGGACAGCGTCAGCCGCCCGTAGCGCGCCATCGTCTCGGCGACGTCCACGAGCAGCGCGTGCGGCACCGGATACCGCGAGAACTCCACGAGCGCGTCGACGACCTGCTCGGCGTCGTGCCCGGCCGCCCGCGCGTTCCACAGGCCGAGCGGCGTGACCCGGTAGGTGTGGATGTGCTCGGGCGCCCGCTCCAGCTCGGCGAAGGGGGCGATGGCGCGGCGGCACGCCTCGGCCTGCTCGTGGTCGACCTCCAGGAGGAGTGTCTTGTCGCTCTGGACGATGAGTGGACCGTTCACGTGCTGCGTATCCCTTCCACGTGGCCAAACATCCAGTCTGCCTGAAGCCCGGCCGATGTCCGAGAGGACCGCGACACTGGTTGCGACGGACTGCCGAGAGGGAGGTGGCGAGATGAGCGTCGCGCACGATCCGCACTACGGTCCCTGGACGATAGAAGAGGTGCTGGCTCTGGGGGAGGACCGCGGTGAACGTCGTGAATTGGTGGGGGAAGCGCTCTTGCTGTCTCCGGCTCCCGGATTCAAGCACCAGCGTGCGTCGTCGAGGCTGTGGCACCTCCTGGATGCCGCCGTGCAGCAGGCCGGCGTGTCGGCCGAGGTGATGGAAGCCGTCAATGTGGTCCTGCCCGACGGACTCTTCATCCCCGACATCGTCGTCGTCGAAGCGGCCGCCGCCGCCGAGGATCCGATCACCGTGGATGCCGAGGCCGTGCTCCTCGTCGTCGAGATCGTCTCGCCTTCGTCGTCCGGACGGCGCACGGACCGTCTCCTCAAGCCGCCCTATTACGCGGAGGCGGGCATCGAGCACCTGTGGCGACTGGAGCTGGAGCCCGAGACGGCGCTGATCGTCACCGAGCTGGTGGACGGCCGCTACGTCGAGAGGACTGTGGCCGAGGCGGGACGGGAGACAAAGATCGAGACGCCGTTCCCGCTCACGATCGACCCCGGCACCCTGGTCAGCCCCCGCGCCTGATCCGGAGGGCGGAGGAAGGCTTTGGAGGAAGTGTCTAGACCTCGTCCTCCGCCAGTTCCGCCACGCCCGTGATCCGGTGCAGCGGATACGTGCGGACCTCGTCGGCCGTGTGGTCGTAGCCCGTCACGAAGCCGCCCTCCACGCGGACCGGGGCGATCACGCGCTGGCTGGCGGCGCCCTCCGCGTTGACGTAGCCGATCCAGACGGCCGAGCCGGTCATCGCGGCGGCCTGGACGGTGGCCAGGGTCTCGGCGGCGGAGGTGCGGGGCAGGCCGCCGGAGGTGACGGGGGTGGCCGACGCGGGCTCCTTGCGGTGCACCGTCGCGGCCCGGTCACCGGCCCGGATCGCCCGGACGGCGGCGGTGAGCAGCGTGGCGTCGGGGGCGGGCGGGCCGTCCTGGACGGGGGCCGGGGCGGTACGGGGCGGGGTGCGGTAGGCGTCGGCGCGGGTGATCAGGACGTCGCCCTCGGCGGACTCCGCCGCCGGCGCGTAGCCCATGGCCCGCAGCACGTCGAGCAGCGCCGCCGGGTCCGCCTGCGCGGCCAGCACCGTCGGCGCGAGGCGGCGCAGCCGCAGGGGGGCCGAGCGGCGGTCGGCGAGGATCTCGCCGAGCAGGGCGTCGTCGTCGCAGCGGACGTAGCCGGACGCGGCGCCGATCCGCAGGTGGCCGTGCCTCCGGGCCACGTCGTCGATGAGGTAGGCGAGCGGCTGCGGCACCGGGGTGCGGGAGTGGGAGGTCAGGAAGTCGTGCAGGTCGGAGGCGCTGCGTCCGGCGTCGAGGGCACGGCGTACGGAGGCGGGCGTGAAGCGGTAGACGGTCGCGCCGCCCTTCGACTCCACGTCGGCGAGCACGGACAGCGTCTCGGCGAGCGGCCGGCGCAGCGGCCCCGGCGCGACGGCGGTCAGGTCGGCCTGGAGCAGCACGTGGTCGACGGCCTCGGGCAGCAGCGGGGCGAGCAGGGTCGCGGCCCGGGAGGCGGCGACGGCCGGTTCGCAGTCGTGGGCGTGGCCTTCGAGGGCGTCGTCGTCGGCGGCCTCGGCCAGCGGCAGGTTGAGCAGCGCCCGGGCGGGCGAGGCGAGCGCGCCGCGGCCGGTGACGCCGAGGAGTTCGGCCTCCTCCAGGGTCCAGGTCGCGATCCGGGCCCGCAGGTCCGCCGCCTGGTCGCCGCCGCCGCGCAGCGGCCGGTCCCAGCGCAGCCGGGCGAGGACCGACTCCCGGTCGGCGGCGGCGCCCGGCGGCAGGGTGGCCAGCAGGCCGAGGACCCGGCGGCGGACCTCGACCGCCGGTCCGCGGTCGAGGCCGGGGCCGAGCGCGGCGAGGGTGCGGCCCTTGCCGTCCTGGCTGCCGACCACGCCCGGCACGCGGGTCGCCGCCAGCCAGGCGGCGGCGAGGCCCACCCAGCGTTCGGCGGGCGGCAGGTCGAGCCAGTCGTCGTAGGCGGGCGTCGGCGCGTACCGCTCGTCCGCCTCCCCGTCCGAGGCGAGCAGCCCGGCCCCGTACGCGAGCTCCAGCCAGAACGCCGCCGTGGGCTCCGGCAGGTCGAGGGCCGTGGCGGTGCGCTTGAGGTCCCGTACGGCGAGGCCGCCGGCGCGCAGCACCGGCGGGCCGCCCTGGTTCCAGGACTTCAGGAGCTCCTCGATGGTCGACAGGGCCGTGTACGCCTGTCCGGCCGCCGCGTTGTCCACCACCTGTGGACGGTACTCGCGGGCTGCCACCACCGCCGGAGCCGTCGGCTCCGGGGTGCGGTGCGCCCGCCCGCCGCGCAGGTGGAGCGCCGCCTCACGGGGCAGCACCACGGTCCGGGTCGAGGCGGGCAGCAGCAGCCCGCGGTCGCGCAGCCAGCGCACCGGCGGCGTCGGGTCGGCCGTCACCTCCCCGTACGGCGGGCCCCACACCAGCCGGTCGAGCACGGCGAGCGCCTCCGGCGGCGCGGTGTCGAGCAGCGCCGCCATCCTCGTACGGTCCGTGAACAGGGCGGTCAGGGCCGCCACCGCCGACACCGGGTCGTGCGTCGGGGGCAGCCCGGCCGCCGCGACGATCTCCTGCAGCCGGCCCGGCGACATCCCGGCCGTGGCCTCCGCGACCGTCGGGCCGAGGCCGGTGGGGGAGGGGTGCTGCGGCGACGGCGCCAGCAGCTCGCGCGCGGTCCGTACGAGCCGCAGCCGCTCGTCGTCGCCCCACACGAGCGCCTGCTCGCGCAGCACGGCGACCGCGCGCGGCAGCGCCGCCTCGATCGCGGGTGCGTCCGGGTGCCCGCCGTCGCCCGTGAGCAGGCCGAGGAGCACGGTGTACGGGGCGGGGTCCGGGGCCACGGCGAGGGCCTCGGCCGTCTGGAGGGTGAACCGGTCGAGCCGTTCGAGGGCCCGGACCACGGAACCGCGGGTGCCGGCCCGGGTCGCCAGCTGCGTCAGGTCGTTGGGCACCGGCGTGAGCAGGTCCGGGCGGGCGCGCAGCAGCGCGGCGAGCGCCTCGTCCCCGCCGGCGCGCAGCGCCTCCGCGAGCGTGCGCGGCGGCGCGCCGGCGCCCTTGGCCGCGCCGTCGTCCGTTCCTTCGGGCACGTGCGCCTCCCGGTCGAGCTCACCGATCCCCATCCGCACCACGTTAGCCCCTGCGCAGGCGCTAACGTCATGCCGTGGGGATCGAGGGGATCGAGAACGACCGGTTGGTCTTCGACTATCTGAGCCGGGTCGGTGATCTGGCGCAGCAGCGGCAGGTGCCGGCGGCCGAGCGCCGTGAGCTGGTCGCGGGCCTGCGCGACGAGATCGAGCGCCGCCGCGCGGTGCGCGGCGAGGGCGTGTCCGGGATCCTGGGCGAGCTCGGTACGCCGGACGAGGTCGTCGCCCGCGTGGCGCCCGGGGCCGGGCCCGATCCGACGGCTTCGGGCGCGCCGGTGCCGGGGCCGCGGGCGGGGGAGCGGGGTCCGGGCGGGGCGTCGGGAAGCGGGGCCTCGGACTGGTGGCGTACGGACGCGACGGACGCGACGGGTGCGCCGGGCGCGGTGGAGGCCGTCGGGGTGCCGGGCTTCGTCGGGGGCGTGGAGATCCCGGAGCTGCTGAAGCCCCCGCCGGTCGAGGAGGACGAGGACGGGGACGGGGACGAGCGCGGGGAAGCGCCGGAGGCCGTAGAGGGGGACGGGGCCGGGGAACGGTCCGGCCGGTTCGCCCGGGTCCGCGGCCTGCGCCTCGGCAGCCCCCTGCTCCTCGCGTCGGCGCTGCTCCTGCTGGCCGGCGCCGCGTTCGGCTGGCTCTTCCCGCTCGCCGCGGGCTGGCTCCTCGCCTACGCCTCCCGCGAGCGCCGCGGCGCCGTCCTGGTGGTCCCCGGGCTCGCCGTGACCGCCGGCATCGTCTGGCTGTGGGGCCGCGTCGAGGGCCGCTGGGGCACCCCCGTCCCCCCGGGCGAGACGGCCATGGGCGCGGCCCTCGCCGACACCTGGCCCTGGACCCTGCGCGCCGCGGCCGTCGCCTCGGCCCTGTTCCTGCTGTGGCGGGCGCGGCGGGCGGCCCGCTAGGGGCCCGTGGATCAGGCCGACCAGTCCGGGCAGCGGGCGCCGCATCGGATGCGGCACCACCCACCGGCGCCGCGGGCCCCCGGCACGGGGGCCTGAGACGACCCGAGGCGCCACCCCGGCCCGGGTCCCCGACGCCCACCGGGCGCGGAGCCGGCCCACCGCCGGGGCCCCGGCGGAAGCCGAACGAGGGGGCCGGGCGCCGGCCACGCCCCGGCTGCTGCCGGCCTGCTGGGCCGGGCGCGGGCGGCGGCGGGGCCCGTAGGGCCGCTCCCGCCTACGCGGGGCCGTAGGGACCGCTCCCGGCCCACGCTGACGGCGGGGCCGTTCGAAGCGCACCCCGCCACGCCCGCCGCCGGTGCGCGTGTCGGGTGCACGGCCAGGCGCGCCCCCGGCTGAAGCTGAACGACGGGGCTGGGACCCGGCCCCGCCCCGGCCGCTGCCGCCTTGCGGGGCCGGGCGCGGGACTACGGCGGGGCCGTCGGGAGCGCCCCCGGCCTCCGCTGACGGCGGGGCCGTAGGGACCGCCCGGGGCGTCGGGACCGCACCCCGCCCACGCCCCCGCCCCCTCAGTCCGTCTCCGCCCGCCACGGCGCCCCCGGCACCACCAGCGGTGAGCCCGTCACCGGGTCGGGGACGACCACCGATTCCAGGCCGAAGACCTCGCGTACCAGGTCGGCCGTGACGACCTCCTCCGGGGCGCCCTCCGCGAGCACGTGGCCGGACTTCATGGCGATCAGGTGGTCGGCGTACCGCGCCGCCTGGTTCAGGTCGTGGAGGACGATCACGACGGTCCGGCCGCGGACGCGGTTGAGGCGGCGGACCAGGTCGAGGACCTCGACCTGGTGGGCGATGTCCAGGTAGGTGGTGGGCTCGTCGAGGAGGAGCAGGTCGGTCTCCTGGGCCAGGGCCATCGCGATCCACACGCGCTGGCGCTGACCGCCCGACAGCTCGTCGACCGCCCGGTGGGCGAGGCCGGCGACGTCCGTGCGCTCCATGGCGTCGACGACGGCCCGCTCGTCCTCCTCCGACCACTGCTTCCACCACGCCTGGTGCGGTTGGCGGCCCCGCGCCACCAGGTCGGCCACCGTGATCGCCTCCGGGGCGACCGGGGTCTGCGGCAGCAGGCCGATCTGCTGCGCGATGCGCTTCGTGGGCAGCTTCGCCAGCTCCTCCCCGTCGAGGAGGACGGCCCCGCCCCGGGGCCTGAGCAGCCGGCCGAGCGCCCGCAGGGTGGTCGACTTGCCGCACGCGTTGGGGCCGACGATGACGGTGACCTTGCCGTCCGGGATCGCCAGGTCCAGGTCCTGGACGACGGTCCGCTCCTCGTACGCCAGGGTCAGCTTCCGCGTCGTCAGCCTGCTGCTGTCCGAGCTGTCCCCGCTGTCCCCGCTGTTCCTGCTGTCCGCCTTCGAGACGACGGTCACGCCTTGCCTCCCACTCCTCGGCTGCGCATGATCAGCCAGATCAGATACGGGGCGCCGACCGCCGCCGTCAGGACGCCCACCGGCAGTTCGGTGGGCGCGAAGAGCCGCCGGCCCAGCAGGTCGGCGACGATCACGACGAGGGCGCCCATGAGCGCCGAGCACAGCAGCGGGATCTGCGCGGTCCGGGTGGTCCTGCGGGCGATCTGCGGCGCGAGCAGCGCCACGAAGTCCACCGGCCCGGCGACGCCCGTCGCGACCGACGCCAGGACGACACCCACCGCGACGAGCCCGAGCCGCACCCGCCCGAGCCGGACGCCGAGCGCGGTGGCCGTGTCGTCGTCGAGCGACACCGTCCGCTGCGCCCGCGCCGCCCACAGCACGGCCGGCAGCAGCACGAGCAGCGTCACCCGCAGCGGCAGCGACTCGTCCCAGCCGCGCCCGTTGAGGGAGCCGGTCATCCAGATCTGCGCCTGCTGGGCGACCAGGTAGTCGCCCTTCGTCATGAACAGATGGGTCAGCGAGCGCAGCGCGATCGCGAAGCCGATGCCGATGAGCACGAACCGGGTCGCGTGCAGCCCGCCGCGCCAGGCGAACACGTACACGAGCCCGGCCGCGAGGAGACCGCCCGCGATCGACACGTACGGGAGAACGGCGTACGAGGTGAGCCCGAAGGTCATCGCGGCGACCGTCACCGCGCCCGCGCCCTGGCTGATGCCGATGACGTCGGGGCTGGCCAGCGGATTGCGGGCGACGGTCTGGATGAGCGCGCCCGCGATCCCGAAGGCGGCGCCGGCCATGAGACCGGTCGCGAGGCGCGGCAGCCGCAGCTCCTCGACGACGAAGGAGGTCCCGTCGCCGAGGAGGACCTTCACGACCTCCGACGGCTGGACGAAGCGTTCGCCGACGCAGAGGTACGCGACCGAGGCCGCCGCCAGGACGAGGAGCAGGCCGGCG
The DNA here is from genome assembly GCF_040302485.1 of Streptomyces sp. NPDC126499. Taxonomy (NCBI): domain Bacteria; kingdom Bacillati; phylum Actinomycetota; class Actinomycetes; order Kitasatosporales; family Streptomycetaceae; genus Streptomyces; species Streptomyces sp. NPDC126499. The sequence goes on along the minus strand of NZ_JBEOUO010000001.1, from coordinate 279,248 downwards.
GCGACCAGGGCGGACCGCCGGTGCACCAGGAAGGAGGCGCGGCCGGCGCGTACGAGGCCGTAGCCGGCGGGGCGTACGGGGGCGGAGCCGGCCGCCCGGACCGGGGGAAGCGTCGTCGTCACGCCGGGACCGCCTTCCGCCGCACCAGCGTCACCAGGAACGGCACGCCGATGAGGGCCGTCATCACGCCCGCCGGCACCTCGCCCGGCGGGAACAGCACCCGGCCGACGACGTCCGACACCAGCAGCATCACCGGCCCGATGAGCGCGGCCATCGGCAGCACCCAGCGGTGGTCACCGCCGACGACGGCGCGGGCGATGTGCGGGACGGCGAGGCCGACGAAGGCGATCGGACCGGCCGCGGCGACCCCGGCGCCGGTCAGCACGGTCGCGCCGATCCCGCCGACGATCCGCACGGTCGCGACCCGCTGCCCGAGGCCCTTGGCGACGTCCTCGCCGAGGGCGAGCGCGTCGAGTCCGCGGGCCACGGACAGCACGAGCAGGGCGCCGAGCAGCAGGAAGGGCCAGATCTGGGCGACGATCTGGGTGTCACGGCCGTCCAGCGAGCCGATCTGCCAGAACCGGAACTCGTCGAGCGCGGACGCCCGCGTCGTCAGCACGCCGGTGGTCACCGACAGCAGCAGTGCGTTGATCGCCGCCCCGCCGAGCGCCAGCTTCACGGGCGTCGCCCCGCCCCGTCCGCTGGAGGCGATGCCGTACACGGCGACGGACGCGAGCGCGGCCCCCGCGAAGGCGAACCACACGTAGCCGCCGAGGGTGTGCACCCCGGCGACCGCGATGGCGAGGACGACACCGACCGAGGCGCCCTGGCTGATGCCGAGGATCCCCGGGTCGGCGATCGGGTTGCGGGTGATGCCCTGCAGGGCGGTCCCGGCCAGGGCGAGCGCCGCGCCGACCATGAGACCGATCAGGGTGCGGGGCACCCGCAGCTCCCGTACGACCTCGGCGTCGGGGCTGGTGGCCCCGTGCAGCAGTGCGTCGAACACGGTGGCGGGCGGGACGGCGCGGGCGCCCACCGCCAGACTGAGGAGAATCGCGAGCAGCAGGGCGACGACCGCCGCCGTGGTCGCGACGACACGCCGTGAGGCGCGTCGGGAACGTATGGCGGTCATGGACACCCATCGGAGCTGCGGGCAGTGGTGCGAGACTTGGCCGCCGAGGCATCGGTGAGGCGTGAGGGCTCGGCTCGGTGAGGCTTCGGTCCTCGGCTTTACGCTTCGGTCCTCGGGTTCGGTCCTCGGCTTCGGCCTCGGGTTCGGTAAGGCTCGGCTAAGTCTAGACAGTGGCCGATTCTCGACCACCGGCACAATGGCCCCCATGGAATCGCCCCGCGCCGCCGCCCGCCCCGGCACGCTCACCGCCGCGCCCACCGTCGGCTTCGACCTCGACATGACCCTCATCGACTCCCGCCCCGGCATCCGGGCCGCCTATGTGGCCCTCACCGCCGAGACCGGCGTCGCGATCGACGCGGACCTGGCCGTTTCCCGGCTCGGACCGCCGCTGGAGCACGAGATCGCCGAGTGGTTCCCCGCGGAGCAGGTCGAGGAGATGGTGGCGCGCTACCGGGCGCTCTACCCGTCGTACGCGATAGAGCCGAGCCTTCCGCTGCCCGGCGCGCGGGATGCGATTCACGCCGTTCGCGAGGCGGGCGGCCGGACCATCGTCGTCACCGCCAAGAACGAGCCGCACGCCAGGCTCCACCTCGCCCACCTCGGCATCGAGCCCGACGCCGTCATCGGCGGACTGTGGGCCGAGGGCAAGGCGCAGGCGCTGCGCGCCCACGGTGCCGGGGTGTACGTCGGCGACCACACCGGCGACGTGCGCGGCGCGGCGACCGCGGGCGCGCTGTCGGTCGCGGTGGCCACGGGCCCGTGCGGGGCCGAGGAGCTGCGGGCGGCCGGCGCGGACGTCGTGCTGGCCGACCTGACGGACTTCCGGCCCTGGTGGGAGGGCTACCTGGGCTGACCGGTCGCCGCCTGCACGGCCCTGGCCCGGCGGCGCTGGACGGCGATCGAGCGGAACACGCCCGCGCCGGCGACGAGGAAGCCGACGCCCATCAGCATCGACACGAGGTAGGCGACCGTGGGGAACGGGTCGGTGCCGAGGAACAGCGGAGCCACCGTGACCAGCGTCGCGACCGCGCCGACGATGAAGACGATCGCACCGGCGCGGACGAGCCCGTCTCCGGGGGCGCGGTCGTCCGAGGGGGCCGAAGGGGTTTCACGAAGCATTCGGCCAGGGTAGTTCCCTGGCCGAGGGGAACGGACCGGTGGCGTCTTGTCACCGGGCCACAGCCCATTAGCCTTGATGCCGGCGTGGTCGGTGACCCGCTGTATTTCTTTTCCCACACGGAGCCGGGACCCCGGCGCACCCATCGAGTACGAGGACGAGGACGGACGTGCCTACCGGCAAGGTCAAATGGTTCAACAGCGAGAAGGGCTTCGGCTTTCTCTCCCGCGACGACGGCGGCGACGTCTTCGTCCACTCGTCGGTGCTCCCCGCCGGAGTCGACGCCCTCAAGCCGGGGCAGCGCGTGGAGTTCGGCGTGGTCGCCGGGCAGCGCGGTGACCAGGCGCTCTCCGTGACGGTCCTCGACCCGACCCCGTCGGTCGCGGCGGCGCAGCGCCGCAAGCCCGACGAGCTGGCGTCGATCGTGCAGGACCTGACCACGCTCCTGGAGAACATCACGCCGATGCTGGAGCGCGGCCGCTACCCCGACAAGGTCCACGGCAAGAAGATCGCCGGTCTGCTGCGGGCGGTCGCGGACCAGCTCGACGTCTGACGACCGACGGTCCGCCGCTACGGAAACCGCAGCGCGTCCGGGCCGAGGGGCGGTACGAGCCCCTCGGCCGCGGCGCGCGTGAGCAGCCCGCGCACGGCCGCGTAGCCGGTCTCGCCGAGGTCGGCGGTGAACTCGTTGACGTAGAGGCCGATGTGCTGATCGGCCACCTTCGGGTCCATCTCCTGCGCGTGTTCGAGTACGTACGGGCGGGAGACGGACGGGTCGTCCCAGGCCATCCGGACCGATGCCCGCGCCGACTCGGCGAGCAGCCGCAGCGTGTCGGCGCCGAGCGAGCGCCGGGCGACGATCGCGCCGAGCGGGATGGGCAGCCCGGTGGTGTGCTCCCAGTGTTCGCCCATGTCGGCGAGCGCGTGCAGCCCGTAGTTCTTGTACGTGAAGCGGGCCTCGTGGATGACGAGCCCGGCGTCGACCTTGCCGTCGCGCACGGCCGGCATGATCTCGTGGAAGGGCAGCACGACGACCTCGCCGACCCCGCCCGGGACGCTGTCCGCCGCCCACAGCCGGAACAGCAGATAGGCCGTCGAACGCTCGCTCGGCACCGCGACCGTCTTCCCCGCGAGCTCCGCCGGATCGCCCGCCTCGCGGGTGAGCACGAGCGGCCCGCAGCCGCGGCCCAGGGCGCCGCCGCAGGGCAGCAGCGCGTACTCGTCGAGGATCCAGGGCAGCACCGCGTACGAGACCTTCAGGACGTCGTACGGGGCGTCGCCGCGCTCGGCCCACCCGTTGGTGAGGTCGATGTCGGCGAAGGTGACGTCGAGGCGCGGCGCGCCGGGGACCCGGCCGTGCGCCCAGGCGTCGAAGACGAAGGTGTCGTTGGGGCAGGGCGAGTAGGCGATCTTCAGTTTCACTGCGGGATTCCCTCGGGGTCCGGGTACGGGTCCGGGGCCGGGACGGGACCGGAGGCCGGGTGCGAGTCCGGGTCGGAGGCCGGGTGCGGGTCCGGGTCGGAGGCCGGGTCCAGGTCCGGGGCCGGGTCGGGGCCGGCGAGGACCGTGTCCACGACGGCGCGGTCCGCGAAGACGGTGGGGGTCAGCAGCCGGAAGGCGCGCCGCAGGGCGTCCAGGGCCTCGGGGATCCGCCAGGCGGCGCGGTCGCGCGGGCCGACGGCGTTGGACACGGCGCGGATCTCCATGACGGGCACGCCGTACGCGGCGGCGGCCTCCGCCACCCCGAAGCCCTCCATGGCCTCGGCCGCGGCCCCCGGGTGACGCTCCGCCAGCTCGGCGGCGCGGTCCGCGGTGCCGGTGACGGTCGAGACGGTGAGGACGGTGCCGACGACGTGCGGGGGCCCGTCGTGGGCGAGCGCGTCGGCGGCCGCCCGGGTCAGTCCCTCCGGGACCCGGTGCGCGGAGCGGCCGAAGCCGAGCTCCTCGACGGCCAGGTAGCCGTCGGCCGTGCGCGCGCCCAGGTCGGCCTGGACGACCGCGTCGGCCACGACGACGGTCCCGAGCGGCGCGACGGGCCGGAAGCCGCCGGCGATCCCGGCGGAGACGACGAGGCCGTAGGGGCGGTGGGTGGTGGCGTGCGCGAGGGCGGTCGCGGTGGCCGCGGCGGCGGCGGCCGGGCCGACACCCGCGACGAGGACGTCCACGACGGGGCCCTTGCCGGCGGCCTTGGGCAGGTGGCGGCGCAGGGTGAAGCCGCCGGGCAGCGGTACGTCGACGGCCGGGCCGGTGGCGACGGAGTCGGCCTCCGCCGCCACGGCCGTCACGACCAGGATGCGAGAGGACAGGTCAGGACTTCTTCTTGAACTCGAAGGACCAGATGCCGGTCACCTTCTTGCCGGAGTTCTCGACGATGGTGACCTTCGTCTTGTCCGAGGGCTCGCCCATCTGGTTGCTGAAGAAGGCGCTGGCCTGGATGGAGCGGTACGTCTTGGTGAACGGCTCCGGCTCGACGTTCTGGCCGTTCAGGAAGATCGTCCAGCCGTTCTCGGCGACCTCCGGGTCGACGCCGAAGCGGACCCGGTCGCTCGGGTCGACGGAGACGGACTTGCCGGGCTTGTTGAGGCACTCCGACAGCTTCTTCTCCGGGAGGGCCTTGCCGTCGTCGTAGCAGGCGGCCTCGGAGTTCACCGACGTGGAGCCGACCGTCACGGTCGCAACCGGGGACGGCTTGTCGCAGGCGGAGAGGACGAGGAGCCCGGCGGAGACGGCCCCGAGGGCCGCGGTGGCCCGACGGTGCTTGCGGGTGAGGAACGCAACGGTCATGAGCCGAAGGCTATCGGGCCGCCGCGTTCACGCCACGCGGGGGTACGGCGTGCCGCCCGACGCCACTCGCGTCCTACGCCACCCGGGCCGCGCCGGCGGGGTCCGCCTGGGCGACGGGCCTCGTCTGCCGGGCCGGCGGGTCCGCCCGGCGCCTACGCCATGCGGCCCGCTCGGCGGGGCCACCCGGCCCGCGCGCCTGAGCCCTCGGGCCCCACGCCACGCGGCCCGCTCGGCGGGGCCCGCCTGGGCCGTCGGCCCCGTCCGCCTGAGCTCCCTGGCCCTACGCCACCCGGGCCCTCGCCGGGTCGCCGTGCCGCCGGTGGCGGCGGGCGGCCGCCAGCAGGCCCCGTACGGACAGCAGCCAGCCCACCCCGAGCAGGCCCGCCGCCACCGACATGCCGAGCGTCCCGTTCAGCGGCAGGGAGATGCCGATGGCGCCGCCCACCACCCACGCCATCTGCAACGCCGTCTCCGAACGGGCGAACGCCGAGGTCCGCACCGCCTCCGGCACGTCCCGCTGGATCGTCGCGTCCAGCGACAGCTTGGACAGCGCCTGCGTGAGGCCCGCCACCGCGCCGAGCACCGCCACCATCAGGCCGCCGAAGAAGACCGCCGTGCAGATCGCCGTGCCGAGCACCACCGACACCATCGTCGCGATGATCACCTCGGGGCCGTGGCCCCGGTCCCTCAGCAGCGAGCCGACGGCCGTCCCGCAGGCGTTGCCGACGCCCGCCGCCACCGCCACCATCGCGAGCGACACCGCCGCGCTCTGCCCCGGCAGCGGATGCTCCCGCAGCAGGAACGCCAGGAAGAAGATCAGGAAACCGGCCAGCATGCGCTGGGACGCGTTCGCCTGGAGCCCGTGCAGCACGGACGGCCCGACCGTCCGCAGACTCGGCCTCTTCTCGCCGTGCGTCAGCAGATGGGCGCGCCGCTCACCCTTCGCCGAGTCCACCTTGTGCGGCATGCGGAAAGCCCAGAACGCCCCCAGCAGGAACAGCGCGCACGCCCCGTACAGCGGCCAGCCGGGGCCGATGAGCTGGAGCGCCGCCCCGGCGGGCGCGGCGATGCCGGTGGCGAGCAGACCGGCGAGCGTCACCCGCGAGTTCGCCTTCACGAGCGAGAAGTCCGGTGGCAGCAGGCGCGGTACGACGGCGCTGCGCACCACCCCGTACGCCTTCGACGCCACGAGCACGCCGAGCGCCGCCGGATACAGCTGGATGCCCCCCGTGGCGACGGCCCCGGACATGGCGACGGCGAGCACCGCCCGGGTCAGCATCGCGCCCGCCATGGCCGCGCGGCGGCCGTGCGGGATGCGGTCGAGCAGCGGGCCGATGACGGGAGCCAGAAGGGTGAACGGGGCCATCGTGATGGCGAGGTAGAGCGCGACGCGGCCGCGGGCCTCGTCGGTCGGCACGGAGAAGAAGACGGTGGAGGCGAGGGCGACGGTGATCATGACGTCGCCGGCGCCGTTGACGGCGTGCAGCTCGATCAGCTTCCCGAGCCCCGACTCGCCCGCGCCGTGCGCGTGCGTGGCCTTTCTGATGCCCTTCGCGGTGCCCGTGAACGGCAGGTGCAGGGCGCGACCCACCTTCCGGCCCGCTCGGCTGAGCGGCCCGGCATGATCGTGCGATCGTGCGGAAGACCGTGCGGCTGCCACTCCGTCATAGTGCCCCACGACCCGCCGTACGAACCGATGACGGGGCCCGGGAGGCGGTGACCGAGGTCCGCGATGCGGGCCACTTGGGTCGGGCAGGTGGGCTGAGCGCTGCGAACGGGGTAGCGTGCGTAGCGCGTCACCGGCGGATGTTCTCGGCCGCGCGCCTCTTCGGCATCCCGCAGAATGGATGACGATAGGTGTGCCCGAGACACGCGAGAAGCACGAGAGACATGTCGGGCGTGGACGTCGATGCGGCCCTCTGGTCCGCTCCGCCCACGGCCCCGGACTTCGCTCCCGCTCGCTCCCGTTCCTCGGCCGGCGCACCCGTGAGACGGCGTAGGAGAGAAGCGAGACCTGTGAGTGCTGCGACGACGCGAAGCCGTACCCCGCGTACCCCGCGAGCCACGCGTACCCCCGACCGTCTGTGCGCCGAGGCCGTAGACCTCGCCCGGGAGGCCGCCGAGGAGGCGGCCGCGCCCGGCGTGGTCGGGGAGCACGTGGAGGTCGTCGCCGAGGGCGACCGGGTCGTCACGCACTTCTTCGAGTGCAAGGAGCCGGGCTACCGCGGCTGGCGCTGGGCCGTCACCGTCACCCGGGCCTCCCGCGCGAAGAACGTCACGCTTGACGAAACCGTCCTGCTGCCCGGCCCGGACGCCCTCCTGGCCCCCGAGTGGGTGCCGTGGAGCGAGCGGCTGCGGCCCGGCGACCTGGGCCCGGGCGACCTGCTGCCCACCGAGCAGGACGACCTGCGCCTGGAGCCCGGCTACACGGGCGAGGACGAGCCGCCGCCGAACTCGGCCGTCACGGAGGAGATGGAGGAGCACCTCGACGCCGAGGACGCCGAGATCACCTCCCGTACGCCGTCGCGGGGCGCGATCGCCGCGGTCGCCGAGGAGCTCGGCATGCGCCGGGCCCGGGTGCTGTCCCGCTACGGGCTGCACACCGCCGCGGACCGCTGGGACGAGGCCTTCGGCGCGAAGACCCCGATGGCCCAGGCGGCGCCCGCCGCTTGCGTCTCCTGCGCCTTCCTGGTGCCGCTGGCCGGGTCCCTGAAGCAGGCGTTCGGCGTCTGCGCCAACGAGTTCTCGCCGGCCGACGGGCGGGTCGTCTCCCTCTCGTACGGCTGCGGCGGCCACTCGGAGGCCGCCGTCATGCCCAAGCCCCCGCGCCCGGCCCCGCCGGTCCTCGACTCGATGGCCGCCGACGAGTTCCCCCTCCGCCCGGCCAAGGACTCCGGCTCCACGACGGAACCGGACGCGTCGGAGGACCTGGGCCACTCGTAGGGGCGTGCCCCGGGGGCGGGGCTGCGCCTGGCGCCGCCGGGGACGGCCCGGCCGGGTGGCTGACCCCCCGCCGCGGGCCGCGCCCCGGTGGGGCGGTGCCCAGCCCCGCTCCGTTGTGGGCATTCGTTCCTCCCCCAGACTTCGTCCGGGGGTGCCCCCAGGCGGAACGGGTGGGCACAACGGAACGGCGCCCTTTGCCGGGCCTAGGCTCCTGGTGCTTTGACCCGCACCACTGGTGCGGCGTACTCATGGTGCGGGTCCAGGCGCAGGTGCGGAACGCGCCCGCATGGGCGCCGTCCCGTGTGCCCACCCGTCCCTCCCCCTAGGGCTTCGCCCTGGGGGGACCCCCAAGCGGGACGAATGCCCACGCGGGCGTGGGACCGAGGCTCACGTGGTCGGCGCGGGGCGTGGCCTGCCTGGACCGGGGGCGTCGGGACGCACGGCGGGGCGCCCCGCTTCGGCGGGACGACTGCCCACGCGGGTGTGGGACCGAGGCTCACGTGGTCGGCGCGGGGCGTGGCCTGCCTGGGCCGGGGGCGTCGGGACGCACGGCGGGGCGCGCCCCGCTTCGGCGGGACGACTGCCCACGCGGGCGTGGCACCGAGGCTCACGTGGTCGGCGCGGGGCGTGGCCTGCCTGGACCCGGGGCGACGGTCCCAACGGCGAGGGACTGGGCCCTTCCGGGCGGGACGCGGACCCACGCGGGCGGGGCCACGGCCCACGGGCCGGCCGCCGGCCCCACGGGCGGGACGCGGTCCCACGCGGCCGGACGCCGGCCCCCCACGCGTGGGGTGACAAGTCCCCTGACCCCGCGTCGCGATGTGCGGGACGCCCCACACCGAGCCGGGGGTGGGCGCCCCCGTGGCCCACGGCGCGGTACCTTCGGGCCCCGGCCACATCCCCGTACCGCAGAGTGGAGTCAGACGTGAGCGTCAGCGTCAGGACGTCGACCGACGGAGCCGACCCTTTCGGTACCGCACGGCTCCGTAGAGGCGTGCTCGACGCATGGGGTGCCGGCCCCGCCCGCTTCCGCGAGGACGCCAACGCCGAGGAGGACCTCGTTCTCGGCGGCTACCGCGACCGCCTCGTCGTCGAGCTGGCCCAGAACGCCGCCGACGCCGCCCGCCGCGCCGGCGTCACCGGCCGGCTCCGCCTCACCCTGCACCCGGCCGACGCCCACGGCCCCGCCGCCCTCGCCGCCGCCAACACCGGCGCCCCGCTGGACGCGGCCGGCGTCGAGTCGCTGTCGACCCTCCGCGCGTCCGCCAAGCGGTCGGAGCGCGACGCCGGCGCCGTCGGCCGGTTCGGCGTCGGCTTCGCCGCCGTGCTCGCCGTCACCGACGAACCGGCCGTCCTCGGCCGCCACGGCGGCGTCCGCTGGTCCCTCGCCGAGGCCCGCGAGCTGGCCGCCGAGACCGCCCGGCACAGCCCCGGCCTGGGTGACGAACTGCGCCGCCGCGACGGCCACGTGCCGCTCCTGCGCCTTCCGCTGCCCGCCGAGGGCACCGCGCCCGAGGGCTACGACACCGTCGTCGTCCTCCCGCTGCGCGACGCCGCCGCCGTCGACCTCGCCGAACGCCTCCTCGCCGCCGTCGACGACGCCCTGCTGCTCACCCTGCCCGGCCTGACCGAGATCGTCGTCGAGACGGCGGACGGCCGCGTCCGCACCCTCACCCGCACCGAGCGCGACGGTTACGTCCACATCACCGACACCGCCGACTCGGTGACCCTGACCCAGCGCTGGCGGACCGTCAGCCATGCCGGGCCCCTCGACCCGGAGCTGCTGAAGGACCGCCCCGTGGAGGAGCGGCTCCGCCCGCACTGGTCGGTGACCTGGGCCGTACCGGTCGACCAGGAGGGCGCGCCGCAGTACCCGCGCACCGCCCCCGTCGTCCACGCCCCGACCCCCACCGACGAGCCGCTCGGCATCCCCGCCCTGCTCATCGCGTCCTTCCCGCTGGACACGGCCCGCCGTCACCCCGCGCCGGGCCCGCTCACGGACTTCCTGGTGGAGCGGGCCGGAGAGGCGTACGCGGAGCTGCTCGCGGACTGGCAGCCGGTGACGACCGGCACCCTCGACCTGGTTCCCGGGCCGCTCGGCAAGGGCGCCCTCGACGGGGCGCTGCGCGCCGCCGTACTGGAGCGGCTGCCGCGGGTGGCGTTCCTGGCGCCGGCCGCCGCGTCGGAGGAGCTGCCGGCGCTGCGCCCCATCGAGGCGGAGGCGGTGGAAGGCGCGGGTGCCGACACGGTCGCGGTGCTGGCGGAGGTGTTCCCGACGCTGCTGCCGGCCGGCCTGGAGCGGCGTACGGAGCTGCGGACCCTCGGGGTGGGCCGGCTGCCGCTGACGGAGGCGATCGACCGGCTGGCGGGCGTCCACCGGTCGCCGCAGTGGTGGTGGCGGCTCTACGACTCGCTCGCGGGAGTCGACCCGGACCGCCTGACGGGCCTGCCGGTGCCGCTGATGGGCGCGGCGCCCACGGCACCGGAGGCGGCCCCGGACGCGGCGGACACGGACGCTCTCGCCCCGGCCGCAGGGGAGGACGAGGAGATCCCGCTCGCCGCCCGGGTCCGCACGACCATCGGTCCCCGTCAGGTCCTCCTGCCGCAGGACCACACGCCCGTCGACCTGGCCCGGCTCGGTCTGAAGGTCGCCCACCCGGACGCGGCGCACCCGATCCTGGAGAAGCTGGGCGCCGTACCGGCGACGCCGCGCGCGGTGCTCACCACACCGCAGGTGCGGGCGGCGGTGGCGGCCTCCCTCGACGCGGGCGAGATCTGGGACGAGGACGCCGACGCCCTGGACGCGGACGAGCTCGCGGAGACCGTGCTCACCCTCGTACGGGACGCGGACCTCGCCCCCGGCGACGAGCCGTGGCTGGGCGCGCTCGCGCTGCCCGACGAGGACGGCGAGCTCGCCCCGGCGGGGGAACTGGTCATGCCCGGCTCGCCGTTCGCGTCCGTGATGCGCGAGGGCGAACTGGCCTTTGTCGACGCCGAGTTGGCCGAGCGCTGGGGTGAACAGCCGCTCGCCGCCTGCGGTGTGCTCGCCGACTTCCAGCTGGTACGGGCCACCGACCTGGTGCTCGACCCGGACGAACTGGAGCCCCGCGAGGGCGACTTCGCCGAGCCGGACGACGCCGGGCTGCTCGACGCCGTCGACGTGTGGTGCGAGGACGTGCTCGACCGGCTGCCCGAGACGCCGGTGCCGCCGGTGGCGACGGAGATCGTCGCCGTACGGGATCTGGACCTGGTCGACGACGACGCCTGGCCGCAGGCGCTCGCCCTGCTCGCGCGGCCGCCGCTGCGGGACGCGCTGACGCAGCCGGTGCGGGTGCTGCTGCCGGACGGGACGACGGAGGCCGTGCGGTCGTACACCGCCTGGTGGCTGCGCGACCACCCCGTCCTCGACGGCCGCCGCCCGGCGGGCCTGCGGGCCGCCGGCACGGACCCGCTCCTGATCGGCCTGTACGACTCCGCCGACGCGACCGGCTTTGAAGACGAGCAGGTGCTGCGGGCGCTGGGCGTACGGACCTCGGTCCACGCCCTCCTGGACGAGCCGGGCGGCGCCGCCGAACTCCTGGCCCGCCTCGCCGACCCGTCGCGCGAGGTCTCGGGAGCCCAACTGCACGCCCTGTACACGGCCCTGGCCGACCTCGACCCGGACCAGGTCACCCTGCCCGACGAGCTGCGGGCGGTCGTGGACGGCGCTCTGGTGGTCGTCGACGCGGCCGACGCCCTGGTTGCCGACGCCCCCGACCTGCTGCCCCTCACCACCGGTCTGCCCCTGCTCCCGGTCGCCCCGTCCCGCGCGGCCGACCTCGCCGAACTGTTCCAGGTCCGGCGCCTGAGCGAGGCGGTCGAGGCGGAGGTGACGACGGTCGGCGAGGAACACGAGGTCCCGCCCGCGGTCCACGCCCTCCTCGGCCCGGCGACCCCGGCCACGTACGTCGAGCACGACGAACTGCGCGCCGCCGGCGTCGAACTCGACTGGCGCCGCACCCCCGACGGCGTCATCCACGCCGCCACCCTGGAAGGCGTCGCCGCGGGCCTCGCCTGGGCCGCGGGCCAGTGGCCCCGCCGCTTCGAGGTGGCAGCCCTCCTGGAGGACCCGTCCCGGACGGCGGAACTGGCCCGCGACAGGTGGTTCGACTAGCCGGACCGGGGGAGGGGCGGCGGGCTCAGTACTTGGCGGCGAGACTCACCTGGGTGTCGCCGCCCGCCCCTTCCAGACGCCACCGCAACCACTTGGGATCCGGCGCGTTCGTGTTCACGGACAGCCAGTGACCGGGGACGACGGCGCCGTGCCAGTTCTGCACCCAGAAGCACTCGGTGCCGCCCAGGCAGAACGGGCCGACGCAGACGCACTCCCACACGTCGACGAAGAGGGTGGCGTTACGGGACCCCTCCGAGCCGACCATCGCGATCCCGGTCCCGTAGCCGACGGCACGGTTCGTGCCGCAGATCGCCCAGTCCCAGCCCTGGACACAGGCCTGGGCGCCGTTGCAGAAGGTGTTCTTGAACCAGATCTGCTCATCGGTGGTGCGCACCGCCGCGTCTTCGTAGCCGGCGGCCCGCTCACCCGCCTCCTGCTTACCGGCGTCGGGCGGGGCCTCGGCCTCACCCGGTGTGGCGGGCAGGTGCTCCACGGCCCGGCCGCCCTCGACGATCGCCCGCATCCCGGAGGGGAAGTCGAGGATCTGCAGGGCGTGGTCGTTCCCCAGATCCATCACGGTGCTGGCACGCGGCGGCTGGCCGCGCTTGACGTGGCTGTTGGTCGTGGTCATTTCAGGCTTCTTCCCCGCCCCGCCGGGACCGCGTCCCTGACGCGACCGGCCAAGGCGAGTGTGCTGAAGGGAGATGGGGCGTCGCCGGGGCGTCCTGTCACGGACCTCCACCCGTACGACGTGGTTCGTCTTCAGTCTGTCACTCCCTCTGGCGACTGTCGTGTCGGCCGGGGAGGGGGTCCGCGGGACCGTCCAGCCATGGCGTGACTCCGTCCGGAGTCGCGGTGAGGCCGAACCGTTCGAGCCCCGGCCGCCCCTGCCTCTCCCACCAACGATGCACGGCTTCGACCCGGTCCCACAGGCGTCTCGGTCCCTGCTGGTAGACCTCGCCGTCCCGGCCGTCGCCGCTCGTCCACCGGACGGCCGCCCATGACCGGTCCGTGAGGGAGTAGAACCAGGCGGTCGGTGCGCCGTCGGGTTCGGTGTGGGTCGTGTGGGTGATGTCGGGTACGGCGTGGCTGATGACGAACGCGGCGGCATCGAGCTGCTCGGGCTGGATATCGGTGCGTGACGGCGAGGGCCAGTGCTTCACGTACTCCTGGGCGTTCGGCCACGGGAGTCGGTGGGCCCGCGCCTTCATGAATTCCACCGGAGCGACGAAGGGGCCGGAGGCGGTGCCGTCGGCCCGTACGGTGAGGCGCACGACGGCGTCGCGGTGGCTGTAGTGGGTTCCGTACGGGGCGACGATCACCCCGCCCGCCCGGACCTGCTCCAGCCAGGGGAAGGGGATCGTGCGGACACCGAACGTGCACAGCAGCCGGTCGTACGGGGCGCCTGTGGGTGCGCCGGTGAGGGCGTCTCCAGCGAGGGTGCGAACGTGCAGACCCAGTTCACGCAGCCGTTCGCGGGCGGTGGCCGACACCCGGTGGTCGATGTCGGAGGTGGTGACACGGCCCGCCTCGCACCGGTGGGCGAGGAGCCCAGCCGTCTCGCCGGTGCCGGTGCCCGCGTCGAACACGCTCATGCCCGCGTCGGCGTCGAGGGCGCCGAGCATCCGGAAGACGACACTCGGCTGCGACGAGGAGGAGGTGGCCACCGTGCCCGGTTCGGTTCCCCGGTGGTCACCGTCGTCCCACTGCGTGACGATCGGCAGATCGGAGTCGGCGTACTCGTACCAGGTGGCGGGGGCGCTGCGCCGGTCCACGGGAGCCGGTGGACGGCCGTCCGGGGTGAACGGCCACATGACGTCGGGCAGGAAGGCAGCCCGGTCGACGGCGGCGAACGTAGGCGCCCAGTCGGAGGAGAGGGCTCCGGATGCGATGAGGCGGCGCCCCAGCTCGGTACGGCCGGGGCGCGCCTGGTGTGCTGTCGCGGTCATGGGTCAGCGGTGCTTTCCGCCGCCGGGGGGCGTGCTGGTGTCCGGGTTGGAGGGAGGTGGCGGGGGCGGGGTGGAGATCGGTGCGGAGCCTCCGCCGTGGCTTCCTCCCCCGCCGCTGCTTCCTCCGCTACCGCTTCCGCTTTCGTTGGCGTTGGACATGGTGTGACTCCTTGCTGAATGGATGTTGTCGGCCGACGTGGTGAACTCCACGCCGGACGCGGGTCGGATGTAAGCGATGCGGACCACGCGGCCGTCCTTGTGGACCTCGTGCACAACGGCGGTCAGCGTTCCCTCGCAACCGGAGGCGACATCGCGCACCGTCTCGTTCAGCAGCGGGTGGTCCTCCACTCCGTCCGGCCCGACCGGGTGCTCGCCCCTCGCTTCGACCCGCCGCATGAACCTCTCCCAGCCGTCGGCCGCGCGGAGGCGAAGTGCGCGGCTCGGGGCGCCCGGGGGTGGATCGGACGTGGTCATCTGCTGAGTCCTTTCTGGTCGGAGGACGCGGAGCGACAGTGCCCATAACCCGCGAGACCGCCGGTCGTTCTCGCATCTTGAACGTACGGTCGGTGCAGACGCGGTAGGACTGACTGGCAGTACGTGTTGGGGGAGACAGCGCTCTCAGGGAGCTGGATATGGCGGTGAACCCGTCCACACGGGGACGTGGGGCCACTGGATCTGTCGCGGGTTTCGTGCTCCGCTTGGCGCGGGAGAGCATCCCCCGTACGCAGTCGGCGATGGCAGAAGCCCTCGGGGTGGATCTGGGCACGCTGCAGGGCTGGGAGTCAGGACGCAGGCCGCTGGCGAACGTGAAAGCCGGTGCACTTTTGACTCTTCGGCGTCGTCTGGGTGTCCTGGGTGCGGACGCGGTGGTGGTCGGTCTGCTGGACTCGGCGATGGACGCCGATCAGATCATCGGTGCCGCGTTGGGAACGGACGGCTTCGGCCTGCACCCGCTTGCGTCCTGGGTCCACACACGGGACACGGCTCACATGGTTGCCTGGGCGTTGAACGGGGTGACGCCTCCGGCACTGAGAAACCGCCTTCCCCGCCCCAGGCGCGGGCCGGCATCGCCTGCCCCACTGCTCGGTGCGGCGGACCGGAGTCTGTTCTTCGCCCACCTGCGTGAAGTCGCCGAGGCGGCACGGCGGCCGGGCGGCGGCGCGCTCCTGCACCGCCAAGCGCTCTATCTGGCCTCGTACGACCGCAGCGCGGAAGCGGCTTCCTGGATGGCACATGCCCTTCACGCCCGTCGAGGGGCGCTTGCCCGTCGCGGCTGGTCGGAACACTGGGCCGAAGCCCGTTCGACCGCGACGGCGTGGCCCGTCTAGGGGATCCGCAGCCACTGTTGGACTTCATCGAGCGATCGCTCGCCGGTGACGACGTCGCGGAAACCGCCAACCTCAACTATTGGGCGTACTGGCTCGGCGGTGTGCGCCTACCGCAGACCGATGACGAGTTCATGCGTGATCGGGAGCTCGTCGCCTGGGACCCCATGACGGTGCTTCGAGGACTGGCTTACGGGATGCACCACGCTCCCGGATATGTCGACTTATATGTGCATACCCTGTGGGCGCTGATCACCGCACATCCGTGGCTGCCCCAGGCATCCCCTGTCCTGGCTCGCGAGTTGGCGGACCGTGCAGCGCGCCTCCTGGACAGTGGCGGCGTCTCCCGGAGGGCACGTCGTGAACTGCACTCCCTGCATTACGTTTTGCTGGATCGCATCTGACACCGGAGGTCACCACATGGCAGACGACACGGCGAACGCCGAGGGCACGGCCGGGTTCATCTTCGAGATGGGCGTGCTCAAGAACGCCAAGCGCACCGGGTGGTGGTTCACCGGCAACAACAATCCCGAGTCGATCGCCGAACACTCGTTCAGGGTGGGGATCATCGGTGCCGTGCTCGCGATGATGGAGGGCGTGGATCCCGCGAAGGTCGCGCTGATGTGCCTGTTCCACGACACGCAGGAGACGCGGATCGGCGACATCCCCCACATCGGCCGCCGCTACATCGACGCCGCCACCAACCAGACGGTCACCGCCGACCAGGTGTCCGCCGCCCATCCGGCGGTGCGGGACGGGGTCCAGCGGGTGGTCGAGGAGTACGAGGCCAAGGAGAGCCCCGAGGCGATCGTGGCCAGGGACGCCGACAAGCTGGAGTGTCTGGTGCAGGCCGTGGAGTACCGGGCGCAGGGAAACACCCTGGTTCAGGACTGGATCGACACGTCCTTGAACAGCCTCAAGACCGCCTCCGCGCAGGCCCTCGCCGAGGCCGCGCTGACCATGTCGCCGCTGGAGTGGCGCCGGACGTTCCTGAGCTGATTCGCGCTCGCTTCTCCGATGCCACCGGGGCGTGGCGGGCAGGGCCCCGGCGGCGCTCGGCGCCCTTTAAAGAACGATGGGAGAGAAACACCAAACCCACCCCCTCCGTCCCCCGCGCCGGCGCCAACTGCCGTGATTACACGATCGGGTGAAGGAGTGTCCGGTGACCGGACGGGTGCGGTACGGTCGGCCTCGACCGACTGGCATATGCAAATCGGCCCCCGGCAGGACTGGCATCCTGACGAGGGCCTACCAACCAGGAAGCAGTACCTTCCCGATGGATGATCCGCAGTCTAACGCGGCCGTGTCCGCGTCCCCCGTCCTGTTCGAGATTCCCGCCGACGCGCCACGCTCAGGAGTGATCCGCGTACGGCACCGGCACCGCGACCGGTTCACCGTCGTGGGACATCACCTGGCCCAGCATCCGAGCCTGTCGGCCGTGGCCATCGGGCTCGCCGTGCACATCCAGTCGCTGCCCGACGGCGCCGACGTCAGCGTCAAGCGGCTCACCCTGCGCTTCCGGGAGGGCGAGATCACCATCCGGCGGGCGCTCAACGAGCTGGTGGCCGCCGGGTACCTGGAGCGAAGGCGGGTGCCGCTCGGGGGCGGTCGGTTCGCGACGCGGGTGATCTCGTACGACAAGCCGGGCCGTGGCCGCACCACGACGGCAGGCCCGGCACCCGTACCCGAGCCTGAGCCCGACCCCGAGCCCGAGCCCGAGCCCGAGCCCGAGCCCGACCCCGACCCCGAGCCCGAACCCGAGCTCGTGTCGGAGCCAAGGCCGGAGACCGCCGCCCCGCCCCCGCCCGACGGGCCCGCCGTCGCGATCCTCGCCCGGCTGCGGACCGTCGACTCCCGGCTGCTGCTGTCCTGGCGCGACGTACGCGAGCTGGCACCTGCCGTCGACCGATGGCTCGGCCGGTCCGCGAGCCCGGAGCAGATCACCCGTACGCTCACCGCGGCCCTGCCGCCCGGCCATGTGCCCATCCACCACCCGGCCCGGTTCCTCGCGTACCGGCTCGCCACCCTCCTCCCGCCACCGCTTCCGGTCGCGGCCCCCGTGCCGATGGCCCCGCCGCTGATCACCTGCGACGGGTGCGAGCGGGCGTTCCGCAGTCACGCTTCCGACGCCATGTGCGGCGACTGCAGAGGCGCCGCATGACGTGCTGCCGCCCCCCGGCCCCCCGCCCCGCTCCCTACGCCGGGAACCTCCGTCCCACCCACCGCCACGCGAACTCGAGGACCGCCGCCCCCGTCGCCGCGATCGCGACCGAAGCCCACGGCATCGTCACGCCGACCAGCTTCAGGGCGAAGAAGTCCTGGAGCCAGGGGACGACGAGGACGAGGAGGAAGGCGCCGCCCATGGTGGCGACCAGGGCGATGCGCCACCAGGTGTAGGGGCGGGCGATGATCGCGAGGACCCACATGGAGACGAGGAAGAGGGTGAGGGTCGCCGCGCTCGTCTCGGCGTCGAGGGCGCCGGGGCCCGTGTAGTGGTGGCGGGCGAGGAGGTAGCTGGTGAAGGTGGCCGCCGCGGCGATGACGCCGGCCGGGATCGCGTACCGCATCACCCGCCGTACGAAGTGGGGCTTGGCGCGCTCCTTGTTGGGGGCGAGGGCCAGGAAGAAGGCGGGGACGCCGATGGTGAGGGTCGACAGCAGGGTGAGGTGCCGCGGCAGGAAGGGGTACTCGACCTGGGAGCAGACCACCAGGACGGCGAGGAGGACGGAGTAGACCGTCTTCGTCAGGAAGAGGGTGGCGACGCGGGTGATGTTGCCGATGACCCGCCGGCCCTCCGCCACCACCGACGGCAGGGTCGCGAAGGAGTTGTTGAGCAGCACGATCTGGGCGACCGCGCGGGTGGCCTCCGAGCCCGAGCCCATGGAGACGCCGATGTCGGCGTCCTTGAGCGCGAGCACGTCGTTGACGCCGTCGCCGGTCATGGCCACGGTGTGCCCGCGGGACTGGAGCGCGGCGACCATCTCGCGCTTCTGCTGCGGGGTGACCCGGCCGAAGACCGCGTGGTCGTCGAGGGCCCGGGCCATCTCCTCCCGGTCGGTCGGCAGCCGCCGCGCGTCGACGGTGTGCTCGGCGCCCGGCAGGCCGAGCTTGCCGGCGACGGCGCCGACGGAGACCGCGTTGTCGCCGGAGATCACCTTGGCGGCGACGTCCTGGTCGGCGAAGTAGGCGAGGGTGTCGGCGGCGTCCGGCCGCAGCCGCTGTTCGAGGACGACGAGGGCCGTGGCGCGGGCGTCGGCCGCGACGTCGGGGGAGTCGAGCTCCCGGGTGGTGCGGGCGAGCAGCAGCACCCGCAGGCCCTGCTCGTTGAGCCGGTCGACCTCGGCCAGGGAGGGGTCCGTGGCCGGCAGGAGCACGTCGGGCGCGCCGAGCAGCCAGGTGGAGGTCTGGCCGTCGCCCTCGCTGAAGGCGGCGCCGCTGTACTTGCGGGCGGAGGAGAAGGGCAGCGCCTGGACGCAGCGCCAGTCGACCGCGTCCGGGTAGGCGTCGATGACGGCCTGGAGGGAGGCGTTGGGCCGCGGGTCCGATTCGCCCAGGGCGCCGAGCACCTTCCGTACGTAACCCTCCTCCGCGCCGTTGAGCATGCGCAGCTCGGTGACGTCCATGCCGCCCTCGGTGAGCGTGCCGGTCTTGTCGAGGCAGACGACGTCGACGCGCGCGAGGCCCTCGATGGCGGGGAGCTCCTGCACCAGGCACTGTTTGCGGCCGAGGCGGATCACGCCGATCGCGAAGGCGACGGAGGTGAGGAGGACCAGCCCCTCGGGGATCATGGGGACGATGCCGCCGACGGTGCGGGCGACGGAGTTCTTGAAGTCGGTGTCCTTGACGACGAGCTGGCTGATGACGAGGCCGATGGCGGTGGGGACCATCATCCACGTCACGTACTTGAGGATCGTGGAGATGCCCGAGCGCAGCTCGGAGTGGACGAGGGTGAAGCGCGAGGCCTCCTCGGCGAGCTGGGCGGCATACGCCTCGCGCCCGACCTTGGTGGCGGTGAACGCGCCGCCGCCCGCGACCACGAACGAGCCCGACATCATCCGGTCGCCGGGCTGCTTCACGACGGGATCGGCCTCGCCGGTCAGCAGTGACTCGTCGACCTCCAGGCTGTCGGCCTCGGCGACCTCGCCGTCCACGACCACCTTGTCGCCGGGGCCGAGCTCGATCAGGTCGCCGAGGACGATCTCTGAGGTGGAGATCTCGGCGGAGATGCCGTCGCGGCGGACCGTGGGCCTGGCCTCGCCGATGACGGCGAGCCCGTCGAGGGTCTTCTTGGCGCGCAGCTCCTGGATGATGCCGATGCCGGTGTTCGCGATGATCACGAAGCCGAAGAGGCTGTCCTGGATCGGCGCGACGAAGAGCATGATCACCCACAGCACGCCGATGATCGCGTTGAAGCGGGTGAAGACGTTGCCGCGGATGATGTCGGCGGTGGAGCGGGAGCTGCGGACCGGGACGTCGTTGACCTCCCCGCGCGCGACCCGCTCGGCGACCTCGGCGGAGGTCAGTCCGGCGATCCGGTGCACGACGGGAGGCGAGGTGTCCGGGTCCCCGACCCCGACCCCGGGCCCGCCACTGGCGGTCGCGGCTCCGCCCGCCGTCTCGCTTCCGTCGGTGTCGATCTTCGCCCGCTGACTCATGTTCTCGACGTTACGACCGGACCGGGCCGCTCACCCGCCGAGAAGCCCGAAGATCGGACCGGGGGAGGACACGAATGGTCCCCAGGTAGTACGGGGCGGGTGCCCGGCCTACGGGAGGGGGTGCCCGGTCCTACGAGGCGCCGGGGCCACTGGGTGCCGGGGGCCACTACGCGGGACCGGCCTCCGGCCCCTGCCGCTCGGCGGCCTCGGCCGCGTGGCGCTTGATCGCCGCGTCCCGCTTCCGTACGTACCAGATGCCGATGAGCCCGAGACCGCCGCCCGCCAGGCAGGTCCACACCCACCAGGTGAGGTCGCGGTCGTCGAACCAGCCGTAGAAGGGGACCTGGACGAGGAACAGGACGAACCAGAGGATCGTGCCGCCGGTGATGGTGGCGACGACGGGCCCCTCCAGGGGCTCGGGTGCCTCGTACTTCGGTGTCCACTTCGCCATGCGGCCAGTCTAGGCGGCCGGTTTTCGGTCCCTCGTGCGGTCGTCGGCACCGGCCCCGTCCCCCGCACGCTCCCGCTCCTGCTCCCGCTCCCTCGTACGGTCTACGCGCGGAGATGGACTGGTCCTCGTTCATGTGTTCATACTGAAACGGTTTGCCTCTGGCGGGTTCCCTTCGTATGAACCGCCAAATGGACGTCTTCACACCTCCGTAGAGGAACCCCCCATGAGCACCACGGCCGCCGCCAAGGCCATGCCCCCGCAGCCCCCGGCCCCGCAGGGACCGGCCGGCGCCCTCGACCGCTTCTTCAAGATCTCCGAGCGCGGCTCGACCGTCGCCCGTGAGGTCCGTGGCGGTTTCGCCACCTTCTTCGCGATGGCCTACATCATCGTGCTGAACCCGATCATCCTCGGCAGCGCCAAGGACATGTACGGGCACCAGCTCGACGGCGGCCAGCTCGTCACCGCGACCGTCCTGACCGCCGCCTTCTCGACCCTGCTCATGGGTGTCATCGGCAACGTGCCGATCGCGCTCGCGGCCGGTCTCGGCGTCAACACGGTCGTCGCGCTCCAGCTGGCGCCCAAGATGTCCTGGCCGGACGCCATGGGCATGGTCGTGCTCGCCGGCATCGTCGTGATGCTGCTCGTCGCGACGGGCCTGCGCGAGCGGGTGATGAACGCGGTGCCGGTCGGACTGCGCAAGGGCATCGCGATCGGCATCGGCCTGTTCATCATGCTGATCGGCCTGGTCGACTCGGGCTTCGTCTCCCGCATCCCGGACGCCGCCCACACCACCGTCCCGCTGCAGCTCGGCGGCGACGGCCACCTCACCGGCTGGCCGGTGCTCGTCTTCGTCCTGGGCACCCTGCTCACTCTCGCGCTGATCGTCCGCAAGGTGCCGGGCGCGATCCTGATCTCGATCGTCGTCATGACGATCGTGGCCATGGTGATCAACGCCGTCGCCACCGTCCCCTCCTGGGGCCTCACCACCCCCGAGTGGCCCGGTAACCCGGTCGCCTCGCCCGACTTCGGCCTGGTCGGTCAGGTCAGCCTGTTCGGCGGGTTCGACAAGGTCGGCGTCCTGACCGGTGTCCTCTTCGTCTTCACCGTGCTGCTGTCCTGCTTCTTCGACGCCATGGGCACGATCCTCGGCGTCGGCGACGAGGCCAAGCTGATGGACAAGGACGGCAACTTCCCGGGCATCAACAAGGTCCTGCTGGTCGACGGCCTGGCCGTCGCCTCCGGCGGCGCCACCTCCTCCTCCGCCACCACCTGCTTCGTGGAGTCCACGGCCGGTGTCGGCGAGGGCGCCCGTACGGGTCTGGCCTCGGTGGTGACCGGTGGTCTGTTCTCGGTCGCGCTGTTCCTCACGCCGCTGGCCACGATGGTGCCCTCGCAGGCGGCGACCCCCGCCCTGCTGGCGGTCGGCTTCCTGATCCTGGCCGGGTCGGTCAGGGAGATCGACTGGAGCGACTTCACGATCGCCGTGCCGGCCTTCCTGGCGATGGTGATGATGCCGTTCACGTACTCCATCACCAACGGCATCGGCATCGGCTTCATCGCCTTCAGCGTGCTGCGGCTCGCGGCGGGCCGGGGCCGCGAGGTCCCGGTGGCGATGTACGTGGTGTCGGCGGTCTTCGTCTTCTACTACGCGATGCCGGCCCTGGGCCTCACGTGATCGACCGGCCTCACGTGATCGGCCGACCCACGTGGCCACCGGCTCGCATGATCGCGGGCCTCACGTGATCGCGGGCCTCACGTGATCGCGGGGCGCGTGGCCGCCCCGTAGAACTTCTCCGTCTCCTCGACGGCGGTCTGGAACCGCTCGTCGAAATCCTCCCGAATGAGCGTCCGGACGACATAGTCCTGGACGCTCATTCCTCTTCTGGCGGCGTGTCCGCGGAGCCGTTCGAGCAGCTCTCCGTCGATGCGCAGGCTGAGCACGGTCGATTCCATGCCCGTCAGGTTCGCGCCATGAGTGGCCCGAGTGCGTCACTTTCCGGATCGCTCTCACTCGTATGGGTGACAAATGGTGACCAGAGGTTTTCGATTGGTCTTTAGTTAGAGTAATGAGTTACGCTAAGGAACATGCCTGACCTGTCCCGCGGCACCGCCGACGACGTCGCGGCCGTGAACGCACTCCGCAGCGCTGTGATGCGGCTGAGCCGACGCCTGAAGCACCAGCGCGTCGACGAATCGCTGAGCCCCACCGAGATGTCGGTGCTCGGCACCCTGTCGCTCTGCGGCCGCGCCACCCCCGGTGAGCTGGCCCGCAAGGAGCACGTCCAGCCGCCGTCGATGACCCGCATCGTCGCGCTGCTCGAGGCCAAGGGCCTGGTCAAGCTGGAGCCGCATCCCGACGACCGCCGGCAGAAGGTGGTCAGCCAGACCGAGCAGGCCGAGGCCATGCTCGAGGAGTCCCGCCGCAAGCGGAACGCCTGGCTGGCATCCCTCGCCGAAGGTCTGGACGAGGACGAATGGGCGAAGCTGCGCGCGGCCGCCCCCGTCCTGGAGAAGCTCGCCCACCTGTAGACCTGGACCCAAGGAGGCGACGCACTTTGAGTACGGGACCCGGAGCAGACTCCGCACCCGTCCACAAACCCGATACCGACGCGCACCCGCGCACCCGCCCGGGCAAGGGGACCTTCTCCTCGCTCGCGATCCGGAACTACCGGCTGTTCTTCACCGGAGCGATCGTCTCCAACACCGGTACGTGGATGGCCCGGATCACCCAGGACTGGCTGGTCCTGAGCCTCACCGGCTCGGCCGCCGCCGTCGGCATCACGACGGCCCTCCAGTTCCTGCCGATGCTGCTGTTCGGCCTGTACGGCGGCGTCCTCGCCGACCGCTACCCGAAGCGGCGGATCCTGCTCGTCAGCCAGGCCGCGCTCGGCCTGTGCGGACTGACCCTCGCCGCGCTGACCCTGTCCGGGCACGTCCAGGTGTGGCACGTCTACCTGGTCGCCTTCCTCCTCGGCATGGTCACCGTCGTCGACAACCCGACCCGGCAGTCCTTCGTCTCCGAGATGGTCGGTCCCGCCCAGCTGCGCAACGCGGTCTCGCTGAACTCGGCGAACTTCCAGTCCGCCCGGCTCGTCGGGCCCGCCGTCGCCGGCCTGATGATCGCCTCCATCGGCAGCGGCTGGGCCTTCCTCATCAACGGCCTGTCCTTCCTCGCCCCGCTCGCCGGCCTGCTGCTGATGCGGACGAGCGAACTCCACAAGGTGGAGCGCGCCCCGCGCGGCAAGGGCCAGCTGCGGGAGGGACTGCGGTACGTCGCCGGGCGGCCCGATCTGATCTGGCCGATCGTCCTCGTCGGCTTCATCGGCACCTTCGGGTTCAACTTCCCGATCTGGCTGACCGCCTTCTCGGAGGAGATCTTCCACGTCGGGGCCGGCACCTACGGCTTCCTCAACACCCTGATGGCCGCCGGCTCCCTCGCGGGCGCGCTGCTCGCCGCCCGGCGCGGCTCGACCCGGCTGCGGATGCTGGTGGTCGCGGCCGGTGTCTTCGGCGTCCTGGAGATCGCGGCGGCGCTGTCGCCGTCGTTCTGGCTGTTCGCGCTGCTGCTC
The DNA here is from genome assembly GCF_040302485.1 of Streptomyces sp. NPDC126499. Classification (NCBI taxonomy): domain Bacteria; kingdom Bacillati; phylum Actinomycetota; class Actinomycetes; order Kitasatosporales; family Streptomycetaceae; genus Streptomyces; species Streptomyces sp. NPDC126499. The sequence goes on along the minus strand of NZ_JBEOUO010000001.1, from coordinate 255,170 downwards.
GTACCGATCGGCATGATCGGCCTCACCGTCAACATCAGCGCCAACTCGGCCGTCCAGATGGCGACGGACCCCGCCATGCGGGGCCGGGTGATGAGCCTCTACATGATGGTCTTCGCCGGCGGCACCCCGATCGGTGCCCCGCTGCTGGGCTGGGTCACCGACACCTACGGCCCCCGCGTCGGCTTCGCCACCGGCGGCCTGGTCTCCCTCGCGGCAGCCGCCGCGATCGGCCTCGTCCTGGCCCGGGTCGGCGGCCTGAAGGTGGCGGTGGGCTGGCACCACGGCCACCCGAGCGTCCGCTTCGTCCCGAACGGGCGCCGCGAGAGCCTGGCGACGGCGGCGTAGGAGCGGGCCGGGGTTACGGGCACGGGGTCGGGGCCGACGAAGGACCGGACCTGAGCGCCGGTGTAGGAGCGGGCCCGGGGGTTACGGGCACGGGGGTTACGGGCACGGGCCGGGGTCCACGACGGACCCGGGCCCGCCCCCGTACAACCGCTTGCCCCCTGGTGTCGTGTTCGGGCCGTCAGACCCGCCGTTCCAGCACCTGCCCCGGCCAGTCGCCCACCGTGAAGGACTCCGTACGGGTGAAGCCCTGGCGCTCGTAGTACTCCACCAGGCGGCCCTCGCTGCCGGCGAAGCAGTCCACGCGCAGCAGGGAGACGCCCGCGCGGCGGGTCTCGTCGGCGGCGTGGGCGAGGAGGGCCGCGCCGACGCCGTGGCCGTGGAAGCGGCCGTGGGTGGCGAGGAAGCGGATGTAGCGCTCCGGCTCGGTGGCCGGCGCCACGTACGTGCCCGGGTGCGGGGTGAGGGTGAGGGTGCCCACGGGCGTGCCGTCGATCTCGGCGATCCAGGGGTTTCCCTCGGCGACGACCTGCTCGACCATCTCCACCGTCTTCGGCCGCGCGCTGAACGGATCGGTGCCCCACTGGGCCGTGATGCCCCGCCCGTTGAGCCACGCCACGGCGCTGTCGAATATCCCGAGCATCACGGGAACGTCCTCGCGCCCGCCCTGCCTGATCTTGATCCCGGAGTTCATCCCGCCGAGGCTAGGGGCTGCCGCGTCCGCCTGCCAGACTCACCCCATGAGGCTTTTCGCCGCCGTTCTGCCGCCGCCCCCGCAGCTCACCGAGCTCGCCCGCGAGGTGGACCTCCTCACGCGACTGCCCGGTGCCGAGCGGCTGCGCTGGACCTCCCGGCCCGGCTGGCACTTCACCCTCGCCTTCATGGGCGAGGTCGACGACGCCCTGCTGCCCGACCTGACCGCCCGGCTCGGGCGGGCCGCCCACCGCACCGCACCCTTCCCGCTGCGGCTGCACGGCGGCGGGCACTTCGGGCGGGCGGTGCTGTGGACCGGCGCGGCGGGCGGGCTCGACGAGATGCGGCTGCTCGCCGAGCGCGCGGACGCCGCCGCCCGCCGGGCCGGGGTGCCGATGGACGAGCACCGCCGCTACCAGGCCCACCTCACCGTCGCCCGTTCCCGCGCCGCCGACCTGGACCTGCGGCCCTTCGTCGCCCGGCTCGACGCCTTCGAGGGCTCCCGGTGGCAGGTCTCGGAGCTCGCCCTGGTGCGCAGCAACCTGCCCGGCGGCGGAGTGCCGGGGGAGCAGCCTCGCTACGAGACGATCGCCACGTGGCCCCTGGGCGGGTCGGCGGAAGGGGCGGGTTAGTCTCGGAGGGTGGACCCGAAGACCCGTAACCGGATCATGGCCGGCGTGCTCGTACTGATGTTCGCGATCATCGCGGTGGCGTCGGTGGCCGGCTTGTAGACCCCGCGGCAGGCCGCGGCAGGCCGTGGCAGGCCGTGGCACGCGGTCGCGGCAAGCCTGGCAAGCCGTAGCGCGCCGCAGCGATCCGTAGGAAGCCCTTGCTTCGAGTGGACTCCAAGGCGTTGGCTTGAGCGCCATGGAGTACACGCAGCTCGGACGCACAGGACTCAAGGTCGGCCGGCTCGTCCTCGGGACGATGAACTTCGGTCCCCAGACCGACGAGGCCACCAGCCACGCCATCATGGACACCGCGCTCGACGCGGGCCTCAACTTCTTCGACACGGCGAACGTCTACGGGCAGACGGCCGGCAAGGGCCGCACCGAGGAGATCATCGGCTCCTGGTTCGCCGCGGACCCGTCCCGCCGCGACAAGGTGGTCCTCGCCACCAAGGTGTACGGGAACATGGGCGTCGACGGGCAGGTGTGGCCCAACCACGACCGGCTGTCCGCCGTGAACATCCGGCGGGCCGTCGAGGGCAGCCTGAAGCGCCTCGGCACGGACTACATCGACGTCTACCAGTTCCACCACATCGACCGCCTGACCCCCTTCGACGAGATCTGGCAGGCCGTCGACGTACTGATCCAGCAGGGCAAGATCCTCTACGCCGGGTCCTCCAACTTCCCCGGCTACAAGATCGCCCAGGCCAACGAGGCCGCCGCCCGGCGCGGGATGGTCGGCCTGGTCAGCGAGCAGTGCCTCTACAACCTCTTCGAGCGGCGCGCCGAGATGGAGGTCATCCCGGCCGCGCAGGAGTACGGGCTCGGGGTCATCCCCTGGTCCCCGCTGCACGGCGGCGTCCTCGGCGGTGTGCTGCGCAAGACGGCGAAGGAGGGGCGCCGTGCGGGCGGCCGGTCGTCCGGTGTGCTCGCCGATCCGGCGGCGCGGGAGCGGATCCGGCGGTACGAGGACCTGCTCGCCAAGCACGATCTGGATCCGGGCGAGACGGCGCTGGCCTGGCTGCTGACCCGGCCGGGCGTGACGGGCCCGATCATCGGCCCGCGCACTCCGGAGCAGCTGACGGGCGCCCTGCGCGCCGTGGAGCTGACGCTCGGCGAGGAGCTGCTGGCCGCCCTCGACGAGATCTTCCCGGGCCCGGGGCCTTCGCCGGAGGCCTTCGCCTGGTGACGGCTTCGTCAGGGCCTGGGCGAGGGTGAGCCGGCGCACCGCCGTGCGGGCCGGCCGACGGCTTGCCCCGTGTCAGTCGCGGGGGAAGCCGTCGGTCTTGAGGACGAGTTCCAGCGGGGTCTTGGTCAGGTCGAGGTCGGTGCCGAAGGGGACCCGCACCTCTTCGGTGTAGTCGCCGTCCTCGGGCTTGGTGTAGGCGATGCACCGGCCCGTGTAGGGGTCGGCGATGACGTAGACGGGGACACCGGCGGTGGCGTAGGCGGTCTTCTTGGGGCCGTAGTCGTTGATGCCGGTGCCCTTGGAGATCACCTCGGCGACGAACTCCACGTCCTCGTAGTTCCAGCGGCCCTTGTCGTTCTTCTCGGCGTCGTCCCTGATCTTGGCGACGTCCGGGCAGAACGCGTTGCGTTCGCCGGGGAAGTCGATGCGTACGTCCGACTTCACCTTCACGTCCAATCCGAACTGATCCTCCAGGGCGCGGACGATCCGGCGAGTGATGTCCCAGTGTGTGTCCCGCTGCGGAACCATGAAGACGACCCCGCCGACGACTTCGCTCTTGTGTCCTTCGGGGGCGATCTCAAGCCACTCGAACAGCTTGTCCAAGGGCACGTCGTTCTCGCTCATGGCCAGCTCGATCCTGTCGTCCTCTACGACGGTCATCGTGGCGCTCCTCCCCGCTGCCGCGCGTCCGCATGTAGTCGCCGCAGTCAACGGTACGCACGCCCGTGCCGACACGCCGTTGGCGACAACTCGCCACCTGGAACGGCGTGTCACGCCCCGCCGAGCCAGCTGGGCGCGTCCAGGCGGAAGGCGGCCTCGGCGGGGACGACGGTGCGCAGGGCGGCCTCCAGGTCGCGGACGCGGTCCGCGCCGAGGCGGGCGGACCACTCGGCGCGGAGCTCGTCGAAGACGGCGGCGGAGCGGGCGAGGGCGTCGGCGCCGTACGGGGTGAGGCGGACGAGCTTGCGGCGGGCGTCGGCGGGGTCGTCGGCGCGTTCGGCGTAGCCGAGGGCGAGGAGCCGGTCGACGGTCTTGCCGGCCGCCTGCTTGGAGACCCCGAGCCGGCGGCCGATGTCGCTGGCCGTGGAGCCGTACGGGCTCGCCGCGACGGCCTGGAGGGCGAAGCCGTGCGCGGGGCGCAGGTCGGGGTGGCCCTGGCGGGCGAGCTCGGCGTGGAGGCGGTCGATCAGGGTGCGGAAGCCGGCGAAGAGCAGCAGGGGCAGCTCGAAGCCGGGGCGGTCGGGCGCCCGGTCCGGTGCCTCACCGGGGGCCTCGGGAGGAACCCTCTTGCCGTTATCGACAACCTGGTTTACGTTTTCTCCGCCGACATGGTCAACCATGTTGTCGATCCTATCGGAGGGGCCCACGTGTCACTCGACCTGTCCACCTCACTCGACCTGTCCACCGACCGAACCGCCGACCAGACCGCCGACCTGTCCACCCGTACCGCCCACGCCGTCGCGCTCCTCAAAGAGTCCCCGCACACCCTCGACGGCTTCCTCAAGCTCAGTGAGCTCTTCGAGTCCACCACCCTGGACCCGCACTCCCGCGAGACCGTGATCCTCACGGTTGCCGCCCGCAACCAGTGCCACCTGTGCGTCGACATGCACGAGGCCAAGCTGGCCGCCCTCGGCCCGGCCCCGGCGCGCGAACGCCTCGACGCCGTACGCCGTTTCACCCTCCAGGTCCTCGCCGCCTCGGGCGCGGTGAGCGACGCCGAGCTCGACGCCTTCCTGGCCCACGGCTACACCCGGCAGAACGCCCTCGAAGTGGTCCTCGGCATCGGCACGTACACCGTCTCCACCTTCGCCAACCGTCTCACTCGCGCATCATGACACCATGAACAACACGAGGCAGCACGTCAGTTCAGGATCGCCGCTCGAACCGGAGATCGGCTTCTCCCGCGCCGTCCGCAAGGGCTCCCACATCGCCGTCGCCGGCACCGCGCCCATCGCCGAGGACGGCGGGACCGCCGGCGTCGGCGACGTCTACGCGCAGACCGTGCGGTGCATCGACATCGCCGAGACCGCCCTCAAGGCCGCCGGGTCCTCCCTCGACGACGTCGTACGGACCCGGATCATGCTCACCGACATCACGACCTGGAAGGAGGCGGCCAGGGCACACGGCGAACGGTTCGGCGCCGTGCGGCCGGTGACCACCTTCGTGGAGGTCTCGCGGTTCATCGACCCCGACTGGCTCGTCGAGATCGAGGTCGACGCCGTCACCGACTAGCCGGCGCGCGGCTGGTCGACCGGGGCTCCGTACGGGCCGCCGACGCCCCACGCCTGGTGCAGGGCGGTCGCGAAGGCCGCCGCCAGCTTGTGTTCGCCCGTCGGGCCGGGGTGGGTGCCGTCGTAGGTGTCGTGGTGGATGTCGTACGACTCCGGGACCGTCGCCAGGAGGAGGGGCGAGGAAGCGGTGTCCAGGTCCGCGACCGTCTTCGCGAGCAGCTCGTTGAAGCGGGCGCACTCGGCGGCGAAGGGGGCGTCGTAGGTGGCCCGGACGTTCGGGATGACGGGCAGCAGGACGGCGCGGACGCGCGGGTTCGCGGTGCGGGCGGCGGAGAGGAAGGCGCGGACGTTCTCGGCCGTTTGGTCGCTGTTGGTGTAGAAGCCCAGGTCGATCAGGCCCAGCGAGATCAGCAGCACGTCCGCGCGGGTCTCCCGCACCGTCTCGCCGACCACCGGCGCCATGTGCAGCCAGCCCTCGCCCCAGCCGGCCAGATGACGGCGGGCCGCGGCCGGGAAGTCCGGGTCGGCGTACGCGTCCGAGGTCGCCGCGTCGGTCGCCGCCTCGTACAACGCGGTGCGCGGGCCGACGATCTCGTACGCCCCGGGCAGCACGGCCTCCAGGTGCCGCCACATCCGGTAGCGCCAGGTGAAGTCGCCGGCGCGTCCGATGGTCATGCTGTCGCCGACGAACAGAAAACGCATGAGGGACATCATCACCGACGCGGGACCGGGGCGGTCCGGGCGGGCGACGTGATCCCGGCCACCAGGGAAACCGGCCATGACGAGGACCCGCCACCAGGGAAACTGGCCGGCGGCAACGCGGGCCCGGCGGGGCGGTGGCGGGGCCGTGGCAGGCTGGAGGGCATGCGAACTGCTGTGTTGCGCGTGTTCGGGGCCACGGCCCTCGCCGTCCTCGCCGCCACCGCCCCCGCGACCGCGGCCGCGGCGGACGGCGGCGAAGCCGACCGGGACTTCACCCTGCAGGACCCCCGCATCACCGAGTCCAGCGGCCTCGCCGCCAGCCGGGCGCACCCGGGGATCTACTGGACGCACAACGACCAGGACGCGCCGCTGATCTACGGCGTCGACTCGCGCACCGGGAAGACCGTCGCCACCCTCACCCTGAAGGGCGTCGGGACCCCCCGCGACATGGAGGCGATCTCCGTCGGCCCCGACGGCGACATATACGTCGGCGACATCGGCGACAACCTCAACGGCACCTGGGACCACGTCTGGATCTACCGCTTCCCCGAGCCGAAGGAGCTCCGGGATCAGACCGTGCGGGCCACCCAGTACGACGTGCGGTACGCCGACGGGGCCCGCGACGCCGAGGCGCTGATGGTCCATCCGAAGACCGGCCGGGTCTACATCGCCAGCAAGCACAAGGACGGCGGCGGCCTCTACGAGGGCCCGGCGCGCCTGTCCGCCTCCCGCACCAACGTCTTCCGGCGGATCGCCGAGGTCCCGTGGGTCACCGACGGCGCCTTCTCGCCGGCCGGCGACCGGCTCGTCCTGCGCGGTTACCTCCTCGCCGAGGAGTACGCGTGGAAGGACGGCCGGCCGGTCGGCGAGGGCACGTCCGTCGGAGCGCCCTTCCAGGGGCAGGCCGAGTCGGTCACGTACACGCGGGACGGCTCGGCCTTTATGTTCGGCTCGGAGGGGAATCAAAGCCGGGTGATCCGCGTCGACCGCCCCGGCGCCACCCCCGCCCCCGGCGGCACCACCCCCGGCGGCGACCCGCAGGCCCCCGGTTCCGGTTCCGGTTCCGGCGCGGGCGGCACGGGTGCGCCGGGCGGCGAGGGGAACACCACCGTCGGCTTCCTCGTCCTCGCCCTGGCCACCGCCGCCGTCCTCGGCGGGAAGCGCCTGCTGCGCCGCGACTGACCGGTGCCGCCCCGCGACCGACCTGCGGTTTCCCCTCGCCCCGGCGCCCGCGTCGACCCGGCGCACCACCGGGTCGAGACTGGAAGGGAGACCGAGAGGGCGGAGGAGTCATGACGTCATTCACGCGCGAGGACACCCCCGTCGCCATCGAGGGCGACGGCCTGGACTTCCGTATGCAGGAGGCCGGCGGTGACATGACCGTCGCCTTCATCCACCTTCCGAAGGGCACCGACATGGCACCGGCCCTCAAGGGCCTGGAGGGCGACCTGTGCCCGTGCCCCCACTGGGGCTACCTCTTCAAGGGCCGGATCAGGATGCGTACGGCCACGGGCGAGGAGGTCTACGAGGCGGGGCAGGCCTACTACTGGGGGCCCGGCCATGCCCCGGAGGCCCTGGAGGACTCCGATGTCGTCGAGTTCTCGCCGACGGCCGAGTTCCGGGCGGTCATCGACCACGTGAAGGCGCAGGCCGGCTGACCCCCGGGCCCCGGCCCCGTACAGAGTCGGAGACCGCCCCGGGCCCGGCCCCGTACACAGTCCGGCCCGGGCCCCGTGCCCGGGCCCTGTGCCCGGCCCGGAGACGGCCCCGTACCCGGCCCGGCACGGCGAAGGGCCCAGCATCGGTGTGTCCGACGCCGGGCCCTTCGCCGTACCGCGACAAGGCGCGAGAAGGCGCGAGAAGGTCAGAGCTTCTCGATCACGTAGTCGATGCAGGCCGTCAGCGCCCGCACGTCCGCCGGGTCGATCGCCGGGAACATCGCGATCCGCAGCTGGTTGCGGCCCAGCTTGCGGTACGGCTCGGTGTCCACGATCCCGTTGGCGCGCAGGACCTTGGCGACCGCGGCCGCGTCGATCTCGTCCGCGAAGTCGATCGTGCCGATGACCTGCGAGCGCTTCGCCGGGTCGGTGACGAACGGGGTCGCGTACTTGGACTCCTCGGCCCAGCCGTACAGCGCCTGCGAGGACTCCTTGGTCCGGGCCACGGCCCAGTCCAGACCGCCCTGGCCGTTGATCCACTTCAGCTGCTCGTTCAGCAGGAAGAGGGTCGCGAGGGCCGGGGTGTTGTACGTCTGGTTCTTCAGCGAGTTGTCGATCGCCGTCGGCAGGCTGAAGAACTCCGGGATGTGACGGCCGGACGCGTGGATCCGCTGCGCCCGCTCCAGGGCGGCCGGCGAGAACGCGGCCAGCCACAGACCGCCGTCGGCGGCGAAGGACTTCTGCGGGGCGAAGTAGTAGACGTCCGTCTCGGCGATGTCGACCGGCAGACCGCCGGCGCCCGAGGTCGCGTCGACCAGGACGAGCGCGCCCTCGTCGGCGCCCGCGACCCGCTTCAGCGGGGCGGCGACACCGGTGGAGGTCTCGTTGTGCGTGTACGCGTAGACGTCGACGCCCGCCTCGGCCACCGGCTCCGGGTGCGTGCCCGGGTCGGCGGAGATCACGGTCGGCTCGGCCAGCCACGGGGCCAGCTTCGCGGCCTTCGCGAACTTGGACGAGAACTCGCCGAAGGTGAGGTGCTGCGACTTGTTCTCGATCAGACCGTGGGTCGCGATGTCCCAGAAGGCGGTCGATCCGCCGTTGCCCAGGATCACCTCGTAGCCCTCGGGCAGCGAGAAGAGGTCACGGATGCCGGTACGCACCTCGCCGACCAGGTTCTTGACCGGAGCCTGGCGGTGGGACGTGCCGAGGAGGGAGGTGCCCGTGGCGGCCAGGGCGTCCAGCGCCTCCGTGCGCACCTTGGAGGGGCCCGCGCCGAAACGGCCGTCGGCGGGCTTGATGTCAGCGGGAATCTGGATATCGGCCACGAGGCGGAGAGTATCGGTTCGGGAAGGGGCCGGTCGCGGGATGTCCGCCCGATGAGACGAGCACTGAGACATCCTGGGGTTGTGGGAAGACACGAGGAACACGCCCCGGAGCTCGCCGCCGACCTGCGTTCCGCCGTCGCGGGAGACGTCGACTTCTCCGTCACGGCACGGGCCCTGACGTCGATGGACGCCTCCAACTACCGCCGTGTGCCGCTCGGTACGGTCGCGCCGCGCGACGCCGACGACGTGGCCGCGGCCCTGGAGGTGTGCCGGGCGCACGGCACACCGGTCGTGGCGCGGGGCGGGGGCACGTCGATCGGCGGCCAGGCCACCGGCACGGGGGTCGTGCTGGACTTCACACGGCACATGGACGAGCTGGTTCTGCTCGATCCGGAGGCGCGGACGGCGGTCGTCCAGCCGGGGCTCGTCCTGGACCGGCTGCGGGCGGCGGCCCGGCCGTACGGGCTGACCTTCGGGCCCGATCCGTCCACGCACAGCCGCTGCACGCTCGGCGGGATGATCGGCAACAACGCGTGCGGGGCGCACTCGGTGGCCTGGGGGACCACGGCGGACAACGTGCGCTCGCTGGATGTGGTGACGTACCGGGGCGAGCGGTTGACGGCGGGGCCGGGCGGGCGGGGAGCTCCGCCCGGACTCCTGGACCTCGTGGGCGACCGGCTCGCGCTGCTGCGGACCGGTTATCCGGACGGGCTGCCGCGCCGGATCTCCGGCTACGCCCTGGACGCGCTGCTGCCCGAGCGCGGCAGGGACGTGGCCCGGTCGCTGTGCGGCAGCGAGGGCACGCTCGGGGTGGTCACGGAGGCCGAGGTGCGTTTGGTTCCGCTCCCGGCGGAACGAATTCTGGTGGTCCTCGGATACGCCGACGAGAGCAGGGCGGCGGACGCGGCGGCCGGACTCCTGCCGTACGGGCCGCTCACCGTGGAGGGCATGGCGGCCGACCTGGTGCGGGGCGCCGAGGGGCTGCCCCGGGGCGCGGCCTGGCTCTTCTGCGAGATGGACGGGGAGGACGCGGCCGCGGCCCTGGTGCGGGCGGCGGACGCGGTCGACAGCGCCGTGGTGCGGGACCCGGCGGCGCAGCGGGCGCTGTGGCGGATCCGGGAGGACGCGGCCGGGACGGCGACCCTGACGCCGGATCGCGGGGAGGCCTGGCCGGGCTGGGAGGACTGCGCGGTGCCGCCGGCCCGGCTCGGCGCCTACTTGCGTGAATTCCGCTCCCTGCTGAAGGAATTCGGCCTGAGGGGCACCCCGTACGGCCACTTCGGTGACGGCTGCGTCCATGTGCGGATCGACTTCGACCTGTGGACTCGGAACGGGGTACGGGACTTCCGCCGCTTCTCCGAGGCGGTCGCCGACCTCGTCGTCGCCCACGGCGGCTCGCTGTCCGGCGAACACGGCGACGGCAAGGCGCGGGCCGAGCTGCTGCCCCGGATGTACGGGGACGAGCTCGTCGCCCTGTTCGGCGCGGTCAAGGACCTGTGGGACCCGGACGGCGGCCTCAACCCCGGCGTGCTGGTGCGGCCGGAGCCGCTGGACACCGGGCTGCGGTTCACGGGCCTGCCGGTCGTCGGCCAGGAGGACGGGCGTGAGGACGGTCGGCGGGGCGCGGCGGACCGGGCGGTGGCCGAACTCGGCCGGGCCGCCGCCCGCTGCGTGGGCGTCGCCAAATGCCGGGTGGAGGGCCCGAGTTCGGGGCCCGGGGTGATGTGCCCCTCGTACCGGGCGACAGGGGAGGAGAAGCACTCGACCCGGGGCCGGGCCAGGCTGCTCCACGAGATGGCCCTCGGCGAGACCGTCACCGGCGGGCTGCGCGCCGAGGAGGTCCGGGAGGCACTCGACCTGTGCCTGTCCTGCAAGGGCTGCCGCAGCGACTGCCCGGTGGGCGTCGACATGGCCGCGTACAAGGCGCGGTTCCTGGACGGTTACTACGCGGGTCCCCTCCGGGCGCTGAAGCGGCCCCGCTCGCACTGGACCATGGGCGGGCTGCCGCGCTGGCTCGACCTGTTCGGCCGGGGCCTGAACACGGCGATGCGCCTGCCGTACGCGGCCCGGCTCGCGGGCGTCACGCCGGAGCGGGCGCTGCCCAGGGTCGCGGAGCGGTCCTTCGTGTCCTGGTTCGGCGAGCGTGCCTCGGACCGGCCGCCGGTCCTCACCCTGTGGCCCGACACCTTCACCGACCACCTGGCGCCCCAGGTGGGCCGGGCGGCGGTACGCGTCCTGGACGCCGCGGGGCTCGGGGTGGCCCTGCCGCCCGGCCGGGTCTGCTGCGGGCTCACCTATGTCTCGACGGGCCGGCTCGACACGGCCCGCCGGGTGATGCGCCGCACGCTCGACGTGATGGACCAGGTGGTGGGCGAGGGCGGCGAGGTCCCGGCCCTGGCTCCGGGCGCGGGCTCGGGCGCGGACGGGGGTGCGGGTTCGGGTGCGGGCTCGCGTGCGGACGGGGGTGCGGGCCCGGGAGCGGGTGCGGGCTCGCGTGCGGCCCCGGGCGCGGACGGGGGTACGGGTCCAGGTGTGGATCCGGGTGCGGACGGGGCTGCGGCTCCGGGGGCGCCCGGAGGCGCGGGGCGGGGTGGCCGACCCGTCGTGGTCCTGGAGCCCTCCTGCGCGGCGACCCTGCGCACCGACCTGCCCGAACTGCTCCCCGACGACCCGCGCGCCGCCCGCCTCGCCGCCTCCGTCCGCACCTTCGCCGAGGCCCTGGCCGAACTCGCCCCGGACTGGTCCCCGCCCCGCCTCGACCGCCCGGTCACCGGCCAGACCCACTGCCACCAGCACGCCGCCCTGGGCGACACCGCCGACCGCCGCCTCCGCCGGCAGGCGGGCCTCGACGGCGAACCGGCGGGCGGCTGCTGCGGCCTCGCCGGCAACTTCGGCTTCGAACCCGGCCACTACGAGGTCTCCGTCGCCTGTGCCGAGGACCAGCTGCTGCCCGCCCTGCGCTCCGCGCCCCCCGACGCCATCGTCCTGGCCGACGGCTTCTCCTGCCGCACCCAGATCACCCACCTCGCCCCCCACCACCACCCGCGCCACCTGGCGGAGGTGCTGGCGGAGGCGCTGGACGCGTGAGGGGACGCGGACGTTCTCCTGGCGGTGGTGGAACGCCTTCACCCCGGGGGAGCCACTACAGGCTGAGCGCGTCCTCGGCGTTGTCGACCCACGGGGTGACCGACTCCTTGTCGGGGGTGATGTGGAGGCCGGGGGTGGCGGCCTTGAGCGGCATCTGCTCCAGATCGGACTCGGTGCTCATGGTCATGCGGATGTACGAGACGGTCTTGCTGTCCGCGGTGAGCGGGCCGCCCATGAGCCCGGCGTAGGCCGACGCGCCCGGTGCGAGCCGGATGGCGTGCTCGATATCGGGGGCCTTGCCGCGTTCCGTCGCCGCGCCGTCGAGCTCGCCGAAGGTGACGACGGGGTGGCCGAGCACCCGGCAGGGCTTGCCGGTCCTGTTGGTGATCTTCAGTAGATAGCTGCTGGTGGTGGGTTCGGCCAGGGTCGCGCTGAACGTCACGTCGAAGGTGCTGCACGGGAAGACCCCGGCGTCGGGGTCGGCCGACGGCTTGGTGGGCGGCGTGGTGGGTGCGGGCGGCGTGGTGGGCGTCGTGGGCGCGGGCTTCGCCGGCGATGTGGTGGGGGTGGCCGGCTTCACCGGCGGGGTGGTGGCACCGCCGGCGGCTGGGTCCTCGGAGGGCCCGCAGGCGGTCAGGGCCAGCGTGGACAGGGCGGCGAGGGCGAGGGCGGCGCCGTGGACGGTTCTGCGTGTGGTGCTCATGGTGGTGCTCCCCCCGATGACGAAGCGCGGACGCGCTCTGGTGAGCACCAGCGTCCCGCCGTGGCTTCACGGCTTCGTGACGACGGTTCACCGAATTCATCACGGCCGCGGTTCATCACGGCCGCCGTTCATCACGGCCGCGGTGCACCGCGGCTCACCGCGCTTCGTGGGCGATCCGCCGGGCCAGGTCCACCAGCGCCCCCGTCGCCGGGTGCCGCGCGGAGTCCCGCCAGGCAAGGAGGACGGGGAGGGGCGGGGCGTCGGTGAGGGGTCGGTAGGTGACGCCGGGGTGCGCGTGGAGAGCGGCCGTGGAGGCGGCCGAGACGCCGATGCCGCGGCCCGCGGCGATCGCGGTCAGCCAGTCGTCGGTGTTGGCGACGGTCAGGGTGGCGCGGGGGCGGGCGTGGGGCGGCCACAGGTCGAGGGTGGTGGTGCCGGAGACCGGGTTGAGGATCGCGGTCTCGGCGCCCAGGTCCGCCAGGGTCAGCGCGGGCCGCGCGGCGAGCGGGCTGTCGGCCGGCAGGGCGGCCACCCGGTCCTCGGTCAGCAGCTCCTCGGTGGCGAGGCCGGGAATCTCCACCGGGCCCCGCAGCAGGGCCGCGTCGACCTCGCCGCGGAGCAGTCCGGCCGTGCGGTCGTCGACGCGGAGCAGTTCCAGGGGCGTTTCGGGGTGGTCGCGCTGCCAGCGGCGCAGGAGGGGGGTGGTGTACGGGCCGAAGGCCGACCAGGCGTGGCCGAGGCGGAGGGGGCGGTGCCGGAGCCGGTCGGGGTCGACGGCCGTGTCGAAGGCGGCGACCGCGGCGGCGGCCCGCTCGTGGAACGCGCGGCCCTCGGGCGTGAGCGCGAGGTGGTGGGTGGAGCGGTCGACGAGCCGGGCGCCGAGCTGTTTCTCCAGGGCGGCGAGGGTGCGCGAGACGGCGGGCTGGGTGAGGTGGAGGCGGGCGGCGGCGCGGGTCAGGTTGCCCTCCTCGGCGATGGCGAGGAAGCAGCGGAGGTGGCGGAGCTCGATGCTCGTACGGCTCATGCGTGCCGAGCATAACCGCAGCGCAATCGGCATTTCACGCGCCGCGCGGTGGCTCGTAGCGTGAAAGCGGGCGGGGTGGGAGCCGTCGGGGGAGTACATTACTCTGGACTTGTTGGTCCAGTGCAGTGAACTCATGATCGTCAGCAGCTAGGCAAGGAGCACGCCGGTGGACAGCCCGGTCAAGGACATAGCCGGCACGGCCCCGGCCGCCGACCCCGCGACGGCCCCGGCGGCGACAGCCGCCGTCGCGGACCGCCGGGGCGGTCGGCTCGGGCCGGTCGCCCTCGTCGTGGCCGGCGGCCTGTCCGTCCAGTTCGGCTCCGCCCTCGCGGTGCTGCTCATGCCCCGGGCCGGCGCCCTCGGTGTCGTCACCCTGCGGCTCGTGCTCGCCGCCGTCGTCCTGCTGGCCGTCTGCCGGCCCAGGATCAGGGGCTACGGCCGTGCGGACTGGGGCACCGTGCTCGCCTTCGGCGCCGCCATGTCCGGCATGAACATCCTCTTCTACCTCTCGGTCGACCGGATCCCGCTCGGGGCCGCCGTCACCCTGGAGGTGTTGGGCCCGCTCGCCCTGTCCGTGCTCGCCTCGCGCCGCCTGGTGAACCTCCTCTGGGCGGGACTCGCCCTCGGCGGCGTCGTCCTCCTCGGCGGCGGGCTCCACGGCGGCGGCTTCGACCGGCTCGACCCGGTCGGCGCGGGCTTCGCCCTCGCGGCGGGCGCCATGTGGGCCACGTACATCGTCTTCAGCGCCCGCACCGGCCGCCGCTTCCCGCAGGCTGACGGCCTGGCGCTGGCGATGGCCTTCGGCGCGGTCCTGAGCCTGCCGTTCGGCATCCTGGAGGCCGGTGACCGGCTGCTCGTCCCGTCGACGATCGGCCTCGGCCTCGCCGTCGCCCTGATGTCCTCGGTGCTGCCCTACACCCTCGAACTCCTCGCGCTGCGCCGCCTGCCCGCGCCCACCTTCGCCATCCTCATGAGCCTGGAACCGGCCATCGCCGCCACCGCCGGCTTCCTCGTCCTCCACCAGGCGCTCGGAGTGACGGACGCCCTCGCGATCGCGCTGGTCATCGCGGCGAGCATGGGCGCGGTGCGGACGCAGATGTCCCGATCCCAGTGAGGGACGGGCCCTCGCGGCCCGGCCGCCCCGCGCCGCCGCCGCTTCCCCGCCGTCTACGCCCGGACGGCCCTTGCGACCCCGGCCGCCCCGGTGACCCGATGGCGCTGACGCGGTGGCCCAGAGGCCCTTGCGGCCCGGCCGCGTCGGTGGCCCGCTGGGCTCCCTGGCCCGATTGCAGTGATCTTTGGCCCGCGGCCGGTTTCCCGGCCGCGGGCCCTCGCGCAGGATGGGCGCATGGCCCTTGAGATGCGCGAACGCTGCGAACGCTGCGAGACGACCACCCTGCCCGTCGACGCCCCCGCCCGTATCTGTACGTACGAGTGCACCTTCTGCGTGCCGTGCGCCGAGGCGATGGCGGGCGTCTGCCCCAACTGCGGCGGAGAACTGGTCCCGAGGCCCCGCCGCGCAGCCGCCTGATCCCGGCTCGCCACCCTCCCCTCCCGGTCGGGATCTTTAAAGCAAGCATGCTTGATTGTTTCTGGTCGGGCTGCCATGCTCCTCACGCACGTCCGTGACCCGCCCGTCCCCGAGGGGAGCGCTCCGTGTCCGACCCCGCCGGCGTTCTTGCCGACCTGCGTGCCGAGAGCGAGGAGGTCGACGCCCTCGTGCGGGAGGCGTCCGACGAACAGTGGGCGGCGGTGACGCCCGCGCCGGGGTGGACGGTCGCCCATCAGATCGCCCATCTCGCCTGGACCGACGCGGCGGCCCTGCTCGCCGCGACCGATCCCGGGGCCTTCGCCGCCGAGGTCGACAAGGCCCTCGCCGCGCCCGACCGCTTCGTGGACGAGGGGGCCGAGGAGGGCGCGGCGCTGCCGCCCGGGGTGCTGCTCGCGCGCTGGCGGGACGGGCGGGAGCGGCTGCACCGGGTGCTCCGGGAGGCGCCGCCGGGGACGAGGTTCCCCTGGTACGGGCCCGCGATGAGCGCCGGGGCGCTCGCGACCGCCCGGCTCATGGAGACCTGGGCGCACGGACAGGACGTGGCCGACGCCCTCGGGGTCGTGCGGGCGCCCACGGCCCGGCTGCGGCACGTGGCCTGGATCGGGCTGCGGGCCCGCGACTACGCCTACCTGGTGCGCGGACTCACCCCGCCCGCCGCTCCCTTCCGCCTCGAACTCACCGCGCCCGGCGGGGTGTCCGGCGACTCCGTGTGGTCGTTCGGGCCGGACGACGCCCCGCAGACGATCACCGGCCCGGCCCTCGACTTCTGTCTCCTGGTCACCCAGCGCGTGCACCGCGCCGACACCGCCCTCGTCGCGCACGGCGCCGACGCCGACGCGTGGCTGGACATCGCCCAGGCCTTCGCCGGTCCGGCGGGAGGGGGCCGCGCCCCGAAGGGGGCCGGGTCGTGATCCTGCGGATCGGCAACGCCTCCGGTTTCTACGGCGACCGCTTCGACGCGGTCCGCGAGATGCTCACCGGCGGCGAGCTCGACGTCCTCACCGGCGACTACCTCGCCGAACTGACCATGCTGATCCTCGGCCGCGACCTGATGAAGGACCCGTCCGCCGGATACGCGAAGACCTTCCTGCGGCAGATGGAGGAGGGCCTCGCTCTCGCCCACGAGCGCGGGGTGCGGATCGTCGCCAACGCCGGCGGGCTCAACCCGGCCGGTCTCGCCGACGCCCTGCGCGCCCTCGCCGGCCGGCTCGGCATCCCGGCGCGGATCGCCCACGTGGAGGGCGACCGGCTGCCGCCGGGACCGGACGTCCTCGCGGCCAACGCCTATCTGGGCGGCGGCGGCATCGCCGCCTGCCTCGCCGCCGGCGCCGACGTCGTCGTCACCGGCCGGGTCACCGACGCCGCGCTCGTCACCGGGCCCGCGCAGTGGTTCTTCGGCTGGGGCCCCGAGGCGTACGACGAGCTGGCCTGCGCGGTCGTCGCCGGGCACGTCCTGGAGTGCGGCACCCAGGCCACCGGCGGCAACTACGCCTTCTTCACCGGCCACGACCCGGCCGTCCTCCGCCGCCCCGGCTTCCCGCTCGCCGAACTGCACGCCGACGGCAGCGCCGTGATCACCAAGCACCCGGGCACGGGCGGCCTCGTCGACACCGGCACCGTCACCGCGCAGCTCCTCTACGAGACCGCCGGCGCCCGCTACGCCGGGCCCGACGTGACCGCACGGCTCGACACCGTCCGGCTCACCCAGGACGGCCCGGACCGGGTCCGGATCGACGGCGTACGGGGCGAGGCGCCGCCGCCGACGCTCAAGGCGGGGCTCTGCCGGCTCGGCGGCTTCCGCAACGAGGTCGTCTTCGTGCTCACCGGCCTCGACATCGAGGCCAAGGCGGCCCTGGTGCGGGACCAGATCGCCGACGCCCTCGCCGAGCCGCCCCCGCGCGAGGTCCGCTGGGAGCTGGTGCGCACCGACCGCGAGGACGCCGCCAGCGAGGAGACGGCGAGCGCCCTGCTGCGGCTCGTCGTGCGCGACCCCGACCCCGAGAAGGTCGGCCGCGCCCTGACCGGGGCCGCGATCGAGCTCGCCCTCGCGAGCTACCCGGGCTTCCACGTCACCGCCCCGCCCGGGAAGGGCGCCCCCTACGGGGTCTTCGAGAGCGCGTACGTGCCCGTCGGCGAGGTCCCGCACACGGCCGTGCTCCCGGACGGGACCCGCGTGTCCGTTCCCGTACCGCCGGGGACCCGAGCCCTGGAACCCGTACCCGAGCCGGACCTTCCGCCGCCGCTCCCGCCGGGACCGGTGCGGCGGGTGCCGCTCGGCCGGATCGCCGGGGCCCGCAGCGGCGACAAGGGCGGTGACGCCAACGTCGGCGTCTGGGTCCGCACGGAGGAGGAGTGGCGCTGGCTCGTCCACACCCTCACCGCCGACCGGTTCCGGGAATTGCTTCCCGAGACGAAGGAACTCCCGGTGGAGCGGCATGTGCTGCCGAACCTCAGGGCGCTGAACTTCGCCGTCACCGGACTGCTCGGCGAGGGCGTCGCCTCCCAGGCCCGCTTCGACCCGCAGGCCAAGGCCCTGGGGGAGTGGCTGCGCTCCCGCCACCTCGACGTACCGGAGGTACTGCTGTGACCGTCCTCGCCTCCGCCCTGGACACCGGCGGACCCGACTACGCCGCCGCCCGCGCCGCGATGCTGGAGAAGCTGGCCGCCCTCGACGCCGAGCACGCCAAGGCGCTCGCGGGCGGCGGGGAGAAGTACACCGAGCGGCACAGGAAGCGCGGCAAGCTGCTCGCCCGGGAGCGGATCGAGCTGCTCGTCGACCCCGACTCGCCGTTCCTGGAGCTGTCCCCGCTGGCCGCCTGGGGCAGCGACTACCCGGTCGGCGCCTCGCTGGTCACCGGCATCGGGGTGATCGAGGGCGTCGAGTGCCTGATCACCGCCAACGACCCCACCGTGCGCGGCGGGGCCTCCAACCCCTGGACCCTGAAGAAGGCGCTGCGGGCCAACGAGATCGCGTACGCCAACCGGCTGCCGGTCGTCTCGCTCGTCGAGTCCGGCGGGGCGGATCTTTCCTCTCAGAAAGAAATCTTCATCCCGGGCGGGGCGCTCTTCCGCGACCTGACCCGGCTGTCCGCCGCCGGCATCCCGACGATCGCGGTCGTCTTCGGCAACTCGACGGCCGGCGGCGCCTACGTCCCCGGCATGTCCGACCACACCGTGATGATCAAGGAGCGGTCGAAGGTCTTCCTGGGCGGGCCGCCGCTGGTGAAGATGGCGACGGGCGAGGAGAGCGACGACGAGTCGCTCGGCGGCGCGGAGATGCACGCGCGGACCAGCGGCCTCGCCGACCACTACGCCGTCGACGAGGCCGACGCCCTGCGCCAGGCCCGGCGGATCGTCGCCCGCCTCAACCACCGCAAGGCCCACCCCCCGGAGCCGGGCGCGGTCGCACCGCCGAAGTACGACGAGGAGGAACTCCTCGGCATCGTCCCCGGCGACCTGAAGACCCCGTTCGACCCGCGCGAGGTCATCGCGCGGATCGTCGACGGCTCCGACTTCGACGAGTTCAAGCCGCTGTACGGGCCCTCGCTGACCACCGGGTGGGCGCGCCTGCACGGCTATCCGGTGGGGATCCTCGCCAACGCCCAGGGTGTGCTCTTCTCGGCCGAGTCGCAGAAGGCCGCCCAGTTCATCCAGCTCGCCAACCAGCGGGACATCCCGCTGGTCTTCCTGCACAACACCACCGGCTACATGGTCGGCAGGGAGTACGAGCAGGGCGGCATCATCAAGCACGGCGCGATGATGATCAACGCGGTGTCGAACTCGCGGGTCCCCCATCTCTCCGTCCTCATGGGGGCGAGCTACGGCGCCGGGCACTACGGCATGTGCGGCCGGGCCTACGACCCGCGCTTCCTCTTCGCCTGGCCGAGCGCCAAGTCCGCCGTCATGGGCCCGCAGCAGCTCGCCGGCGTGCTGTCGATCGTGGCCCGTGCCTCGGCGGCGGCCAAGGGGCAGCCCTACGACGAGGAGGCCGACGCCGGTCTCCGCGCCCTGGTGGAGGCACAGATCGAGGCCGAGTCGCTGCCCATGTTCCTCTCCGGGCGGTTGTACGACGACGGGGTCATCGACCCGCGCGACACGCGCACCGTCCTCGGACTGTGCCTGTCCGCGATCCACACGGCACCGGTCGAGGGCGCGCGCGGCGGCTTCGGCGTCTTCAGGATGTGAGGCACTGATGACCGAACGACCGATCTCCACCGTCCTGGTCGCCAACCGGGGCGAGATCGCCTGCCGGGTCTTCCGCACCTGCCGTGACCTCGGCATCGCCACGGTGGCGGTGTACGCGGACCCGGACGCCGGCGCCCTGCACGTGCGGGAGGCCGACGCGGCCGTACGGCTGCCGGGGGCGGCGCCCGCCGACACGTATCTGCGCGGCGACCTGGTGGTGGCGGCCGCCCTCGCGGCCGGCGCCGACGCCGTCCACCCCGGCTATGGATTCCTCTCCGAGAACAAAGAATTCGCGCAGGCGGTGATCGACGCGGGCCTGGTGTGGATCGGGCCGCCGCCGGAGGCGATCGAGGCGATGGCGTCCAAGACCCGGGCCAAGGAACTCATGGGCGTCCGGCCCCTCACCGACGTCACCGAGGCCGACCTGCCGGTCCTGGTGAAGGCGGCGGCCGGCGGAGGCGGCCGTGGCATGCGCGTCGTACGCGACCTCGCCGACCTGCCGGGAGAGCTGGCGGCGGCGTCGGCCGAGGCGGCGAGCGCCTTCGGCGACGGCGAGGTGTTCGTCGAGCCGTACGTGGAGAACGGCCGCCACGTCGAGGTGCAGGTCCTCGCCGACACCCACGGCACCGTGTGGACCCTCGGCACCCGCGACTGCTCGCTCCAGCGCCGCCACCAGAAGGTCGTCGAGGAGGCCCCGGCGCCCGGCCTGCCCGCCGCGCTCGTCGACGAGCTGTACGAGCGCTCGGCGACGGCCGCGAAGGCGGTCGGCTACGTCGGCGCGGGCACCGTCGAGTTCCTCGTCGCCGACGGCCGGGCCCACTTCCTGGAGATGAACACCCGCCTCCAGGTCGAGCACCCGGTGACCGAGGAGGTCCACGGGGTGGACCTGGTCGCCCTCCAGATCCGGATCGCCGAAGGCGCGGCCCTCGACCCGGAGCCCCCGGCACCGCGCGGCCACGCCGTCGAGGCCCGGCTCTACGCCGAGGACCCGGCCGCCGGCTGGGCCCCGCAGACCGGCAGGCTGCACGCCCTGGAGTTCCCGGCCGGGCCCGGCGTCCGGGGCGACACCGGCTACGCCTCCGGCGACACCGTCCCCGTGCACTACGACGCCATGCTCGCCAAGGTCGTCGTCACCGCGCCCACCCGCGCCGCCGCCGTACGCAAACTGGCTCAGGTCCTGGACCGCGCCCGCGTCCACGGGCCGGTCACCAACCGGGACCTGCTCGTCGCCTCCCTGCGGCACCCCGGCTTCCAGGACCCCGCCCGGCTCGGCACCGGCTTCTACGGGCGCCACCTGGAGGAGCTGACCCGCCCCCGGGACGGCGAGGCGCACGCCGCCGTCGCCGCCGCGCTCGCCGGGGCCGCCGCCCGCCGGGGCCGCTTCGGCGGCGGCTGGCGCAACGTCCGCTCCCAGGACGAGACCCGGACCTACGGCACGCACGAGGTCCGCTACCGGCCCCTGCGCGGCGGCGGCTACGAGGTGACGTCCCCGCAGGGCATCCGCGTCCTGGCGGCCGCCCCCGACCGCGTACGCCTCGAAGTGGGCGGAGTGGCGCGGGACTTCGACGTCACCGCGTACCCCGACGGCACCGTCCACGCCGGCCCGCACCGGCTCACCGCCCGCCCCCGCTTCACCGACCCCCGCGAGCAGACCGCCCCCGGCTCCCTGCTCGCCCCCATGCCCGGCACCGTCGTCCGCGTCGCCGAAGGACTCGCCGTCGGCGACCGGGTCGAGGCCGGGCAGCCCCTGCTCTGGCTGGAGGCCATGAAGATGGAACACCGGGTCGCCGCGCCCGTCTCCGGCACGCTCACCGCGCTCCACGCCGCCCCCGGCCGCCAGGTCGAGGTCGGCGCCCTGCTCGCCGTCGTACAGCCCGAGGAACGGGCCGACGTACCGACCGAAGCCCAGGAGGAAGCCCCCGCATGAGCACCATCGTGGAATCCCCGGAGCACACCGCCCTCCGCGCCGCCGTCTCCGCCCTCGGCCACCGCCACGGGCCGGGCTTCGACCGGGCCGCGCTGTGGGCCGAGGCCGGCAAGCTCGGCTACCTCGGCGTGAACCTGCCCGAGGAGTACGGCGGCGGGGGCGGCGGCATGGCCGAGCTGTCCATCGTCCTGGAGGAGGCCGGCGCGGCCGGCGCGCCGCTGCTGATGATGGTCGTCTCGCCCGCGATCTGCGGCACGGTCATCGCCCGCTTCGGCACCGACGCGCAGAAGGCCGCCTGGCTGCCCGGACTCGCCGACGGCACCCGCACGATGGCCTTCGGCATCACCGAGCCCGACGCCGGCTCCAACTCCCACCGCATCACCACCACCGCCACCCGCACCGAGGACGGCTGGGTGCTCAACGGCCGCAAGGTCTTCGTCTCCGGCGTCGACATCGCCGACGCGACCCTGATCGTCGGCCGCACCTCCGACGCCCGCACCGGCACCCTCAAGCCGTGCCTCTTCGTCGTCCCGCGCGACACGCCCGGCTTCGGCCGCCGGCCCATCGAGATGGAACTCGACGCGCACGAGAAGCAGTTCGAGCTGACCCTCGACGACGTCCACCTGCCCGCAGACGCCCTCGTCGGCGACGAGGACGGCGGCCTGCTCCAGCTCTTCGCGGGCCTCAACCCGGAGCGCATCATGACGGCCGCCTTCGCGATCGGCATGGGCCGCTACGCGCTGGCGCAGGCGGTCACGTACGCCAAGGAACGCCAGGTCTGGAAGGCCCCCATCGGCGCCCACCAGGCCATCGCCCACCCGCTCGCCCAGGCCCACATCGAGCTCGAACTGGCCCGCCTGATGATGCGGAAGGCCGCCGCACTGTACGACGCGGGTGACGACGCCGGCGCGGGCGAGGCCGCCAACATGGCGAAGTACGCGGCGGCCGAGGCGTGCGTGAAGGCCGTCGACACCGCCGTCCACACCCTCGGCGGCAACGGTCTCACCCGCGAGTTCGGCCTCGCCCGCCTGATCACGGCGGCCCGCGTGGCGCGGATCGCCCCGGTCAGCCGGGAGATGATCCTCAACTACGTGTCCACCCAGACGCTGGGGCTGCCCAAGTCGTACTGACGCCCGCCGCGCTCCGCCCGCCTCGGTGTCCGCCCCCACCCGGGGGCTGCCCAGGTCGGACGGGACCCGCACCCTCTCTTTCGACCGCTCGCCCCGGTGGTACCCCGGTATGACGTCGGGGTTGGCTCCCTGGTCCGACGACGGTGGGGCCGTGGGGGCGGGACGGTACGGGACACCAACCCGGAAGAGGTGAGGTCCCGCCATGTCCCCGCTCCACCGCCCCGCCCGTACCGCCCCCGTCACGCCCGCCGCGCGCATCCCCCGTACCGCGCGCATCTCCCGTACCGCGCGCATCTCCCGTACCGCCCGCGCCGACGTCCGGACCGCCGGCCGCGCCTTCCTGGCGCTGCCGGCCGGTCTCGCCGCCGCCGGACTGGTCCTCGTCGGCCGGCCCGCGTCGGCCGCGCGGCTGCGGGCCCGGCTCTCGGGCGGCGGCGCGTGGACCGGCGGGCGGACCCTCGGCCGTACGGTGCTCGGACTGCCCCTCGACGCGGCGGCGTTCGTCCTGACCGGCTACGCCCTGTTCAACTCCGCCCGCAACGTCGCCTATCCGCTCTGGTACGCCGGCACCGACTACCACCAGGCATGGGGCGGCCCCACCCTGGCCGGTGTCTGGGCCGTGCACGCGGTCGGCTGGCTCCTGTGCCTCGCGGTCCTGCTCCACTGGCCGGTCCGCTGGCTGGCGAAGGGCCAGCGGGCCGTGGACCGGCGGCTGGCGGGCGACGGGGTCAGGGGCACGGTGTCGTCCACGGCCGGAGCTTCTCGGGGTTGAGCACGGCCCAGATCCTGCGGATCCGGCCGTCCGCGATGTCGAAGGCGTACACCGACACCACGACTCCGTCCAGGTGGGCCACCAGGCCGGGCTGGCCGTTGACCGTGCACTCGCGGACCGTCAGGTGGCCCGGATGGACCCGTTCGGCGAAGAAGCGGGCGATGCGCTCGGCGCCCTCGATCGGGTGGAGCGTGGCCGTGACGAGCCCGCCGCCGTCGCCGACGGCGGTGGCGTCCGGGTCGAGGAGGCCGAGGAGGGCGCCGATGTCCCGGGCCTCCCACGCCTGCCGGAACTCCCGCACCACCCGGGCCCGCTGGGCCGTCGGCGAGGCGGGTGCCCGGGAGGCGTCGATACGGCGGCGGGCCGAGGACGCCAGCTGACGGCAGGCCGCCGGGGTACGGCCGACGATGTCGGCCACCTCCGCGAAGGGGTAGCGGAAGACGTCGTGCAGGACGAACGCGACGCGCTCGGCCGGCGTCATCGACTCCAGCACGACGAGGAAGGCCATGCTCACCGACTCGTCGAGCGTGACCCGGTCCGCCGGATCGGCCGTGCTGCCGTCCACCGCGCCGGAGGACCACTCGGCGCCCCCGGGCAGCGGCTCGGGCACCCATTCCCCCACGTAACGTTCCCGCCGTGCCCGCGCCGAGCGCAGCACGTCGAGGCAGATCCGCCCGGCGACCTTCGTCAGCCAGGCGCCGGGGGACACCACCGCCTCCCGCTCGCGCGGGGACATCGCGTACCAGCGGGCGTACGTCTCCTGGACGACGTCCTCGGCCTCGGCCAGCGAGCCGAGCATCCGGTAGGCGAGGCTGATCAGCCGACGGCGTTCGGCGGCGACGGCGCCCGGCGCCGGCTCGTCCGTGCCGGGAGTCGGCCGGGGCGCGCCCGGAGTCGGCTGGTCCGTGCCCGGAGCCGGCTCTTCCGTGGCCGGGCGCGGCCGGTGCGCGCCGGCTTCCGGCGCCGGCGGGATGGTCGTCATGGTCTCGCGGCTCCCTCGGTCGGTACGTCCCTCACCTCTCTGACGGATCGGCGCCCCGGAATGTGAGGCCGGCGCCCCGCCTGGCCTTCCGCCTCACATTCCGGCGGGCCGTGTCGTCGTACCGGCACGGAAGCACCCCCACCGAAGGAGTACACGATGACCGCGCGGACGACCCACGAGACCGAGATCCGGGCGCTCCTGGCGGCCCGCGCCGAGGCCCAGCAGGAGAAGGACATCGACCGGCTCATGTCCTTCTACGCCCCCGACGCCGTCTACTACGACGTCGTCCCTCCGCTGCGGTTCACCGGCGCCGACGAGATCCGCCGCAACTTCCTGCGCTGGTTCGACGGATACGTCGGCCCCATCGGCCTGGAAACGCACGACCTCACCCTCGTGGCCGGCGAGGACACCGCGTTCGCGCACATGCTCCACCTGGACTCCGGGGAGCGCAAGGGTGGTCTCCAGGCGTCGATCTGGGTACGGGAGAGCGTCTGCCTGCGCCGCTCGGAGGGCGGGACCGGCGCCGGGGCCTGGGCCATCACGCACGAGCACATCTCGATCCCGCTCGACCCGACGACCATGGGCGTCTGGCTCCCGTCCGACAAGGACCAGCCCGCCCCGGCCTGGGCGTAGCAGCGTTTCGTCACACCGGCCCGTCGTCATCCGATGCGGACCACCCGGGCCCAGTCCGGCGGGCCCTTCGGGGTGTAGTCGGGGTTGTCCTCGTTCACCCGCCGGGCCGGGCCGAGGCGGGGGAACAGGCCGACGACGGTGCGGCACGGCGGGCGGGACGGCCAGGGCGTCTGGCCGTCGGTGAGGACGACGATCACGTCGGGGCGGGGCGGCACGCGCAGGGCGGTCGCGAAGCCGGTGCGCAGGTCCGTGCCGCCCCCGCCGAGCAGCGGGATGCCCTCCACCGCGCACAGCGGATGGACCACGCCGGCCGACGCGTCGCAGGGCAGCACCCGCACGAGGTCACGGCGGCCGCCGACGGCACGGGAGATCGCCGCCACCTCCAGGAGGGCACTGCCGAGCTCGGCGTCGCTGACCGAGCCCGAGGTGTCGATGATCACCGACACCCGGGGCGGCCTGCGGCGCAGGCTCGGCAGCACGGTGCCGGGCAGGGCCACCTGGCGGCGCGACGGGCGCCCGAAGCTGTGGTCCTGGCCCGCGCCGGCTCCGGAGGCGGCCGAACGCAGTGCCGCGCCGAGCAGCCGCCGCCACGGCTGCGGCGGATGGAACGCCTCCTCCGCCCAGCGCCGCCAGCCGCGCGGCGTGCTGCCCGGGGCGCCGGTGATGCCCTGGGCGACCCGGAACCGGACCGCGTCCTGTTCCTGCTCGCTCAGTCCGTGCGCGCCGTCCGGGCCGAGGTCCCAGTCGCGCTCCAGGCCGTCGGCGCCGCTGCCGCAGTCCAGCCACGCCGCCGTGTCCGGCAGCCACGGCCCCAGCCGGAACTGCCGCAGGTAGTCCTCCATCAGATCGCCCGCCGGCAACCCCAGCGTCTCCGGCAGCACCGCGCCCTCGGGCCGTACGAGACCGTCGCCGTACACGTCGTCGTTGATCTCGCAGTCCGCGGCGATGTTGATCCGCAACCGCTCGCCCGCCCCGGTGAGACCGCGCTCGCGGACCACCCGGTCGCCGCGGCCGTGGTGGTCCCGCAGCAGGTGGGACACCTCGTGCACCCACACGCCGGCCAGCTCCTCGACCGGTGTGCGGGCCACGAAGCCGGGCGAGACGTAGCACCGCCAGTGCCGGTCGACGGCCATCGTCGGCACCCGCCGCGACTCGACGACGTGCAGGGCGAACAGCGCGGTCGCCAGATACGGCCGTACGCGTACGGCGTGGAGGCGCGCGGCGAACAGCTTCTCGCGGTCGAGTCCCGTCGTTGCCCCCACCGGGCCGCGCACCGCGCCGGTCACGGGGTCGCTCATCGGCCCGTCCCTGTCCCGGTGCCGCTCGCGGCCTTCGCCCGTGCCACCGAGCGGTCCGTCCGCCGGGACAGCGACACGGCGCCGGCCAGCCGCTCGATCTCCGCCGGGACGTCCCACTCCTCCCGCCGCAGCGCGGCCAGGGTGGTGGCCGGCACGACCACCAGGTCCGGCGCCCCCGTCTCCAGCGCGCGGACGAGCAGCACCCAGGCGGCGTCCCAGCGCTCCCGGTCCGGGCGGGACTTGACGGCCTCCACCACTCCTTCGAGGGCGGCCTGGCGGCGGTCGCCCCGCTCGGGCAGCTCCGCGTTCCGGGGATCGGAGAGCAGCAGCTCGGGGTCGGGCAGGTCCATCCGGTCGAGGCAGGCGAGCAGTTCGAGCCCGGGGCCGTCGCCCACCGTTCCCCGGACGAGCAGCGCGAGCACGTCCCGGGAGGAACCGGCGGCGGTGGCGAAGGCGATCAGGGACAGGGCCATGTCCCAGCTGCGGGGCGACGGCCAGGCACCGCCCCGCAGGCTCTCGTTGCCCGGCAGCCGGTGCACGAGCGCGGGCCGGGCCGTGAGGAGTCCGCACACCGCGCGGCGGGCGACGTCCACGGCCTTCGGCAGTGCGTCCGGGTCGAGCCGCGGGAGCGTGGCCCGGGGCCAGGTGCCGCCGAGGCCGCGGACCACCACCTCGTGGTCGTGGGTCCACTGGAGGTGCACGAACCGGTTGGCCAGCGGCGCGCTCAGCTCCCAGCCGTCCGCGGCCGAGGCGCGCGGGTTGGCCGCGGCCACGATCCGTACCTCGGGCGGGAGCCGGAGCGACCCGATCCGCCGTTCCAGTACGAGACGCAGCAGGGCGGCCTGGACGGCCGGGGTGGCGGTGGACAGCTCGTCCAGGAACAGCAGCCCGCGGCCGGCCCGTACGAGACGCACGGCCCAGTCCGGCGGGGCCAGTGGCACGCCCTGTTCCGCCGGGTCGTCGCCGAGGACGGGCAGGCCGGAGAAGTCCGACGGTTCGTGCACGCTGGCGATCACCGTGGTCAGCGGCAGGTCGAGGGACTCGGCGAGCTGGGTCAGGGCGGCGGTCTTGCCGATGCCCGGCTCGCCCCACAGCAGGACCGGCAGATCCGCGGCCACGGCCAGGGTCAGGGCTTCGAGCTGCGGGTTCGGCCGGGGTTCGGTGGTGGTGTCACGGAGCAGGGCGAGCAGAGCGGCGGCGACATCGAGCCCGGAGGCGGCAGGGGGCCGGGGGGCGGAGTCAGGGGCATATGTGGTCATAAGGGTCACCTGTGGCTGGGTGGGGCGGAAGGAGGACGTGGGGGCCGGGCGGCCGTGACCGCGGGCATGGCGGGCGGGGTACGGCGGTAGGTGTGCGGCGCGGGGACGGGCCGGGGCGGTGCTCGGTCAGCAGCGGACCGGCACCGGGGCGGCGGATTCGGCGAGGCGCGGACGTGTGCGGTGATCCCTGGGGCGGGGACGCCCCGGTGGGATCGGGCGCGCGGGCCCGCTCAGACCCGCCCGGTACAGCCCGTACGCGATCCGCCGCTCCGCCGCCGCCTCCAGGGCGTCCCGCAGGGCGCCGCCGCGCAGCACCGCCCCGGGCCCGAGCAGGCCCTCGACGACGGCAAGGGCTCCGGCGGTGTCCCCGTGGTCCAGGCGCTCGCGGACGCCGCTGAGGCACTCGGGGTGCCGGTGCGCCTCGTCGATGGCCCGCAGGCACGGCAGCGGGGGTCCGGACAGGGCGGCCAGGAGTTCCTCCCGCCGGATCTCGGCGGGCTCGTGGTCCAGCGGGGACAGGACACCGTCGACCAAGCCGATCCGGTGCAGGGACCCACGGCACTCGACGATCCGGGGCCGCCCCGGATCGTGGGGCGCCGGGCCCGGAGCCGGTTCGTGTCCCGGTACGAGGGCGGCGGCGACCAGCGGGTGGAGCCGGCCGGGCTCGATCGCGCCGGCCCGGAGCAGCTCCAGGTCGGGCGGGATCCAGGTCGCCGCGTCGGGCAGCAGGGGCAGAGCGGCGCCGCTCCGGGGCGCCGCGGTGATCCGCACGCCGGTGCGGGGGTTGGGGCTGTTGCCGACGTCGGCGGCATTGCCGTCGTCGCCCCGGTCCGGTCCGAGTTCGAGCACGAGGCGCCGGCCTCCGGCCCGTACGGCCACGGCCCCCTGCGACCGGCCCTCGGCCCGGAGCACGATCGCGGCCTCGTCCGCCCACCGGCCGACGGCGGGGCGCAGCCCGGCGGGCCCGGCCGGCCCGCCGAGGAGCCCGGCCGGCCCCTTCGGACCGGACAGCCCGAAGGAGGCCCCGGGCAGCCCCTCGGGGCCGGTCGGTTCCTCCGGATCGGACCAGGTGGGGTCGAGACCGGCGGACGGCGCCCGGTCCGCGCCCGACCTGGACCGCAGTTCGCCGGTCCGGCGCGCGTCCCACAGGTGTCGGTGCAGGTCGAAGCGGAAGCGCCGGCTGGGCCGTGGATGCGGATGCGGGCCCGTCGGCGTGAACGCGGGCGTGCCGTCCCACAGCGCCAGGCTGAGCCGCTGCCCGCCGTCCGCCCAGGCCGGCGCCGTGCGCACCACCAGGTGCACCGCGTCGTACCGGGCGAGCGGGACGGTGAGACCGGGCCGGAGGAGCCCGTCGGGGGCGACCCTGGGCAGGTGCCAGCGCAACAGGTCGGGCGCCAGGTGCCGCAGGTCGGAGCGCACCCGGGCGGCGAGGTCCGCACCCCGGGCCCGTGCGAGAGCGGCGAGGTCGAGGTCGACGTCGAAGCCCGCGGCGGCGCACGCACCCGCCCAGTCACCGGCGAGGCGCCGGGCGGTCGCCGTCTCGATCATGCCGGCCGGCACGGCGAACGCGCGCACACGCGGCCAGAACGAGAGGCGGGAGTGGGAGGAGCCGGAAAGGGAACGGGAGGGGAAACGGAAACGGGAACGGGATACGCCGTTCGCGACGAAGGACTGAGTGGCCATCAGCACTCACCTTGCGCGGACGGGACCCCCCATCTGTTCGGAGAATGAGTCGTCATCGCGGTGATCGTAGCCCTCGCCCACACGCCGTCGCCAGGCAATTCCGTAAACCATGCATGCGTGCTTGCTTGTTTCTCCGGCTGCTGCCAAGGTCTCCCCAAGTCGCACCCGCACAAGCCATCCTGTCGCCACCAACCACCCAGAGTCAGGGGGCACGCACGCATGGTGTTTCAGAGCGAGTTCGCGGATGTTCCGGTGGTCTCCCTGCCCATCCACGACGCCGTCCTCGGCGGCGCCGCCGAACGCGGGGACGCCCCGGCCCTGATCGACGGCACCGGCGGGGAGGGGGCGCTCACCCTCTCGTACGGGCAGGTCGACGCCTTCCACCGGCGGGTCGCCGCCCGACTCGCCGAAGCGGGCGTCCGCAAGGGCGACGTCCTCGCCCTGCACAGCCCCAACACCGTGCTGTTCCCGGTCGCCTTCTACGCCGCCACGCGCGCCGGTGCGGCCGTCACCACCGTGCACCCGCTGGCCACGCCCGAGGAGTTCGCCCGGCAGCTGCGCGACTCCTCCGCCCGTTGGATCGTCACCGTGTCACCGCTGCTCGCGACCGCCCGCGCCGCCGCCGAACGCGCGGGAGGGGTGCGGGAGATATTCGTCTGCGACCAGCCGCCGGCCGGCCCCGAGGGGGACGGCGTCCGCTCGCTCCAGACCTTCCTCGGCCCGACCGGGCCCGGCCCCGCACCGGACATCGACCCGGCCACGGACCTCGCCGCCCTCCCGTACTCCTCCGGCACCACCGGAATCCCCAAGGGCGTGATGCTCACCCACGCCTCCATCGCCACCAACCTCGCCCAGCTCGAACCGCTGATGCCGATGGGCCCCGGCGACCGCATCCTCGCCGTGCTGCCCTTCTTCCACGTCTACGGCCTGACGGCGCTGATGAACGCCCCGCTGCGGCGCGGCGCCACCGTCGTCGTCCTGCCCCGCTTCGAGCTCGACGGCTTCCTCGCCGCCATCGAGAAGCACCGCATCACCGCCCTGTACGTGGCGCCGCCGATCGTCCTCGCGCTCGCCAAGCACCCGTCGGTCGCCGCCTACGACCTGTCGTCGCTGCGGTACATCGTCTGTTCGGCCGCCCCGCTGGACGCGGCGCTCGCCGAGGCGTGCTCGGCCCGCCTCGGCCTGCCGCCGATCCTCCAGGCGTACGGGATGACCGAACTCTCCCCGGCGACCCACCTGGTGCCGCTCGACGCCCGGAACCCGCCGCCGGGCACGGTCGGCAAGCTGCTGCCCTCCACCGAGATGCGGCTGGTCTCCCTGGACGACCCGGCGAAGGACGCGGCCCCCGGCGAGGAGGGCGAGATCGCCATCCGCGGCCCGCAGGTCATGAAGGGCTACCTCGGCCGGCCCGAGGCCACCGCCGCCATGGTCGACGCCGACGGCTGGCTGCACACCGGCGACATCGGGCGGGTCGACGAGGACGGCTGGCTGTTCGTCGTCGACCGGGTCAAGGAGCTCATCAAGTACAAGGGCTTCCAGGTCGCCCCGGCCGAGCTGGAGGCCCTGCTCCTCACCCACGAGGGCGTCGCCGACGCGGCCGTCATCGGCGTACGGGACGCCGAGGGGGCCGAGGTCCCGAAGGCGTTCGTGGTGCGCCAGCCGGCCGCGGCCGGGCTCACCGCCGAGGAGGTCATGACGTACGTCGCCGAGCGCGTCGCCCCGTACAAGAAGATCCGGCAGGTGGAGTTCATCGACACCGTGC
This sequence comes from Streptomyces sp. NPDC126499, assembly GCF_040302485.1. Taxonomy (NCBI): domain Bacteria; kingdom Bacillati; phylum Actinomycetota; class Actinomycetes; order Kitasatosporales; family Streptomycetaceae; genus Streptomyces; species Streptomyces sp. NPDC126499. Next base: position 224,365 of record NZ_JBEOUO010000001.1, on the reverse strand, counting down.
CCCGAGCGGCGTCGGGCAAGATCCTGCGCCGAGAACTGAGGGACCGCACATGAGCCCGCACACGAGTCCGCACACGAGTCCGCACACGACCCCGCACGCGACCCCGCGCACGAGCCTCGTCGCCACCGCCCACGAGCGCGGGATCACCACCCTGACCCTCGACTCGCCGGCCAACCGCAACGCCCTGTCGGCGCCGCTCGTCACCGAGCTCGCCGAGGCGCTCACCGCCTGCGCCAAGGACCCGGCGGTACGGGCGGTGGTGCTCGCCCACACCGGCAGCACGTTCAGCGCCGGCGCCGACCTGAAGGCACCGCCCGGGCCGTACGCCTTCGTCGACCTGCTCCGGCAGATCGTCGAGCTGCCGAAACCGGTGGTGGGCCTCGTCTCCGGCCACGCCCGGGCCGGCGGGCTCGGGCTGCTCGGGGCGTGCGACGTGGTGCTCGCGGCGGACGGCTCCGACTTCGCGCTCACGGAGGTACGGATCGGGGTCGCGCCCGCCGTGATCTCGCTGACCCTGCTGCCGAAGCTGGAACCCCGGGCGGCGGCCCGCTACTACCTGACGGGGGAGCGCTTCGGCGTGCCGGAGGCCCGCGCGATGGGGCTGGTCACGGCCGGCGCGGACGAGCTGCCCGGGGTCCTCGACGGGCTGCGCGCGGCCTCCCCGCAGGGGCTGCGCGAGGCGAAGCGCCTGGTCACGGCTAGAGTCCTGGCAGCCTTCGAGCGCGACGCGGAGGAACTGGTCCAGTTGTCCGCCTCGCTGTTCGCCTCGGCCGAGGCACGCGAAGGGATGACGGCCTTCCTCGAACGACGGGACCCAGCATGGCGGATGTGACATGGCGGACGTGACCGGCCCCCGGGACGGCGCCGGAAGCGGCCTCCAGGACGGCCCCGGGAGCGGCGGCGCCAAGGCCGGCCCGACCGGTGCGACACCCGCCAAGGCCGGCCCCAAGCAGGACAGGAGCCGCGCCACCCGGCAGCGGCTCCTGGAGGCGGCGGTGGCCTGCCTGGCCGAGCACGGCTGGGCGGGCTCCACCGTCGCCGTGGTCGCCGAGCGGGCCGGGGTCTCGCGCGGTGCGGCCCAGCACCACTTCCCCACCCGCGAGGACCTGTTCACGGCGGCCGTCGAGTACGTCGCCGAGGAACGCTCCCAGGCCCTGCGCACCCTGCCCACGCAGGACCGCCGCTCGGTCGTCGCGGCCCTCGTCGACCTCTACACCGGCCCGCTCTTCCGCGCCGCCCTCCACCTGTGGGTGGCCGCCTCGAACGAGGAGCAGCTGCGCCCCCGCGTCACGGAGCTGGAGGCCCGGGTGGGCCGCGAGTCGCATCGCATCGCCGTCGAACTGCTCGGCGCGGACGAGTCCCGGCCGGGCGTCCGCGAGTCCGTGCAGGGCCTGCTCGACATGGCCCGTGGCCTCGGCCTCGCGACCCTCCTCACCGACGACCGGGCCCGCCGCGAGCGGGTGGTGGACCAGTGGGCGCGGCTGCTCGACGAGGCGCTGGGCTGAGGGCGGCGCGCGCCGGGACGCTGGGCTGAGGGTGGCGCGCCCGGACGCTGGGCTGAGGGTGGGGGTCGCTCGGCGAGGCGCGGGCTGAGGGCCGCTCGGCGAGCCGCCGGCCGAGGAGCGCGCGCGCCGGGGCGGCGCCGGAGGCCCCGCAGTACGCTGGTCGCATGCCTGCGCTCGTACGTCGCCGCCACGTGGATCTGCTCCGCGTCGCGAGCTCGGGGTGTACGGGTCGTCTCTGACCCCGTCGCCCGGCCCCTTCTCGTACCTCTTCGCGGACGCACGCCATGAGCCATCCCTCGCCGTACCCGTCGTACGCCTCCCAGCTGCCCATCGTCGACCTCGCCGCCGCCGGACGGGGCCCCCAGGCCCGTCGTCTGCTGCACGCGCAGCTCCACTCCGCCGCCCATGACGTGGGCTTCTTCCAGCTCGTCGGGCACGGCGTCACCGAGGCCGACACGCGGGCGCTCAACCGCGCCATGCGGGCCTTCTTCGCGCTGCCGGAGGCCGAGCGGCTCGCCCTGGACACCACGAACTCGCCCCACTTCCGCGGCTACACCCGCGTCGGTGACGAGCGGACCGGCGGGGCGCGGGACTGGCGGGACCAGTTGGACATCGGGGCCGAGCGGCCCGCGCACGTCCCCGGGCCCGGGGAGCCGCCGTACTGGTGGCTGCAGGGCCCGAACCAGTGGCCCGAGGCCCTGCCGGAGCTGCGGCTCGCCGCGCTGAACTGGATCGAGCGGCTCTCCGGGGTCGCCGAGCGGCTGCTGCACGAGCTGCTCGCCTCGATCGGCGCCCGGCCCGACTTCTACGACGACGTCTTCGGCCCGCGCGCCCACCCGCACCTGAAGCTGGTCCGCTACCCGGGCAGCAGCGGCGACGAGGGCGACGACCAGGGCGTCGGCGCGCACAAGGACTACGGGTTCCTCACGCTGCTGCTCCAGGACCAGGTGGGCGGCCTGCAGGTGGAGCGGGAGGACGGGGTCTTCCACGACGTGCCGCCGCTGCCGGGCGCGTTCGTGGTGAACCTGGGCGAGCTCCTGGAGGTGGCGACCAACGGCTACCTCGTCGCCACCAAGCACCGCGTGGTGTCGCCGCCGGGGGCGACGGAACGGTACTCCGTGCCGTTCTTCTACAACCCCCGGCTCGACGCCCGGATCCGCCCGCTGGAGTTCCCGTACGCCGCCGCCGCGCCCGGCGTCACGGCCGACCCGGCGAACCCGCTGTTCGCCGAGTACGGCCGGAACGAGCTGAAGGGCAAGCTCCGCGCCCACCCGCTCGCGGCGGCCCGCCACCACGCGGACCTGCTCACGGCGGCGGGTCAGCCGGCGATGTCGGCGTAGCCCTCGATCTCGCGCGGGTCGCGCTGGCCCGGGCCCACGTAGCGCGCGGACGGGCGGACCAGGCGGCCGGTGCGCTTCTGCTCCAGGATGTGCGCCGACCAGCCGGCCGTGCGGGCGCAGGTGAACATCGAGGTGAACATGTGCGCCGGGACCTCGGCGAAGTCGAGGACGATCGCGGCCCAGAACTCCACGTTCGTCGCCAGGACCCGGTCCGGGCGGCGGTTGTGCAGCTCCTCCAGGGCGGCCTTCTCCAGCGCCTCGGCGACCTCGAAGCGGGGCGCCGCGAGCTCCTTGGCCGTGCGGCGCAGGACGCGGGCGCGCGGGTCCTCGGCGCGGTAGACGCGGTGGCCGAAGCCCATGAGCCGCTCGCCCTTGTCGAGGGCCTGCTTCACGTAGGCCGTGGCGTCGCCGGTGCGCTCGATCTCCTCGATCATGCCGAGCACCCGGGACGGGGCGCCGCCGTGCAGCGGGCCGGACATGGCGCCGACGGCGCCGGACAGGGCGGCGGCCACGTCGGCGCCGGTGGAGGCGATGACGCGGGCGGTGAAGGTGGAGGCGTTCATGCCGTGCTCGGCGGCCGAGGTCCAGTAGGCGTCGACGGCCTTGACGTGCTTCGGGTCCGGCTCGCCGCGCCAGCGGACCATGAACCGCTCGACGACCGTCTCCGCCTTGTCGATCTCGCTCTGCGGCACCATCGGCAGGCCCTGGCCGCGCGCCGACTGGGCGACGTACGACAGGGCCATGACGGCGGCGCGGGCGAGGTCGTCGCGGGCCTGCTCGGCGGAGATGTCCAGGAGCGGTTTGAGGCCCCAGACCGGCGCGAGCATGGCGAGCGCGGACTGGACGTCGACGCGGATGTCACCGGAGTGCACCGGGATGGGGAACGGCTCGGCGGCCGGCAGGCCCGGGTTGAAGGCGCCGTCGACGAGCAGGCCCCAGACGTTGCCGAAGGAGACGTGACCGACCAGGTCCTCGATGTCGACCCCGCGGTAGCGGAGGGCGCCGCCCTCCTTGTCGGGCTCGGCGATCTCCGTCTCGAACGCGACGACTCCTTCGAGTCCGGGTACGAAGTCAGACATGAGGCGGCTCCTCTGCGCGATGTGGCGTGACGCCGGTGTGATCGATACGTCGATGCGATCGATGATCAATCATCCCGGCGGCCGGTTGGCGGAACGGAACAGTGATCCAGCGGATGAGTCTGTACGGTTCCGATGATGCGGGGAAAGGTGACATCCGGCACAGTGCGCCGTTCCGGCGACGAAGGATTAGCGGAACGCGGTGGCGGGCAGACTGGGCGGCTACGGCAGGATGGCCACGTGACCGACGCTCTCGATGACGCTCTCGATCCCGCCGACATGCGCGAGCAGTACCGCACCATGGAGCTCGACGTGGCGGACCTCGCACCCGAACCCGTCGAACAGTTCGCGCGCTGGTTCAAGGAGACCGCCGCCAACCCGGCGATCCACGAGCCGAACGCGATGGTCGTCTCCACCGCCACCCCCGACGGCCGCCCGTCCTCCCGCACCGTGCTGCTCAAGCACTACGACGAGGCCGGATTCGTGTTCTTCACCAACTACCACTCCCGCAAGGGCCGGGAGCTGGACGCCAACCCGTACGTCTCGCTGCTCTTCCCCTGGCACCCGCTGGCCCGCCAGGTGATCGTCACGGGCCGCGCGGCGCGCACCGGACGGGACGAGACCGTGGCGTACTTCCGCACCCGCCCGCACGGCTCCCAGCTGGGCGCCTGGGCGAGCCGGCAGTCCTCGGTGATCGCGTCGCGGGCCGAGCTGCTCGCCCGCTACGAGGAGCTGGCCGCCCGCTACCCGCAGGGCGAGCAGGTGCCGGTGCCGCCGGAGTGGGGCGGCGTCCGGGTCGTACCGGACACCGTGGAGTTCTGGCAGGGACACGAGAACCGGCTGCACGACCGGCTGCGGTACGTGCGCGAGGGCGACGGCTCCTGGCGGGTCGAGCGGCTGTCCCCGTAAGCCTTCTCGCGCCTCTCGCGCTTCTTGCCTGGGGAACGCAGACGACCCGTGGGCCTGGGTCCCGTCCGCCTAGGTCCGGACGGGAGCCGGCCGGACTGACCGGCGGCCCACGGGTCGGGTGACTGCGTTGGTGTCGGCAGAGGGCCTGCCGAGGTGCACAAGAGTGCGACGGCAGGCCTTAGCCCGCAGTCACCTCACGAGTCCGAAAAGAAACCATTTTTTCGGATCACCTCCTTTCGCGTGTGCCCCCACCCTAAGAACCGCTTCTCCCTCGCTCAACTGTTTTTTCCCACCGTCACGCTCCGATGCGGTCCCGATGCGGAGCGGGTAGCCCACGCGATACGCGCCCCGATACGGCCCTCCGGTTGGCTCGTCACCAGTTGACCGAGACCGACGAGCGGGGGACAGATGGCAACCCTTGGCGAGGAGCGCACGCGCGGCACGGTGGTGCAGAAGTTCGGCGGAAGCTCGCTCGCGACCACCGGACACGTGCGCCGGGTGGCCCGCAGGGTCGCCCGGGTCGCCGCCTCCGGCCGCCGCGTCGCCGTCGTGGTCTCCGCGCAGGGCAAGACCACCGACCACCTCCTCCGCACCGCCGCGGAGATCAACCCCGACGCCGACGGCCGCGAGCTCGACCAGCTCCTCGCCACCGGCGAGGCGGCCTCCGCGGCGCTCATGGCGATGGCCCTGCAGCGCCTCGGCACCCCGGCGACCGCCCTCGCCGGCGACCGCACCGGGATCCTGGCCTCCGGGCCGCCGGGCTCGGGCGTCATCGTCGCCATCGACACCGAGCGCGCCGAGCGCCTCTTGGACGCCGGCCGGGTCGTCGTCCTCGCCGGCTTCCAGGGCGTCGGCGCCGACGGCGACGTCATCACCCTGGGGCGCGGCGGCTCGGACACCACCGCCGTGGCCGCCGCCGCCGAACTGGGCGCCAGCCACTGCGAGATCTACACCGACGTCCCGGGCGTCCTCACCGCCGACCCGCGCCTGGTCCCCACCGCCCGTCTGATGCCCCGGCTCGACATGGACGTCATGGCGGAGATGGCCTTCGCCGGCGCCAAGGTCATGCACTCGCGCGCGGTCGAACTGGCCGCGCTGTGCGGCCTGGACATCCACGTCGGGCACTCCGCGGCCGCCGAGGTCGGCACCCGTATCCACGCGACGGCGACGGCCCACCACTCCTCGACAGACCTCTCGATCGACCCCTCGAACGGAATCCACGCGACCGACGGAGAGACGATGCTCGAGACCCAGGCCGCCGTCATGGCGGTCGTACACGACCAGGACGCGGCACGGGTCACCGTCCGCACCGCGGGCACGGCGGAGAACCCGGCGCTCACGGTCTTCCGCGCGCTCGGCAAGGAGGCCGTCCCGGCCGACATGACGTCCGTCCACGAGGAGCGCGGCGGCGGCCACACCATCGGCCTGACCGTGCCGCACACCCGGGTCGCGGCGGTACGGGAGTTCCTGGCCGCGCACGCCGCCGACGGCGCCGACGCGCTCACCGTGGACGACACCGTGGCCAAGGTGTCGATCGTCGGCAAGGGCCTGCTCAGCCGCCCCCAGTACGCGGCCCGGATGCTGTCCGCGCTCACCGACCGGGGGATCCCCGCGGGCGCGTTCTCCGCCTCGCAGCTGCGGATCTCGGTGACCGTGCCGCGCACCGAGGCGGGCCGGGCGGTCCGGCTGCTCCACACCGAGTTCGAACTCGACGGCTCGCCCGACGACAGCCCGCTGACCCTCGCCACCCGCACCTGACCAGCCCGGCCCTGACCAGCCCGGCCCTGCCCCCGGAATCCGGCCCCTCAGACGCTCACCCGGCCCGACCCGCCCCTGGCCCCCGCCCCCTGCCCCCTGGGAGAACCGATGACCGACCAGTTGTCCTTCGCCCGCCGCTTACGGCTGCGGCGGCTGTACCGCCACGCACCGGACCGGCTCCTCGTCGTGCCGCTCGACCACTCCGTCACCGACGGCCCCGTGACCGGGGGCAGCCGGGTCGGCGCGCTCGTCGGCGAACTGGCCCGCCACCACGTGGACGCCGTCGTCCTGCACAAGGGCGCGCTGCGGCGCATCGACCCCGAGTGGTTCGCCCACACCTCCCTGATCGTGCACCTGAGCGCCAGCACCGTGCACGCCCCCGACCCGAACGCCAAGTACCTGGTCGCCGGCGTCGAGGAGGCGCTGCGGCTCGGCGCCGACGCGGTCAGCGTCCACGTCAACCTGGGCGCCGACGAGGAGCGCGAGCAGATCGCGGACCTGGCGGCGGTGGGCGACGCCTGCGACCGCTGGAACGTTCCGCTGCTCGCGATGATGTACCCGCGCGGGCCGAAGATCGACAACCCGCGCGACCCCGCGCTGGTCGCCCACGCCATCCAGCTCGCCGCCGATCTGGGCGCCGACGTCGTCAAGAGCCCCTACGTGGGCTCCGTGGCCGCGATGCGGGACGTCACCGCCACCGCCGCCGTCCCGGTCATCGTCACCGGCGGCCCCCGCAACGACGACGAGGCCGCCACCCTCGCGTACGTCGAGGAGGCCCTCAGCGGCGGCGCCGCCGGCATCGCCATGGGCCGCAACGTCTTCCAGGCCCCGAACCCCGGCGCCCTCACCGACAAGCTTTCCGACCTCGTGCACGGACGGCGCACCGCCGACTCCGCCGCCGCGGCCCGCTAGAGAATCCGACAGATCAGGAGAGTTCCGTGAAGATCAGCTGGCTCGACATCCGTTCGCTCGGCGAGGCCCGCGAGGCGATCCTCCAGGAGGCGCTGCACCACCGTGTGGAGGCCGTCGTCGCCGACGACGTGGAGCACCTCAAGGACCTGCCGCCGACCGTCACCAAGGTCCTCTTCCCGCAGGGCAAGCCGCTGCCGGAGGACTTCGGCGACGCGACCGTCGTCATCGTCGACCCCGCCGGGCACGGTGTGACGCCGGCCGAACTCGCCCTGCGCCACCCGGAGGTGGAGGTCGGCCGGTTCGTCGAGATCGTCGACGCGCCGACCCTGGAGGACGCCTGCGAGTCGGCGCGTACGGAGAAGTGGAGCGTGCTGCTGTTCCGCGACCCCACCAAGATCCCGCTGGAGATCGTCATCGCGGCGGCGGCCCGCGCCACCGGCTCGCTCATCACCGTGGCGCGTGACGTGGAGGAGGCCGAGATCATCTTCGGCGTCCTGGAGCACGGCTCGGACGGCGTCATGATGGCCCCGGCGAAGGTCGGCGACACCGCCGCCCTCAAGCGGGCCGCCGATGCCGACGTCCCGAACCTCAACCTCACCGAGCTGCGGATCGTGGAGACCGCCCACATCGGCATGGGCGAGCGCGCCTGCGTCGACACCTGCACCCACTTCCGCGAGGACGAGGGCATCCTGGTCGGCTCGCACTCCAAGGGCATGATCCTGTGCGTCAGCGAGACCCACCCGCTGCCGTACATGCCGACCCGCCCGTTCCGCGTGAACGCCGGCGCCATCCACTCGTACACGCTGGGCAAGGACGAGCGCACCAACTACCTCAGCGAGCTCAAGGCCGGCAGCAAGGTCACCGCGGTGGACGTGAAGGGCAACACGCGCCTGGTCACCGTCGGCCGGGTCAAGATCGAGTCCCGCCCGCTGATCTCCATCGACGCCGAGGCGCCCAACGGGCAGCGGGTGAACCTGATCCTCCAGGACGACTGGCACGTGCGGGTCCTCGGCCCGGGCGGCGTCGTCCTCAACAGCACGGAGCTGAAGCCGGGCGACGTCGTGCTGGGATACCTGCCCAGCGAGGACCGTCACGTCGGCTACCCGATCGACGAGTTCTGCCTGGAGAAGTAGGTCCTCCTCCGCAGTGCCCCCGGCCGTGCCACCCCTCGCGGGTGGCACGGCCGGGGCGGTTCAGGCGGTACGCGCTGCCCGCCCGGCCTCCCGGGCCCCCGGCGCACCGTCCGGCACCGGCCCGCGCCGCACCAGCCGGCTCAGCACCACCGCCACGGCGCCGACCACCCCGGCCGCCGCGAACACGGGGAAGCCCCAGGCGCCGTGGCCGCGGGAGAGCAGGAAGCCGCCGAGCCACGGCGAAAGGACCGCTCCGAGCCGGCCCACCCCCGCCACCCAGCCGAGCCCCGGGGCGCGCAGCGCCGCCGGGTAGAAGCCGCCGGCCACCGCGTAGACCATCGTCGAGGCGCTGTAGAGCCAGGTCCCGGTGACGGTGACGAGGACGTACGTGACGGGGACCGGCATCCGCACCGAGAGCAGCAGCAGCGACACCGAGGTCAGCGCGAACCAGGTCCCGGCCACCGGCACGGCGCCGAACCGGGAGGCGACCCAGCCGGCCAGCAGCATGCCGGCGATGCCGCCCGCGTTGACGGCCATCAGGAAGCCGACGGAGGAGCCGAGCCCGTATCCGGAGGCCCGCATCAGCTGCGGGAGCCAGGTGCTCAGCCCGTACACGAGCATCAGCCCGCAGGCGGAGGCCAGCCACAGCAGCAGCGTGGCGGCGCGGTGCTCCCGTCCGACGAGCGCGGCCACGGCCCGCAGTCGGCCGCCGGACCGTCCCGGCTCCGCCCCGCCGCGCGCCGCCCCGCCCGGACCGGCACCTCCCGGACCGGCCGCCGGGTCGGGCAGTCCGTACGCGAGGGCGGTCTCCGCCGCCTTCCGCCGCCGCCCCGTGGCCCAGAGCACGCCGGGGGACTCGGGCAGGAAGCGCAGCAGCAGCGGTACGGCGACGACGGCGGGCAGCACGCCGGCGGCGAAGGCCCAGCGCCAGCCGTGGCCGGGCGCCAGCCACAGGCCCACGCCCGTCGCGGTCATGCCGCCCGCGTGGTACGCCGACATCAGGATGCCGGTGGCCAGCGGCACCCGGGCGGCGGGGGTGAACTCGGCGACGACGGCCAGGCAGACGGGGATGAGCCCGCCCAGGCCGATGCCGGTGAGGAACCGCCCGGCGCCGAAGACGCCGACCGAACCGGCCACCGCGCACACACCGGAGCCGACGGAGAAGGCGAGGACGCAGCCGACGAGGACCGGGCGGCGGCCCAGGCCGTCGGTGAGGCTGCCGCAGCCGAGGGCGCCGAGCAGCATGCCGAGGGTGGTCCAGCTGCCGATGGTGCCGGCGGTCCGCGCGTCGAGGCCGAACGAGGTGTCGTCCAGCATGTACGGCAGTCCGGCGCCGTACACCATGACGTCGAAGCCGTCGAAGAAGACCGCCGCCCAGCACAGGGCGAGGACGGTCAGCGAGGCGTGTCTTCGGGCGGGCACGAGTACCTCCAGAGCGGGGCGGGATTGTTTTCGGAGAGAAACGAAAGGCGCCGGACCGCGGCCTCCGAGGAGTTCCGCGATCCGGCGCCTGCCGGGTGTCACTTGTCGTACCGGTACCACTTCGTGTGGTCGATCAGGTCCCGCGGCGTCATCGTGTGCCACGGCCCCAGCGGCGTGTCGATGTCCGGCACGTCCGTCGTCGGCTCCAGCGGCAGGTAGTGCGGGACCTCCGGGTTCCATTCCTGCCACAGCGCCCAACAGCGGTCGATCATGCAGTGGTTGAGGAAGAACACCGGGTCGTTGGGCGAGCCGATGTACATCATGTGGCCGCCGACCCACACGTGGCCGGCCGCGTGCAGCTTGCCCGCGGCCTCCTCCCAGGCGAACTTGGTGTAGCCCTCCAGGTGGTTGCGGAAGCTCGCGTACGGCGGCTCGCTGCCGGAGGTGTGGTTGAAGGGCGCCGAGTCGTACACCTTCAGGGCGAGGGTGTCGTCCAGCTCCTTCGGCGTGGGCAGCTTGTCGGTCAGGGTGCCCATGTCCCGGACCAGGTAGTCCCGGTCGTCGTGGGTGTAGTTGCCGTTCAGGGCCGGGTGCTCGTCGCCGACCGGGACGACGCTGATGTTGAGGACCCAGCCGTTGTCACGGGCGAACGGGCCCGTCATCACCCGCCGGTCGCCGGGGCGCCCGTTGCCGCCCATGAAGGTGTCGGCCCACAGCGGGGAGTCCTCGCCGTGGTCGGTGGTCCAGTCCCAGTACGGCAGGGTGACCCGCGGGTCGACCTTCTGCAGCTCCCGCTCGAAGCGCAGCAGGTACTGGCGGTGCCAGGGCAGGAAGCCGGGGTTGATGTGGCCGAGCCGCTTGCCGGTCACCTTGTCCAGGTAGTCCTGCGAGTTGACGCGTATGTGCAGGTCGACGAAGCGGTCGTAGATCCCTCTCCGCTTGATCTCCTTGACGGCGTGGACGAACCTTCGCTTCTCCTCGCGGGTCATGTCGAGGTGGTTCTTGCGGACGTGCACCATGGCGGAGCTCCCTCTCGGGCGGGCGGCGGGTCAGGCGGTCGTCGTGGCGTCCATGACGTGGGCGCCGTGGACGTTCGGGAGCAGCTGCGCGCCACGGAGCTCCTCGACGGCGCGGCGGGCGGCGACCAGCGGGGTCGGCGCCATCTCGTAGTGGCACAGGGAGCTGAGGTAGGCGTCCTCGGCGAACTTCATGAGGTGCAGCGGACGCCCGTCGATGAAGACGCCGCCGCCGGCCGCGGCGGACGCGACCCGGATGGTGCGGCCCTGGTACGTCTCGGCGTAGTCGCCGTCGGCCACGGGAGCGGCAGCGGCATCGGCGTCCTCGGCGCCGACGGCACCGGTGGCGAACGGGACCGCGGCGGCGGAGGCGGCGAGGGCCGCGCCGGCGGTGAGCTTGACCATGTCGCGTCGCTTGATGGACACGGTGGCTTCCTTCCTGGGGGTACGGGGGTACGGGGGAGGGCGGTCAGGCGGCGGCCACGACGCCCTTCGGCTCCAGCAGGAACTGGGTGTAGTTGTCGTCGTGCGGGATGCCGGGGACCGCCGTCCACGGCAGCACCGTCCCGCGCGTGACCTTGCGGACGGTCGGCTCGCGCACGGCCGCGTCGAGGAGTTCCTCGTCGTCCGTGAGGAGGTTCAGGACGAGGGACGCGCGCAGCGGGGCCACCCCGTCGGCGGCCGTCCAGGGGGCGACGACCACGAAGGGGAAGGGCAGTTCGGTGCCGACCGCCGGATGGTCGGCCCGGTCCACGGAGAGCACGAGCGGGCGCGGGAGCAGCGAGCCGTCGGCCAGCTCGACGAGGGTCCCGGCCGCCGCCGGGTCGAAGCGGGCGCTGTGGTCGGTCACCCCGGCGGCCGTGCGCAGCTCGTCCACCTGGCGGCGGATCCGCTCGGCCCGCTCGCGGTCGGCGACCAGCAGGGTCGCCCCGGGCGTGGTGGCGGGCACGCTCGGCAGCGCGGCGAGCCGGCGGGCGAGCGCGTCCGCGACCACGTCCACCGGGCGGGTGGTGAGGACGGCCGACAGGTTGGTGCAGCGGGTGCCGCCGTCGAAGGAGGCGGACAGCGCCAGATGCCCGATGACGGCGTCGTCCGGCTCGGCGTCCAGCAGGGCCTTGGTGCGGCCGGGACCGCGTACGGCGACGGACTCGTCGCCCTGCCAGCGCCGTACGGCACTGTCGCCTCCGTACACGATGCCCCGGTCGGCCTCCCTGAGGAGGAACTCGCCCGTCTGGTGCGAGGCGGGCAGGAACGCCAGCTTGTGCGCGGGCAGTCCGGCGGCGAGCAGCGCGCGGGCGAGGCGCAGCGGGGTGAACGGGTCGCGGCTGCCGGGCTTCACGGCGACGCTGTAGCCGTGGAAGAGGGCCTGGGCCCAGGTGACGCTGGGGGTGGGGTGGTTGCTCGCCATGACGGCGGCGAAGACCCGGCCGCGCGGCACCCAGCGGGTGGTGAAGCCGGAGCCGGAGTGGGGGCCCCGCCGCGTCCCGGCGGCCGGGCCGAAGCGGCTGCCGGGCAGTTCGGCGGCGGTCGTCTCGGTCAGTTCGCGCAGCTCGTCGACGAGGTCGCGGACGGACTGGGCGACGGCGGCGGCGGTGAGGCCGGTGGCGTACGAGACGCGGGCCGCGTACTCCTCGGGCGACTCGCCCTCCAGGACGGCGTGCTCGAAGAGCTCCGCGGCCTTGTCGAAGACGTCCTGGCCCACCGGGCGGCCGTCGGCGTGGGCGCGCAGCTCGCGCAGTGCCGCCAGCGCCATGAGCCGGGGCGCGGCGCCGACGTCGGCGAGGTCGCCGCCGCGGACGTCGGGCAGCCGGGTGCGGTCGGAGCTGGTGAGGGTGCGGCCGCAGACCAGCGGGTCGATCGTGAGCGGGGTGCCGTCGGCCATCAGTAGACCCCCTCGATGACGCGGACGTCGTCGATGGCCCGGTACGTCTGGACGTCGGCGAGGCCGTCCACGGGCGAGCCGGGGCGCGGGGCGATCCGGATCGCGCTGTCCCGCTCCAGGACGTTGGGCAGGAACATCTCCTCCGCGACCAGGTGCAGCCGGACCCGGCCGCGCTCCCCGTACGCCACGGGACGGCCCTCGTCGTCGACGAGTTCGAGGCGGGTGGTCGCCGGGTACGGCTCGAAGACGCAGGGGTGACTGTCGCCGGGGGCGGCCGGGCGCTGGGGGGCCACGCCCATGAGGCTGTTGCCGTAGACGCCGACGACGGCGGCGTCGGGGAAGAACTCCTGGTCCAGCATGCGCAGGTTCTCGGCGCTGATGGAGGTGCCGGCCCAGATGACGGCCCTCACCTGGGAGCGCACCAGCTCGTAGAGGCCGGGGCGGGCGCAGATGGCCTCCAGGAGCGGCGGGGTGGAGCTGAGGACGGCGACCTTCTGGGTGGTGAGGATCGTCTCGGCCTGGTCGAGCAGGTGCTGGACGTAGGCGTCGGCCTCGTCCTCGCGGCCGTCGGCGAGGAGACGTTTCACCCAGCGCGGGTCGAGGTCCACGGTGTGGAAGAGCGCGCCGGACAGGGCGGCGTAGCGGGACACGTCGTAGCCGATGACGTGGGGGCCGCTGGGGCCGAGGTGGAGCCAGTCGCCCTCGGCGGGCACCCCGCTCTCGACGAGCCGTTCGCGGGCCCAGACGAGGAGTTCGGCGCGGGCGGCGCTGTCGACGATCCGCTTGGGGGAGCCGGTGGTGCCGCCGGAGTCGTACACCCGGAAGACCCGGTCCTTCAGGGCCCGCGGGATGAGGTCGCCGACGGGCACGGTGCGCAGTTCGGCGCTGACGTCGGGGAAACGGGTGAGGTCGGCGAGGCCGGTGATGTCGGTGAGGGGGTCGAAGCCGAGGCTGTCGCGCTTGGCGAGCCAGAAGGGGGAGCCGGTGTCCGCACCGAAGTGCCAGGCCATCGACTTCCGTATGTGAAGGTCGAATTCCGTGTCGGTCATGGCGAGTACTGGTCTCCTTCAACGCGAAGAGGCGCCGACGCTGTTCATCCTTCGGTCGGCGCCTATCGCGGCTGTATTGGTGTTGTTTCGAGCGGGTCTCGGCGACCCGGCGGGCCGGGTCGGGGGCTTTGCCCGGCCCGCCGGGTCAGTTCTTGGGGCCGCTTCCGGTGCGCAGGGTGAGCGCGGTGGCGGCGGCGAGCAGCGGGAAGACCGCGACGACGGCGAGCACGCCGGTCATCGACATCGACTTGACCAGCGCGCCGGCGGTGGCGCTGCCGACGCCTCCGCCGACGAAGAAGGTGAGGTTGAGCAGGCCCATCGCGCCGCCGCGCAGGGCGGGTTCGACATGGGCGGACATCAGGGCGGTGGTGATGACCTGGGTGACGGCGAAGGCGGCGAAGCCGAGCGAGGCGCCGATCAGCAGCGGCGTCGGGTTGGTCACGGCGGCCGACAGGGCGAGGACCACGGCCATCGCCAGGGCGATGACGCTCAGCATCACGGACCCGGCGCTGCCGCCCGCGAACCTGCCGGCGAACCGGGACAGGACGGCGCCGACGACCGCGCCCGGCAGCAGCCAGGCCCCGACGGCCAGGACGCTCCAGCCGTGGCCGCCGACGAGGATCTGCGGCACCAGGTACATGGCGGCGAACAGACCCGCGTAGGCGCCGACGCCGGTCAGCGAGGCGCGCAGGAACACCCGGTCGGCGACGAGCCGGCGCGGCACGAACGCGCCCTCGGTCGAGCGCACCCGCTGGATCAGGCCGCCCAGGGACACCACGAGCGCGGCGGCGAGGGCGATGACGACACCGGTGGACAGGCCGAGCGCGTACGACTGGATCAGGAGCAGGAACGACATGGCGGCGACGGTCAGCAGGACGGCGCCGGGCAGGTCGAGCTTGCGGCCGCTGCCGGCCCGGGCCGCGGCGGCGCGCAGGCACAGCGGAACGGCGAGCAGCGACAGGGCGGGCAGGACGAGCGCGATCCGCCAGGTCATCCACTGGGTGAAGACACCGCCGGCGAGGGTGGCGCTGGCGGAGAAGACGGCCATGGTGGCGCCGAATCCGCCGAGCACCTTGGGCCGGTCGGCCGGGGGCGCGGCGGCGGACAGGGCGAGGGCGCCGGAGGTCATGGCGCCGGATCCGGTGGCGAGCACGAAGCGGCCGGCGACGAGGACGCCGATGTTCGGGGCGAGCAGACAGACGACGGTGCCGACGGCGAGCACGATCGAGCCGACGAGCAGCGAGGTGCGCACGCCCCGGGAGTCGGCGAGCCGCCCGAAGAGGGCGGTGCCGACGCCGAGGGCGAGGGCGTGGGCGGTCAGCACCCAGGCGGCGGTGGCGGGCGTGGCGCCGAGGGCCATGGCGACGTCGGGCAGGGCGACGCCGGCGGCGGTGACGCCGAAGACGGCGGGCCCGAAGAGGGCGCCGTAGCGGAGCCCGGCGGAGCGGGCGCTGAGGACGGCAGCCGGCTGCCCGGGGGCGGTGGACAGGGCCTGGTCGGTGGTCATGGGGCTCCTCCTACGGAGGCGAGCGGGGCGGCGTGGTGGTCGGGGGTTGACGGTCGGTGGTCGGGACGGGGGTCGGCGACCCGGGGAGAAGGGGCCGGGCCGGGCCCGCACGGGGGTTTCGGGCCCGGCCCGGCGCGCGGCCCCGGACCGGCGGTCGGGAGCGTCCAGGGCAGGTCGGGCGGCTCCGGGCAGGTCCGGGAGGTCAGCAGGTCGGGAGGTCGGGAGGCCGGCAGGTCGCGAGGTCAGGCGGTCAGGCGGTCAGGCGGTCAGGCGGCCGGTAGGCCCAGGAGGTCGGCGGGCCGGCGGATCGCGAGGTCGGGAGGTCGGCAGGCCCAGGAGGTCAGAAGGTCAGGACGTCGTGAAGGCACCGGCTCCGGTCAGCCCGCTTCGGGAACCAGCGCGTGCCCGAGGCGGAACACGTTGTGCGGGTCGTAGTGCCGCTTCACCCGCAGCAGCCGGGCCAGCGTCTCCTGGTCGAAGCAGTCCGCGGCCAGGTCCGCGGTGTCCGCGCCCGCCAGGAAGTTGAGGTAGCGGCGGCCGGTGGACCAGCGGGCCAGCCGTCCCAGGACGACGTCGGGCGAGCCCGGCAGGGACAGCGTGGACAGGGTGAACGCCCCGTCCCGGCCGACGGCGCCCGGCACGGACGGCTGCCGGGACAGCGCCCCGCCCAGGTGCCGGAGCTCCACCATCGGGTCGGTGCAGGCCGTGCCGGGTCCGGCGGCGGCGAGCAGTTCGGCCAGGGCGTCCACGCCGAACTCCCGGAGCACGGTGTTGCGTTCGTGGTACGGCAACGGCTCGGTCGGGTCCTGGTGGATCTCGGCGACGTCGCCGTACGGCATCTCGGCGACCGTGTCGGCGAGGAGCGTGCCCGCCTCCCGCAGCGGGCGCAGCAGCCGCGCGCCCTCCTCCTCGTCGCCGGTGAACGCGATCCGGATGTGGACGGCGAGCTCGCCGGCCGGGTGGCCCGGCACCTGGTGCAGGCCGGGCAGCCGGAGCAGGGCCACCGAGGAGGTCAGGGTCTCGGGGACGGTCGCGATCCATTCCCGCCAGGCGTCGAGCACCGCCGGGGCTTCGGCGCCGGGGAAGTAGAGCCCGCCTCCGTACAGGCGGGCGACCGGCATCAGGCGGAACTCCAGGGCGGTGACGATGCCGAAGTTGCCCTTGCCGCCGCGCAGCGCCCAGAAGAGGTCGGGGTGGGTGTCGGGGGTGACGGTGAGGTGGTCCCCGTCGGCGGTGACGAGGTGGACGCGGGTGACGTGGTCGGCCGCGTAGCCGTACAGCCGGCCGAGCGGTCCGAGGCCGCCGCCGAGGGTGTAGCCGACGACGCCGACCAGGTGCGAGGAGCCGTTGAGGGGCGCCAGGCCGTGGTAGGCGGCGCTGGCGATGACCTGGTGCCACTGGGCGCCGGCTTCGACGCGGGCGATCCGGGCGATCGGGTCGACGGCGACCGCGTTCATCCGGTGCGTGGTGACCAGGACGGCGTTCTCGGCGGGGGCCGCGATGCCGTGGCCGGTGGCCTGGACGCCGACGGGGAGCCGGAGTTCGGCGGCGAGGCGGACGGCGGCGGCGACGTCCTCGGCGGTGACCGCGCCCACCACGATCGCCGGCCGGTGCCGGCCGATCCGGTTGAATCCGTCGAGCTCGGCCTCGTACCCCGGGTCGTCCGGAAGGAAGACCTCGCCCTTGACGTCGGAGACGAGCCGGTCCACCGCGCTGTCCGGGATGACGGAGTACTGAGGCTGGCGAGCCATGGACGGCCCCTCTCTCTGCGTACGGCGCTACGGCCTGTGAGTGCCGTGCCTGGGAACGCCTCCGAGTCTTTCCGTACGGCGCGGGGCGCTCCATCCCCTGCGGAGGAGGGACTCCGCCCCGGCCTCCCCCCTCAGCTGAGGGGGAAGGACCGGTCAGTGGCGGGTGGGTCCGGCGGCGGCCGGCTGCCCGAAGAGAAGGGTCTCGTCGGCGTGCGGCTGCCGGTCGCCGTGCTGGTGGGCGTGGTCGGTGGCGCCGAGGATCAGGCTCTCGATCGACTGGAGCCGTTCGCCGGGGGCGATGCCGAGCTCGTCGCGGAAACGGCGGTGGGTGTCGCGGAACAGGGCGAGGGCGTCCGCCGTCCGCCCCGAGCGGTAGAGGGCGATCATCAGCTGGGCGATGAGCGTCTCGCGGAACGGGTGCTCGGAGACGTGGTGGGTGAGTTCGCCGAGGACCCTGCGGTGGTAGCCGAGCCGGAGCTCCAGCTCGTAGCAGTCCTCCAGGGCGGAGTGGTAGTCCTCGTGGTACTTCAGGGCGACGGTGTCCAGGAGCGGACTGCCGAGCCCTTCGCCGAGAGGCCCCCGCCACAGGGCGAGGGCCTCTCGGTAGAGCGACGCCAGTTCCAGGTCGGGACGGTCCGCCGCCCCGCCTCTGGCGCGGGATATGAGCTGTCCGAAGCGGTGCAGGTCGATGGTGGCCTCCGGGGCGCGCAGCCGGTAGCCGGTCTTGTGGGTCTCGATGGTCGCGGGGACGTCGCCGGCCGCGAACTGACGGCGCAGCGAGGACACGCAGATACGGATCTGGCTTCGGGCCGTGGCGGGTGGCGAATCGCCCCATATGGCACGGATGAGCCGGTCGACGCCCACCACCCGGTTGCCCTCCAGCAACAGCATGGTCAGCAGAATGCGCTGACGGTTTCCGCTGAGCTTCACCTCGCCGTGCGGACCGTGCACGACGAGGGCCCCCAGGGCGAGAAAAGCCGGTTCTCTGGTCATGGATCTTCCCCCAAGATTCCCCCGAGATCGGATGGCCGGTGAATTGGTCGAGGTGCTGTTCCGGCGCTCACCAGCTGGGCAGCAACTTTATTGCCCAGCCTTCCGGAGTGGCCAGTCGATGGCTGATTTCCCTACCCAGAGATGTCAATTCGTCGAGAACGCCCGCGCGGTCGATCCGTCCCGCGTCGAGGGCACGCAGACCGGACCGGTCGGCGAGCTCGATCACCCGAATCTTGGCCGGAACGTCGTCGGCGGCCACGAACACGTCGACGGGATGACCGTCGATCAGTCCCCGGTGGATCGACTCGGCGTCACCGGCGGCACAGGCCCTCACCCAGCGGGCGCCCGGCGCGGCGGCCATCAGGTCGCCCATCCGCGTGCCGTGCGGCTCGGCACGCGGGACGGTCACCTCGACGAGCACCTTTCCGGTCAGCGTACGGCGGTGACGGCGCACGAACTCCACGGACTCGCCCCGGTCCAGGGCGAGGATCACCAGGCCCGTCCGCAGCGCGGCGCGAGGCGTCACGGCCGTCACGACCCCCGGCGTTCCGGCCATCGCCTCCCGGGCCACCCGCCGCGCCCGGCCGGTGGCGTGGCCGGCGCCGCGGTCGGCGAGCAGGACGACCGCTCCGGCGAGCGCCGCCCGCCGTGCCATCGCCCTGCCCATCGCGCCCGCGCCGATGATGCCCACCCTCATACGCGTTCCCCACCGCCTGCCGGAAAGTGCCGTCCGAGAAGTTCCGGAATTCTCCCGCGCGCCGCGTCCTGTTTCATCCCCGCATTCGAGGGGGTTGCGCAGGAGGTGCTCCGTTCTTCAAATGGACGACGCGAGCGACCGTGTTCTTCGGCCCTTTTTCCACACCCCTCAAGTGAGGGGTTGGCGCTCCGCCCGCGGACTGTCAGGATCAAGGGGTGACCAGTGACCGTGTTTCCCGAATCGAGATCGGCCGTGCCGAACTGCTCGCGCGGGCCGCGAAGAGCGGCGACGCCCTCGGCATGTTCGCCGAGGCGTCCCACCACGTGCGCCGGCTCATCCCGTACGACGCCGCCGTCTGGCGCGTCACGGACCCGGAGACCGGCATGATGGCCGCCCCCATCCGCGCCGAGAACCTCGACGAGCACGGCTGC
Organism: Streptomyces sp. NPDC126499; assembly: GCF_040302485.1. Lineage (NCBI taxonomy): Bacteria > Bacillati > Actinomycetota > Actinomycetes > Kitasatosporales > Streptomycetaceae > Streptomyces > Streptomyces sp. NPDC126499. The sequence goes on along the minus strand of NZ_JBEOUO010000001.1, from coordinate 204,984 downwards.
GCCGTCTACTGGGAGACCGAGCTCTTCACCGAGAACGTCAACCTCTTCCGCGACCTCGCCCAGGCCAAGGTGCCGGTCGCCGGACTGCGCGAGGCCACCGGCGACCTGCCGGCCCGCAGCAGCCTCTACCACTCCTTCATGAAACCCCGAGGTCTCCAGGACGAGTTACGGGCCGTGCTGCGCGTCGGCGGCCGTCCGCACGGTCACATCAGCCTCTTCCGCGCCCACGGCCGGCCCGCGTTCGGCGCCGCCGAGACCAAGCTGATCGAGGGTTTGGTCACCCCGCTCGCCCGCCGGCTGCGCTCCTTCGCCGGCACCGCCCCGCAGCCCCTGCCCGACGGGCGGCACGGACCGGGCCTGCTCCTCTTCGACGCCTCCGGCGCCCTGCTGTCCGCCAACGACGACGCCCGCGCCCACCTCGCCGACCTGCCCGACGGGCCCGCCGTCACCACCGCGGGACTCCGCGTGCCCGCCTGGGTGCAGGCCACCGCGCTCAAGGCCCGCGCCATCTCCCAGGACCGCGACCGCGGCCACGCGCGCGTCCGGGTGCGCACCCGCAGCGGCCACTGGCTGGTGTGCCACGCCTCCTGCCTGCGGGAGGCGGACGGCGGCCTCGGCCCGTCGGCCGTGGTGATCGAGCCGGCGAAGACCTCCGAGATCGTGCCGCTGATCGTGGACGCCTTCGAACTGACCGACCGGGAGACCGAGGTGACCCAGTGCATCGCGCGCGGGCTGCCCACCGGGAAGATCGCCGAGCAGCTCCACCTGTCGCCGCACACCGTCCGCGACTACATCAAGGGCATCTTCGAGAAGGTCGGCGTGTCCAGCCGGGGCGAGCTGGTGGGCAAGCTGTTCACCGAGTACTACGCGCCGTTCGCGGAGCGCGGCATCGTCCGCGTCCACGACTGAGGCCGGGCGCCGGGCCGCCACTCCGCCTCCACGACTGAGGCCCGGGGGCCCGGTCCGCCACCTCCGCGTCACCTCGCCGTCCGTGTGTGTCCCCCTCGTATCCACCGCGTATCGGTTTCGCTGAAAAGGCTGTGTCCTGGGTCACGTTCCAGTTGAATGAGGCCCGGGGGGTGCCCGCATGAGTGGCTCTGCGAGTGACACGGCCGACACGGCGAGGGTTCCCGGGGTTCCCGGGGCCGATCTGCTCGCCGCCCTGCTGGACGGCATGGACGCGGCGCTCTGCGCGCTGGACGCGTCCGGGACCGTCACCCACTGGAACCGGGAGGCCGAGCGGATCCTCGGCTGGAGCGCGCGCGAGGCCGTCGGGCGGCGCGGCTTCGACGGCTGGGCGGCCCGCAGCGCCGACGCCGAGGAGATCCTGGAGCGGCTGCTGCGCGCGATGGCCGTGCCCGGCCGCCAGGTCCACGAGTTCCCGCTGCTGCGCAAGGACGGCGGACGGATCCTCGTCCGCACCCAGACCGCGGGCGTGCGCGGCGCCGACGGACAACCGGCCGGGGTGTACTGCGCGTTCAGCGAGGTGCACGTCCAGATCGACCTGGAGCGGTCCCTCGGACTGAGCGAGGCGCTGCTCGCGGACGCCGCCTGGGGCGTGATCCTCGTCGACGTCGACCTGCGCCCCGCCGTCGTCAACGGCTACGCCGCCCGCGCCCTCGGCACCTCCCGCGGCTCGCTGCTCGGCCGCCCCCTCGGCGAACTCGTCACCCAGGGCGTGGAAGAGCTCGAGGGCGCCCTGCGGCACGTCCTGGCCGCGGGCTCGCCGCCCGCTCCGGCCGACGTCTGGGTGACCCTGCGCGGCGCCCGCGGCGAGCGCCGCCGCTGCTGGCGGTGCGGCTTCGTCCGGCTGGCCTCCCCGCTCGCCGAGGAGCCCGAGCCGGTCCCGCTGGGCGTCGGCTGGCTCTTCCAGGACGTCACCGAGGCCCGCCTCGCCGAACAGGACGCCGACCGGCTGCGGTTCCGCTGGAGCCAGCTGCACCGCGCGAGCGTGGCCGCCGCCGAGTGCGAGGACCCCCTCCGGGCCGCCGCCGTCCTGCTGGACTTCGCCCTGGCCGGCTTCGCCGACCACGTCCTGGTCGACCGCACCGCCCCCGGCGACCGCCTGGTCCGGGCCCTCGCGAGCCCCGGCGGCGCCCCCGGGCCGGTCGCCCCCGTCGCCGCCGGCGGCATCCCGCTGCGCTACGCCCCGACCCACCCCGCCCTCCAGTCCCTCGCCCGCCAGGGCCCCACCCGCACCAGCGCCGCCCCCCACACCCCGCGCTGGGCCGCCGACCGCCTCTGGCCCGCCGACACGGCCCACGCCCTCTGCGTCCCCCTGCGCACCCGCGCCCGCACGGTCGGCATCGCCACCTTCCTCCGCTCCCCGTCCCGGCCGGCGTTCGAGCGGGAGGACGCGGAGTACGCGGAGACGGTGGCGGGGAGGGTGGCGGCGGCGCTGGAGGGGGCGCAGTAGCGGGGGCTGAATCCGCCGGGACCGCTGTCGGTCACCTGTGCGATCATGCGGCGAACTCCGCGACGACGATCGCGACCACCACCGCTCCTGGGGGGACCGGGAATGCAACAACCGTCGGGTACGGCGCCGAGACCCGCGCCGTACACCGCTCTGCTCGCCACACTCACGCTCGTGCTCTCCCTGCTGCTTCCGGTGTTCACCACGGCACCGGCCCAGGCGGCCGAAGCGTCCACCGCTCCGGCGTCCGAGTCCGAACCGGAGGCCTTCGAGAAGCCCGCAGCCACAGAGGAGGCCGCCGCCCCCGCCACTCCCACGAGCGAGGCGCCCGCCGCTCCGGCAGCCGGGACCTGTGCGCCGCTGGCACTCGCCTCGTTCGGTGATCCGGGGGCGGCGGTCGGCAAGGCATCGCTGGAGCCCGGCGGCACCGCGTGCTTCGTCCTCACCGTCGACCGACCCGGCCGGCACTACGCGGCGGTGGACGCGAGCGGAGTCTCAGTCTGGTTCTACGAGGGGACGACGCCGCTGGAGTGCGCGCTCCCCCGCGTGTGCGACCTGCCGAGCGGGGGCACGTACACGCTGCGGATCGACAATCCCGAGAGCTATCCCACCCGCGATGTGTCCGCCGCCGTCACGCCGCTCTCCGACACGACCGGCTGCCTGCCGGAGACCGGTGTGTCCTGGGACCAGGAGCTCGGGACAGGTACGGTGGCGAGCCGACTGGACCTCATCTGCCATCCCTTCCCGGGCCGGTCGGGTGACCGCATCACCGTCGACCTCCGCATGGCGGTCACCGGCAAGCAGGCTTCCTCCTGGATCGCCGACGAGACCGGAGCCCCCGCGTGCGACCGGCCGGCGGACAAGGGCGACGGGTGCGTGCTGACCGGTGACGGCCCCTACCGGGTTCTCGGCCGCTTCAGTGATGTCGACGACGCCTTCCCTGCCTCCTACACCCTGAAGGTCCGCCGTCTGTCCGACCCGGCGGGCTGCGCGACGATCTCAGTCACCCCGTACGGATCCGGACCGGAGTCGCCCCTGGCGTCCGAGTGCAGGACCTTTATTGCCACCGTCACCGGCCCGTACGACGTGTACCGCTTCGACGCGGCCACCTCGGAGCGCACTCGACTCCAGGTGTACGACGCGGACGGCCGGACGGTCTGCACTCCCTTCGCCTCCTGCGCGCTGACCGGCGGGAGCACGTACACCGTGCTGACGACGGGGCAGACCCTCGTCCTGGACCGTTCCGCCACGCAGAACTGCGAGGTCCCTCCGCTCGGCACGATGGTGGGCACGCTCGGGCAGTTGGGTGAGACCGACTGCCTGGCGCTTCCCCTGCCTGCCGGATCCCGCGTGGCGGCACTGGTGCCGATCGGAGCCTATTGGCCACACGCCACGTTCGAGGTTGTGGACGGTGCGGGGGCGCGCGTGACGTGCAGCCGCTTCTCCTGCGAGCTCACCGGTCCTGCCCCGCATCGCCTTCTCGTTTCAGCGGCCCCAGACTCGAAGGCGTTCACGGGCACCTACCGCTTGGCACTTCAGCGCACCGACGCGGACAACGACTGCCCCGTCCTGCCGGCGGGAGACTTCACGGCTTCGCCTCCGAGCGTCCAGGTCACCGGCAGTGCGGACGCCTACTTCCACTGCTACTCCATCCCGGCGGCGGACCATTCGGTGCGTGAGATCGTCCAGCTCAAGGGGGCGAGCAGTAAGGCTCTGGCGCAGGTGGCGGTCGTGGACCGGTCGGGCAGAGAGGTCTGTGCGACCACGTACCTGCAGGAGACCTGGGCCTCCTGTGGTCTGACCCCCGGAGCCGCCCACACGGTTCTGGTTCTCGGAAGGGCCGCCGAATGGACCGGTGACCTGTCCCGCCGTGATGTCACAGCCACGGCGAAGGGCTGTACGCCCACCCCCGCGGCCGCGGTCGGCGGCCCTTCCACGGGCGGTCCCCTCAGCGCTCCGGGTGAGCTCGTGTGCCGACAGGTGACCACGGCCGACGCCGGAGATGTCCTCCTGTTGCGCGTGCGCGACACCCTCGGCAACGCGTGGGCTGACGTCTACGGACCCGGCGGGGAGCGAAATACCTGCACGGACGGCCCGGCGTGCACGATCACGGGAGTCGCCCACCAGGTGATCGTCCATGTCCCCTGGTTCAGGAAGTCCTCGGGCTCGTATCGCATGGACGCCGTACGCATCGCCACGCCCGCCGGCCCGGCGCCCGAGTGCACGCAGGTGCAGAACGTCGTCTTCGGCTATGGCCCTGTCACGGGCACGCTGGACGAAGCGCACGCGACCTCCTGCGCGACGCTTCCGACGTCGAACCTGGACCGGTTCGACGTCGCCACCGTTGACACCGCTGGGGGGCCGGCCGGGCCGGTGCCCATGCTGTACGACGCCGGGCATGACAACCGTTGCACTGGTTCCGGCACTCACTACTCGTGTTCTCTGTACGAAGGGGGCATACAGCGGCCTTCGCCGAGCACATTGGTCCTCGGCCTGCCGGGAACCGCGTCGAAGACCACGTACGACACCACGCTGAAGTGCCTGTCCTACACGTGTGGCCTGGTGCCGGTGAAGGTCGGATCGGTCTCTCCGATCACCACCCCTGCCGGCAGCGTGGCGACCGTCACCGTGAAGGGCACGTCGCTGACGCTCAAGGACCGCATCAGCCTGTCCGAAGGCCCGGCGCCGCTGACAGCCACCACGGTCTCGGTTTCGCCGGACGCCACGACGCTGACGGCGACGGTGGATGTGCGACGCGCTCCTGTCGGCACCTGGTCGGCGGCCCTCTCCACGCGGCTCGGTGTGAAGTGGAGAGGGACGTTCTCGGTGACTCCCTCCGCAGAAGTCAACACGTACAAGGCGATCGCCCCGACCCGTGTGATGAGCACGATGGCCGGTCTGGGGGTTCTCCAGGGCAAGGTGGGCAAGGGCGAGACGGTCACCCTCCAGGTGGCGGGCAGACCGGGCCTCCCGGCGACCGGCGTCTCGGCTGTGGTGATGAACGTGACGGCGGTGGCGCCGACGGCAGCGGGCTATGTGTCGGTCTTCCCGGCGGGGACGACCCGTCCGACGACGTCGAACCTCAACTTCAAGGCGGGCCAGACCATCCCGAACCTGGTGGTCGTCCCGGTGTCGGCGGACGGCAAGGTGAGTTTCTACAACCACAGCGGGGCGGTGGACCTGCTCGCGGACGTCTCCGGCTATTACTTCGGCGACGGCGCGGGAGCCACGTACAAGGCCCTCGGCCCTATCCGCGTGATGAACACCCTCGCGGGGCAGGGCGTCCCGAAGGCGAAGGTGGGGCCGGGCAAGACGGTCACCCTCCAGGTGACCGGCCAGTCCGGCATCCCGGCCGGCGGAGTCACGGCGGTCGCGATGAACGTGACGGCGGTGGCGCCTACGGCCACCGGCTACGTGTCGGTCTTCCCGGCGGGCACCGCCCGCCCGGCGACGTCGAACCTCAACTTCACCGCCGGCACGACCATCCCCAACATGGTGATCGTGCCCGTGTCGGCCGACGGGAAGGTGAGCTTCTACAACCACTCCGGCTCGGTTGACCTGCTTGCCGACGTGGCCGGCTACTTCACCACGGACAGCACCGGCTCCTCGTTCAAGCCGATGGCGCCGACCCGCCTCATGAACACGATCGCGGGTCTGGGCGTACCCCAGGGCAAGGTCGGACCCGGCAAGACCGTCACCCTCCAGATCGCGGGCAACTCCGGCATCCCGGCCACCGGCGTGACGGCGGTCGTGATGAACGTGACGGCCGTCGCCCCGACGGCGACCGGCTACGTCTCGGTCTTCCCGGACGGCGCCCCGCGCCCGGCGACGTCGAACCTCAACTTCACCGCCGGGACGACCATCCCCAACCTGGTCGTCGTCCCGGTCGTGAACGGCAAGGTGAGCTTCTACAACCACGCGGGGTCCGTGGACCTGCTGGCGGATGTCGCCGGCTACTACGCCTCGTAGGACCTGACAGAGAAACGACAGAAGAACACGGGGGCCGCGGCGAGAAGTCGCCGCGGCCCCCGCGTCCGTTTCCGGCCCCGGTGGCCGGATGCCCGGGGGCGCGCCCCTCAGTGGCGGAAGAAGATGCGGTCCCGGTACTCCGCCATCACCCGCCCGTTCCACTCGTGCCCGCCGTCCACGTTCCCCGACCGCAGCAGCGGCGGCTCGACGCCGAGGCGGACCATCTCCTCGGCCGCCGCGGCCATCGTGGCCTGCATCAGGGCGCTGGTGACGACCGTGGAGGCGGGGGCGAAGGGGGCCTCGATGCCCTCGTGGGTGAGTTCGGCGTCACCGACGGCGATCTTGGAGTCGAGGACGATGTCGCAGTGGTCCTTCAGATACGTGCCCGAGACGTGCCGGGACCTGGTCTCCGTCGCGTACGCCACCGAGGTCACCCCGATCACGGTGAGGCCGAGGGCGCGCGCGTTCATCGCCATCTCGACCGGCAGGGCGTTGCGCCCGGACAGCGAGATGACGATCAGGACGTCGCCGGAGCGGGCGGGGGAGGAGTCCAGGACCGCGCCGGCCAGGCCGTCGACCCGTTCGAGGGCGGAGCCGAGGGTGGCGGGCATGACGTCGACCCCGACGACCCCGGGGACGGCCAGCAGGTTCATCAGCGCGAGGCCGCCCGCCCGGTACACGACGTCCTGTGCGGCGAGCGACGAGTGGCCCGCGCCGAACGCGAAGAGCCGGCCGCCCGCGGCGACGGCCTCGGCGATGGCGGTGCCGGCGGCCGCGATGTCCGCCGCGTCCTCGTCCCGCACCTTCTGGAGCAGCCCGATGGCGGCGTCGAAGAACTGTCCGGCCAGCTTGCTCTCGCCCATGGCGGCGGCTCCTTCTCGTCGTGGTCGCCGATCACGGTGCGGTCTGGACCATTGCTCTGTCAATACCGTCCCGCCCGCTTCCCCCCGGCACGCCCCGGTTGTCGGTGCGATGCGTCAGAATTGGTGCAGGGCCAGCGCACGACTCATCGAGGGGCACGTATGTCCGGACTGATCGACACCACGGAGATGTATCTCCGCACCATCCTTGAGCTTGAGGAGGAAGGTGTTGTCCCCATGCGCGCCCGTATCGCCGAGCGGCTGGACCAGAGCGGTCCGACCGTCAGCCAGACGGTGGCCCGCATGGAGCGCGACGGCCTGGTGGCCGTCGCGAGCGACCGCCACCTGGAGCTCACGGACGAGGGCCGCCGCCTGGCCACCCGCGTGATGCGCAAGCACCGGCTCGCCGAGTGCCTGCTCGTCGACGTGATCGGCCTGGAGTGGGAGCAGGTCCACGCGGAGGCGTGCCGCTGGGAGCACGTGATGAGCGAGGCCGTGGAGCGCCGGGTCCTGGAGCTGCTGCGTCACCCGACGGAGTCGCCGTACGGCAATCCGATCCCGGGCCTGGAGGAGCTGGGCGAGAAGGCCGAGGCCGAGTCGTTCCTGGACGACTCGATGGTCTCGCTGGCCGACCTGGACGCGGGTGGCGAGGGCAAGACGGTGATCGTCCGCCGTATCGGCGAGCCGATCCAGACGGACGCCCAGCTGATGTACACGCTGCGGCGCGCGGGCGTGCAGCCCGGCTCCGTGGTGTCGGTGACGGAGTCCCCGGGCGGTGTCCTGGTGGGCAGCAGCGGCGAGGCGGCCGAGCTGGACGCCGAGGTCGCGGCGCACGTCTTCGTCGCCAAGCGCTAGCGTCCGCCGCCCGGTCGGGCGGTTGAGCCGGGTCCCGCTTTCCGGCGGGCTCCGTCTCGCGGCGGTCCCGCTTTCCGGCGGGGCCCGTCGTACGGCCGACCCGCTTTCCGGCGGGGCCCGTCGTACGGCCGACCCGCTTTCCGGCGGGGCCCGTCTCACCGCCGGGCCCGTTTTACGGCGGAATCGCCACGCCCACGGCCCTTCCCGTGCCACGCTGGTGGGATGAGGGTCGTCCTTCGTACGACAACGGTGAACCCCGGCGCCCTGAGGCGCCGGGGTCCGTCCTCCCCTGTGCTGACCCGGAGCCCCGAGCTCCCAGGGTCATTCCCCTCGGACCGATTTCCCCGAGCGGTCCGCCTCCCGTTGAAGATCTCCCCTCGGCCGCGGCCGTCAATCCTTGAGCGCTGTCACTCGAACGTGGGGTGTTGAGCGGCAGAAGCGCATTTTCGAATACAGGTTCGATAGTCTGGCGCAGCTCCACGGGTTCATTCCCGGGGCCATGGGAAAGAGGGGGTGCCGAGCATCATGGTGCGACGACTCGACGTCACGGGGGCCGACGGCGTACGCCTGGCGGCCTGGGACTACACGGAACAGACCGCGCCGCAGAGCGGCTCGGGCGTCCTGCTCCTCCACGGCCTGATGGGCAGGGCCTCCCACTGGGAGCCCACGGCCCGCTGGCTCGCCGCCCGGCACCGTACGATCGCCCTCGACCAGCGCGGCCACGGCCACAGCGAGAAGCCGGCGGGCGGGCCCTTCACGCGCGAGGCGTACGTCGCCGACGCGGCCGCCGTCGTCGAGCGGCTCGGCCTCGGCCCCGTCACCCTGGTCGGGCACTCGATGGGCGCGCTCACCGCCTGGCAGCTCGCCGCCGAGCGGCCCGACCTCGTGCGCGCCCTCGTCATCTGCGACATGCGGGCCTCCGCGCTCGGGGCCGCGTCCCAGCGGGAGTGGCAGGACTGGTTCCGCCGCTGGCCCGTGCCCTTCGCCTCGCTCGACGCCGTCCGCCGGTGGTTCGGCGAGGAGGACCCCTGGGTGGAGGGCCCCCGCCCGGCCCGCGGCGCCTTCTTCGCCGAGGTGATGACCGAGCACCCCGACGGCTGGCGGCCCGTCTTCGACCCCGCCCAGATGCTCGCCTCCCGCGCGACCTGGGTCCACGACGCCCACTGGGACTCCCTGGCCCAGGTCCGCTGCCCCACCCTCGTCGTCCGCGGCCTCGACGGCGAACTCGGCCGCGCCGAGGCCCAGGAGATGGTCCGCGTCCTCCCGCGCGGTGCCTACGCGGAGATCCCCGACGCGGGCCACCTCCTGCACTACGAGCACGCCGACGCCTGGCGCGAGGCGGTCGAGCCCTTCCTGAACGGCGTCCTCACCTCCTGACGCCCCCGCGTCGCCGCTCGGGCCGGAGCGGGCGTCGAGCACCCCGTCCGGCCGCCGACCGCCGAGCGAAAGACCCCAGATTTCTGGGATGGGCCCCGGGCTCGCCGACTGCCACGCTGAAGGCGCCATGAGACGCTCTCTCAGTTAAGGACACCGGCATGTCGATACGTTCCCGGCTGGCCACCGTGACCGCCGCCCTGGCGCTCGGGGCCGGCCTCTTCGCCGCCCCGACCGCCCACGCCCAGAGCATCTGTGACGGACCGGAGCCGCCCGCGTGGTGCGACGGCGGCGGCGTCGAGGACCCGCCGGTCGACTACGACCCCCAGGGCAAGCTGAACTCGGCGACCCGGGCCCCCGGCGGCATCAACGTCTCCGGCTGGGCCACCGACCCCGACGGCACCGGACCGGTCCGCGTGAAGATCACCGTGGGCGGTACGTGGGTGGCCACGCTGGACGCCAACCAGTCCGGCGGCGGCTTCTCCGGGTTCGTCGGCGTCCCCACCGCCACGGGCCAGGTCTGCGCCACCGCCCTCAACACCGGCTACGGCACGAACACCGCCCTCGGCTGCTCGATCTCGGTGAACCACGACCCCATCGGCAACCTCGACGGCTACCGGATCGACGGCAACTCGGTCACGATGTGGGGCTGGGCCCTGGACCCGGACACCACCCAGTCCACCCAGGTGTACGTCCAGTACAGCGACGGCAACACCTACGGCCCGTACCCGGCCAACCTGACCCGTACGGACGTCGGCGCGGCGCACCCGGGCTACGGGGACGCCCACGGCTTCCAGTTCACCTTCACCCCGACGCAGATCCACCGCTGCTACACCGCGTGGACCGTCAACGCGGTGGACCTCCACGCGGGAGCCGACAAGTCCGTCGGCGGCTACTTCTGCTCCTGACGACGGAGCGAGGCCCCGGGGCGGCGGGGGCCGGGTGGCCGCGGCCCCGGGGCGGCGGGGGCCGGGCAGCCGCGGACCGGGAGCGGCGGGGGCCGGGCAGCCGCGGACCGGGAGCGGCGGGGGCCGGACGGCGCTCCGGTCGGGCGCGGTCAGAACCCGAGGGTCGCGCTCTCCGCCGTACGGGCCCGCAGTTCGCACGGGTTGCCGTAGGTGGCCTGCCAGCTCACCCGCCGGCCCTGCCAGACGCCGTCCCCGGTGACCGTGACCGGGTCCCACTCGCGGGTACAGGGCCGGTCGGCCGCCAGGGCCGTCAGGCGCCCGAAGTCGCCGTCGGCATCCGCCAGTTCGGCGCATGCGGCGACCGGGTCCGGGTGGGTGCCGCCGGGCGTCGGGGCGCAGGTCAGGGTGACCGCGCGCAGGACGGTGGCCGTCTCGGCGCTCTCGCCCTCGCCGACGGTGAGGACGAGCGCCGACGGCGCGTAGAGGCTCGTGGGGGCGGCCTCGGCGGTGCCGCCGGCTATGGCGGTGCCGAGGAGGGTGAGGCCGGTGGCGGTGGCGAGCGCGGTGGCGCCCACGGCACGGAAGTAACGCACGGTAAGTCCCTTTCGCTTGTGGCTACGGGTACGGATGCGGAACGGAGTCTTGTCGACGCTCAGGGTGATCGCACATCCGTCGCAAATTTCCGGCCGTGTGTACGCATCGGTCGGGACCGACCGGTCGTTCGGGCAGTTGAGGCGGGGTGCGCCGCCCGCCGCGTCACCCCGACGTACCGCCGCGGCACCGGTCGTTCACGTCGGAACGACCCTCTGACCTGCAATGCCGCACGGAATGTTCGGAATTGGAGGATTTCAGGACGCCGTCGATCGGCCGGAAGGCAGCCACCGATCCGGCCCCGACGCCCCGGCCGGCGCCCGTACGGACCTACCCCTTGCTCACCGCCGCCAGGATCTCCGGGAGCCGCCGCGCCACCCGCGGCGCCGCCAGCCGCAGACCGCCCCAGGCGACCAGCGCGCCGTACAGCGTGCCGATCGGCAGCACGATCCACAGCAGCTCGCCCGCCCACAGGTGGAGCAGGACCGTCGTGACGATGACCGGGGCGCACAGCAGGGCCGCGGCGAGCATGCCGCCGAAGATGGAGATCCAGGCCAGACCGCCCTGGCCCGGCGCCACGTTCTTGAAGGCGCCGTCCTGCGGGATCGAGTACGGGTAGTTCGCCGAGGCCACCGCGCCCGTCGCCATCATCGCGCCGAGCAGGGCGAACGCCACGCCCAGCGCCTCCGGCAGCCGGCTCCAGTCACCGAGGACGCCCGCCGTCACCGTCGTCACCAGGGCGGTGTACGGCACGGTCACGGCCAGCAGGGCGTAGGCACGGGCCCGCAGTTCGGCGTAGGCGTCGGCCGTCGTCGAGAGGGTCTGCGCCACCATCCAGAAGGCGGAGGTGTCCTGGCCGAACTGGTTGTACATCTGGATGCCGAGCATGCCCGAGGCGAAACAGGCGAAGTACACCGAGCCGGTGCCCTGTAGGGCGTTGAACAGCGGGACGATCGCACCGACGGCGAGGGAGGAGACCCACGCCGCCTTCGTCTTCGGGTCGCGCCAGATGTAGCGCAGGGTGCGGTCCATCACCGCGCCCGTGCGCCCGCCCGGCAGGATCCGGCCGAGCAGCCCCGTGGTGGCGGCCTTCTCCTTGGCCCCGCCGGACGCCGCGCCGATCGTCGAGCCGTCCGGCTCCACCATCAGCCGGACCAGCGACCGCCGCCACCAGGAGACGAGCGCCACCAGGGCGAGCGCCGAGATCAGCAGCCTGGCCGCGGCGACCAGGTGGTCGCCGTCGCCCGCCGCGTCGATCGCGGACACCGCCGAGGCCGGCGGCAGCCAGGCCACGACCTCCGCCGCCGGTTCGAGCGTCGCGAGCCCCCCGGCCTGGCTGAGCCGCTGGGCACCGAAGTTGACCACCTGGACGCCGACCGCGATGACCAGGCCGGACAGCACGGCCAGGTCCCGGCCCTTGCGTGAGGTGAGGAGCCGTACGTTCGCGGCGGCGACCGCCCGCGAGAGCGCCACGCACACCAGGACGACCAGCGGTACGGCGAGGACGGCGACGACGATCCCCGCCGCTCCCCGGGCCAGCGTGAGGGCCGCGCCGACCGTGACGCACAGCGTGAACGCCGGGCCGATGCCGACCAGCGAGGCCACGAGCAGCGCCCGGACCAGCGGCCGGGGCCGCAGCGGAAGCATGACGAGCCGCGACGGGTCGAGGGTTTCGTCACCGCCCGGCACGAACAGCGGCATGAACGCCCAGGACAGGGCGAGGACCCCGGTGAGCAGGACGGTGACGACGGCCGCGTCGTCGTCACCGCGCAGCAGGACCGCGCCGAGCACCAGGAAGGCGGCGAAGACCGCGGCGACGACGATCGAGGAGACGTAGGCGGCGGTCCGGCCGCCCGACTGCTTCAGGCCGTTCTTCAGGAGCGACAGCTTGAGCCGGACGAAGACGCCGGTCAGCGACGGGACCGAAGGCGACGGGCCGGCCGACGGCGTGGCCCCCGGGGCCGAGGCGGTGCTGGTGGTGCTCATCGGGCCGGACCGCCCAGCCAGTCGAGGGAGTCTCCGGCGTCGTCCCGCCCGTGCGCGCCGACCAGCTCCAGGAACGCGGCCTGCAGCGACGGCGCCGCGCCCCGCACCTGCTCCAGCGGGCCCTGCGCGCGGATCTGCCCGGCGGCCATCACGGCCACCCAGTCGCACAGCGACTCCACCAGCTCCATGACGTGGCTGGAGAACACCACGGTGGCGCCCGAGCCCGTGTACCGCTCCAGGACCCCGCGGATGGTCTGCGCGGACACCGGGTCGACGCCCTCGAACGGCTCGTCGAGGAACAGGACTTCCGGATTGTGCAGCAGGGCCGCGGCAAGGCCGATCTTCTTGCGCATGCCGGTCGAGTAGTCCACCACCAGCTTGTGCTGCGAGCCCGCGAGGTCGAGCACGTCGAGCAGCTGCGTCGCGCGCTTGTCGACCTCCGCGCCGGGCAGTCCCCGCAGCCGCCCGGTGTACGCGAGGAGTTCGCGGCCCGACAGCCGCTCGAAGAGCCGCAGGCCCTCCGGCAGGATGCCGATCCTGGCCTTCACCTGCGCCACGGACTCGGGATCGGCCCAGACGTCATGTCCGGCCACCCGGATGCGGCCCGCGTCGGGCCGCAGCAGGCCCGTGATCATCGACAGCGTGGTGGTCTTGCCGGCACCGTTGGGCCCGACGAGCCCGATGAACCGGCCCGCGGGCAGGACCAGGTCGACCCCGTTCACCGCGATCTGCTGCCCGAAGCGCTTCCACAGCCCCTCGACATGAACGGCGGGCACCGCACCGGATCCCGGTGCACCGCCCGCCGCTTCGGACCCTCCGTCGAATGCCTGGTCAGGCATCATGTTCCGTCAACCCTTCGGTTGTCCCCGTACAGTCGGGAACCACCTTACGGGTGGGCGTCTTTCCGGCCACATGGCCAAAGACCCCCGCGGGGCCCGCCGTTCCTTACGCCCCCGTCCGTACGCCCGCCGTCCCTACGCCCGCCGGCTGCGCGCGTCGGCCGCCTCCCGCCCGCACGCGTACGCCAGCGGGCTGATCAGCTCCTCCGCGTCCGGCAGCCAGCGGTTCGCCGGCGTGGGCTTACGGGCCCACTGCACCGCGCCGAAACCGCCGACCCGGGTGGGCGGCGCCGCCACGTAGAAGCCCTCGCCGCGCGTGACCAGGTCGATGGAGGTGGGCACCCAGCCCAGCTTGCGCACCAGGTCCGGCACCTTCGCGGCCGCGCCGGGCAGCACGAAGAAGAACATCCGGCGGTCCGGCGTGCAGGTCACCGGGCCGAGCGTCAGCTCCATGCGCTCCATACGGGCCAGGGCGAGGAAACCGGCGGACTCGGGGACCTCGATCGCGTCGAAGGTACGGCCGGTCGGCAGCAGGATCGACGCCTTCGGCGTCTTCGACCACATCCGCCGGGCCCCGACGGCGCTGCCCGTCGCCTGGGTCGACCAGTCCGGCCTCGCCGGGTGGGCGCCGGGCATCGGGCACGCCTCCGCGCCGCAGGAGCAGCGCTCCTTGCCCTCGACCGCCTCCAGCCAGGTCCCGGGGACCACGTCCCAGTGCCGCTCTTCCGCGTACCGCACGGCGCTGTCCAGCAGCAGCTCGCCTCGCTGCTTGGGGATCTGTGCGGCTTCCGTGACTCCGATGGTCTCTTCCACGTCGAACTCAACTGCCGCCGTCACCTGGGGTTACGGGCCCGGCCGAGAGTGGGGTGGCGCATCGATCCTGCATGCGGGGCGCACGGGTGCACGGGCGGGGGCGCGCGTGGGGCCGGGGAGCGGCGGGCGGGTACCCAGGGTGGGGGGCGTCGGTGGTGAAGGCCCCAGGGGCTTCGTGGCCGACGTGTCCGGTTTCGCGTGTTCACATCTGCATTGACCGGATATTCGCCGGGCAGTGATCAGCCAGTCGATCACTCTTGCCGGCCACAGGGGGTAGTCATCATGGCAGCCAGACCACTCGTCGCCCGCCAGCCCAACGAACGCCTGCAGGCGCTCATCCAGGAGGCGGGGTGTTCCAACGCCGGCCTCGCCCGCCGGGTCAACATGGTGGGCGCGGAGCGCGGCCTCGACCTGCGCTACGACAAGACGTCGGTGGCGCGCTGGCTGCGCGGCCAGCAGCCGCGCGGACGGGCGCCCGGCATCATCGCCGAGGCCCTCGGCCGCAAGCTCGGCCGCACGGTCACCATCGACGAGGTCG
Organism: Streptomyces sp. NPDC126499; assembly: GCF_040302485.1. NCBI lineage: Bacteria > Bacillati > Actinomycetota > Actinomycetes > Kitasatosporales > Streptomycetaceae > Streptomyces > Streptomyces sp. NPDC126499. The sequence goes on along the minus strand of NZ_JBEOUO010000001.1, from coordinate 189,838 downwards.
GCATGGCCAACGGCCGCAACCTCGCCTCGGGCGTGGGGCTCCAGTTCGCCCCCACCGTGCTCGGGGCGATCGAGCAGGTCTGCGAGCTGTGGCGCAGCGACGTCGGCCGGCGGGACTTCCTCTCCGGCTCGACCGTCGCCGCCTCCGCGCTGGTCGAGCCCAGCCGCGACTGGCTGATCAGCGGCGCGGACCCGCAGGTGGCGCGGGCGGCCGGGGCGCGGGTCGGTCCCTCGGACGTCGAGGCGGTACGGGCGATGACGGCCGCCCTGGTCGACCTGGACCGGCAGTACGGCAGCGGACACGTACGGCCGGTGGTGGTCCACTACCTCAACAGCGTGGTGTCGGGGATGCTCTCCGGCTCCTACCGGGAGGCGGTGGGACGGGACTTGTTCGCGGCCACCGCCCGACTCACCGAGCTCGCCGGGTACATGGCCGTCGACACGGGCCAGCCGGGCCTGGCACAGCGCTACTACATCCAGGCGCTGCGGCTCGCGCAGGCCGCGGGCGACCGGGCGTACGGGGGCTATGTGCTGGCCGCGTCGATGAGCCACCTGGCGGCGCAGCTCGGCAACCCCAGGGAGATCGCCCAGCTGGCGCGGGCGGCGCAGGAGGGCGCGCGGGGGCAGGTGTCGCCGCGCGCCGAGGCGATGTTCCTCGCGGCGGAGGCCCGCGGCCACGCCCTGCTGGGCGACGCGCACGCCTTCGGCCGGGTGGCGGGCCGCGCGGAGGAGGCCCTGGAGCGGGCCGACCCCGAGTCGGGCGACGACCCGGCGTGGATCGCCCACTTCGACGACGCCTACCTCGCGGACGAGCTGGCGCACTGCCATCGCGACCTCGGCCAGGCCCGGGAGGCGGCCCGCGCGGCCGAACGCTCCCTCGCCGGGCACCCCGAGACCAGGGCACGGCGGCGGGCGATCGGCCTGGCGCTGCTCGCCACCGCGCAGATCCAGCAGCGCGAGGTGGAGGAGGCCTGCCGCACCGGCACCCGCGCGCTCGAACTCCTCGCCACCCTGCGGTCCTCGCGCGGCGCGGAGTACCTGGACGATCTGCGGGAGCGCCTGGAGCCGTACGCGCGGGAGGCGGCGGTGCGGGAGTTCGAGGCGCGGCTGGACCTGCACGCCGCCTGAGCGGCGCGGCTGCGGCATGGCTGCGGCATGGCTCACACGAGTCTCGGACGCGTGTGCGGGGGACGGGGCGCACCCGGTAGCGTGAGCCGACGATTCCGTAGTTCCGTAGGTCCATCAGTAGGAGTCCCGGTGACGCACAGCGGACAGGGTCCGGAGCCGCAGTATCCGGCCGCGCAGCCCCTCCCACCTGAGGTGACCCCTGGTGGCCCCTCGGACGCCCAGGCGACGCAGTACCTGCCGCCGGTCCCGGCGCAGCCTCCGGCGGCGCCCCCGGCCGCGCAGCCCGGGTACGGCTATCCGCAGGCGGCCCAGGGCGGTTACGGCTACCCGGGCCCGGACGCCCAGCCGACGCAGTACATGGCGCCGGTGGCGCCCCAGGCCCACCAGGCCCACCAGGCCCACCAGGCCCACCAGGCCCACCAGGGCGCCCAGGGCGCGCAGGGCCCGCAGGCTCCGGACGCGCAGGCCACGCAGTACCTGCCGCCGGTGGCCCCGCAGGCTCCCCAAGCCCAGCAGGCTCCGGACGCGCAGTCCACGCAGTACCTGCCGCCGGTCACCGGCGGCCCGGACGCGCAGGCGACCCAGTACATGGCGCCCGTACAGCAGCCGTCTCCCGCCCCGCAGTCCGCGCCGCAGCCGGCGCCGGGGCCGCAGCCGGGGTACGGGGAGCGCCCGCCGCTCGCCGACTTCGACAACCTGTTCCGCAGCGACACCCCGGCCCAGGCTTCCCCGCCCCCGGCGGCGCCACGGCCGGGGTACGGCTACCCGCAGCCGCCCCAGCCCCCACACCACCACCAGCCGCAGCAGCATCACCAGCCGCCCCAGCCGCCGCAGTACGGCGGCGGCTTCCAGGACGCGTACTACGACGACGAGCCCGAGCCGCCGCGCCGGAAGTCGCCGCTCGTGCTGATCGCGGCCGTGGTCGCCGGGTGCGCCGTGGTCGGGCTCGGGGCGGGGGCGCTGCTCAGCGGCGGGGACGAGAAGGACGACACGGCCGGCAAGGGCGGGCAGAACGTGGCCGCCAGTTCGGCCGCGCCCCCCTCCGGCGGGGCGAGCGAGAAGCCGGCCGATCCCGCCGAGGCCCAGGCGAAGGCCCTCGACAAGCTGCTCGCGGACAGCAACAACAGCCGGGACGCGGTGATCCGTTCGGTCGAGGCGATCAAGAGCTGCAAGAACCTGGACCAGGCGGCGGCCGATCTGCGCGGCGCGGCCGAGCAGCGCCGGGGCCTGGTGACCCGGCTCCAGTCCCTGTCCGTGGACCAGCTGCCGAACAGCACGGCGCTGACCGGGGCGCTCACCCGGGCATGGCAGGCGTCCGCCTCCGCCGACGACCACTACGCGGCCTGGGCGGACCAGGCGAAGAACAAGAAGGTCTGCAAGGGCGGCAAGGCCCGGTCGACGCCTCAGACGATCGAGGCGAACAAGAAGAGCGGCGAGGCGACCATCGCCAAGCGGGAGGCGGCCACGCTCTGGAACCCGACCGCCGAGAAGTACGGACTGGAGAAGCGCAGCCCGACCCAGCTGTGAGCGGGGCCGGGCCACGGGGCGTGGTGCCGACGGTCCCGGCTACCACCGGTCGCGGCTGCCGCCGGTCTCGGCCGGTCCCGGCCGCAGCCCGTCCTGGCCGCCGCCCGTCCTGCCCGTCAGGGTGCGGTCAGGACCGTCTCGCCGACGTCCACGAAGCCGGGCTTCTGGGCCACGAGGCGTCCGTCGCGGACCACCTGGAACGTCACGTCGTGATTGACGATCCGGGGGAAGCCGGGGGCGCCGAGCAGATCGTCGTACCGCCAGCGCAGGTCGGGCGTGAGGCCGCCGGTGTCGATCGTCACCCCCTGGTCGAGGGCGTGCGAGATCTGCAGGGCGCTGATCCGGTCGCTGTCCAGCGACTCGATGACCTGCCGCAGGACGGTGTAGGCGATCCAGGTCGTCTGCACGCCCGCGTCCGCCGGGTCGACCCGGTTGTCGACGAAGGCGTGCTCCTTGATCACCTTCTTCATGGGATCCCAGGCCCTGTGGTCGGCGTCCGGGTACCAGCCGGTGACGTAGGCGCCCTCGAAGGGGCTGTCGGCGCCGCCGGTGCGGTCGATGACCGGCTGGCCGACGCTGCCGAGGACGGAGGAGATCCGGACGGTGTCGCCGCCCTTGCCCTTCCCGGCCTTCTGTTCGGGAAGGCGCCGGAAGGAGTCGAAGAAGGTCTGGGTGCGCTCGCCGAGGACGGCGGTGACGCAGCCGTCCTCCCCCGCGGCCCGGCTGCGGGCCCGGCTGGCCTGCTGGGTGTACTCGGCGGCGTCCTCGACCGCCGGGATGTCGACGGCGCTGCGGTGGCTGGCCTTGCGCAGGCCGGAGTTCAGCAGGTCCGGCAGTCTGTCACCGGCGATGGTGTCGGGGCGGACGAGGGAGACCGTGCGGCAGCTGGCGGCGAGCTGCATGCCGTGGCCGGCGACGAGGGAGGCCAGTCCGCCGTTGACGGGATAGGAGAGCGGGCTGGTGAACTCGTCCTCCGAGATGCCGTAGCCGCCGATGTACGGGATGCCGGCGGCCTCCAGCGGGGCCATGAAGGCGCGCCCGTTCTGGCTGTAGGAGCCGACGACGGCCACGGCGCCCTCACGGACGGCGCGGCGGGCGCAGGCGGAGGCGCCCGCGTTGGTGTTCTGCTCGTTGCAGGTGAGGACGCGCAGTTCGTGGCCGTCGATGCCGCCGTTGGCGTTGACCCAGCGGGCGTAGGCCTGGGCCATGGCGGGCATTCCGGGCATATTGGTGGCGCGGGTCTGGTCGGGCGCCCAGGTCATCACGGTGACGGGCTCCCTGGAGCCCCCCGTGGCACCAGGGAGAACGCCACAGCCGGTGAGCAGCGACGCTCCGGCCGCCGCTGTCGAGACGTACGCAAGGAGTGAGGTCAGTCGCCTACCGGTCATGGGCATGCACACTTCCGCCCCATGGGTAACGCGGGAGTGAGGCCGCTTCAACGCTGGGTGACGTCAAGGTGAATTGCAGGCGTCGGTGATCAGGGCGGGGCCGGAGCCGGGCGGGGAGCGGTCCGGGGGCGGGCCGGGCCCGGGAAGGGCGCTGTCAGTGGGTGAACGTACGATCGAACGATGTCCAGTCCCACGTCCACCACCAGCTCCACCGGCTCCACCCCCGCCTCCGGTTCGGTGAACTCTTCCCGTCGCGGCCGTCGCTCCTTCACCATGGGCGGCATGCCGCTCAACGACATGCCGTGGTGGCGCTGGCGCGCCAACGTGCGCTCCGCGCTGCACATGCTCTCCGACCCCGGGTTCCACGAGACGACCTGGCTGGCCGGCCAGGAGGGGTACGGCGACGTGACCGACGCCGTCTACCGACTGGTGGAGGACACCTGGCTCGACAACTGGTCCGCCGAGAAGTACGTGGGGACGATATTCCGCGACTCGGGCGAGGCCGCGCTCGTCGACGTGGCCGTGCTGCGGGTGCTGCGGATCATGCACCAGGTCGGCGCGGACGCCCCGGTCTCGGCGTACCTGGAGCACCACGCCTGGCCGGAGGCCGTACGGGCGGCCCGTGAGGCGCACGTACGGATGGCGACGGCCGACGGCGAGGACCCGGACGTCCCGCCGCGCTCACTGGAAGTGCTCCGTATCATGACCCGGTCGTGAGGCGTTCCGTCTGACGGACGGCCGGACTTCCGCCGCTTTCCGGTGTGGCAGGCTAGACGAATGACCGACCAGTACGTCCTCACCCTTTCGTGCCCCGACAAGCAGGGCATCGTGCACGCCGTGTCGAGCTACCTCTTCATCACGGGATGCAACATCGAGGACAGTCAGCAGTTCGGAGACCGTGACACGGGTCTCTTCTTCATGCGGGTCCACTTCTCGGCCGAGGCCCCCGTCACGGTGGACAAGCTGCGGGCGAGCTTCGCCGCCGTGGGCGACTCCTTCGCGATGGACTGGCAGATCCACCGGGCCGACGAGCGCATGCGCGTCGTCCTCATGGTGTCGAAGTTCGGCCACTGCCTGAACGACCTGCTGTTCCGCTCGCGGATCGGCGCGCTGCCGGTGGACATCGTGGCCGTGGTCTCCAACCACACCGACTTCGCCGAGCTGGTCGCCTCGTACGGCATCCCCTTCCGCCACATCCCGGTCACCAAGGACACCAAGCCGCAGGCCGAGGCGGAGCTCCTGGAGCTGGTGCGTGAGCAGCGGGTGGAGCTGGTCGTGCTCGCCCGCTACATGCAGGTCCTCTCCGACGACCTGTGCAAGCAGCTGTCGGGCCGGATCATCAACATCCACCACTCCTTCCTCCCCAGCTTCAAGGGCGCCAAGCCCTACCACCAGGCCCACGCCCGTGGCGTCAAGCTGATCGGCGCCACGGCCCACTACGTGACGGCCGACCTCGACGAGGGCCCGATCATCGAGCAGGAGGTCGAACGCGTGGGCCACGAGGTGACGCCGGACCAGCTGGTGGCGATCGGCCGGGACGTGGAGTGCCAGGCGCTGGCCCGCGCGGTGAAGTGGCACGCGGAACACCGCATCCTCCTGAACGGCCGCCGCACGGTCGTCTTCGCGTAGCCCCTGTCGGGGCGGGGGCCGGGACCTGCGGCGGGTGCCCGCGCGGGCGCATGTGCCGGGGGCGGCGCGACGGCCCAGGCGGGCGGGACGCGGGCCCACTCGGGCGGGGCGCGGGGCGGGCGCCGCCCCGGCGGGGCCGCAGGCGCACCCGGGGGCACCCCGCACCCGGGGCGCCCCGGCGCCCTACATCCGGCTCAGCGACGCCGCCGCGAAGAGGACGTCGCGGATGGCCTCGCGGTCGCCGTCCTGGCCGGCGGCAGCCTCCTCCGGAGGCACGTGGCCCGCGACCAGTTGGCAGAACTCGACGCCGTCCATGGCGACCTGCGCCACCGCGTGCTCGCGGGAGCCGAGGGCGGCCGGGGAGTCCAGGGCGATGTACCAGTGGCCGCCGCCCGCGCCCTCGATCTCCAGGTGGAGGGAGCGGCCGGGCGAGCCGGCCGTGACCAGCTCGCGGGGCGGCGCCGCGAGCCCCGATCGGCGGCGTCCGGCGAGGGCCGCCGGCAGCAGCCGGGCCGCGAGGTCGATCATCCCGTGCAGGTGCGTCCCGCTCGGCGGCTCGTAGGGGTAGGCCACCGCGTTCGCGATGTCCTCCGCGTGCACCCAGCACTCGAAGGCCCGCTCCAGGAGCGAGTCCCGCAGCGGCAGCGCGAAGTCCCCGTACGTCACCGTCAGGTCCGCGACCCCGCGCCCCGCGAAGGAGGCCGTACGGATCAGGGAGTGGCTCTGGTCCCGCCACGGCTCGCGCACCGCGCGCGTCGGCGGCCGGTGCGATCCGTTCCACCACATCTCGGTCCGCTCGGTCGGCGGGATCTCCGCCGCGGCCGTGCCCAGCGGGTCGTCCAGCCCGAGCGAGGCCGCCACCAGACCGTCCACGGCGAGGAGGTGGCCGATCACCCCGGCCACCGTCGTCTTCCGGTGCACCCCGCGCTCGCCCTCGAACCACTTCAGCCGCACCGGCGCGTGCCACTCCGACTCGCCGATGTCGCGCAGCAGCGCGTCGAGCCGCGCGGTCTCCGCGTCGTACGGCGTCGCCCACGTGGGCACGGGGATCCGGGCCGGGCGCCGGCCGAGACAGTTCTCCAGGACGCGGGAGCGCAGCAGCGGGTCGAGGTCCAGGTCACGCTCGGCGTGCAGCAGCCCGACCGCGTCACGCAGCCGCAGCGCCTCGTCCGCGCACGGGGCGCACTCGGTCAGGTGTTCCTCGACGGCCTGGGTCTCCTCCGCCGAACACGCCGACAAGGCCCACGCCCCGAGCAGCGACTTGAGCACCCGGTGGGGCAACGGCTCCGCCACGGGGGCGAGGTCCGGCTCCAGCTCCCACGCGGGCACCGGCTCAGGCTCCGGCTCCGGCTCGGGAGCCGGCGAAGGCTCCGGAACCGCTTCCGGTTCCCGTGCGGGACTCAGGTCCTGAAAGGGCGAGCTCAGATCCGCGTGGTCGTCCGCCGCCGGGCGCGGACCCGGTATCCATGGGGCGCGTGCGACCTCCTCGTGATCGTCGTTCGCCCCGCTCACAGCGACCGCCCGTAGCCGCCGGGCGGCGAAGAGCCCTCCAGCGGACGCGTGTTGGCCGTCGACAGGAGCTGGAGCCCGAGCCGCAGCCGGCGCCGGGCCTCGTCCTCCGTCACTCCGAGGTCCGCCGCCGTCTGCCGGTAGTCCCGGCGCTGGAAGTACGCCAGCTCCAGGGCCTGCCGCAGCGGCGTCGGCATGGACGTCACGATGTAGTCGGCGCGGGCCGCGACCGACGCCCGCCGCACCTTCTGCTCCAGCTCCTCCGCCGAGCCCTCGCCGCGCTCCGCGTACGCCACCGTCTCCGACTGCCGCAGCCGGTGCACGGCCTGCCGCTGGGTCAGCCGGGCCACCCAGGACCGCATGTTGCCCTGCTTCGGGTCGTACGCGTCGGGGTTCTCCCAGATGTAGCCGAAGACCTCGCGGGTGACCTGGTCGGCGGCCTCGTCGTCGTCGAGCACGCGGTGCGCCAGGCTGTGCACGAGGGAGGCGAACCGGTCGTAGAGCTCGCCGAGCGCGGCCGCCTCACCGCGCGCCAGCCGCTGCTGCATCCTGCGGTCCCAGCGCGGTGGTGTGTCCTTCGCCGCCATCCGAAGCCCTCCCGACCGACCCGAGTTCTCCTCCAAAGTAATGCGCCCGGCTCCGGCGCACCTCTCTTTGCCGCAAGTGCGCCCTTGACGGGACGGCCAATGGTAAGGAAAGCGACAAGCCCGACCACGGGGGTTTCAACGTCCCCTGGCTGGGCAGCGGGTGATGACAGGAAGGACTGCCTCCGTTTGATTCGCCGATCCGCTGATCCGTTGATTCGCTGAACCTTTGAACCTTGATCCGTCTGAAAGGCGCCGCTCGTGACGATTCAGGTCGACGAGGCCGAGCAGGACCCCTGGACCGTGCTGCGGATCAGCGGCGAACTGGACCTGGTGAGCTCCCCGCTGATCCGCAGACGCGTCCACGCGGCCGTCGCGGGGGGCCGTCACGACGTGGTCCTCGACCTGTCCGCGGTCCGCTTCTGCGACTCCAGCGGCGTCGGCGTCCTCGTCGCCTCCCGCCGCCTGATGCGCTCCTGCGGCGGCCGGCTCCGGCTGATCCTCCCGGCCCGCGGCGCCGAGGACGGGGCGCACGTCAACCGGGTGCTCGCCGCGCTCGGCGTCCGCCGCCTGTTCGAGGTGTACGAGGACGTGCCCGCCGCCCTCGACGAGACGACCGAGCCCCTCTCCGCCTGAGCCGCTCTCCGCCTGAGCCGTTCTCCGCCCGAACCCTCCCGGCCTGCCGGGCCTCGCACCTCCCGGCCCGCCCGGCCGCGCCCCGCCGCCCCTTGCCTTGCCCTCGACGGCAATCCCTACGGTCGGCCCATGACTTCCCCCGCGCAGGCATCCCTCCTGCACCTCGACGCCAGCATCCGCACGGCCGACTCCGTCACCCGTGAGCTGACCGGCCACTTCGCGCGCGCGTGGCGCCGCGCCCATCCCAGTGGCGACCACGCCTACCGCGACCTGGCCGCCGAGCCCGTACCCCACCTCACCCACGCCGTCCGCGAAGCCCTGCTCGACGACGGGTACCAGGGCGAGGACCACGGCGCGTCCCCGGCCGAACGGGCGCTCAACGAGGCGCTGACCGCCGAGGTCCGCGCCGCGACCACGATCGTTCTGGGCGCCCCCATGTACAACTACGCGATCCCCTCGACGGTCAAGGCGTGGCTGGACCGCCTGGTCACCCCGGCCCACCTGGTCCCGCCCGACGGCGGCCCCGCCCTGCTCGGCGGCAAGACGGTCGTCGTGGTCACGGCCCGCGGCGGCTCCTACGCCCCCGGCACCCCGCGCGAGGGCTTCGACCACCAGGAGCCGTATCTGCGCTCCGTGTTCGCTTCCATCGGTCTCGCCGACGACCTGAGCTTCGTCCACGCCGAGCTGACCCTCGCCGCCGTGGTGCCGCAGATGGCCGCCCTCCGGCCGCTGGCGGAGAAGTCCCTCGCGGGCGCGTACGAGAGCCTGGGGCGGCTGGCCGCGTAGCGCGCACCACCGAAGCCCGGGACGCCAGGACCCCAGGACCCCAGGACCCCGAGCCTCATGAATACCGCTCCCGCAGCTTGTACTTGAGCACCTTGCGCAGGGTCTCGTTCCTCGGCAGCGCCTCCACCACCTCCAGCTGCTCCGGCAGCTTGAAGACCGAGAGTCCCGCCCCGCGCAGGAACGCCGTCACCGTCTCCAGGGTGAGGGGTGCGGCGCCCTCGGGCTGTTCGATCACCGCGCACACCCGCTCGCCGCGTTCGGCGTCCGGCAGGCCGATGACCGCCGCGTCGCCGACGTCCGGGTGGGTGTGCAGGAGGTCCTCGATCTCCTTGGCCGAGATGTTCTCGCCCTTGCGGATGATCACGTCCTTGAGGCGGCCGGTCAGGACCAGATGACCGCTCTCGGTCAGGTGCCCGAGGTCGCCGGTGCGCAGGAAGCCCTCCTCGTCGAAGGCGGCGGCGGTCTGCGCCGGGTCCAGGTAGCCGCGGCAGACGGCCTCGCCGCGCAGCCGGACCTCGCCGCTTGCCGCGATGCGTATCTCCATGCCCGCGGGCGGCCGGCCCTCCGTCGTCGCCAGGTTCTCCGCGCTGTCCTCGGGGTCACCCATGGTGATCATGGGTGCCTCGGTCATGCCGTAGCCGTGGGTGAGCTGACAGCCCAGCTCGCGCACGACCGCGTGGTAGATCTCCGGCGGCTTGGGCGCCCCGCCGCCCGCGAGGAGCCGCAGGGTCGGGATGACCGGCTCGCCCGGCCGCCGGCGCTGCTCGGCGAGGAACATCGAGTAGAAGGCGGTGGACCCGCCGGCGACGGTCACACCGTGCCTGCGGTACTCCGCCAGCGCGTCCGGCAGCGCGAACTGCTCGAACATGACCGCGGGGAAGCCGCACAGCAGCAGCATGACCGTGTAGTCGGGCCCCCCGATGTGTGCGTACGGGAAGGCGATCGAGCCGACGTCGTCGGCGGTCGGGCGCAGGGCGTGGGCGAGGCAGGAGCCGCCGGCGATGAGCGAGCGGTCGGTGTGCAGCACGCCCTTGGGGTCGGAGGTGGTGCCCGAGGTCCAGTAGATCCAGCGGACGTCGGTGCCGGAGGCGGGCGGGTCGGGGAGCAGCGCCGGGTCCCCGTCGGGGAGCTCCTCGTACGCCTCGAAGACCCCGCGTGCCCCGAGCCGCCGGGCCATCGCGGTGTGGTCGAAGCCGCGCAGGACACCGGGGACGGCGAAGAACTCGGCACCGGACTCGCGCAGCGCGAAGCCGACCTCCCGGTCCCGGTGGAAGGGGATGACGGGCGACTGTACGGCGCCGAGGCGGGCGAGCGCGAAGGAGAGCACGGCGGTCTCGACGCGGGTGGGCAGCTGCCAGGCGACGACGGTGCCGGGGCGCACGCCGATGCCGTACAGGCCGGCGGCGCAGCGCTCGGCGCGGTCGCGAAGTTCGCCGAAGGTGAGGGTGCGGTCGCCCTGGAGGAGGACGGGCCGGTCGGGGGTGAGGGCGGCGCGGCGTGCGACGAGCTCCCAGAGGGTGCGGGAGGCGCCCAGGGCGTACGCGGTCCCGTCCCGGTTCTCGTTCCGCGTCCGGCCCCGGTTCTCGTTCCGCGTCCGGCCCCGGTTCTCGTTCCGCGTCAGGCTCTGGGTCCCGTCCCGCGTCTCGTCGCGCGTCCCATTCCGCGTCCGGCTCCGCGTCTCGTTCCGCGTCTCGTTCCGCGTCTCGCTCTGGGTCTCGTTCCGCGTCTCGGGCATGTCCGCACCCCTTCAGCTGACGCCACGTCAGATCGTGCCGAGAGCGTAGAGGGCCGGTCCTTGTCGGTCCAGGGGTGCGGGGCTAGCCTGACCCCATCAGGATCTGACGGTCCATCAGAAAATGACGGAGGGGTCATGACGGAACTGCCCCGCATCATCAGCGTCGACGACCACGTGATCGAGCCCGCGCACCTCTTCGAGACCTGGCTCCCGGCCCGATACCGCGACCGGGGCCCCAAGCCCCTCACTGCCGGCATCGGAGAGCTCGCCTACGTCGGCGGCAAGTACCGGATCACGATGGACCCCGACGGGCCGCCCGCCGACTGGTGGATCTACGAGGACCTGAAGTTCCCGTACAAGCGGAACATCGCCGCCGTCGGATTCGACCGCGACGACATGACCCTGGAGGGCATCACCCGCGAGGAGATGCGCCGTGGCTGCTGGGACCCCGTCGAGCGCCTCAAGGACATGGACCTCAACCACGTCGAGGCCTCCCTCTGCTTCCCCACCTTCCCCCGCTTCTGCGGCCAGACCTTCGCCGAGGCCAAGGACAAGGAGGTCGCCCTCGCCTGCGTCCGCGCCTACAACGACTGGATGGTCGAGGAGTGGTGCGGCGACAGCGGCGGCCGGCTGATCCCGCTCTGCATCATCCCGCTCTGGGACATCGATCTCGCCGTCGCCGAGATCCGGCGCAACGCCGCCCGCGGCGTCAAGGCCGTCACCTTCTCCGAGATCCCCACCCACCTCGGTCTGCCGTCGATCCACTCCGGCTACTGGGACCCCTTCTTCGCCGTCTGCCAGGAGACCGGGACGGTGGTCAACATGCACATCGGGTCCAGCTCCCAGATGCCCGCCGCCTCCCCCGACGCCCCGCCCGCCGTCCAGGCCGCGCTCTCCTTCAACAACGCGATGGCCTCGATGACGGACTTCCTCTTCAGCGGCGTGCTCGTGAAGTTCCCCCGCCTGAAGCTCGCCTACAGCGAGGGCCAGATGGGCTGGATCCCGTACGCCCTGGAGCGCGCCGACGACGTGTGGGAGGAGCACCGCGCCTGGGGCGGCGTGCGCGACCTGATCCCCGAGCCCCCGTCCACGTACTACTACCGGCAGATCTTCTGCTGCTTCTTCCGCGACAAGCACGGCATCGCGTCCCTGGACGTCGTCGGCCGCGACAACGCCACCTTCGAGACCGACTACCCGCACGTCGACTCCACCTTCCCGCACACCAGGGAAGTCGCCCTCGACCACGTCAAGGACCTCGACGACGAGACCGTCTACAAACTCATGCGCGGCAACGCCATCCGCATGCTCGACCTCGGCATCGTCTGAGGCAGGCCCGGACATGGACCTCGCGTACAGCGAAGAGGAGGAGGAGTTCCGGGCCCGGCTGCGGGAATGGCTCGCCGCCGCACTGCCCGGACTGCCGCCCCGGCCCGACCCGCGCGACTGGCCCGCCCGCCGCGCGTACGACTGCGGCTGGCAGCGACGGCTCTACGACGCGGGGTACGGACACGTCCACTGGGACGCCTCGCCGACCCAGCGCCTGATCTTCCTGGAGGAGACCGAGCGCGCCGGTGCGCCCTACGTCGGCGCCAACTTCGTCGGCCTCCTGCACGCCGGGCCCACCATCGCCGCCGAGGGGACGCCGGAGCAGCGCGCACGCTGGCTGGAGCCGGTGCTGCGGGGCGACGAGGTGTGGTGCCAGGGCTTCAGCGAACCCGACGCCGGCTCCGACCTCGCCGCGCTGCGGACGCGGGCCGTCCGGGACGGGGACGCGTACGTCGTCACCGGGCAGAAGATCTGGACCTCGCACGCCGAGGTCGCCGACTGGTGCGAACTCCTCGTCCGCACCGATCCGCAGGCGCCGAAGCACCGCGGCATCACCTGGCTCGCCCTGCCCATGGACGCCCCCGGCATCACCGTACGGCCGCTGCGCACCCTCGCCGGGTCCGCCGATTTCGCCGAGGTCTTCCTGGACGAGGTGCGGGTGCCGGTGGCGAACCGCGTCGGCGCCGAGAACGACGGCTGGCGCGTCACCATGGTCACGCTGTCCTTCGAGCGCGGCACCGCCTTCGTCGGCGAGGTCGTCGCCTGCCGCCGCGTCCTCGGCGAACTCGCCCGCACCGCCCGAAAGAACGGCCGCTGGGACGACCCGGCCCTGCGCCGCCGCCTCGGCCGCCTCGGCGCCGAGTTCCAGGCCCTGTGGCGGCTCATCCAGTGGAACGTCAGCGAGGCCCAGGCGACCGGCGGCGTGCCCGGCGTCGGCGGCTCCGTCTTCAAGCTGCGCTACTCCCACGCCCGCCAGGAGCTGTACGACACGGCCGCCGCCGTCCTCGGGCCCGACGCGCTCGACCTGGGGCGCGCGTGGACCCTCGACCGGTTGTCCTCGCTCTCGTACACGATCGCGGCGGGCACCTCGCAGATCCAGCGGAACATCGTCGCCGAGCGCATCCTCGGCCTGCCGAAGGGGCGGTGACGGCGGACGTGGACTTCCGGCTGACGGACGACCAGCGGGCGCTGAAGCGGGGCGTACGGGAAGTTCTGGAGCGCCGTTTCCCGCGCGACGCCCTCCGGGCCGCGCTCCGGGCCGCGGCGGACGGGGACGGGGGCGCGGGCGGGGTGCTGGACCGGAAGGTATGGCGGGAGCTGGGCGCGGCCGGCTTCTTCTCGCTGCGGCTTGCGGAGGAGCGGGGCGGGGCCGGGCTCGGTCTGCCCGAAGCGGTGCTGCTCTTCGAGGAGGCGGGCCGGGCGCTGCTGCCGGGGCCGCTCGTCGCCACCCACCTGGCGGCGGGCAGCGTGGCGGGCGCGGCGGAGGGCACCACGGTCGTGACCGCCGTCGACGGGGGGCTCGTCGAGTGGCTGGACGCGGCCGACGTGGTGCTGGGCGACGCCACGGGCGCGGTCCCGATGACGTCGGTGGACCCGCTGACACCGCTGCACCGGGTGCCGGGCGCGGACCCGACCTCCGGTCCCGGCATGGACACGGTGCCCGGCCCCGGCGTGGACACGGTGTTCGGCCCCGGCGCGGCGGGCGGCGGCCCGACCTCCGGTCCCGGCGCGGGCGCGGGCCCGGCCTCCGGTCCCGGCGCGGGCCCGGCCCCCGCCCCTGACCGGGACCTCGTCTCCCTCCTCACCGCCGCCGAGCAGCTCGGCAGTGCCGCCCGTACGACCGAGGCGGCCGTCGCGTACGCCCGGACCCGCACCCAGTTCGGGCAGCCGATCGGCGGCTTCCAGGCCGTCAAGCACCTGTGCGCGCAGATGCTCGTACGAACGGAAGTAGCCCGCGCCGCCGTCTACGCCGCCGCCGTCACCGCCGACCCGGTCGAGATCGCCGGGGCCCGGCTGCTCGCCGACGAGGCCGCCGTCGGCTGCGCCCGCGACTGCCTCCAGGTGCACGGCGGCATGGGCTTCACCTGGGAGGCCGACGTACACCTGCACCTGAAACGGGCCTGGGTACGGGCCGAGCGCGGGCTCTCCGGGGCGGCGGCGGAGGAGCGCGTGGCCGCCGGCTTGTAGCGTGCGCGTCACGCAGCGTCGATACCGGGTCGTGTCCTTCGGCGGGGCCGTCACGGGCCGGAGTCGGCCTCCGCCTCCGGTACGCTCCGTGGGATGCGAGTGCTTGTGGGCCCGGATCGCGCCGGTGCCGCCCCTGCGGCGGCTCCGGGTTCGGGAATGCCCGCCGCTCGCGCCCCGTGGAGGCGCATCGGGCGCCCCTGTTCGACTCGCCGGAATGTGCGTCGCACAGTATGGACCATGCGTACTCCTTCGCGCTGGAATATGCCCGAAGCGCTTGTTGCGGTGACTGTACGTCAACCATGCTGTCCCACAAGGGAATCACGTTCCGTTAGGTCGTCGAGGACGCCGGTTCGGATGGTGTGAACGGTGCAGGTGCTTCAGGTTCAGTTGGAGGTCGGGCCGGACCCGGCGGAGGTGGGGCGCGCCCGGCGATGGGCGCGTTCGCGGCTGGCCGGGTCGGGCATAGGGGACGACGAGCCGCTGGCGGACACGCTCGTGCTGCTCATCTCCGAGCTGGTCACCAACGCGGTGGTCCACACGGGCTGCCCGGCCGTGCTGAGGATGCTCTTCGGCGGGGGCGGGGTGCGGGTCGAGGTCGCCGACACGAGCGACCGCCCGCCGCGGCCCCGGCACGCGGCCGGTGAGGACACCAACGGGCGCGGCCTCGAGCTGGTGGACGGCCTGGCGGACCGGTGGGGCTGGCAGCGCGAGGGCGCGGGCAAGAGCATCTGGTGCGAGGTGGACCGGGCGCCGGCCCCGCCCCCGGCGCCGGTGGCGGACCAGATGGTGACCCCGATGGTGGTCCCCGTCGCCGCCCAGGCGGTGGGCCGGGTCTCGGACCAGGGTGCGCAGGTGTCACCCTTCCGGGTGCGCTGTTGACGGTTCGTGGTGAATTGACCACCCTTGGGTGAGCGATTCGCTCTGCGAGGGGAGTCGAGGGGCATGGCCCCTCGGCGCACGCGGGTCGTGACGGGTGGCGGCTGTCGTGCCGTGCTCGGGGCGCGCGCGAGTGCGCCGCCACCCGCGGAACCCTCTGCGGCGGCCATCGCGGTGACGGCTACAGCACGGCCACCGGTGCCACCGGTGTGCCCGTGCCGCCCACGAAGGGCTCGGGCATCGCGGAGAGCAGGAACGCGTAGCGCCGTTCTTGTGCACAGGCTGTGGACAAGGTTTCCAGGTTCCAGTTCTGCCCCTGGAGCATCCCCATCTCGACCAGGTCGAGGGCGTGCACGGGCAGCCACAGGTTCTCGATCTCCGGCGGGAAGATCTCGAAGGTGAGCGTGTCGTTGGCGACCGCCGCCACGTCCCGGGCGTGGAACCACTCGGGCGTCCGCACGGACAGGCCGGGCGACGGGAAGGCGTAACCGTGCCGGTCGCCGGCGAGGTAGGCCCGGATCTGCCCGGTCCGTACGAGCACGATGTCACCGGACCGTACGGTGACACCACCGAACTTCGCCGCCTCGTCGAGGTCTTCGGGCGTGACGGCGTGGTCGCCGGGCAGCCGGTCGACGCCCTTGGCCGCCGCCACGTCGAGCAGCACACCGCGCGAGACGATGTGGCGGGCGGTGTGGATGCCGCTGAACTCGGAGCGGCCGTGCGCGGTGACGGTGGCCGCGGGGCGGCCGTTGTAGATCCGGCCCGAGTGGGAGACATGGGTGAGGGCGTCCCAGTGGGTGCCCGCCTGGAGCCCGAGGGTCACGGCGTCGTCGCTGGTGGCGACCGTGCCGGGGCCGAAGAGCTCCTGGTTGATCTGGACCATGACGTGCAGCGGGTTGACCCGGCCGGGGATCACGCCGGTCTGCACGCCGTCCTGCTTCAGGTCGACGGCCAGCGGTATCCGCAGGCCGGTCCGTACGGTCGCGGCGGCCTCCCGTACCACGGCGTCGGTGATCAGGTTGAGGGTGCCGATCTCGTCGTCGCGGCCCCAACGGCCCCAGTTGTTGACGCGCTTGGCGATCTCGTGGAACTCCGGCGGGAGGGCGCTCGGGCCGGGGGCGGCGCGGGTGGTGGCGGACATCGGGGGCCTCCGAGGTCTTGTTCTCCGGTATCTGACGGGTCGTAGAATCCTGTCGACGCACGAATCTAACGGACCGTCAGAAAATGCGGGAAGGGGCCGGGCGTGGGGAACTTCTTGGCAGGAAAGGTCGTCGCCGTCACGGGAGCGGGCCGGGGGATCGGCCGCGCCGTCGCCCTCACCTGCGCCGCCGAGGGCGCGAAGGTCGTCGTCAACGACTACGGGGTCTCCGTCGAGGGCGCCGAACCGACCAGCGAGATCGCCGATGCGGTGGTCAAGGAGATCGAGGCGGCGGGCGGCCGGGCGGTGGCCGTCGCCGACGACATCTCGACCATGGCGGGCGGACAGCGGGTCGTGGACGTGGCGCTCGCGGAGTACGGACGCATCGACGGCGTCGCGTGCGTGGCCGGCATCCTGCGCGAGCGGATGCTCTTCAACATGACCGAGGAGGAGTGGGACCCCGTCGTCGCCACCCACCTCAAGGGCACCTTCACCGTCTTCCGGGCCGCTTCCGCCGTCATGCGCCGCCAGGGCTCCGGCACCCTCATCGGCTTCACCAGCGGCAACCACCAGGGCTCGGTCGCCCAGGCCAACTACGCGGCGGCCAAGGGCGGCGTCATCTCCCTCGTCCGCAGCGCCGCCCTCGGCCTCCACAAGTACGGCGTCACGGCCAACGCCGTCGCCCCCGTGGCCCGCACCCGCATGTCGGCCAACGTGCCCATGGAACTCAAGGAGATCGGCGAACCGGAGGACGTGGCCGCGCTCGTCGTCTACCTCCTCTCCGACCGCGCCAGGGCGGAGAGGATCACCGGCCAGGTCTACACGATCGCCGGCCCGAAGATCGCGGTCTGGGCCCAGCCGAGGGAACTGCGCGCGGCCTATGCGGAGGGCGGCGCGTGGACCCCGGAACGGATCGCCGACGCACTCCCGGGAACGGTGGGCACGGACCCGATGCCGCTGCTCCACCACCTGGAGGAAATGTCCCGGGCGGCGGCGAAGGGCTCCCGCCCGAACGCGTAGCACCGTGGGGGCCGACCCCGGCCCGTGGGGGCATCGGCCCGCTTCCGGACGTCGTCCCGCTTCCGGGCGGTCGGCACGAAGGGGCCCGGGGTGATCCCCAGGTCCTGGCAGGGATTCGGGAAGGGCTGGGGTGGGGGAGAAGCCCGCACTCCCGTGACGGAGGTGGATGGACATGAGAGGCGTCGTCTTCGACGGCACGAGGATCCAGGTCGTCGACGACCTGACCGTTCGCGCCCCCGGCCCCGGCGACGTCCTCGTCGCCGTCGCCGCCGCCGGGCTCTGCCACAGCGACCTGGCGGTCGTCGACGGCACGATCCCGTTCCCCGTCCCCGTCGTCCTCGGCCACGAGGGCGCCGGAGTCGTCGAGGCCGTCGGCCCCGGCGTCACCCACGTCGCCCCCGGCGACCACGTCGCCCTGTCCACCCTCGCCAACTGCGGCGCCTGCGCCGACTGCGACCGCGGCCGGCCCACCATGTGCCGCAAGGCCATCGGGATGCCCGGCCGGCCCTTCTCGCGGCGCGGAGGCGGGGAGCCGCTGTTCCAGTTCGCCGCCAACTCCTCCTTCGCCGAACGGACCGTCGTCAAGGCCGTCCAGGCCGTGAAGATCCCCGAAACCGTCCCGCTGACCTCCGCCGCCCTCATCGGCTGCGGCGTCCTCACCGGCGTCGGAGCCGTACTCAACCGCGCCAGGGTCGCCCACGGCGAGACCGTCGTGGTCATCGGCACCGGCGGGATCGGCCTCAACGTCCTCCAGGGCGCCCGGATCGCCGGCGCGACCACCATCGTCGCCGTCGACACCAACCCGGCGAAGGAGCCCATCGCCCTCCGCTTCGGCGCCACCCACTTCCTGACCTCGACGGACGGCGTCCGCGAGATCCTGCCCACCGGCGCCGACCACGTCTTCGAGTGCGTCGGCCACACCGGACTCGTCCGTACCGCCGTCGACCTGCTCGACCGGCACGGCCAGGCGGTCCTGCTCGGCATGACCGCGCCGAAGGCCGAGGCGAGCTTCCCGCCCGCCGCGATGTTCCTCGACAAGTCGATCCTCGGCTGCCGTTACGGCTCCTCCCGCCCCCAGAAGGACATCCCGCTCTACGCCGAGCTCTACGGCACCGGCCGCCTCCTCCTCGACGAACTCGTCACCGCCACCTACCCGGTGGAGGACTTCCGGCGGGCGGCGGAGGACGCGGCGCGCGGCACGGTGGCACGGGCCGTCCTCACCTTCTGAGCGGTCGGCGGCCTCCTCGACGAGGGGCGGCTCAGGCCGGGGAGTCGGCCGCGGCCGCGCGGAAGGTGCGGCGGTAGGCGGTCGGGGTGACCCCGATCGCGCTCTGCAGGTGCACCCGCAGGGACTGGGCGGTGCCGAAGCCGGAGTCGTGGGCGACCTGGTCGACGGGGAGGTCGGTGGTCTCCAGGAGGTGGCGGGCCCGTTCCACGCGCTGCTGGGTGAGCCACTGGCCGGGGCTGACGCCGACCTCGTCGCGGAACCGGCGCGTGAAGGTCCGTACGCTCATCGACTCCCGTACCGCCAGGTCCCGCAGCTGGATCGGCTCGTGGAGGTGGGCGAGCGCCCAGGCGCGGGCCGCCGTCGTGGTGGAGACCGCCGGGTCGGGCACCGGGCGGGCGATGTACTGGGCCTGGCCGCCGTCCCGGTGCGGAGGCACGACGGTGCGCCGGGCGACCTCGTTGGCGACGGCCGTGCCGTGGTCGCGGCGGACGATGTGCAGGCACAGGTCGATCCCGGCGGCCACGCCGGCGGAGGTCAGCACGTCCCCGTCGTCCACGAACAGCACGTCGGCGTCCACCCGCACCCGCGGGAACAGCCGCTGGAAGTGGTCGGCGGATGCCCAGTGGGTGGTGGCCGGGCGCCCGTCCAGGTAGCCGGCCGCGGCCAGCACGTAACCGCCGGTGCAGA
The DNA here is from genome assembly GCF_040302485.1 of Streptomyces sp. NPDC126499. Taxonomy (NCBI): domain Bacteria; kingdom Bacillati; phylum Actinomycetota; class Actinomycetes; order Kitasatosporales; family Streptomycetaceae; genus Streptomyces; species Streptomyces sp. NPDC126499. The sequence goes on along the minus strand of NZ_JBEOUO010000001.1, from coordinate 170,455 downwards.
TGGACACCAGCCGCGTCCCGGGCCGTATGCGGGCGAGGGCCGAGGCCAGCGGCTCGGTGAGCCTGCCCTCCTCGTACACCGGGCCCAGCTCGTAGGAGGCGGGCACCACCACCGTGTCGGCGGTCGCGAGCGCCTCCGGCCCGTGCTCCACGTGGATGGCGAAGTCGGCGTCGGTCTGGACCGGTCCGGCGACCGGCGCGCACGTCACGGTCTCGTACAGCGGCCGGCCCTCGGGGTCCTTGGCGCGGCCGAAGATCCGGTGCGGGATGCCGAGCTCGAAGGGGAGCAGGCCGGGCAGGGCGAGGACGGCGACGCGATGGGGCCGGTGCGGTGGCTGCACGGCGAGCTCCCTCCGGTGAGCGACGTGGACGTACGGAGTCGTACGGAGTCCTGCGGGACGTACGGAAACCTACAGACACGTACGGACACGTAAAACAGTGGTGGTCCAGACCACAGGCTGGTACCTGTGTCTCTTCGTGACGGACAACACGTACAAGTCTGAGGCCGCCGAACGGATTCCCGTTCCCGAAGCACTGCCCGCCGACCCGCCCGCCCTGTGGAACCGTAACTTCCGGCTCTTCTTCGTCGCCCGCGCGGTCGCCGTCCTCGGCGAGGGCATGGTCCCGGTCGCCTTCGCCGCCGGACTGCTCGGCGCCGGGCACCCCGGCTCCAGCGTCGGCTACGCGCTCGGCCTGTGGACGGCCGCCTTCGCCGTCTTCGTCCTCTTCGGCGGCGTCCTCGCCGACCGCTTCACGGCCCGCCGGATGATGATCCTCGCCGATCTCCTCCGGTTGCCCGGCGCGGTGCTCCTCGGCGTCACCTTCGCGCTCGGCAGCCCGCCGCTGTGGGCGGTGTACGCGCTGTCCACCGTCGCCGGGGTCGGCGCCGCCCTGTTCCAGCCGGGCGTCGCCTCCACGATCCCGCGCATCGCGCCCGACGTGCAGCGGGCCAACGCGGTCCTGCGGGTCGTCGAGGCCCTCATGACCATGGCCGGCCCGGCGCTCGCCGGTCTGCTCGTCGCCCTGTGGAACGCGGGCGCCGCCTTCGCCGTCAACGCCGCCACCTTCGCCGTCAGCGCCGTCTGCTTCACGCTCATGCGGCTCGCCCCGATCCCCTCCGACCGGGTCAGGCGCGGCTCGCTCGGCTCCGAAATGGCCCTCGGCTGGCGGGAGTTCCGGTCACGCAGCTGGCTGTGGGGGGTCATCGCCATCTGGACGGTGTACGGGCTGACCGTCGCCGGACCGATGGTGCCGTTGACCGCGAACCTGGTGACCGGGGAGCACGGTTCGGCCACGTACGGCGTGCTGATGGCGGCGGGCGGGGCGGGCAGCGCCGTCGGCGGCCTCCTCGCGCTGCGCCTGCGCCCCGTCCGCCCGCTGGCCGCCGGGGCCCTGGCGCTGCTCGGGCTGCCGGTGAACCTGCTGCTGCTCGGCGCGGGCGCACCGGTGCCGCTGCTGCACGCGGGCCAGTTCGTCGGCGGCGCCGCCTTCGCCTTCTGGCTGGTGATGTGGTCGACGGCGGTGCAGACGCACGTGCCGCAGGACGCCCTGAACCGCATGCACGCGTACGACGTGGCCGGATCCCTGCTGATGATGGGTGTCGGGCGCAGCCTGTCGGGGCCGGTGGCGGCCGCCCTCGGTACGGAGGAGGTGCTGCTCGCGGGGGCGGGGATCGCGGTCGTGGTGGTGGCGGCGCTGCTGGTCGTACGGCCGATCAGGACGCTGCCGCGGGTGTGAGGGGCACGGGACCGGCCGCGGCCCCGGGTGGCGGGCCGATGGCCCGATCCGTTGGAAAGCTGTCATGGGGGCCAATGGTCGGAGGCGTGCCCTCGCTCGATGCTGGGTGACGTGACCCAGACAACCCAGCCCCCGGCCCCCAGCCCCGTCCCGCACCGGCCCCGTACCCCCCGTATCCATCGCGCGTGGTTCGTCGCGGCCGTCACCTTCGTCACGATCGTCGGCGCGGCCGCCTTCGCCTCGCTGCCGGGCCTGCTGATCGAGCCGCTGCACTCCGAGTTCCGCTGGTCGCGCGGCACGATCGGTTTCGCGGTGTCGGTGAACCTCGCGCTGTACGGCCTGACGGCACCGTTCGCCGCCGCGCTGATGGACCGTTTCGGCATCCGCCGGGTCGTCGCGGTGGCGCTGTCGGTGATCGCGCTCGGTTCGCTGCTCACCGTGTGGATGACGGCCCCCTGGCAGCTCGTCCTGTACTGGGGCGTCCTCGTCGGCCTGGGCAGCGGCTCGATGGCCCTCGCCTTCGCCGCGACCGTCACCAACCGCTGGTTCGTCGCCCGGCGCGGCCTGGTCACCGGCATCCTGACGGCGGCCGGTGCCTCGGGCCAGCTGGTCTTCCTGCCGCTGCTGTCCTGGCTGATCGAGCACCACGGCTGGCACCCCGCCGCCGTCACCGTCTCCCTGTCCGCGCTCGCCGTCGTGCCGTTCGTGTGGCTGCTGCTGCGCGACCACCCGGCGGACGTGGGGCTCGCCCCGTACGGCGGTGTCTACGCGGAGAAGCCGGCGCCGGTGCCGGGCGCCGCGCGGCGGGCCGTCACCGTCCTGTTCAAGGCCGCCCGCACCGGCCCGTTCTGGCTGCTCGCGGGCACCTTCGCGATCTGCGGGGCCTCGACGAACGGCCTGGTCAAGACCCACTTCGTGCCCGCCGCGCACGACCACGGCATGCCGGTCACGGCGGCGGCCGGACTGCTCGCCGTGATCGGCGTCTTCGACGTCGTCGGCACGATCGCCTCCGGCTGGTTCACCGACCGCTTCGAGGCCCGCCGCCTGCTCGCCGTCTACTACGCGCTGCGCGGCGTCTCGCTGCTGTTCCTGCCGATGCTGCTGGCCCCGACGGTGCACCCGCCGATGCTGTTGTTCATCGTCTTCTACGGTCTCGACTGGGTCGCCACCGTGCCGCCGACCATCGCCCTGTGCCGCGAGCACTACGGCGAGGACAGCGCCATCGTCTTCGGCTGGGTGCTCGCCTCCCACCAGGTCGGCGCCGCCGCCATCGCCTTCGCGGGCGGCGTCGCCCGCGACGTCTTCCACTCCTACGACATCGTCTGGTACGCCTCGGGCGCCCTCTGCGCGATGGCGGCGCTGATGGCCCTGGTGATCAGGCGACCGCGTACCCCCCAGGCCCTGTCGGCGATCTAGCACGACGGCGCTCAGGGCACCCCGGCGGAGCGGTCCTGGCCCGGATGGAGGAGGATGCGGGCCAGGAGGGGATTTGAATGCGTTCAGAAGAGTGGACGGGTGCGGGTGTCGCGCCGACGGCGGGGGCCACACGGCGGAAGACGGCCGGGAGGTCCACGGACGTGACCGGCCCGGGCGGCGACCCGGCGCCGGGGCGCACGTTCCGCCGGATGCTGATGGTCTCGATGCTGGTGCTGTTCCTGGAGACGGCGCTGCTCGCGGTCGGCGCACTGGTCATCGGCGAGACGAGGCCGTCGCCCAGCGTCGGCTACAACGCGCTGGGCCTGATCGCCCTGCCGTTCCTGGTGGTCGGCGGCACGCTCGTCGGGGCCGTCCTGTCCCTGGCCCTCGTCCTGCCGGCGGTCCGCTCGGGCGAGCTCCTGGCGCGCCGGGCCGGTGGCCGGGCCGCCTGGTGGCAGTCGGCACTCGCCGGAGCCGTCACGATCCCCCTCGCCCCGCTCCTCGGCCCGTGGTGGTGGCCCGGCGGCTGGGCGGCACTCATGGTGGCCGTCACCGTCACCGCACGTGCCCGTCGGGGCACGTTCGTCACCGTCCTGGTCTGGGGCACCCTCGCCGTCGTGAGCGCCGGCATGCTCGGCGGCGCCGCCCTGTACACCGGCTTCCTCACCCCGTACGCCCCGCCGCGCATGTCCGCCGCGATGCTGACCGGCTCCTGGTCGGACGGTACGGGCGGCACGCTGACCTTCACGGCGGACGGCCGGGTCACGGCCGAGGGCGTCCGCTACGAGGTGGGGGAGTCGCCCGAGTCCTTCGAGACGGTGTCGAAGGAGTGCGACGGAACGGGGACGTGGATCCATCGTCCGGCCGACAACCCGTGGCGTCAGGAGGTCCAGGTCACGATCGGCACCTGCCAGTGGCCCCCCTGGGAGGTGAGCGGCACACAGTCCGCTCCGACCCTCTATCAGTACCTCGGCGACCCCGACGCCTGGGATCTGTACGAGCTGCGCAAGTCACCGCGCTGACCCGTGACCCGACCGGAATCGCCGAGCCGCTCCGCATCGCGCCCCAGCTCGTATCGCAGCCGAGCGGCTTCGTACGACTCGGCGGCCTCGGGATCGCGCAGGGCGTCCTCGCGTAGTTCGGCCCAGTTTCCGCGGCTGGTCATCGCTCACCCCTCGTCCGTTGTGTGCTCCTGCGCCACGCACCGTGTCCACGCACGCACCGTGCTCGCACGGTCTCGGCCGGTTCGGCTGTACGCAGCTAGCCCGCGAACCGCCCGAACCGCCCCCGGTGGAACAGCAGCGGCTCACCGTCCTCCACCGCGCCCAGGGCCTCCACGCGGCCCACCACGATCAGGTGGTCGCCGCCCGTGTGGACGGTGGTGATCGTGCAGTCGATCCAGGCGGGGGCGTCCGGGAGGCGGGGGGAGCCGGTGGACGGGGACGGGGTCCAGGGCACGCCCGCGAACTTGTCCGCGCCGCTCACCGCGAACGCACGGCACAGCGCGCCCTGCTCCGCGCCCAGGACGTTGACGCAGAACCGGCCCGCGCGGGCGATCCGGGGCCAGGTCGTCGACGTGCGGGACACCATGAAGACGACCAGCGGCGGATCGAGCGAGAGGGAGGCGAAGGACTGGCAGGCGAAGCCCGCCGGGCCGTCCTCGTCGAGGGCGGTGACGATCGTGACCCCGCTCGCGAAGTTCCCGAGCACGCGCCGGAACTCGCCCGGGTCGACCGCCCTCCGTTCGTCCTCCCGCACCGCCCGCAGCGCCGGCCGGCGCGGGTGGCGGGGGAGTGGGTCCACGGCCGTGGGCGCACCGGCCGACCTGAGGTAGCGGACGGCGGCGACGGCCATCCCAGCGTGTCCCATCACACCGCCCATTGAAACTGACGACCCATCAGATAGGAAGCCCCGCGCACGCGCGCGCCGCCGTCTCGGCGGCCCCCGGCTACGCGCGCGCCGGCCTCGCAGGCGCGCCGCGCCCTCACCGCCCCTCGAACTCCGCCGCCCGCCGCTCCACGAACGCCGCCACGCCCTCCCGCGCGTCCCGCGTCGTCATGCAGATCTCCTGCGCCGCCGCCTCCGCCGCGAACGCGGTCGCCCGGTCCGCGTCCAGGGAGGCGTTGACCAGCTGCTTGGTGAGCGCGAGGGCCCGGGTGGGGCCCTGGGCGAGGCGGTCGGCCCAGGCGCGGGCCGTCTTCTCCAGGTCCCCGGCCGGGACGACCCGGTTCACCAGGCCCATCACCCGCGCCTCGGCCGCCGGCAGCGCGTCGCCGAAGAACATCAGCTCCTTCGCCCGCTGCGGCCCCACCAGCCGCGGCAGCAGATACGCCCCGCCGCCGTCCGGCACGATCCCACGACGTACGAACACCTCCACGAACCGCGCCGACTCCGCCGCCAGCACCAGGTCGCACGCGAACGCCAGATGCGCCCCGATCCCGGCGGCCGTCCCGTTCACCGCCGCGATCACCGGCTTCTCGCAGTCCAGCACGGCCCCGACGAAGCGCTGCGCGCCCCGCCGGATCATCCGGGCCACGTCCCCCGCGACCCGGTCCTCCGCCGGGGCCGACGGCCCGCCGCGCAGGTCCGCCCCCGCGCAGAAGCCCCGCCCGGTGCCGGTCAGGACCACCGCCCGCACCCCCGGGTCGGCCGAGGCCCCCTCCAGCAGGGCGACGATCCGCTCCCGCTGCTCCCAGGTGACCGCGTTCATCGCCTCGGGGCGGTTGAGCGTGATCCACGAGACGCCGTTCTCCACGGCGTGCAGGACGTCCGGCACGACAACTCCTCGACTACCGGCACACCGCGAGCGCGTCCAGGGCCACCGCGCCCTGCCCCCGCGGCAGCACCATCAGCGGATTGACGTCCAGCTCGGCGAGCTCCCCGTCGAGTTCGAGCGCCATGCGCTGCACCCGCAGCACGACCTCCACCAGCGCGTCCACGTCCGCCGCCGGCGCCCCCCGCACCCCGTCGAGCAGCGCCCGCCCGCGCAGTTCGCCCAGCATGTCCCGGGCCTGTCGCTCCCCGAACGGCGGCACGCGCACGGCCGTGTCGTCCAGGACCTCCACCAGCACCCCGCCGAGCCCGACCGTGACCGTCGGTCCGAAGAGGGAGTCCTGGCTCACGCCCACCACCATCTCGACGCCCCGCCCCACCATCTGGCACACCAGGACGCCGTCCAGGTCGACCCCCTCGTAGCGGGCGATGTCCGTCAACTCCCGGTAGGCGTCCCGTATCTGGCTCGCGGACGTGAGCCCGACCTTCACGAGCCCCAGCTCCGTCTTGTGCGCGAGCCGGGCGCCCGACGCCTTCATCACCACCGGGTAGCCCACCAGGCCCGCCGCCCGTACGGCCGCCGCGGCGCTGGTCACGAGCTGCTCGCGCGGCACCCGTATCCCGTACGCCCGCAGCAGCTGCTTCGCCGCGTGCTCGCTCAGCCGCTCGCCGGGCCGGAGCAGGGCCCGGGCCTTGCGGAGGGACGGGGACGGGGTGCGCGGGGCCTCGTCGAAGGGGGAGCGGTAGCCGGTGGTGAAGCGGTGGTGGTCGAGCCAGGCCCTGACCGCGCCGATGCAGTTGCCGAAGGTGCGGAAGGTCGCGACCCGCGAGGAACCGAGCAGGGTCGTGCGGTACGCGTCCTCCGTGCCGACCGGCGAGCCCCACACCACGCAGACCAGCTTGTCCGTCCGCTCGGCCGCGTCCACCAGGTCCTGTGCCAGCTTGTCGCTCATCGGCGGGAACGGCCCGGTGATGGGGCAGATCAGCACGCCCACCTCCGGGTCGGCGAGGATCGCGTCGATGATCTTCCGCCCGCGCCAGTCGCCGACCGGGTGGCCGCCGTTGTCGACCGGGTTGGCCACGCTCAGGTACGGCGGGATCCACTGGTGCAGCTCGTCCTGCTTGGCGGCCGACAGCGTGGGCAGTTTCAGGCCCGCCGCGGTCGCCAGGTCGGAGAAGTGGGCGCCCGTGCCGCCGGAGATGGAGTAGACGACGACACCGTCGGCGACCGGCCTGCGGGCGCGGGCGAGCAGGGCCGCGGTGTCCTGGAGCTGGTCGAGCCCGTCGACCCGGATCACCCCGAACTGCCGCATGGCCGCGTCCACGACCCGGTCGGCGCCGGTGAGCTTGCCGGTGTGCGAGGCGGCCATCCGCGCCCCGGTCTCGGTGCGGCCCACCTTCACGGCGACGACCGGCACCCGGCGGCGGGCGGCCTGGTCGGCGGCGAGCAGGAAGGAACGGCCGTCCTTGAGGCCCTCCACGTAACAGGCGATGGCCCCGACCTCGGGCCGGTGCGCGAAGTACGAGATGAAGTCGGCGGTCTCCAGGTCGGCCTCGTTGCCGGTGGGCGCCCAGTGGGAGAGCCGGACGCCGAGCTCCTGCATCGTGAACACGGGCCGGCCCTGGTGCCCGGACTGGGTGATCAGCGCGACCGCCGGCCCCTCCAGGTCGTCCCGGAAGCGCTCGAAGGCGTTGAGGTTGGTGTTCGGGCCGAGCAGCCGCATCCCGGACCGCCCGACGGCCGCCGCGAGCCGTTCCTGGGCCCGCGCCCCCGCCTCCCCGGTCTCGGCGAAGCCGGAGGCGAAGGCGACCGCGAACCTCACCTTGGACTCGGCGAGCCGCTCGATGACCGGCAACGGGTCGGCCACGAGGAGCACGGCGAGGTCGACGGGCTCGCCGAGGGCCGCGAGGTCGTCGACGGAGGGCAGGCAGTCGATCCCGAAGACGCTCCCACGGGTCGGATGCACGGGCACCACCCGCGCGCCGACCCGCCCGGCCCAGTCGAGCAGCTGCCGGGTGATCCCGGTGCGGGGCCGGCCCTCGGTGTCGGAGGCGCCGACCACGGCCACCACCCGGGGGCGGAAGAACCGGTCGAGGTCGGGCACGGGTGCGTGCAGCGGCCGGCCGCTGACGTCGGTGTCGCCCTCGACGGCGGCGACGCCGTGCACGACGGTCCGGCCCGGCTGTTCGCCGCAGGCGTCCACGCGGGCCCGGAGGTCGGTCGTGAAGGTCCCGTGAGTCGATCCCAGCATCGTTCCGCACCGCCCATCCCGAAGACCGGAGCCGCCCGCCCCGGGCCGCCCGGCTTGAACTGACGAGTAGTCAGATTACCGAACTGACGGTCAGTCAGGAATAGGGCGGGCGGAGAGGGGCGTCCGGGGGAGCGCGACGGGAGGGGTCACGAGGTCACGGCGTCCGCCAGCACCTCCGCCGCCCGCGCCACCAGCACGTCGTCCGCCGCCGCGTCCTCGGCGGGCTTGGTGGTCATCACGGCCAGGACGACCGGCGGCCGGCCCGGCGGCCAGGCGATGCCCGCGTCGTTGTTGCCGCCGTAGCGGCCGCCGCCGGTCTTGTCGGCGAGCGTCCAGTCGGCCGGCAGTCCCTTCCGGAACCGCTCGCCGCTGGTCGTGTTGGCCAGCATCCAGCCGGTCAGCCGCTGCCGGTCGTCGGGCGCGAGGGCCCCGCCGAGGACCAGCCGGGCGTAGGAGCGGGCGATGGCGCGCGGGGTCGTCGTGTCCGTCTCGCGCCAGGGCTCGGCCGAGTTCAGCTCCGGCTCCCAGCGGTCGAGCCGGGTCACGTCGTCGCCGAGGGTGCGGGCGAAGCGGGTGATGGCCGTCGGGCCGCCCAGCTCGCGCAGCAGCAGGTTGGCGGCCGTGTTGTCGCTGTGGGTGATGGCGTACTCGCACAGCTCGGCCACCGTCATGCCGGTGTCCACGTGGTCCTTCGTGATCGGCGACCAGCCCGAGCGCGTCACGTACGCCTGCGTGTAGTGGATCCGCCGGGCGAGGAACGTGCCGTCGCGGTCCAGGTCCCGCAGGACCGCCGCCGAGCACAGGGTCTTGAACAGCGAGCACATGGGGAAGCGTTCGTCGGCGCGGTACGTCACGAGGCGACCGCTGCCGGTGTCGTACGCGTACGCGCCGAGGCGGGCGCCGTGCTCCTGCTCCAGGGCGCGCAACCGCTGCCGGGGGCGGCCGGGCGCGGCATGCGCCGGAGTCAGGGGCAGGGCGGCCGCGAGGGCCGCACCGGCGCCGGTGGCGAGGATCGTCCGACGGGTGGGACGCACGGTTCGGTGCCTTTCGTCGTTACGGGTGGGACGTGTGAGGTGACGTCCCCACCCGTACGACCGGTTGCACGGCGGCACCGTACGGCCCCCGGCACCGACGGGGCGCGCCTGGCGCTGGCGGGACACGCGCGGGACCCGCCCGGCATGCCCGGCGCCGACGGGACCGCCCCCGGTACGCGCGGGACCCGCCCGGCATGCTCGGCACCGACGGGGCGCGCCTGGCGCTGGCGGGACACGCGCGGGACCCGCCCGGCATGCCCGGCACCGGCGGGACCCGCCTGGCACGCGCGGGCGCGCGGCATGCCCGGCACCGACGGGACCCGACCCGCCCGGCCCGCGCGGGCCCGCCCGGCACCTACCGCCGCCGCCCCTTCGCGATCCGACGTGCGATCTTCTCCGCGTCCCTCGCCAGTTCCCGCAGCATCCCGCTGATCGGGTTGGTGAATCCGGTGAAGTACAGCCCCGGCGCCGTCCGCGGGCAGCGCGCCCCGCGCGCCACCGGTCTGCCGGCCGCGTCCAGGACGTCCAGGTGTCCGACGAGCGGTTCGAGGGCGCGGTCGTAGCCGGTGGCGGCGATGACCGCGTCCGGGGTGATCCGGCTGCCGTCCGCGAGGACGACCTCGCGGCCGTCCAGCGCCTCGACGGCCGCGACGACCTCCACCTTCCCGGACCGTACGGCGGCGACCAGCCCCACGTCCTGCACCGGCACCGCCCCCGCCCGGGTGCGGGTCGCGAGGCCCGTGTCCGGGCGGGGCAGCCCGTGGGCGGTCAGGTCCGGTGACGCGAACCGGACGAGGGCCCGGCCCAGCAGGTCGACCAGGGCCACCGGCAGCCGCCGGACCAGGATGCCGCTGCGCTGGGCGGGCCAGCCGAGCGTGGTGCGGCGCACGATGTGCGGGGCGGTCCGCACCGCGAGGCGCACCCGGGCGGCGCCGCCCTCCGCCAGGTCGGCGGCGATCTCGGCCCCGGTGTTGCCGACGCCCACGACCAGGACGTCCTTGCCCTCGTACGGCACGGGGTTGCGGTACTCCCGCGCGTGCGTGAGCTCGCCCTCGTACGTGCCGCGGCCGGGCCACGCCGGCAGCCGCGGGGTGTGGTTGTAGCCGGTGGCCACGACCACGGCGCTGCCGACCAGCCGCCGCCCGCCGGTCGCGTGCAGCACCCAGTCCGTGCCGTCCCGCTCGACGCGGAAGACCTCGACCCCGGTGACGATCTCCAGCTCGTGCTCCTCCGCGTACGCCTCCAGGTAGCGGACCACGTCCGCCCGCGCCACCCAACGCCCGTACGAGCGCGGGATCTTGAGCCCCGGGAGCGCGGAGAGGCGCCGGGTGGTGTGCAGGCGCAGCCGGTCGTAGTGGCCGCGCCAGGAGGCGCCGACGGCGTCGGACTTCTCCAGGACGACGGCCCGGACGCCGCGGGCGCGCAGGGTGGCGGCGACCGCGAGTCCGCCGGGGCCGCCGCCGATGACGTACACCGGGTGGACGGCCTGTGAGGGTGGTGCTTGGGGGGTGGTGACCATGGATTCTGAGCGTAATGACGTGTACACGCTGTGGGTCTCGGTCAAGAGGGGTTTCGGTTGCGAAACGGTCACGCGCGCCCGTCCCTCGCCACCCCTTGTGTCCGCACTGCTCCTGCGCTGAACTGACGTACCGTCAGATCGATGTCACGGGAGGCTCGCGCATGCAGACCGTCTGGCTCACCGGCGCCGAATGGCTCGCCGTCCTCCGCATCGGCCTCGGCCTGTGGTGGCTGGAGAGCTGGCGGCACAAGGACAGGAAGGGCTGGTTCGAGCGCGGCACCGGCATCGCCTGGGCCGCCGAGGTCGCCGCCGACCACAGGTGGCCCCTGGTGAGAAAGGGCTTCGACGCCGTCGTCGCCCCGCGCCCCAAGCTCATGGCCTACGTGGTCGTCCACGCCGAACTCGCCCTCGGCCTCGGCCTGATCACCGGCTTCCTCACCCCCGTCGCCCTGGCCGGCGGCCTGCTCCTCAACCTGCTCTACCTCACCCTGATGATCCACGACTGGGCCGAGCAGGGGCAGAACGCGATGATGGCGCTGATCTCCCTCGTCGCCCTCTTCGCCGTCTCCTGGCAGACCTGGTCCCTCGACCACGCGATCGGACTCTTCTGATGACGGCCACCCCGGCTCCCGGCCCCGCTCCGGCTTCCACCCCGGCTTCCGCCCGGGCTTCCGCCCCCATGCCCGCGCACCTCCCGGACATCGACGCCTTCACCCGCCCCTACTGGGACGCCGCCGCCGAAGGCCGCCTCCTCCTGCGCCACTGCGCCGACTGCGACCGGCCCCACCACTACCCGCGCGAGTTCTGCCCCCACTGCTGGAGCGAGGCCGTCACCTGGCGCCGGGCGAGCGGCCGCGCGGTGCTCTACACCTGGTCCGTCGTCCACCGCAACGACCTGCCGCCCTTCGACGGCCGCGTCCCTTACGTGGCGGCGGTCGTCGACCTCGCCGAGGGGCCGCGCATGATGACCGAGATCGTCGACTGCCCGGAGCGCGAGCTGCGCATCGGCATGGACGTCGAGGTCGCCTTCCGCCGCGAACGGCTCCCAGAGGGCGACCTCCACGTCCCGGTGTTCAGGCCCGCTCGCCAGTGACCCGCTCCACCGGGACCCACAACTGCGCCCCCGTCTCCGCGCCGATCTCCACCGGCTGGGTCTTCAGGAGCTCCGGACCCGGCCGGCTCGCGTACGGGTTCGAGGGGAACCACTGCGTGAAGACGTCCCGCCACAGCTCCTGGAGGGCGCTCGGGTAGGGCCCGCGGTTGTCGAAGACCGCCCAGGTCCCGGCCGGCACGTCGAGGACGTCGAGGGCGGTGCCGAGGTCCTCCGCCATCGCCCCCGGGCCGGTCGCCACACCGATCCAGTAGTCGACCTCGGCGCCCTCCTCACGACTGTCGGAGAGGTGTTCCACCGCCGTCAGGATTCCCTCCGGGTCCCGGTCGGACAGCGCCTTCATCCGGACGATCGCCTGCTCGCCCAGGTTCTCCACGTGCGCCGCGGCGGCCGCGTTCACCCCCTGGTGGACGAGCGGGATCCGGGCCTTCCTGCCGACGATCCGGAAGGCGTCCTTCTCGACGATCCGGTACCGCATGGTGCTGCTCCCTTCGACGACGACACGGAAGGACATCCGCGGCTGTGACGTGAGCACCGCTCCCGTACGCCGGACCTCGCCCGGCCCCACCCCGTGCACGGAACGGAACGCCCGGGCGAACGCCTCGCCCGACCCGTAGCCGTACCGCACCGCGATGTCGAGCAGCGTCCGCTCCCCGGCCAGCACCTCGGCCCCGGCCAGCGTCATGCGCCGGCGCCGTACGTACACGGAGAGCGGCATCCCGGCGAGCGCCGAGAACAGCCGCCGGAAGTGGTACTCCGACGTCATCGCGATCCGGGCCGCCTCGGCGACGTCCACCTCACGGTCGAGGTGGCGCTCCACATGCTCCAGGGCCCGGTTCAGCTCCTCCAGCACGCCTGTGTCCTTCCCTCTGGTGCCTTCACCGTAGGAACGACCACCCTCCCAGGACCCGACAAGCCGTGCCCGGAACGGTCGGGTGCGGAACGGCCGGGTGGGGGAGCACGGCGAGCGGCTTGCGGTTGACGCTGCGGAAACTCCTACGGTCTTCGTACGAGGCCGGACCGACCGGCCTCGGCGACGGGAGGACACCGCCATGGCCTGGTCGATCGCGGACGTGGCCCGGATGTCCGGGGTCACCACCCGGACCCTGCGGCACTACGACGAGATCGGACTGCTGCCGCCCGCCTGGACCGCGAGCAACGGACACCGCTACTACGAGGAGTCCCAGCTGCTGCGCCTCCAGCAGATCCTGCTGATGCGGGAGCTGGACGTGGGGCTGCGCGAGATCCGGGCCGTCCTGGACAGCCGGGTCGACCGCGTGGCGGTGCTCCGCGAGCACCACGCGCAGTTGCTCGCGGAGCAGGAACGGATCGGCACCCTGGCCGGGACGGTGGCCCGCACCATCGCCGAACTAGAGGAAAGCGAGGACGACGACACCATGACCAAGATCAACCGACCGGAGAACCTCTTCGAGGGCTTCCAGGCCGACCCCGAGATGGACGCCGCGATGGACGCCGAGGTCAGGGAACGCTGGCCGGAGGCGTACGAGGAGTCCCGGAAGGCCGTCGAGGCGATGACCCCGGAGGCCGGCGAGGCGTGGCAGCGCGAGGTCACCGCGCAGATGATCCGCTTCGCCGAGTTCATGGCCGCCGGCACCCCCGCCGACGACCCGGCGGTCCAGGCCGAGGTGGACGCCCACTACCAGGGTGTCTGCCGCTTCTGGACCCCGAACGCGGAGGCGTACCGGGGCCTGGGCGCCACGTACGCGGAGGACCCGAGGTTCCGCGAGAACTTCGACCGCATCGCCGAGGGCCTCGCCGAGTACCAGCGGGCGGCGATGGACGTGTACGCGGATGCGCGGCTGAGCTGACGGCTCAGGCCAGCGGCTGACGGCTGACGCCGACGGCCGGATCATGCGCTGTCGACGGGCTGCAGACCGTCGACGGCGTCACGCTGGGACGGGCCATTCCGATTTTGGATTCCGCTATCCAGAATCTGCTAGGGTGCTGCCCATGGGGAGACCGCGGACGTTCGACGAGAGCGCGGTGCTCGACGCCGTGGCTGGTGAGTTCCGGGTGTACGGGTTCGCCCACACCTCGACCGGGCAGCTCTGTGAGGCGGCCGGCGTCCGGCGCAGCAGCCTCTACAACGCCTTCACCTCCAAGGACGAGTTGTTCGTGCGCGCCTTGGAGCACTACATCGACACGATCCGCGGGCGGCAGACCGCAGTCCTCACCGAGGGCGGACTCCGCGGCGCGGACCGGCTGCGGGCGCTGGTCGACCTCGTCATCGCCGAGGAGCGGGCGGCTGCCTGTCAGGGGCACGCCGCCGGCTGCATGGTGGTGCAGAGCTTCATGAATCCCGACCTGCGGGAGCGGGACGAGCGCATCGCCCGCATTCTCGATCGTGACCTGCGCGAGCGGAGTTCGCTTCTGGCTGAGGCCATCCGTAGCGGTCAGGTCGACGGAAGCGTTCCTGAGGACATCGATCCAGATGACGGCGCACTGCTGGTCAGCACCGTCATCTCCGGGATCCGGGTCACCGCACAGGCCGGCGTCGATGCCGAGACCCTGCGGCGGATCGCACTCGCCGGACTCCGCGCCCTCTTGAGCTAGTCCCTCACTCCACGTCTCCTGTCCGAGGGCTTTCGCACGCTCTCGTTTTGGATTCTCCATCACAGAAAGCAGCCGATGTGACCACGTCAACAAGGCACACGTCGACCAGGGCGGTCCCGCTGGCCGTCTATGTCCTCGCTGCGGGCATCTTCGCGATGGTGACCAGCGAGTTCGCCGTCGCCGGACTCATGCCGCAGCTCGCCGAGGGCTTGGGCACGGGAATCGAGCAGATCGGCTACCTCGTCACGATCTTCGCCGTCGCGATGACGGTCGGCGGGCCGATCCTGACCCTGTCGCTGCTGCGGATCCCGCCGAAGAACGCGCTGCTGACGATCATCGTCGTCTTCCTCGTCGGCAACGTCATCGCGGCGCTGGCGACGTCCTACGCGGTCATGGTGGTCGCCCGGATCATCAGCGGCATCGCCTCGCAGGCGTTCTTCGGCATTGCGGTGTCAGTGAGCGCACGACTGGTGGACGAGCGGATGCGCGGCCGAGCGAACGGTGTCGCGATGAACGGCCTGATGCTCGGGACCCTGCTCGGACTGCCACTGGCGACGTTCGTCGGCGGACAGCTGGGGTGGCAGGCTGCCTTCTGGACCATCTCACTGCTCACCGTGATCGCTGCACTCCTCACCCTCGCCTTCGTCCAGAACCCCGCCGGATCCGACGTCCCTGAAGAAGCGCCACGCTTGATGCGGGATGATCTCGCGGTCTTGCGGAGGCCGCAGTTCCAGCTGGCACTCATCTCCAGCACGCTGATCATCGGGGCGACGTTCTCCGTGTTCAGCTTCTTCACGCCGATCCTCACCGAGATCACCGGCTTTCCCGAGAGCCTGGTTCCGCTGCTCCTGCTCGCCTACGGCGCCGCGACCCTGGTCGGCAACATGGTCGTCGCCCGTCTGGCCGATCGGCACACCATCTCGACCCTGCTGGCCGGCACCGGCCTCAACGTCATATTCCTGACCGGACTCGGACTCTTCACCGACGTCCCGCCGCCGGCCCTGGTGTTCATGCTCGGCATCGGCCTGGTCGGCGTGACGATGAACCCCGCAATGGCCGTTCGCGTGCAGCGAGCCGGCAGCACCACACCGCTGGTCAACACCATCCACGCATCGTTCATCACCCTCGGCGTCATCCTCGGCTCCGCGATCGGATCGGCCCTGATCCCGACCTACGGGCTCCGTGCCCCCATCGCCCTGGGCATCGCCCTGGCCGTCCTCGCGATCCTGGCGATCCTGCCCGCCCTTTCGAGCGCGTACCTGCGCGGCGGACACCGCGAGCAAGTCCGGGCCAGGGAGGGCGAGGTGGTCGAGGCGCGATGAACCCGCCCTACCCCACCAGCACCCTCGCCCCCTCCCGCGTCGGGTAGTCCGTGTAACCCGTCTCCCCGCCCGCGTACATCAGCCCCGCCTCCCGTACGGCATTCAGCGGCGCGCCCGTCCGCAGCCGTTCGACCAGGTCCGGGTTGGCCAGGAAGGAGCGGCCCAGGGAGATGAGGTCGGCGCCGGCGGCGAGGAGCCGTTCGCCGGCCTGGCGGCCGCCGTCGGCGGGGAGCGGGCCGCCCCATCCGAGGACGGGGTTCGCGATCAGCGTGCCCGGCCAGATCTTCCGGATCTCCCGGAACAGCGGCTGCCCCGGGTCCGCGAACACCACGTGCAGGTACGCCAGGCCCTCCTGCCCGGCGAGGGCGGTGACGAGTGCCCGGTGCAGCTCCTCCGTCTCGTCCCCCTCCTCGACGCCGTTGACCGCGACCCCGGGGGAGATCCGCACCCCGACCCGCTCGGGCCCGATCGCGTCCGCCACGGCCCGCACGACCTCCACCACGAAGCGGATCCGGTGCTCGACCGGGCCGCCGTACTCGTCGTCCCGCAGGTTGGTGTTCTTCGCCAGGAACTGGTGGAGCAGATAGCCGTTGGCGGCGTGCACCTCGACGCCCTCGAAGCCCGCCTCCACGGCCCGCCGCGCGGCGGCGGCGAAGTCGGCGACGGTGGACCGTATGTCGTCGAGGGTCATCTCCCGCGGGACGACGGACGGCCTCCGCCCGCCCGGCGTGTGGATCTCCTCGGGCAGCGCCACCGCTGACGGCGCCATCGGCACGTAGCCGCTGTTGTCCGGGTGGCCGACCCGCCCGCCGTGCTGGAGCTGCACGAACATCCGCCCGCCCGCCTCCCGTACGGCGTCGGTCACGGTCCGCCACCCGGCCACGTGCGCGGGGTCGTACAGCGCGGGAATGTTCGCGTAGGTCTGGCCGACGGCGTTCGGCGTCGTGGCCTCGGCGACGATCAGCCCGGCGGAGGCGCGCTGCGCGTAGTACGTCGCCATGAGCGGGCCGGGCGTCCCGTCGGCGTCCGCGCGGTTACGGGTCATCGGGGCCATCACCAGCCGGTTGGGCAGCGGCAGGGCGAGAGGGCCGAGGGTGGTGGGCTCGAAGAGGCGGGATTCGCCTGCGGTGTCGTTCGTCATGCCCGTACCGTAGAAGTTGACACGGATGTCAGATTCAAGCCGTCAGAGCGATTGCCGGCTATTCCCAGCGATTCCCAGCGCTTCCGAGTGATGAGGTGGACATGCGAATCGGCGAACTCGCCCGCCGCAGCGGCGTGAGCGAGCGTTCCCTGCGCTACTACGAACAGCAGGGCCTGCTCCGCTCCGAGCGCACCCCCGGCGGCCACCGGGAGTACGGCGAATGGGCGGTCGACCGGGTCATCCGCATCCAGTCGCTCTACGCGGCCGGTCTGAACAGCAAGAAGATCGGCCACGTCCTGCCCTGCATGAGGGACGTCGACGCCGGCCCGACCGAGCTCACCTCCGGGCAGCTCGTGGACGAACTCATCGAGGAACGCGCCCGCATCGACCGCCTGATCGCCGACCTCCTGCGCTCCCGCGAGGTCCTGGACGAGTTCATCGAGACGGCCTCGGCGGCGGTCAAGGCGTCCTGAGGCTCGCCAGGATCTCGGGCGCGGCCTCCGCCAGCGTGGCGAAGTGCCGGTGCGAGCCCTCGGCGGCCGTGGGCGTGTTGACGGTCCAGACCGTCATCCCGGCCGCCCGCCCGGACCGTACACCGGACGGCGCGTCCTCGATGACCAGGCAGTCTGCCGGGTCCGCGCCCAGCTTCTCGGCCGCCATCAGGTACGGCACGGGCGAGGGTTTGCCCTCGCTCACGCAGGCCGCGTCCACGATCAGGCCGGGCAGCGGCAGCCCGGTCCGCTCGAACCGCCCGCGCACGCGGTGCTCGTAGTTCGACGTCACCAGCGCCCACCGGTCGGCGGGCAGGGCGCCGAGCAGCTCGGCGGCGCCTTCGAAGGCGCTGTACGTGCCCGTCCGCACGTCCTCGTCCTCCAGCGCATGCAGGAGGGCGAGGCACGCCTCGGGGTCGGCGCCCGGCACGACGGCCGCGAACGTCTCCACCGGCCGCGTCCGCAGCGCGACGGTGTACACCTCGTCCCCGTCCAGTCCATGGCGGGCGGCCCAGGCGTGCCAGACGCGCCGCTGGTTCTCGCCTGCGTCCATCAGGGTGCCGTCGACGTCGAAGAGGATGAAGGTGCTGGTCATAGGGGGGAGATCGTAGACATGAAACGAACTCTTGCCTACGCCCTTTCCGCCGCCACCTGCGCCGTCGCCCTGGGCCTCGGCCTCCCCGGCGCCGCGACCGCCGTCCCCGTACCGGGGGAGAACCCGGCCGCCGCCGAGTGGGCCCCGAAGCCGCCCACCCGCCTGCACCTGACGGTCACCGACTCGGCCGGTGTCGCGAAGGACGTCTTCCTCGGCTGCCGCCCGAACGGCGGCAACCACCCGTCCCCGGACGCCGCGTGCGACGCCCTCCACGTCGCCGCCGGCGACTTCGGCAAGCTGAAGGGTGAGCTGCGGGCCTGCACGCAGCAGCAGGACCCGGTCACGGCGAAGGCGGAGGGCACGTTCAACGACGTCCCCGTCTCCTGGACGAAGACCTTCGGGAACGCGTGCGAGATGGAAGCCGCGACGGCCCCCGTCTTCGTCTTCTGACCGTTCCCGCTCGGTCAGACCCGCGCGTACGACACGAACGACGACCACACGGCGGGCGCCAGCGCGAGCTGGGGCCCGTCAGGGTTCTTGGAGTCGCGGACGTGCACGGTGGTGGGGTGGGCGGCGACCTCGACGCAGTTGCCGCCCTCGCCGCCGCTGTAGCTCGACTTGCGCCAGTGATAGGCGACTTCGATGCACTCGCCGCCTTCGCCGCCGCTGTAGCTGCTCTTGAACCAGGCCGAATCCGCGGTGCTCATAGCTCTCCCAGCATCTTCTCGATCAAGTCCAGGGACTCATGGGGCGTGAGTGCCTGCGCCCGGATGATCCCATAGCGCTCGGTGTACATGCGTACTTCTTCCGGGTCGGTGATCAGCCGGGCGTGACCGTAGCTCTCGATGTACGCAACTTCCCGCCGCCCCTTGGGCGTGAGAAGGGTGAAGGCGCCTTCCAAACCAGGGTGCTCCGTGCAGTCGAAGGGCAGGATCTGGAGGTGTACGGTCCGCCGTTGGGCGACCTCGATGATGCGTCGCAGCTGCTCTCGAAAAGCTTCCCGACCGCACAGCGGACGACGTAACACGCCCTCCTCGATGACGAAGCTGATCGTCGGCGCGGGCCACTTATCGAAGATCGCCTGGCGTGAGATCCGATCGGAGATGCGCTTCTCCAGCGTCTCCTCGTCGTACAGCGGACGCCGGTGGCGGAAGACAGCCTCCGCATAGGGTCGCGTCTGCAGGATCCCCGGCACGGCCTGCACTTCGTAGTAGTGCATCGCCACCGCCTTCGACTCCTCGTCGGCGAAGTCTCTGAACCAGTCCGGATGCCGCACCCGCGCCCGCGCCAGCGCCTCCCGTACGTCGTCCACCGCCGCGATCAGCACCCCGTCCGCCCGCAAGATCGGGTCCGCCCGGATCAGGAAGTCCGGCTGCGGGGTGCGGACCCCGCGCTCTACCGAGGAGACCAGGTCCTCGCTACAGTGCGTGGCGTCCGCCAGGTCCGCCTGGCTCAGGCCCGCGTTCTTGCGCAGGACCTTGATGATTTTCCCGAGCGCCCTGAACAGGTGCGCCGTACCGTCGACTTCGGACGGCCGTTCCGGCCGTTCCTCCTCGTTTCCCGACATCCGTACCGCCCTCTTGGCGTGCTCGTACCGCTACTCAGCGTCGTGGTGTCGCCCCTGGTCAGGGTACGGCCGGGGCTCCAGTCTCGGGGGCATGAAGACGGAAATGACCACCCCAACCGGTGAGCCCGCGAGCGAGTTCAAGGGCGTGTTCGCGCAACGGCTCTCATCCACGCGCCGGGGCGCTCGGCTCGCGCGCCTGCTGGCCGTGCAGCAGATGCGGGACTGGGGGCTGACGGACACGGACGTGGCGGAGCTGGTGGTGGCGGAGCTGGCCAACAACGCGGTCACGCACGGTCGTGTGCGGGGCCGTGACTTCGAGGTCCGGCTGATGCTGGCCGCCGAGGGCCACCTCCGTATCGAGGTCTCCGACGCCCGCGCCGAACGCGAGCCGGAGCCGAACCCGTATCCGGACGAGGGCGGCTACGGGCTCCCGCTGGTCGCCGCCCTTGCGACCGCCTGGGGCGTGAAGAGCCGGTCCGTCGGCAAGACGGTCTGGGCGACGGTGGCGGTCCCGTGAGCCGGGTTCGCGGTCCAGCCGATATGAAGGTGTGACGACGGCCCGGGGTCCGTCACCCACGCTCCAGACCGAGATGGGTGCGCGCCTCATCATGAGGGACGCGGACGGACTTTCCGGTGGCCTGGCGCTCGCGGTACAGGGCCAGGGCCAGGGCGTCTTCCAGGTCTGCGAGCTCCTGGGGGCTGATGAGCACCGCCGCCGGCCGGCCGTGGTCGGTGATCGTGACGCGTTCGCGGGCGTGGGATGCGCGGCGCACCAGCGCTCCGAATCTCGCCCGGGCTTCTGACATCGGCAGCGTCTCGCTCATGTAAGGAACGTACACTTTGCGCCTCTGCTCGGCCGGTCCGTTTACGGTTCCCGCTCACCCCCAGTGACGTTTCTTCAGGTGAAACGCCTCCGCCTGGAGGGTGAGGCCGCCCCCGTCACGCGCATTTCGCGCCCGCCTCCCTCAACCATCGTGCCGACGACGCGACGATTGAGGAGTCATGCAGTGACCAGTCACCCCCACACCTCCCACCCCCACCCCCACGCCCCCTACGGCACCGCCCTGCGCGACCGGATCGCCGCACCCGGCACGACACCCCTCGTCGGGGTGTACGACATGTACTCGGCGTCCGTCGCCGCCGGGCACTACGACGGGATGTTCGTGTCCGGGTTCGGTTTCGCGGCCTCGTACTACGGGCTGCCGGACATCGGCTTCATCGCGTGGCCGGACATGCTGGGCTTCGTGCAGCGGCTGCGCGGGGCGTTCCCCCGGCACGACCTGCTCGTCGACATCGACGACGGGTACGTGGACGCCGAGGTGGCCTGCCACGTCGTGGAGAGCCTGGAGCGGATCGGGGCGTCGGGGGTGATCCTGGAGGACCAGAAGCGGCCCCGGCGGTGCGGGCACGCGGACGGGAAGCAGGTGCTGCCCCTGGAGGAGTACCTGGCCAAGCTGGAGATGGTGCTGCGGACCCGGCGGGATCTGGTGGTCGTGGCCCGGACGGACGCGACGGAGGAGGACGACATCCTGCGGCGGGCGGAGTGCCTGGCCGCCACGGACGCCGACGCCGTCCTCGTGGACGGGGTACGGAGCGTGGAGTGGATCCGGCGGATCCGGAAGGTCGTGGACGGCAAGCCGCTGCTCTTCAACCAGATCGCCGGCGGCAAGTCGCCCCGGCTCTCGCTCTCCGAACTGTCCGAGCTCGGCGTGGACGTGGCGATCTACAGCACGCCCTGTCTCTTCGCCGCCCACGAGGCGATGGACGCGGCGCTGGCGGAGCTGAAGCGGGCCGACGGCCGGCTGCCGGCCGTCGATCCGGCGAGCGGGGTCGGCGTCGCCGCCTCGACGCGGCTCCTGGAGCGGAACCTCGCCCGGCACCGAGGGGCGCCCGATCGCGCGGAGGTGTGACCCCGCGCCACGCCCGCTTCCTCAGCGGTGCCCGACGATCCCGGGTAGGTGTGGCCCCGCGCCACGCCCCCGTCCTCAGCGGCGCTCGACGACCCCGGGTGTGCGGCCCCGCGCCACGCCCCCGTCCTCAGCGGCGCTCGACGACTCCGCGTACGTACGCCGCCTGGCCCGCGTGCTGGTTGTCCTCGGCGATCACGCTGATCAGCCGGACGCCCAGGGTGACGTGCGGGGTCCAGCGGGTGTCGACGATCCGGTCCAGGTCGTCGTCGCTCAGGGAGCCGACGTGGTCGAGGGTGCGGGCGTGGACGGCGTCGTAGTAGCCGAGGAGCAGGTCGGCGGGCGCGCGGACGGCGGCGACCTCCTCGCTGCCGTGGCCGAAGCCGGTGGCGTCCTCGGGGAAGGGCAGGCCGAAGCGGCCGGACCAGTCGTCGGCCGTCCACACCTGCTCGGTGCCGAACGCGTCGGCGATGTGGTCGTCCTGGATCCGGGTGAGGTGCCAGACGAGCCACGCGATCGAGTTGGCGTCGGGATCGATCCGCACGGCCAGGTCGTCCTCCGACAGGCCCTCGACGGCCTCGTGGACGGCCT
The DNA here is from genome assembly GCF_040302485.1 of Streptomyces sp. NPDC126499. NCBI lineage: Bacteria > Bacillati > Actinomycetota > Actinomycetes > Kitasatosporales > Streptomycetaceae > Streptomyces > Streptomyces sp. NPDC126499. The sequence goes on along the minus strand of NZ_JBEOUO010000001.1, from coordinate 148,427 downwards.
CCTGGACCCGGCCGAAGGCATCAAGGAGAAGCTCGGCGCTCTTCATGGGGCCCACCGTACGACGGAGACCGGCGGCCCGCCTCCCTCACACGCGCCCGCCGCTCCCTCAGGCCCGGTGGTAGTGGTAGCCCTCGCCGTGGGAGGGGCCCACGTCGTGGAGGATGCCGCTGGGGACGGCGAGCTTGAACGCGGACGCGTCACCGTTCACGCAGGAGGGGTACCCGGCGGACTTGGACCGGTCGACGGTGGTGGTGCCCAGGTTGATGCGTTTGCCGCCGTCGGTGACGGAGACCAGCTTGGCCACGTACTCGCAGTGGGCCTGGTTGACGTTGGTGATCATCCGGGCGGCGATCTGGCCGGGGGCCACCCGGTAGATGTAGACCGTCTCGGGCCGGTTGATGTTGTAGTCCGCCGTGTACGTCCAGGTGCCGACGAAGGCCGACGGGACCCGGTTGTCGCTGGTGGCGGGCGGCTTCGGGGCGCTGGTGGCGGGGGGACGGGTGGTGGTGCCGCCGGAGGACGAGCCGCCCGAGACCGAGCCGCCGGACGTGGTGGTGGAGCCGCCGCCCGAGGCCGTACCGCCACCGCTGGCGGGCAGGCCGCCGCCGGATCCGCCGGAGGCGCCGGATGCGCCGCCGACCGCGCCGCCGCCCGGGCCGCCGGGCGGCGGCGCGGCCGTCGTCGGAGCCTGGCCGGGGCCCTTGGTGGGCGTGCCGGACGGGGGAGCGGAAGAGGGGCCGGTGCCGGTGGTGGGTGGCGCGGTGCTCGCGGAGGCGCCGGGGGAGGCCTGGAGGTCGCGCTCGCGGGCGCCGTCGTCGATGAGCTTGACGACGGTGCCGCTGACGCCGAGGACGACGAAGACGGCGGCGACGACCGCCCAGACACGGGAGGCGCGGCGCGGCTCGCGGCGGCCGGTGCCGGCGGTGGCGGGGGTGGCGCCGGGGGTCTCGGCCGCCGGCTTGCCGTCCTTGGGGAGCAGCCCGAGCGTGCCGGTGCCGGACGGGTCGGCGGCGCCGGCAGCGGCCCCGGCGGCCTTGTCGTCCCTGTCGGCCTTGCCGTCCCGGTCCGCCCGGCCGCCCCGGTCAGCCCTGCCGTCAGTGCCGTCCGTGTCGGCCCTGCCGTCCCGGTCAGCCCGGTCGGACCTGTCGTCCTTGGCGTCTCCGCCCGCCCCGCCGTCCCGGTCGGCCTGTCCCGCCGCCTTCTCGGCGGCTCCCCGCTCCAGCTCCTCGGACAGGGCCTCGGCGTCGAGCAGCCGGGCCGCCTGGCGGGCGAGCCGGGCCACCAGCTCGGGCGGCAGCCAGGCGCCGGCGGCCGCGGGGCGGCCGGTCTCCTCGCCGGGCAGGGCGGGGTCGGCGAGCAGGGCCGCGATGGCGGGCCGCTCCTCGGGGTCCTTGACGAGGCAGCGGGCGACGAAGCCGCGCAGTTCCTCGGACTCGATCCGGTCGAGGTCGGGCTCGGCCTCGACGATCTGGAACATGATGGCGTGCTGGTTGCTGGCGCCGTGGCCGAAGGGCAGCCGGCCGGTCGCCGCGTACATCAGGACGCAACCGAGCACGAAGACGTCGGCGGCGGGTCCGAGGGCCTCGCCGCGCACCTGCTCGGGGGCCATGAAGCCGGGCGAGCCGACCACCATGCCGGTGCTGGTCAGCAGTGACTCGACCGAGGGCTCCAGGGCCCGCGCGATGCCGAAGTCGATCACCCGGGGGCCCTCGACGGTGAGCATCACGTTGGACGGCTTGAGGTCCCGGTGCAGGATCCCGGCGCCGTGGATGCCCTGGAGGGCGCGGAGCAGGCCGAGCGCGAGGGCGAGGATGGAGTCGGCGGGCAGCGGGCCGTGTTCCCGTACGACCTGCTCCAGGGACGGCCCCGGCACGAAACCGGTGGCGACCCAGGGCCGGTCCGCGTCGGGGTCGGCGTCCAGGACGGGGGCGGTGTAGTGCTCGCCGACCTTCCGCACGGAGTCGATCTCCCGGCGGAAACGGGCCCGGAACCGCGGATCCTGCGCGTGCTCCTCGTGCACGACCTTCACGGCCACCGTGCGCCCGCCCTCGGAGCGCCCCAGGAACACCCGCCCCATCCCGCCGGACCCGAGCCGCCCGAGCAACCGGTAGGGCCCGATCCGGCGCGGGTCACCGGGCTTGAGCGGCTCCATCCCGCTGCCCCCGCCGTCCCTCTTCTTCCCTGTGCCGTCCCCGCCGCTCATGCCGGTGGTCCCCCTGGTCGTTCCTGGTCCGTGGTCGGTCGAACGCGCACAGCGTAGATGAGTACGCGTCAAGTGGACGCGGCGAGCAGGGACTTGGGTTCCTCCTGCACGTACTCCTCCGCGCGCCTCCCTTACAGGAACCAGCCCTCCACGTCCGCGATCAGGTGCACGTCGCCGGAGTGGTTGGAGAACGTCACCTTGCCGTCCACGACCGGGACGACGACCAGGTTCGGCACGGTCTGCCCGGCCCGGAAGTTCAGGCTGGACGTGGTCCCGCGCGGGGTGCCCGCCGGGTGGACCGTGACGTAACCGGCGGTCGTCGGCTGGGTCGCCGTGACGTTGAGGACGACGGCCCTGACCTTCTCCGGGATCACGCCGGAGCCCCCGACCTGGAGCGTCACGGACTGCCCCGGACCCACCGCGCCCTTGCGGACGCCGAAGCCGAGGCGGGTGTCCATGAGACGGCGGGGCTCGCTTCCGGTGAAGGCGGCCCCTTCGCCGCCGGTGTAGTAGCCGACGACGTCACCGAGCAGGTCGACCGAGCCCCAGCCGTTGGTGAAGGCGACCTTGCCGTTGACGACGGGCACGACGACCGCCCCGGCGACCGTCCGGCCCGCCGGTACGTTCAGGCTGGACGTGCCCGGGCGCGGGGTGCCGTCCGGGTAGGCGGTGACGTAGGTCGACCTGGTCGCGTTGGTGGCGGTCACGTTCATGACGACGGCCGTGACCCCGCTCGCCGGCACGCCCTTGACCCCGGTGACCTGGAGCCGGGCGGTGCCGCCCTGGCCGATCTTGGCGCGGGGCACGCCCATGCCGCTGCGGGTGTCCATGAAGCGGGTGGGGGTGAGCGGCTGGAAGGCGGAACCGCCGGTGCCGGGGGTGTAGTAGCCGGACACGTCGGCGACGAGGTCCGTGCTGCCGCTGGTGTTGGCGAAGAACTCCACCTTGCCGTCCACGACGGGCACGGTCACCAGGTTGGAAGCCGTCTGCCCGGCGGTGAAGTTGACCTGCGAGGTTCCGTTGGACGAGTGGTAAGGGCCGGCCGTGCCGGGCAGCACGGTGATGTGGCCGGGCTTGGTGGTGTTGGTCGCCGTCACGTTCAGGACGACGCTGCCGACTCCGGTGGCCGGCACCCCGCCGACGCCCGCCACCTTCAGCTGGAACCGCTGCCACGGGACGAGCTTCGCCTTCCGGATACCGACGCCGGCCCGGGTGTCGAGGATGCGCTTGGGGGCGAGGGGCTGGTAGGAGGAGGGGCTGGTGGTCAGGACGGTGCCGTACGCCTGGATGGTGCCGCCGGCGCGCAGGGCGGTCGTGGTGCCGCCCGGCTCGTGGGCCTCCAGGTCGTAGCGGTAGGAGCCCTCCAGGACGCCGTTGCCGGCGTCGTCCTTCCCGTCCCAGACGGCGCGGATGGAGGCGCCCTCGCCGCCCTCGCCGCTGAGGGTGCGGACGACGTTTCCTCCGGCGGTCCTGATGGTGACCTTCCAGGCGCCCGCCGGGCGGGACAGCCGCCACAGGTGCGTCCAGGTCGGGTCGGACGCGTACTTGCCCATCTCGAAGGCGTGCAGCACGGTGAGGGCCTGCGGGGCGATCGGCACCCGCTTCACGTGGATGTTCTTCTGCGCGTCGACGAACGCGACGCCGCCGCCGAACTTGTCCACGGCCCAGTCGACCCGGCGGCCGGACCCGGCCGCGGTCCTGACCGGGATGTCGGCGAACTCGGAGGTCCGGCCGGTGGCCGCGTCGGTGAGCAGCAGCTTGCCGGCCGCGTTGTCCCGCCGCACGACGTAGCCGTCCCCGAGCAGCGCCTCGCCCGCCGGGACGGCGACGCTCTTCTTCCCCTGCTGGTCGTACACGCCGGCCTTGGCGCCGCCCGCGCAGGCCCAGTACAGCCAGCGGCCCAGTGCCTGGAGTTCGGCGGGCACGCAGCCGGAGCCGAGATCGATGTCGGGGGTCGTCGCCTTGGTCACCAGGTCGTACGCGTTGACCTTGCCGGTCACGGTGGCCGGCTTCCACAGCTTGGTGCCCCACAGGGCTGCGGCGCCCTGCGGACGCTTGAGCAGGATCTGCGAGCCCTGGGTGTCGCCGAAGTCGCCGACGTACTGCGTCGAGCCGTCGGTGGAGAGGGTGTAGCGGCCTCCGGCGTCGAGGAGGGTGGCGTCGGCCGACAGGTACAGGCTCCGGCCGGAGTTCTCGGTGATGGGCGTCTGGACCGAGCTGCTCCAGGCGACGGCGCTCTCTCCGTCGCCGAGCGAGAGCGGCCCCTTCGGCGCGGGCATGTTGTCCGTGGGGTACCAGTCGCGTCGTCTCGCCTCGGTGGGCGTTCGGGTGTCGACCTCGTAGAGGGTCTGTCCCGGGTTGGTGTCGCTCAGGTAGTGCACCCGACCGCCGCCCACGGCGATCCCGCGGTACGTGGCCGGCATCTGCGGAACCTTCCGTACGGTGGTGAGCTGCGGCGCCCCGTCCTCACCCAGGGTGACCCGGTGCACGGCCCAGTCCTGCGCGCTGCTGCCACCGACGACCAGGACGCTGCCGTCGGGCGTGACGGTGAGCTTGTCGGCCCCGTGGGGGAGCAGCTCGCGCGCGGTGCCGCCGCCGAGCGGCACGGCGTACAGCTTCCCGCCCGCGCTGTACTTCCCCCAGAACGGATCGAGGTCGTGGCGCACCAGGATCCAGTCGCCGAGCACGGTCGACGTCGACCAGGCGGCCTCGTTCACGCCCTTCGCGGGCAGCGGCGTCACCACCGGCGTGGCCGAGGGGTTGTCACGGGGCACGGTCAGGACGGCGTCGTTGGACTGTTCCACGAGCAGGCGGTCGTGCCCGAGGCTCCGGTCGGCGAAGAGGGAGACCGTCGTCGTGGGCGTCAACGTCGCCGTCGCGTAGTCGAGGAGGTACGAGGTGTACGGGCCCTCCGCGACCTTCTGTGTCGTCAGCAGCGCACCGCGCATGTCCTGTTCCAGGACGTACAGCTTGGCGACCGGCTCGCGCAGGCCGGTGATCACCTGCTCGGTCACCTCACCGCCGGTCTTCCGCAGCAGCCGCAGTCCGTCGTATGCGCCGTCGGCCGTCTTGGTGGCGCTGACCAGGCCGTCCGCCGTGAAGGCGCGCGTCCAGTTCTGGCCTGCGGGAACCTCCAGCGTGGCGGTGGCCAGGCCGGTCGCGAGGTCCGTGACGGTGAACTGTCGTGTGTCGCGGTTGTAGTACGCGAAGTGGCCCGAGTGCCGGGCGGTGTCGGCGGTGAGGTACTTCGGCGGCAGCGGCGAGTCCGTGCCGGTCGCCAGGTCCCTCCAGCGCAGGGAGCTGCCCTCCTGCGTGTGGACGTATCCGGTCGTCCCGGCGTGATCGATCTTCTCGCCACGCGGCATGAACCGCCCCGGATCCGGGATCACCACCTCGTCCGCCACCACCTCGTCCGCCGCCGGCGCGGGCGCCGGGTCCTCGGCGGCGGCGGGAAGGGTCAGGGTGCCGGTCAGGCCGCTGGTGGCGGCCAGGACGACGGCGGTGGCGAGCGCGGTGCGCGGGAAGGCACGGCGGCGAGCTGGGCGAAGCATCTGGGAATCCCCTCCTGGACACGGAAGGAGATCCCGCCCGGACGCCTGTGCGCGCCGAGCCCCCCGATCACCCCCCGGATGCGCGGGATCCTAGCCGAACGCGTTCAAGAGCCGGTGCGGTTTCTCGTCTCGCGCCACTCCGCCACCGCCGCCTCCACGTCGAAGAGTGTCAGGTTCAGCGGCGGGCCTGCCGGGGGGCGGGCCAGGGCCTCGGCGATGCGGGTGTTGATCTCGCCGAGGATCCGGCGGACCTGGGACTCGGAGACGGCCGTGCGGGCCGCCTCCGCCGCGTCCTCGGCGGCCTTGCGCAGGGCCAGGGACGGCGGCAGCACCGAGGCGCCCTCGCGGTGCAGCTTCTGCTTGACCCACCACAGCTCGTCGTAGGGCGCGGCCTCGTCCGGGAGCGGCTTGCCGAAGCCGGACAGGCCGGCGAACTCGCCGCGCTCGGCCGCCTCGCGGATCTGCTTGTCGACGAACGACTCGAAACTGACTCCGGGCGGTTTCCGTTCGGTCATACGACCAGACTACGAATCCGGCGGCCGGAACGGCAGGAACGGGCAGGAACGGCAGGAGCCCCGCTCGTGCGCTGACGTGCACGGAGCGGGGCTCCTTGGGTACTGCTCTCGAAGATCGCGATAAGTCGACCCGGTGGCCTTAGGCCGGGGTGACGTTCTCCGCCTGCGGACCCTTCGGGCCCTGGGTGACGTCGAAGGTCACCTGCTGGTTCTCCTCAAGGGAGCGGAAACCAGACGCGTTGATCGCGGAGTAGTGGACGAAGACATCCGGGCCGCCGCCTTCCTGGGCAATGAAGCCGAAGCCCTTTTCAGCGTTGAACCACTTCACGGTTCCGGTAGCCATGAGCCCTCCTATGGGCCAAAGGGTCGCCCTGCTCCAGAACCTGCAAACAAGTCTGAAAACTACAAAAGCCTGCGGGTCACATGCTCCGCAGGCTCTGTACTGCAAGGGAAACCAAACTGCAACTTGCGTTGAGCGTAGCACGCAGAGTGCGCGAAGCGGTAGAGGTAAAGATCACGTCACCCGCATGTTTGATCCGGACGTACGTGCTGACACGTGCCCCGGCGATGTCCACCGTTCGAGACGGGTCTAGCCTCGCGATGTGGACAATGCATCCGATGACCACCAGCGCAGCCGGCCCCGGGTCGGACACATCCAGTTCCTGAACTGCCTCCCCCTCTACTGGGGCCTGGCCCGCACCGGAACGCTCCTCGATCTCGAGCTCACGAAGGACACCCCGGAGAAGCTCAGCGAGCGGCTCGTCCGGGGCGATCTCGACATCGGTCCCATCACCCTCGTCGAATACCTCCGGCACGCCGACGAGCTGGTCGCCCTCCCCGACATCGCCGTCGGCTGCGACGGGCCGGTCATGTCGTGCGTGATCGTCTCCCAGCTGCCGCTGGAGGACCTGGACGGCGCACGGGTGGCGCTCGGCTCCACCTCGCGCACCTCCGTGCGCCTGGCGCAGCTGCTGCTCGCCGAGCGGTACGGCGTGTCGCCCGACTACTACACGTGCCCGCCCGACCTCGGTCTGATGATGCAGGAGGCCGAGGCGGCCGTCCTGATCGGGGACGCGGCACTGCGGGCCTCGCTGCACGACGCGCCCCGGCTCGGGCTGCGGGTCCACGACCTGGGGCTGATGTGGAAGGAGTGGACGGGGCTCCCGTTCGTCTTCGCCGTGTGGGCGGCCCGCAAGGACTTCCTGGCGCGCGAGCCGGAGACCGTCCACGACGTGCACCGGGCCTTCCTGGCCTCGCGCGACCTGTCCCTGGAGGAGGTCGCCAAGGTCGCCGAGCAGGCGGCGCGCTGGGAGGCCTTCGACGCGGAGCTCCTGGAGCGGTACTTCCGCACGCTCGACTTCCGCTTCGGGCCCGAGCAGCTCGCCGGCGTGCGCGAGTTCGCCCGCAGGACCGGTCCGACGACCGGTTTCCCCGCGGACGTACGGGTGGAGCTGCTCGAGGCCCGGCGCCCCTCCTGAGGCGCGGGGCCTCAGGGGGGGCGCGCGCCTCAGAAGGGCCGGGGCCTCAGGAGGGCCGGGGGCCTCGGGAGGCCGCAGGTTCGGGACGGCCGGGGGCAGGCCGGGGTATCAGGAGGAGGGGACGGGCGCCTGGAGCTGCTTGCTGATCCAGGCGATCGAACCCATGTCCATCCCCCGCACATAGCTCTTGGCGTTGTGCCCGCCGTCCGGGATGATCTGCAGCCGCGACTTCACCGGGCCCTTGGTGTACGTCCTGATGAAGGCGTTCAGGCGCGGCGCCATCCAGGTCTCCTTCGTGCCCATCTGGAACGCCAGGTAGACCTGGTTCGCCTTGGTGTCCGGCTTGGCGCCCAGCGCCTTGGCGAGCCGCCCCGGATCGTTCGCCTGCCGCTCCTTCTCGTGTCCCTTCCACAGCGGCGAGTCCGGCACGAGGTCCGGTCCGGAGGCGATGACCGCCTTGAACCGGTCCGGCTTCTGCAGGACGGACTTCAGCCCGACGAAGCCGCCCGACGACGACCCCATGAAGGCCCAGCCGTCCCGCGACTTGAACGTGCGGAAATTCGCCCGGACGAAATCCGGCACGTCCTCGGTCAGCCAGGTGCCCATTCTCGGCTGGCCGGGGATATCACTGCCGTCGTAGTACGCCTTGTCGTTCGGGTTGAGAACAGGCATCGCGACGATGAACGGAAGGCTCTTTCCCTCCTCCGACCACCGGGCGATGCTCGACTGCAGTTTCAGGTCGGTGCCCATCCAGTAATTCGTGGGATAGCCGAGTCCTCCGGGCAGCGCTATGAGGACGGGGAAGCCGCTGTCCGCATACTTCGGATCGAAATACTGTTTCGGGGCCCACACCCACACCTTGCCCGTGAAGCCGGACTTCTCCCCCCGGATCTCGGTGACACCGATCTTCGTGCCGTCCTCGACGGTGTTGGCCGTGGTGAACTCCGCCTTCGGCCCGGTGGGGAAGACGGTCTCGGGCACCGGGGCGCCGGGCTTCTCCTTGTGCTGCTGGACGGCCCGGTGGTTCGTGGGGCGGTCGCTCTTCGGCGTGTCGAAGGAGATCGCCTCGCCCTCGTCCGAGCAGCCGGTCACCACGGCCAGCGTGGTGCCGAGGGCGAGGGCTGCCGCGAGGGCGCGGATCGGACGGCGGCGACGTGTCATGGAGGGTCTCCGGTGCGGTGCTGGTGAGAGGCGGTGCTGGTGAGAGGTGCGGCGCGGTGCCGGTGCGTTTCGGGTGATACGGCGGATTCCGGAGAAGGAGAGGGATCGGGGACCCGATCGGTTGGCTCGGGACCGGGACGAATCCGCGCGGAGGCCCTGGCGTAGGCTGGCTCGGTCCGCTCGTTACGCGCGGAACGCGTACGCACCCCTCCGAAAGGGACACAGCCGGTGACCGAGAAGGCCGAACTCACGTCTCTTGATGTCGCAGCCGTTCTCGACCGCGCCGCCGCGGGTGGGCGGATCACCCCCGAGGAGGCGCTCGACCTGTACCGCTCGGCGCCGCTGCACGCGCTGGGCGCCGCCGCGGACGCCGTGCGCCGCCGCCGGTACGCGGGGACCGAGCACATCGCCACGTACATCATCGAGCGCAACATCAACTACACGAACGTCTGCGTGACGGCGTGCAAGTTCTGCGCCTTCTACGCCCCGCCGAAGGACACCAAGAACGGCTGGACCCGCGACCTCGACGACATCCTGCGCCGCTGCGCGGAGACCGTGGAGCTCGGCGGCACCCAGATCATGTTCCAGGGCGGTCACCACCCGGACTTCGGCGTCGAGTACTACGAGAAGCACTTCGCCGCGATCAAGAAGGCCTTCCCGCAGCTGGTCATCCACTCCCTCGGCGCGTCCGAGGTCGAGCACATGGCCCGCATCTCCGGCGTCTCCGTCGAGGAGGCCATCACCCGCATCCACGAGGCCGGTCTCGACTCCTTCGCCGGCGCGGGCGCCGAGCTGCTCCCGGCGCGGCCGCGCAAGGCCATCGCCCCGCTGAAGGAGAGCGGCGAGCGCTGGCTGGAGATCATGGAGATCGCCCACAACCTCGGGGTGGAGTCCACCTCCACGATGCTGATGGGCACCGGCGAGACCAACGCCGAGCGCATCGAGCACCTGCGGATGATCCGTGACGTGCAGGACCGGACGGGCGGCTTCCGGGCCTTCATCCCCTACACGTACCAGCCGGAGAACAACCACCTGAAGGGCCGCACGCAGGCGACCCTCTTCGAGTACCTGCGCATGATCGCCGTCGCGCGGCTCTTCCTCGACAACGTGGCCCACATCCAGGGCTCCTGGCTCACCACCGGCAAGGAGGTCGGCCAGCTGTCGCTGCACTACGGCGCGGACGACCTGGGTTCGATCATGCTGGAGGAGAACGTGGTCTCCTCGGCGGGCGCCAAGCACCGCTCGAACCGGCTGGAGATCATCGACCTGATCCGCAAGGCCGGCCGCGTGCCGGCCCAGCGCTCCACCACGTACGAGCACCTCGTCGTCCACGACGACCCGGCGAACGACCCGGTCGACGAGCGCGTCGCCTCGCACATCTCGTCGATCGCGATCGAGGGCGGCACGGCCCACCCCGAGCTGAAGCTGCTGAACGCGAACTGAGGCCACGTTGCCGACCCTGCATGCCGCCGACGCGTCGCCGGAGACCGCCGTCCTCGTCGACGGCGCGCGGATCGCGGCCGTCGGCCCGTACGAGGAACTGGCGGCCGCCCACCCGGGCGCCCGGCTGCGCCGCTGGCCCGGCCTCCTGCTGCCGGGGCTCCTCAACCCGTACGGTCCCGAACTGCTGGAGCAGACCTACCACCCGGACCCGCGCGAGGCCGACACGTACGGCACCGAGCCGGTCACGGGGGAGCGCGCCCGGGCCCTGTTCCGCGCCGACCCGGCCCGGCTCGGCGCCAGCGCGCGCCGCGGGGTGCAGCGCCTCCTCGCCCACGGGACGGTCGCCGTCGCCGGCGAGCTCCGCACCCGGGCCGCCCAGGACGCGGTGCGCCGCGCCGGCCTCGCGATCGGCCGGCGGCCCGACGGCCTGCCCGGCCCGCCGTCGCTCTCGCCGGTGCCACTGGTGCTGCTCCCGCCCCTGACGGCGGGCGCACCGGCGCGCTTCGCGGTCTTCGACGTCCCCGACACGGCGGCCCTGGTCCGCCAGGGCGCGCGCACCTGCGTGGCCACCGTGCTCGGCGGCCGGCTGGTCTACCGGGCCCGCTGACGGCGGCGGCGGGGCGGCCCTGCGACAATGCGGGCGTAACGTCATCCGGCACCACGACACGTACGACACGAGTGAGGCGAACGCCAGTGACCCGCGCCACCCTGGAGAAGCAGCCGCACGAAGTCGCCTCCATGTTCGACGACGTGGCGGCGAACTACGACCTCACCAACGACGTCCTGTCCCTCGGCCAGGACCGGCGCTGGCGCAAGGAGGTCGCCAAGGCGGTCGACGCGCGGCCCGCGCAGAAGATCCTCGACCTCGCCGCCGGCACCGCGACCTCCTCGCAGCCGTTCGCCCGCGCCGGGGCCTATGTCGTGCCGTGCGACTTCTCCCTCGGCATGCTCCAGGTCGGCAAGCGGAAGCACCCGTGGATGCCGTTCACCGCGGGCGACGGCATGAACCTGCCCTTCAAGGACGACGTCTTCGACGCCGTCACCATCTCCTTCGGGCTGCGCAACATCCAGGACACCGACCGGGCGCTGCGCGAGCTGCACCGGGTGACGAAGCCCGGCGGCCGGATCGTCATCTGCGAGTTCTCGCACGCCACCTGGGCGCCGTTCCGCACGGTGTACGAGGAGTACCTGATGCGGGCGCTGCCGCCGGTCGCGCGCGCGGTGTCCTCCAACCCCGACGCGTACGTCTACCTCGCCGAGTCCATCCAGTCCTGGCCCGACCAGCCGACCCTCGCCGGGATGCTCCAGAAGGCCGGCTGGTCGCAGGTGGCCTGGCGGAACCTCACGGGCGGGATCGTGGCGCTGCACCGCGGGTTCAAGGCCGAGTAGGGCCTGACCGGCCCCCTACGGCCTGACGTACATGCCGTAGCCGCCGACGCCGGTGTACACGGCGTCGGCCACCTTCCGGTACACCTTGGCGCCGGTGGCGTTGTCGGTGTCCGTCGGCGGGGTACGGGTCTTCCTGCCCGTCACCAGCGTGGTCGAGCCGCCGCCGTCGAGGTTGAGCACGTCGACCAGGCCGAGCTCCCGGGAATCAAGGAGCGCGGCGAAGGCGCGCAGGTAGTCGCCGTCCTCGTTGTCCTGGCCGGTGAGCGTGATCATCAGGGGGTGGCCCTGGAGGTCGACGCCGAGTGCGGTGCGCGAGTCGGTGCAGATCGTGCTCTGGGGGTCGAGCCGGCCGGGCTCCACGCCGGAACGGGTGCAGGAGTTGGGCAGGTCGCCCGAGGGCGGCACCGCGCCGCCGCGCAGCAGCTGGTGGGGGGAGCTGACCACGTCGACGGACTCGTCGAGCGGGATCTCCCGGCCCAGCGTCTTGTCGTGGAGCCTCGTCTCGACGACCGGCCTGCTGCCGACCGGCACGTGGGCGCGCAGCCACGCCGCCCCGGTGCCGATGCCCTGGAGGATCCGGCCGCCGGCGGGGACGGTGCTGCCGCCCCGGTTCTCGTGGACGGCGGTGACCACGCCCTTCGCGTCGAGGACGACCTCGTGGCCCGTGGTGAGGGCGGGGGTGGGCGTGCCGTAGTCGGGGGTGAACACCACGATCTCGTCGGGGTCGGCGTAGACCCGGGGCGTGTCGCTCACCCGGGTGTCCTCGGCGTCCCGCGCGCACTGCGGGATGCGGCCGGGCGTCCGGTTGACGTCGTCGACGCGCACGCTCGCGGTGGGCGAGGCGATGAGCCTCAGCTCGGTGGCGAGCTTGGTGACGTACGGGATGCCGTACTGGATCACCGCCCCGCTGCTGCCCCGCCCGCCGTTCCAGCAACTGGCGGCGTGCAGGACGCCGTCGGTGACGGCGACGCTCGTGTGCACCGCGTTCCCCGCGGCGCCGGACGGCAGCGGCTCGCGCTGGAACAGGCCGCCGTTGACCCCGGCGTGGGGCCGGCGGGCGGCGACGGGCGTCACGGCGGCCAGCTGTTCGAGGACGGTCTCGGCGGCGGCGTCGCTCGTGCCGATGGCGCTCTCCAGGGTCACCGCGCCGGCGCTCGGGTCGATCTCGACGACCTGGAGGACGCGGGCCCGCAGCCGGTTGTCGGGCGCCTTCTCCGTCCAGGTGGTGTGGGTGACGCCGGGCGCGAGGACCACCGGGGTCCCTTGCGTCCAGCCGAGGGCCAGCGGGCTCGACGGCTCCTCGGCGGCGGGTGCCGCGCCGGCGGAGGCGGCGAGGCCCAGGGCGGCGACGGTGGCGGCGAGGGCCGCGAGCATACGGCGGGGGGTCCGGGTCACTGGCATTCCGCCGTTCCGTCGACGAGCTCGTGCGAGCGGAAGGTGCCGGTGAACGGCGCCGGCACGGTCGTGCTGTCGCCGCGCAGGACCACGTACGCCCCGTACACCTTCGCGCCGTCGGTCCAGGTGCCGGTGAAGGTGGGCTCGGGATAGAAGCAGACGTGCTTGCCGGTGCGGTTCCGGACCGACCGGGCCGCGGTGGTGGAGTAGCTGTTGCCGAGGTTCCCGGTGACCGGGTCGGTCGCGGGCACGTGCACGGTCATCGGGCCCCGGCCGCGCTCCTGGGCGAAGGTGCAGATCCGGTCGTCGGGGCAGCGCTCGTAGCCGGTGAAGCAGTGGGCCCGGGAGGGGACCGGCTTGTGGGAGCTGATGGTGTTGACCCAGCGGGCGTCGCCGCCGGCGTAGTCGTCGTCGTTGCCCGGGGAGACGGTCTGGAGCAGGCCGCCGTATCCGGCGTCGACGTAGACGCACGCCCACAGCCTCGTGTTGTTCTTCAGGGACAGCGTCCGGTCGTCCCAGGCCGGGTCGTGGCTCTCCACGTTCTGCCGGTCGGTGAAGTCCCGCCGCTCGCCGCTCCCGGCGGGGCCGCTGTACAGGCACAGGGTGTTCGCCGGGCAGTCCTCGTACGGGACGGGGTCGGCGCCGGCGGGCAGCACGAGGAACGCCGAGCAGAACAGGGCGAGCACCGCCGTGATCAGCGCGCCCCGCCGCCGGAGGGGGCGTCCGTGTCTTCGCATGATCGTCATGCGGCGATCCTCACCCACGGGTGGCCCTCCGGACAGGCCGACACGGCCCCCCATAGACTGCCCCGGTACGTCCGTACCGTCCGTACCACCCTCTACCGCCCTAGTCTTCGGGAGACACCGCCGTGACCGAGCAGCCCCTCTCCGAGCACAGCGCAGATGTGATCGTCGTCGGGGCGGGCCCGGCCGGCTCGACCACCGCGTACTACCTGGCCAAGGCGGGACTCGACGTCCTGCTCCTGGAGAAGACCGCGTTCCCGCGCGAGAAGGTCTGCGGCGACGGGCTCACCCCGCGCGCCACCAAGCAGCTCGTCGCGATGGGCATCGACATCTCCGAGGAGGCCGGCTGGCTGCGCAACAAGGGCCTGCGGATCATCGGCGGCGGGGTGCGGCTCCAGCTCGACTGGCCGGACCTCGCCTCGTACCCGGACTACGGACTGGTCCGCAAGCGGGACGACTTCGACGAGATGCTGGCCCGTCAGGCGCAGAAGGCCGGGGCGCGGCTCTACGAGCGCTGCAACGTCGGCGCCCCGATCGTCGACGACCGCACCGGCCGGATCACAGGCGTCCACGCCAAGCTCGGCGAGGAGAAGCGCGAGGTCACCTTCCACGCCCCGCTGGTCGTCGCCGCCGACGGCAATTCCACCCGGCTGTCGCTCGCGATGGGTCTGCACCGGCGCGAGGACCGGCCGATGGGCGTCGCCGTCCGCACGTACTTCACGACCCCGCGCCACCAGGACGACTACCTGGAGTCCTGGCTGGAGCTGTGGGACCGGCGCGGCCCGCAGGACCGTCTGCTGCCCGGCTACGGCTGGATCTTCGGCATGGGCGACGGCACGTCCAACGTGGGCCTCGGCATCCTCGACTCCTCCTCCGCCTTCCGCGAGCTGGACTGGCGCGAGGTCCTGAAGGCGTGGTGCGCGTCCATGCCGGAGGACTGGGGCTTCACGCCGGAGAACATGACGACCCCGATCCGCGGCGCGGCCCTGCCGATGGCCTTCAACCGCCAGCCGCACTACACCAAGGGCCTGCTGCTCGTCGGCGACGCGGGCGGCCTGGTCAACCCGTTCAACGGCGAGGGCATCGCCTACGCGATGGAGTCCGGCCAGATCGCCGCCGACGTCATCGTGCAGGCCCACGCCCGCTCCACCCCCGCCCAGCGCGAGCTGGCGCTGCGCAACTACCCGCGGATCCTCAAGGACACCTACGGCGGCTACTACACGCTGGGCCGCGCCTTCGTGAAGCTGATCGGCAACCCGAAGGTCATGAAGATCGCGACCCAGCGCGGTCTGTCCCACCCGGTGCTGATGAAGTTCACGCTGAAGATGCTCGCCAACCTGACCGACCCGACGGGCGGCGACGCGATGGACCGGATCATCAACGGTCTGTCGAAGGTGGCGCCGAAGGCGTGAGCGAACGCCGGTAGGCGGTCGGGGAGAGGCCGAGCGCGCGGGTGAAGTGGCGGCGCAGGTTCGCCGCCGTGCCCAGGCCGCTGTGCTCGCCGATGCGTTCCACCGGCAGGTCGGTGGACTCCAGGAGCGCCTGCGCGCGGGCGACCCGCTGTTGCAGCAGCCACTGCAGCGGCGTGGTGCCGTGGGTCTCGCGGACGCGGCGGTGGAAGGTCCGCGGGCTCATCCGGGCCCGCCGGGCCAGGTCGTCGACGGTCAGGGGCTCGTGCAGGTGCTCCAGGGCCCACTGGAGCGCGGGGCCGAGCAGGTCCCGCTCGCCGGGCGGCAGCGGCGTCTCGACGAACTGGGGGCGGTCGCCTTCCCTCGGCGCCGGGACGACCAGGCGCTGGGCGAGGGCGCCCGCGACAAAGGCGCCGAGGTCCTTGCGGACGAGGTGCAGGCACAGGTCCAGGCCGGCGGCGGCGCCCGCGCTGGTGAGCACGGTGTCCTCGTCGGTGTAGAGGACCGAGGCGTCGACGTCGATCCGGGGGTGGCGGGCGGCGAGTTCGGGCGCGTACTCCCGGTGGAGGGTGGCCTTGCGGCCGTCGAGCAGTCCGGCGGCGGCGAGCGCGAAGGCGCCGCTGCACATGGACACCATCCGAGCGCCGCCGTCCGCCGCCGCCCGCAGTGCCTCGACGAGATCGCCGGGCAGGCTCTCGCGGCCCTTGACGACGCCGTCCGGCACCGACGGCACGATGACCGTGTCCGCGTCGGCGAGCCCGTCGAGCCCGTGGGTGCTCTGGGGGCCGGGGCCGGCGACGACGCGCAGCGCGTACCAGGGGTCGGCCAGGTCGGTGTGCGGGATGCCGAAGACCATGGTGGCGACGGACAGTTCGTACAGGTCCCAGGGGGAGATCCCGGGTGTCTCGCCGGGGACGAGGGCGACGGCCACCACTCCTGCGCTCATGGTCACGAGCCTATGGCAGGATCCGTGCGCACGCGGGCGGTTCCGCCGCTGTCGGCGGCCGTCCGCCGCTGGGAGCGTGGGGTGCATGAGCGACAGCACGAAGCAGCACGTCACCGTCATCGGGCTCGGCCGGATGGGCACCGCCCTCGCCGACGCCTTCCTCACCGCGGGCCACCCCACCACCGTCTACAACCGCACCCCGGACAAGGCCGGTCCCCTGGTCGCCCGGGGCGCCCGGAGCGCCGCGAGCGTCGCCGAGGCGGTCGCGGCGAGCGAGCTCGTCGTGGTCTGCGTCCTCGACGACGCGGCCGTCCGCGAACTCCTCGTCCCCGTCGCGGACGCCCTGCGCGGCCGGGTCCTGGTGAACCTCACCTCGGGCTCGCCCGAGCAGGCCCGCGAGCAGGCCGCCTGGGCGGCGGCCCACGGCATCGGATATCTCGACGGCGGCGTCATGACCACGCCGCCCGGCATCGGCGACAGCGCCAACATGATCCTGTACGCGGGCTCGCCCGAGCTGCTGGCCGCGCATCGCGAGACCCTCGCCGTCCTCGGCGACCCGGTCGACCTCGGCACGGACGCGGGCCTCGCCTCGCTGTACGACGCCGGACTGCTCGGCCTGATGTGGTCGGTCTTCGGCGGCTGGCTGCACGCGACGGCGCTCACCGGTGCCGACGGCGTCCCGGCGAAGGAGTTCACCGAGGTCGCCGTCCGCTGGCTGCGGACGGTCGCCTGGTTCATGTCCGGGTACGCGGGGCAGATCGACGCCGGCGCGTACCCGGGGGACGACGCCACGATCGACGTCCAGGTCGCGGCGATCGGCCACCTGCTGCACGCCGGCGAGGCGCGGGGGGTGGACGACCGGCTGCCGCGGCTGCACCTGGAGCTGATGCGGGAGGCGGTGGCGGCCGGACACGGCGGCGACAGCTACGCCCGGATCATCGAGGCGTTCCGCAAGAAGTAGGACGGTAACCGGACAAAGCCGAAGGGCCGTCGCTCCCCCGAGGAGTGACGGCCCTTCGCCTTGTTTCGGTACGGATCAGAGGATCCGGACGGCGCCCGACGGCGTGTCCCAGTCCAGGGAGCGCTCGACGACACCGGTCGACGGGTTCTGCGCGCCGACGTACTTGCCGCCGCCGACGTAGATGGCGACGTGGTACGAGCCGCTGCGGCTGCCCCAGTACAGGATGTCGCCCGGCTGGAGGTTGCTCAGGGAGACCGAGGTGCCCATGCTCGACTGCGAGCTGGAGACGCGGGGCAGGTCGATGCCGGCCTGGCGGTAGGCGGCCTGGACGAGGCCGGAGCAGTCCCAGGAGTTGGGGCCGGTGCCGCCGGAGACGTAGGCGTCGCCGACCTGGGCCCGGGCGAAGGCCACGATGGCGGCGGCGGAGCCGGTGGCGACCTGGGAGCTGCCGCTGTCGGAGCCGCTGTCCGAGGCGCTGTAGGAGGAGGCGGCGGAGAGGGAGGTGCGCTCCGAGGTGCGGGAGGCGCGCTCGCGGGCCTCGGCGCGGGCCTTCTCCGCCTTCTCGGCCTCGGCCTTGCGGTCGGCCTCGGCCTTGGCCTTCTTGGCGTCCTTGGCGGCCTTCTCGAGGGCCGCCTTCTCCTGGGCCGCGAGGCTCTGGTCCAGGGCCTCCTGCTGGCTCGCCTCGGCGGAGGCGGAGACGGCGCTGGCGAGGTCGGCGTCGAGGGAGCCCAGGGTGGGCATCTCGAGGGTCGTCTCGGTCACCGGCTCGGCGTTCGCCGGGGCGGCGGCTCCGGCCACCGCGATGGTGCTGAAGACGCCACCGGCAACTCCGGCCCGGAACGCGAGCTTCGAGGCGCTGCGGCGGGGCTTCCGGTGGCTGGGTATGTGAGCGGTCTGGGACATGAGTACAACCGCTATCAGGGCTTCACGGTTCCCTTCAAGAAACGTGGGTTGCGCCACAGTTACGTCCGGAACCTTCGAATCCGCTTCGCTGGCGCCCTTATTGACGCCGTAACGGGCAAAACGGTCAGGGCTCAATGGGGCCTTGATCATGTGTTTTCAATGAAACGCCCGAATTGCCCGTCGCTTACCACCTCTTCACGTGGATGGCCAAGCCCCGTTCTTCCGGACCCCCGGTGCGTGTGGCGCAGGTCACAGTGAGGTCGCGTCCCGGCTCGTGAACGCGTGCACACGTCCACCGCCGTACGCCGCGACCCCCGACCGGGCGATGGCCGGTTCCCATATCACTCGTGGGCGTTCCACTGCCAATTTGCCTGTAGCCGCCATCTCTTGATAGTGCAACACCCCCTCCGACCAGCGATTTCCGATGCGGATGTCACATTTGGTGATCACCTGGGCGCTTCGCGTGGCAAGATCACCGCTCATCCGACTTCATGATCGTTCGTCAGGTGGTGGAGATCACAAAGTCCTTGCCGTACCCCGTGTCGCAGATCACAGAGGGGCGGGCTTAAGATACGCGGCAGTCGGCTTGTGAACTGCCTCACATGTGGCGATCTTCGGTGACCCGGATGAGGACGACGCGAAGCCGGTGTGCGGTCCAACGGTCAAGGACGACTGGAAGGAGCGAGGAGCGTGAATGCGTACGCGCCCATCCTCGTGCTCGGTGCCCTGGGAGCGGGGTTTGCGATCTTCTCCGTGGTCATGGCCACGCTCATCGGGCCAAAGCGGTACAACAGGGCAAAACTCGAGGCGTACGAGTGCGGCATCGAGCCCACGCCGACGCCGGCCGGAGGCGGTCGCTTTCCGATCAAGTACTACCTGACGGCGATGCTCTTCATCGTCTTCGACATCGAGATCGTCTTCCTCTACCCCTGGGCCGTCAGCTTCGACGCCCTGGGGCTTTTCGGGCTCGTGGAGATGCTGCTCTTCGTGCTCACCGTCTTCGTCGCCTACGCGTACGTGTGGCGGCGCGGCGGCCTGGAATGGGACTGAGGGGCGTTAGGAGCACCCATGGGACTCGAAGAGAAGCTGCCGAGCGGTTTTCTGCTGACGACCGTCGAACAGGCCGCGGGCTGGGTCCGGAAGGCCTCCGTCTTCCCCGCGACCTTCGGCCTCGCCTGCTGCGCCATCGAGATGATGACCACCGGAGCCGGCCGCTACGACCTGGCCCGCTTCGGCATGGAGGTCTTCCGGGGCTCGCCGCGCCAGGCCGACCTGATGATCGTGGCCGGCCGCGTCAGCCAGAAGATGGCGCCCGTCCTGCGGCAGGTCTACGACCAGATGCCGAACCCCAAGTGGGTCATCTCGATGGGCGTCTGCGCCTCTTCAGGCGGAATGTTCAACAATTACGCGATTGTGCAGGGCGTTGATCACATTGTTCCGGTCGACATCTATCTGCCGGGTTGTCCGCCGCGCCCGGAGATGCTGATGGACGCGATTCTCAAGCTCCACCAGAAGATCCAGGGCTCCAAGCTCGGCGTGAACGCCAAGGAGGCGGCCCGCGAGGCGGAGGAGGCGGCGCTGAAGGCGCTGCCGACGATCGAGATGAAGGGGCTGCTGAGGTGAGCGACGTACGCGCGGCCGCCGGGCCGCAGACGACGACGATGTGCGAGCCTCTGCGCCGCGCGGGCGGAGAAGCGAGGGGGTGTGCGCGATGAGCGACGAGACCCCGAACCCCGAGAAGGACCTCAGCGCGCAGAACCTGCCGGGGCAGCGCGGCGAGCACGGTGAGGAGGTCCGCGTCCAGCGCGGCATGTTCGGCGCCGACGACGGCGGCGACACCTCCGGCTACGGCGGCCTGGTCCGCTCCATCCGGCTCCCCGGGCCCGCCACCCGCCCCTACGGCGGCTGGTTCGACGAGGTCGCCGACGAGCTGGAGGGCGCCCTGGAGGAGCAGGGCCTCGTCCCCGAGAACGCGATCGAGAAGACGGTCGTCGACCGGGGCGAGCTCACCTTCCACGTCGAGCGCGAGCACCTCGTCCGGGTCGCCCGCACCCTGCGCGACGACCCCGCCCTGCGCTTCGAGCTGTGTACGGGCGTCTCCGGCGTCCACTACCCGGGCGACAAGGGCCGCGAGCTGCACGCCGTCTACCACCTGCGCTCGCTCACCCACGGTCGCGTGATCCGCCTGGAGGTCTCGGCCCCCGACGCCGACCCGCGCATCCCGTCCCTCGTCCCGGTCTATCCGACCAACGACTGGCACGAGCGCGAGACCTACGACTTCTTCGGCCTCGTCTTCGACGGCCACCCCGCCCTCACCCGGATCATGATGCCGGACGACTGGCAGGGCCACCCGCAGCGCAAGGACTACCCCCTCGGCGGCATCGCCGTCGAGTACAAGGGCGCCCAGATCCCGGCTCCGGACCAGCGGAGGTCGTACTCGTGACCACCCCTTCTGCAAGCGCGCGTGAGACGACCGAAGGCACCGTCTACACGGTCACCGGCGGCGACTGGGACGAGGTCGTCCAGTCCGCCGCCAAGGCCGACGACGAGCGCATCGTCGTCAACATGGGCCCCCAGCACCCGTCCACCCACGGCGTGCTCCGGCTCATCCTGGAGATCGACGGCGAGACCGTCACCGAGGCCCGCTGCGGCATCGGCTACCTCCACACCGGCATCGAGAAGAACCTCGAATACCGGACCTGGACGCAGGGCACCACCTTCGTCACGCGCATGGACTACCTCACCTCGTTCTACAACGAGACGGCGTACTGCCTCGGCGTGGAGAAGCTGCTCGGCATCACCGACCAGGTCCCGGACCGGGCGAGCGTCATCCGGGTGCTCCTGATGGAGCTCAACCGGCTCTCCTCGCACCTGGTCTGCATCGCCACCGGCGGCATGGAGCTCGGTGCCACCACGATCATGATCTACGGCTTCCGGGACCGCGAGATGATCCTGGACCTGTACGAGCTGATCACCGGCCTGCGCATGAACCACGCCTTCATCCGCCCCGGCGGCCTCGCCCAGGACCTCCCGCCCGGCGCCGTCGACGCCGTGCGCGAGTTCGTGAAGACCATGAAGAAGAACCTGCCGGAGTACGACAAGCTCGCCACCGGCAACCCCATCTTCAAGGCCCGCATGCAGGACGTCGGCTACCTCGACCTCACCGGCTGCATGGCGCTCGGCGCCACCGGCCCCATCCTGCGCTCCGCCGGCCTCCCGCACGACCTGCGCAAGACCGACCCGTACTGCGGCTACGAGACCTACGACTTCGAGGTCCCCACCGCCGACAGCTGCGACGCCTACGGCCGCTTCCTCGTCCGCCTGGAGGAGATGCGCCAGTCGCTGCGGATCGTCGAGCAGTGCCTCGACCGCCTGGAGCCCGGACCGGTCATGGTCGGCGACAAGAAGATCGCCTGGCCCGCCCAGCTCGCCCTCGGCCCCGACGGCCTCGGCAACTCCCTCGACCACATCAAGAAGATCATGGGCACCTCCATGGAGGCCCTGATCCACCACTTCAAGCTGGTCACGGAGGGCTTCCGGGTCCCCGCCGGACAGGCCTACGCGGCCGTCGAGTCCCCCAAGGGCGAGCTCGGCGTCCACGTCGTCTCCGACGGCGGCACCCGCCCCTACCGGGTCCACTTCCGCGACCCGTCCTTCACCAACCTCCAGGCCATGGCGGCGATGTGCGAGGGCGGCCAGGTCGCCGACGTCATCGTCGCCGTCGCCTCCATCGACCCCGTGATGGGAGGTGTCGACCGATGACCGACATCCAGCTGGGGATGCCGCAGCTGCCGGCCCCCGACTACCCGGCCGAGGTCCGCGCCCGCCTCGAACAGGACGCCCGCGCGATCATCGACCGCTACCCGGGGTCCCGCTCCGCGCTCCTGCCGATGCTGCACCTCGTGCAGTCGGAGGAAGGGCACGTCACCCGCACCGGCATGCAGTTCTGCGCCGACATGCTCGGCCTGACCACCGCCGAGGTGACCGCCGTCGCCACCTTCTACACCATGTACCGCCGCCGGCCCTCCGGCGACTACCAGGTCGGCGTCTGCACCAACACGCTGTGCGCGGTCATGGGCGGCGACGCCATCTTCGAGGAGCTCAAGGAACACCTCGGCGTCGCCAACGAGGGCACCACCGAGGACGGCAAGATCACCCTCGAACACATCGAGTGCAACGCGGCCTGCGACTTCGCACCCGTCGTGATGGTCAACTGGGAGTTCTTCGACAACCAGACGCCCGAGTCCGCCAAGCGGATCGTCGACGACCTGCGGGCCGGCCGCCCCGTCGCACCCACCCGCGGCGCGCCGCTGTGCACCTTCAAGGAGACCGCCCGCATCCTGGCGGGCTTCCCCGACGAGCGCGAGGGGGCCGTCGAGGCCACCGGAGGGGCCGGCCCGGCCTCGCTCGTCGGGCTGCGGCTGGCCAAGGGCGAGACCCCGCACCACAAGATCGTCCACCCGCGCGGCGAATCGGCCAGTGGGGAGGGGGAGTGATGACCTTGGCAGCCGAGATCAACAACAGCAGCCCCGAGAAGCTGCTCGCACCCGTACTGTCGGCGTTCTGGGACCAGCCGGACTCCTGGACCCTGGAGACCTACCGGCGCCACGAGGGCTACGAGGGCCTGCGCAAGGCCCTCGCGATGTCGCCCGACGAGCTCATCGCGTACGTCAAGGACTCCGGTCTGCGCGGCCGCGGCGGCGCCGGCTTCCCCACCGGAATGAAGTGGCAGTTCATCCCGCAGGGCGACGGCAAGCCGCACTACCTCGTCGTCAACGCCGACGAGTCCGAGCCCGGCACCTGCAAGGACATCCCCCTCCTCTTCGCCAACCCGCACTCGCTCATCGAGGGCATCGTGATCGCCTGCTACGCGATCCGCTCCAGCCACGCCTTCATCTATCTGCGCGGCGAGGTCGTCCCCGTCCTGCGCCGCCTGCACCACGCGGTGAAGGAGGCCTACGACGCCGGATACCTCGGCCGCGACATCCTCGGCAGCGGGCTCGACGTCGAACTCACCGTGCACGCCGGCGCCGGCGCGTACATCTGCGGCGAGGAGACCGCCCTGCTCGACTCGCTCGAAGGACGGCGCGGCCAGCCCCGGCTGCGTCCCCCCTTCCCCGCGGTCGCCGGTCTGTACGCCTGCCCCACCGTCGTGAACAACGTCGAGTCCATCGCCTCGGTTCCCGCGATCCTCAACCGCGGCAAGGACTGGTTCAAGTCGATGGGCAGCGAGAAGTCCCCCGGCTTCACGCTCTACTCGCTCAGCGGCCACGTCGCCTCGCCCGGCCAGTACGAGGCCCCGCTCGGCATCACCCTGCGCCAGCTCCTCGACATGAGCGGCGGGATGCGGCCCGGCCACCGGCTCAAGTTCTGGACCCCCGGCGGCTCCTCCACCCCGATGTTCACCGACGAACACCTCGACGTCCCGCTCGACTACGAGGGCGTCGGCGCCGCCGGGTCCATGCTCGGCACCAAGGCGCTCCAGTGCTTCGACGAGACCACCTGCGTCGTGCGCGCCGTCACCCGCTGGACCGAGTTCTACGCCCACGAGTCCTGCGGCAAGTGCACGCCCTGCCGCGAGGGCACCTACTGGCTCGTCCAGCTGCTCCGCGACATCGAGGCCGGCAAGGGCGTCATGAGCGACCTCGACAAGCTGAACGACATCGCCGACAACATCAACGGCAAGTCCTTCTGCGCCCTCGGCGACGGCGCCGCCTCGCCGATCTTCTCCTCGCTGAAGTACTTCCGCGACGAGTACGAGCAGCACATCACGGGCAAGGGCTGCCCCTTCGACCCCGCCAAGTCGACGGCCTGGGCGGACAAGCACCGGGAGGTGAACGCATGACCGTCACCACGTCGACCCCGTCCGGCGGCGGCAGCCCGGCGGTTCCGCCGGAGGACCTCGTCACGCTGACCATCGACGGCATCGAGGTCTCCGTCCCCAAGGGGACCCTGGTGATCCGGGCCGCCGAACAGCTCGGCATCGAGATCCCCCGCTTCTGCGACCACCCGCTCCTCGACCCCGCCGGCGCCTGCCGCCAGTGCATCGTCGAGGTCGAGGGCCAGCGCAAGCCGATGGCGTCGTGCACCATCACCTGCACCGACGGCATGGTGGTCAAGTCGCAGCTGACCAGCCCCGTCGCCGAGAAGGCCCAGCACGGCGTGATGGAGCTGCTGCTCATCAACCACCCGCTGGACTGCCCGGTCTGCGACAAGGGCGGCGAGTGCCCGCTGCAGAACCAGGCGATGTCCCACGGGCAGGCCGAGTCCCGCTTCGAGGGGAAGAAGCGGACGTACGAGAAGCCGGTCGCGATCTCCCCGCAGGTGCTGCTCGACCGCGAGCGCTGCGTGCTGTGCGCGCGCTGCACCCGGTTCTCCAACCAGGTCGCCGGCGACCCGATGATCGAACTGATCGAGCGCGGCGCGCTCCAGCAGGTCGGCACCGGCGAGGGCGACCCCTTCGAGTCGTACTTCTCCGGCAACACCATCCAGATCTGCCCGGTCGGCGCGCTCACCTCAGCCGCCTACCGCTTCCGCTCCCGCCCCTTCGACCTGGTGTCCTCGCCGAGCGTCTGCGAGCACTGCGCGGGCGGCTGCGCCACCCGCACCGACCACCGGCGCGGCAAGGTCATGCGGCGGCTCGCCGCCGAGGACCCCGAGGTCAACGAGGAGTGGATCTGCGACAAGGGGCGGTTCGCGTTCCGGTACGCGCAACAGCGCGACCGGCTCACCACCCCGCTGGTCCGCAACGAGCTCGGCGTCCTCGAACCCGCCTCCTGGCCCGAGGCGCTCGAAGCAGCGGCCCGCGGCCTGGTGCGCGGGCGCACCGGTGTCCTGGCCGGCGGCCGGCTGACCGTCGAGGACTCCTACGCGTACGCCAAGTTCGCCCGGGTCGCCCTCGACACCAACGACGTCGACTTCCGGGCCCGCGTCCACTCCGGCGAGGAGGCCGACTTCCTCGCCTCCGTCGTCGCAGGACGCGGCCGCGACCTGGACGGCAGCGGCGTCACGTACACCTCCCTGGAGGCGGCGCCCGCCGTGCTCCTCGTCGGCCTGGAGTCCGAGGAGGAGGCCCCCGGCGTCTTCCTGCGGCTGCGCAAGGCCTGGCGGAAGAAGGGCCAGAAGACGTACGCGGTCGCCGCCTACGCCACCCGCGGCCTGGAGAAGGCGGGCGGCACCCTGCTCGCCGCCGCGCCCGGCACCGAGAGCGAGTGGCTGGACGCCCTCACCTCCCGCGTCGGCCTCTCCGAGGACGGGCTGGCCGCCGCCGAGGCGCTGCGCCAGGAAGGCGCGGTCATCGTCGTCGGCGAGCGGCTCGCCGGGGTGCCGGGCGCGCTGTCCGCCGCCGTGCGGGCCGCGACCGCCACCGGCGCGAAGCTGGTGTGGATCCCGCGCAGGGCCGGTGAGCGCGGCGCCGTCGAGGCGGGCGCCATTCCGGCGCTGCTGCCCGGCGGGCGGCCCGCGACCGACCCGCGCGCCCGCGAGGAGGTCGCCGCCGTCTGGGGCGTGCGGGAACTCCCGCACGGCTACGGCCGCGACACCGGCCAGATCGTCGAGGCTGCCGCGATCGGCGAGCTCGCCGCGCTGCTCGTCGGCGGCGTCGACGTCGACGACCTGCCGGACCCGGCACGCGCGCGTGAGGCACTCGACCGGGCCTTCGTCGTCTCCCTGGAGCTGCGCCCCGGCGCGGTCACCGAGCGGGCCGACGTGGTCCTGCCGGTCGCCGCGGTCGCCGAGAAGCCCGGCACCTTCCTCAACTGGGAGGGCAGGGCGCGGATGTTCGAGGCCGCGCTCAAGCCGGAGCAGATGACCCGGCCGCTCGCCCCGACCGACGCCCGGGTCCTGCACATGCTGGCCGACGCCCTGGACGCCCACCTGGCGCTGCCCGACCTGCGGTCGGTGCGGCGCGAGCTGGACCGGCTCGGCGGCTGGACCGGCGAGCGGGCCTCCGAGCCGACCGAGCCCGCCCAGGCCGCGGCCCGCCCGGCCGAGGGCGAGGCGGTCCTCGCCGGCCACCGGCTGCTGCTCGACCTGGGCCGCCTCCAGGAGGGCGACGAGGCCCTGGCCGGCACCCGGCACGCCGCCGTGGCCCGCCTGTCGCCCGCCACCGCCGCCGCCACCGGCGTCAAGGACGGCGACGTCCTCGCCGTCACCGGCCCGGCCGGCAGCACCGAACTCCCGCTCGCCGTCACCGAGATGCCCGACCGGGTGGTCTGGCTCCCGCTGAACTCCACGGGCCACGGCGTCCTCGCCGACACCGGCGCCCGCCCCGGCGACCTGGTCCGCATCGGCCCGGCGACCTCGAAGGAGGTGCAGGCGTGAACACGCTGCTCGCCGCGGAAGACCTCTCCATGTTCGGCACGGACCCCTGGTGGCTCGTCGCGATCAAGGCGGTCTTCTGCTTCGCGTTCCTGATGGTGACCGTGCTCTTCTCCATCGTGTGGGAGCGCAAGGTCGTCGCCTGGATGCAGCTGCGCATCGGCCCCAACCGGCACGGCCCCTGGGGCATGCTCCAGTCGCTCGCCGACGGCATCAAGCTGATGCTGAAGGAGGACGTGATCGTCCGCCGGGCCGACAAGGTGGTCTACGTCCTGGCCCCGATCGTCGCCGCCATCCCCGCCTTCATGGCGATCGCGGTGATCCCGTTCGGCCCGGCCGGCAACGAGGTGTCGATCTTCGGGCACCGCACCGCGATGCAGCTGACCGACCTGCCGATCGCGATGCTGTACGTCCTCGCGGTCGCCTCCGTCGGCATCTACGGCATCGTCCTCGCCGGCTGGTCCTCCGGCTCCACCTACCCGCTGCTCGGCGGACTGCGGTCCTGCGCGCAGATGATCTCGTACGAGATCGCGATGGGCGCCGCGTTCGCCTCCGTCTTCCTCTACTCCGGGTCGATGTCGACGTCGGCGATCGTGGAGGCGCAGGCCGACCGCTGGTACATCGTGCTGCTGCCGGTCTCCTTCATCATCTACGTCGTCACCATGGTGGGCGAGACCAACCGCGCCCCCTTCGACATGCCGGAGTCCGAGGGCGACCTGGTCGGCGGCTTCAACACCGAGTACTCGTCCATCAAGTTCGCGATGTTCATGCTCGCCGAGTACGTGAACATGGTGACCGTCTCGGCCGTGTCCGTGACCCTGTTCCTGGGCGGCTGGCGGGCCCCGTGGCCGATCAGCACCTTCTGGGAGGGCGCCAACCACGGCTGGTGGCCGATGCTTTGGTTCGTCCTCAAGGTCCAGCTGCTGCTGTTCTTCTTCATCTGGCTGCGCGGCACCCTGCCCCGCGTCCGCTACGACCAGCTGATGAAGCTCGGCTGGAAGGTCCTCATCCCGGTCTCGGTGGTCTGGCTGATGCTGGTCGCCACCGTCCGGGCACTGCGCAACGAGAACTACGACTTCCAGACGATCGTGCTGTACGTCGCCGGGGCGGTCCTCGCGGTGCTGCTGCTCTCCTTCGTCGCCGACGTCTTCCGCGACCGCAAGGCGAAGGGGGCCGAGCCGGTGCCCGAGGAGACCGGCGCGTTCGACCCGATGGCCGGCGGCTTCCCCGTACCGCCCAAGCCCGGACAGTCCCTGCCGCCCGTACCGCGGCGACGGCCCCGCCACGAGCGGGAGCTGATTGTCAGTGGTGGCCCCGATACTGCTACTGCGAGTGATGGAAAGGAGACGGACGGTGTCTGATTTCCAGAATCCGGTGGCCGGCTTCGGCGTGACCTTCAAGGCCATGTTCAAGAAGCGGCTGACCGAGCAGTACCCGGAGCAGCAGAAGACGACGGCGCCCCGCTTCCACGGCCGGCACCAGCTCAACCGTCACCCCGACGGTCTGGAGAAGTGCGTCGGCTGCGAGCTGTGCGCCTGGGCCTGCCCCGCCGACGCCATCTACGTGGAGGGCGCCGACAACACCGACGAGGAGCGCTACTCCCCGGGCGAGCGGTACGGGCGGGTCTACCAGATCAACTACGCCCGCTGCATCCTGTGCGGACTGTGCATCGAGGCGTGCCCCACGCGCGCGCTCACGATGACCAACGAGTTCGAGCTGGCCGACTCCTCCCGCGAGAACCTGATCTACACCAAGGAGCAGCTGCTCGCGGGCCTCGACGAGAACATGGTCGACACCCCGCACGCCATCTACCCCGGCATGGACGAGCAGGACTACTACCGGGGCCTGGTCACCGAGGCCGCGCCCGGCACCGTCCGGCAGACCGCCGTCTCCAAGGGCGAGGTGGTGCAGGAGGGCGAGTCCACCTTCGGCGAGGCCGAACCGGCGTCGGGGAAGGTGGTCGGCCGATGAGCGCGCTCGCCGCCTCCCTCACCTCCACCGGCGAGGCCGTCCAGTTCTGGGTCCTCGGCACCGTCGCCGTCGTCGGCGCGCTGTGCACGATCCTCATGAGGAAGGCCGTCCACTCGGCGCTCTGCCTCGCCGGCACCATGATCGTCCTGGCGGTGTTCTACCTCGCCAACGGCGCCTACTTCCTCGGCGTCGTCCAGATCGTCGTCTACACCGGCGCGATCATGATGCTCTTCCTCTTCGTGGTCATGCTGGTCGGCGTCACCGCCGCCGACTCGCTGAAGGAGACCATCAAGGGGCAGCGCTGGTGGGCCGCGGCCTGCGGCCTCGGCTTCGGCGTCCTGCTCGTCGCCGGCATCGGCCAGGCCGCGCTGACCGAGTTCAACGGCCTGGGCGCGGCCAACACCGCCCACGGCGGGAACGTGGAGGGCATCGCCGCCCTCCTCTTCACCAAGTACGTCCTCGCCTTCGAGATCACCGGCGCCCTGCTGATCACCGCCGCCGTCGGCGCCATGGTCCTCACCCACCGCGAGCGCACCGAACGCGCCCGCACCCAGCGCGAGCTGTCCGAGCAGCGTGTAAGGGAAGGCAAGCACCTGCCGCCGCTCCCGGCGCCCGGCGTCTACGCCCGGCACAACGCGGTGGACATCGCCGGTCTGCTGCCCGACGGCACCCCATCCGAGCTCACCGTCATCTCCACCCTCCGCAAGCGCGGCCAGGTCCGCGACGTGTCCACGGAGGCGCTCGCCGACCTCAAGGCCCTGGAGCAGCGCGCAGAGGAGCGCCTCGGCCGGGACCGGGAGGACGTCCGCGACATCCGGGACAAGGTCCGGGACTCGGCCCAGGGCGCGACTGGGGACTCGGCTCGCGACTCGGCTCGGGACGAAGAGGAGGCCACCCGGTGAATCCCGTCAACTACCTGTATCTCGCCGCCCTGCTGTTCACCATCGGCGCGGCCGGGGTGCTGATCCGGCGGAACGCGATCGTGGTCTTCATGTGCGTCGAGCTGATGCTCAACGCCTGCAACCTCGCGTTCGTCGCCTTCTCCCGCATGCACGGCAACCTCGACGGCCAGATCATCGCCTTCTTCACGATGGTCGTGGCCGCCGCGGAGGTCGTCGTGGGACTCGCGATCATCGTGTCCGTCTTCCGTGCCCGTCACTCGGCCTCGGTCGACGACGCCAGCCTGATGAAGCTGTGAGGGGCTGACCGTGGACAACCTCATTGCGCTGCTCGTCGCGGCGCCCCTGCTCGGAGCGGCCGTGCTGCTGTGCGGCGGCCGGCGGCTCGACAAGGCCGGGCACTGGCTCGGCACCCTGCTCGCCGCCGTCTCCTTCGGCATCGGCCTGGTCCTGTTCGCCGACATGCTCTCCAAGAGCGCCGACGACCGGGCCCTGCACCAGCGGCTGTTCAGCTGGATCCCGGTCGAGGGCTTCCAGGCGGACCTCGCCTTCCAGCTCGACCAGCTGTCGATGACCTTCGTGCTCCTGATCACCGGCGTCGGCACGCTCATCCACGTGTACTCGATCGGGTACATGGCGCACGACGAGCGCCGCCGCCGCTTCTTCGGCTATCTCAACCTGTTCGTCGCGGCGATGCTGCTGCTCGTCCTCGCCGACAACTACCTGCTGCTCTACTTCGGCTGGGAGGGCGTCGGCCTCGCCTCGTACCTCCTGATCGGCTTCTGGCAGCACAAGCCCTCCGCGGCCACCGCCGCCAAGAAGGCCTTCCTGGTCAACCGGGTCGGCGACATGGGCCTGTCGATCGCGATCATGCTGATGTTCACCACCTTCGGCACCTTCGCCTTCGGCCCCGTGCTCAGCTCGGCGAGCGAGACGAGCGAGGGCACGCTGACCGCGATCGCCCTGATGCTGCTCCTCGCGGCCTGCGGCAAGTCCGCCCAGGTGCCGCTGCAGTCCTGGCTCGGCGACGCGATGGAGGGCCCGACCCCGGTCTCCGCCCTCATCCACGCCGCCACCATGGTCACCGCCGGTGTCTATCTGATCGTCCGCTCCGCCGCCGTCTTCAACGCCGCGCCCGACGCCCAGCTGGTCGTCACCATCGTCGGCGCCGTCACGCTCCTCTTCGGTGCGATCGTCGGTTGCGCGAAGGACGACATCAAGAAGGCGCTGGCCGGCTCCACGATGTCGCAGATCGGCTACATGATCCTCGCGGCCGGCCTCGGCCCCATCGGCTACGCCTTCGCGATCATGCACCTGGTGACCCACGGCTTCTTCAAGGCCGGGCTCTTCCTCGGCGCCGGTTCGGTCATGCACGGCATGAACGACGAGGTCGACATGCGCAAGTACGGGGCCTTGAGGAAGTACATGCCGGTCACCTTCGTCACGTTCGGCCTCGGCTACCTCGCCATCATCGGCTTCCCGGGCCTGTCCGGCTTCTTCTCCAAGGACAAGATCATCGAGGCGGCCTTCGCCAAGGGCGGCACCGAGGGCTGGATCCTCGGCGGCGTCGCCCTGCTCGGCGCCGCCATCACCGCGTACTACATGACCCGCGTGATGATCCTGACCTTCTTCGGCGAGAAGCGCTGGCAGCCCGCGCCGGACGCGGACAAGGCGCCCAGCGCCGAGCCGGCCGCGGACCACGCGGCCGGGACCATGCCCCACCCGCACGAGTCCCCGAAGTCCATGACCATCCCGATGATCCTGCTCGCCTTCGGCTCGGTCTTCGCCGGCGGTTTCTTCGGCATCGGCGACCGGTTCGTGCACTGGCTGGAGCCCGTCACCTCCTTCGAGCACGGCCACCCGCCGATCGGCGCCGCCGCCATCACCGCCTCCACCGTCGCCGTCATGGTCCTCGGCGTCGGCATCGCGTACCTCCAGTACGGGCGCCGCCCGGTGCCGGTGGTCGCCCCGCGCGGCTCGCTGCTCACCCGGGCCGCCCGCCGCGACCTGCTCCAGGACGACTTCAACCACGTCGTCTTCGTCCGCGGCGGCACCCACCTGACCCGCTCCCTCGTCTACGTCGACCACAGCCTCGTCGACGGGGTGGTCAACGGGACCGCGGCCTCGGTCGGCGGGCTGTCCGGCCGGCTCCGCAAGTTCCAGAACGGCTACGCCCGGTCGTACGCGGTCTCCATGTTCGGAGGTACGGCGGTGCTCATCGCCGCGACCCTGCTGATGAGGGCGGTGTGACTGTCATGTCCCAAGTGGTCAACGCGGGCTTCCCGCTCCTCACGGTGACGGCGGCGGTGCCGGCGGCCGGTGCGATCCTCACCGCCGCCGTCCCCGCGGCCCGCCGCACCGCCGCCAAGTGGCTCGCGCTGCTCGTCTCGCTCGCCACGCTCGCGCTCGCCGCCGTCGTCTTCGTACGGTTCGAGCCCGGCGGCGACCGGTACCAGCTCGTCGAATCGCACTCCTGGATCAAGGACTTCGGCGTCCGCTACGAACTCGGCGTGGACGGCATCGGGGTGGCGCTGATCGCGCTCACCGCGCTGCTCATCCCGTTCGTCATCCTGGCCGGCTGGCACGACGCCGACCCCCTGGAGACCTCCTCGAAGCGGTGGCGGCCCACCCAGGGCTTCTTCGCCCTGATCCTCATGGTCGAGGCGATGGTGATCCTCTCCTTCGAGGCCACCGACGTCTTCCTCTTCTACATCCTGTTCGAAGCCATGCTGATCCCGATGTACTTCCTCATCGGCGGCTTCGGCGACCGCGCGCACGCCGGCTCCGACGAGAACGCGGCGGCCCAGCGCTCCTACGCGGCGGTCAAGTTCCTGCTCTACAACCTGGTCGGCGGCCTGATCATGCTGGCCGCGGTCATCGGCCTGTACGTCGTCGCCGGCAACTTCTCCCTGACGGAGATCGCCGAGGCCCGGGCCAACGGCTCCCTGGAGATGGCGGCCGCCACCGAGCGGTGGCTGTTCCTCGGCTTCTTCTTCGCCTTCGCGGTGAAGGCGCCGCTGTGGCCGCTGCACACCTGGCTGCCCAACGCGATGGGGGAGGCCACCGCCCCGGTCGCCGTCCTCATCACCGCCGTCGTCGACAAGGTCGGCACCTTCGCGATGCTCCGCTTCTGCCTCGGTCTCTTCCCCGAGGCGTCGAAGTGGGCCACGCCGGTGGTCATCGCCCTCGCGCTGATCAGCATCGTCTACGGAGCGCTGCTCGCCGTCGGCCAGCGGGACATCAAGCGCCTGGTGGCCTACGCGTCGATCTCCCACTTCGGCTTCATCATCATGGGCATCTTCGCGATGACCAGCCAGGGCCAGTCCGGCGCGACGCTCTACATGGTCAACCACGGCATCTCGACGGCCGCGCTGATGCTGGTCGCCGGCTTCCTGATCTCCCGGCGCGGCTCGCGGCTCATCGCCGACTACGGCGGGGTGCAGAAGGTCGCCCCGGTGCTCGCCGGCACCTTCCTGATCGGCGGCCTCGCCACCCTGTCGCTGCCCGGACTCGCCCCGTTCGTCAGCGAGTTCCTGGTCCTGGTCGGCACCTTCGCCCGCTACCCGGTGGCCGGCATCATCGCCACCACCGGCATCGTCCTCGCCGCGCTGTACACCCTCGTCCTCTACCAGCGGACGATGACGGGCCCGGTGAAGGAGGAGAACCGCTCCATGCCGGACCTGCGGGCCCGGGAGCTCGCGGTGGTCGCCCCGCTGATCGCGGTGCTGATCTTCCTCGGGGTCTTCCCGAAGCCGCTGACGGACGTCGTCAACCCGGCGGTGCGGCACACCATGTCCGATGTCCAGCAGAAGGACCCCAGCCCCACAGTGCCGATCGAGAACCTGGAGGCGGCCAAGTGAGTTCCACGGCTGTCCACACCCTGTGGACGACGGCCGCCGAGCCGATCCAGAAGATCCCGGCGCCCCACATCGAGTACACCCAGCTGTCGCCCGTGCTCATCGTGGTCGGCGCGGCCGTCCTCAGCGTCCTCGTCGAGGCCTTCGTGCCGCGACGGGGCCGCCACTACACCCAGGTGTTCCTGAGCGTCCTGGCCCTCGCCGCCGCCTTCGCCGCGGTCGTCGGCCTGGCCGCCGGCGGCTACGGCTCCACCAAGGCCCACATCGCTGCCATGGGCGCCATCGCCGTCGACGGACCCGCGCTGTTCCTCCAGGGCACCATCCTGCTCGCCTCGGTCGTCGCGATCCTCACCTTCGCCGAGCGCAGGCTCGACCCGGCCCGCCACGGCCACAAGGTCGACTCCTTCGCCGCCGAGGCCGCCGCCGTCCCCGGCAGCGACCACGAGAAGGCGGCCGTCAAGGCCGGCTTCACCACCACCGAGGTCTTCCCGCTGGCCCTGTTCGCGGTCGCCGGCATGCTGGTCTTCCCGGCCGCCAACGACCTGCTGACGCTCTTCATCGCCCTGGAAGTCTTCTCGCTGCCGCTCTACCTGCTGTGCGCCGTCGCCCGCCGCAAGCGGCTCATGTCGCAGGAGGCCGCGGTCAAGTACTTCCTGCTCGGCGCCTTCTCCTCCGCGTTCCTGCTCTTCGGCATCGCCCTGCTCTACGGCTACGCGGGCTCCGTCTCGTACGCGACGATCGCGGGCGTCGTCAGCGGCGACGTCACCGCGATCGACCCGGCGCTCGCCGACACCATGGGCAACGACGTGCTGCTGCTCATCGGCTTCGCCATGGTGCTGATGGGCCTGCTGTTCAAGGTGGGCGCCGTCCCGTTCCACATGTGGACCCCGGACGTCTACCAGGGCGCCCCGACCCCCGTCACCGGCTTCATGGCCGCCGCGACGAAGGTCGCCGCCTTCGGCGCCATGCTGCGCCTGCTGTACGTGGTGCTGCCCGGCCTCACCTGGGACTGGCGGCCGGTCATGTGGGCGGTCGCCATCGTCACCATGCTGGGCGGCGCGATCGTCGCGATCACCCAGACCGACATCAAGCGGCTCCTCGCCTACTCGTCGATCGCCCACGCCGGGTTCATCCTGGCCGGTGTCATCGCGGCCACGCCCAGCGGCGTCTCCTCGGTGCTGTTCTACCTGGGCGCCTACTCCTTCGTGACGATCGGCGCCTTCGCCGTGGTCACGCTGGTGCGGGACGCGGGCGGCGAGGCCACCCACCTGTCCAAGTGGGCCGGGCTCGGCCGCCGTTCGCCGCTCGTCGCGGCGGTCTTCGCGGTCTTCCTGCTCGCCTTCGCCGGCATCCCGCTGACCTCCGGATTCTCCGGGAAGTTCGCCGTCTTCAAGGCGGCGGCGGACGGCGGCGCGGCCGGGCTCGTCGTGATCGGCGTCATCTCGTCGGCGATCGCCGCGTTCTTCTACATCCGGGTGATCGTGCTGATGTTCTTCAGTGAGCCGAAGGCGGACGGCCCCACGGTCGCCGTGCCGTCCGGCCTCACCTCGGTCGCGATCACGGCCGGTGTGGTGGTCACGCTGGCGCTCGGCTTCGCGCCGCAGTACTTCCTGGACCTGGCGAACCAGGCGAGCGTGTTCGTGCGCTAGCGGTCCCCTACACCCGACCCGTACACCCGATCCGTACGTCCGTCCAGGAGATCCGTCCCGGACGGCCGAAGGGCCCGGATCCCGCCGTCACGGCGGGATCCGGGCCCTTCGTCGTACGCCTACGCCTTCGGGTGGTCCTCAGGGCACGGCGTGCAGTGGACCCGCGGGTTGAACGGGGCGAAGACGCCCCTCGGGTTCTTCTTGAAGATCCAGGCGTGCAGCGAGTAGTGCGGCCCCACGGGCTCGAAGTCGAACGGCCCGTCGAAGCCCCGGTTGAAGAGCGTCGGCCGGGGCTGACCGGTGTTGGGGACGACCCACTCGACCGCGACGAGCTCGCGCTTGCCGGTCTTGTGGTCCTCCTCGTACAGCACGGCGGCCGGCTTCGTCGGGTCCGTCGAGCCGACGTACGCGGGCTTCACGTAGTGGTAGCCCATGCCACCGAGCTCCGGGTCCTCCACGCACTCGTCGGTGCGGAGGTAGCCGTCGGCGATGGCCGCCTGTTCCGACTTGTACTTCTTGGTGGCCTCGTACGTCCTCTTCAGGTCCGGGTGCGGCCAGTCCTTGCCCGCCGGCTTCGGGGCGGGATCAGCCGTGGCGGCCGGGGCGGCCCCCAGGGCCAGCGAGGTGACGGCGGCCAGCGCGAGAGCGGCCATGAGGGGGCGGGGTCGTGCGGACATGTGTGTCTGCTCCTTGGGAGGGTGGGCGCGCCCTGTGCGGGGCGCCTGTCGTCGGCGGGCTCTCCCCACGCCCGCCACCTCCAGCAGCGTCACCCTCGGTGTGGGGTCGGCGCACGCCGGGTGACCCATTGGGGGGTGTCCCGCAGGGCCGCCGCGTGCCATCGTGAAACCCAATGGTCTGTACCAGTCGAGGAGAAGGGAGCGGCGCGATGCGCGGCACCACGGCCTTACCGGGGACCCCGTGCGTCACACCGAGAAAGGGCCAACCGCCCGTCCACCGCCTGGAGGTGCGGCTGCCGGACGACGTCCCGTTCGCCGTCGGGACCTTCGACACCATCGGCCCGATGTCCCGGGCCGACTTCCCGCACCGGCACACCTTCTACGAGATCGTCCACGTCACCCGCGGCAGCGGCACCCATGTCGTGGACCTCGCCCGCTGGGAGCTCCGCCCGCCCCACCTCGGCCTGATCCTGCCCGGCCAGCTCCACCACTGGGAGGACGTCCGGGAACTCGACGGCTCCGTGGTGCTGTTCACCCCCGAGTTCCTCGTCGACCACCCCGGTGACCAGGAGTTGCTGCGCCGCATCGGCGAACGCCCCTGGCTCCGCCTCGACCCGGCCGCCCACGCCCGCACCGCCCGCCTGATCGCAGAACTCGCCGAGGAGTACCGCCACGGCGACACCGGCTTCGCCACGGTGCTCCGCTCCCTGCTGCACGTCCTCCTCGTCCGTACGGCCCGGCTCGGCGGACCCGCGGGGCCGGCGGCCGGGCAGGAGCCCCCGCCCGGCCGGTACGCGGCCGTCGCCGAGGCCTTCACCCGGCTGCTCGCCCGTACGGCGGCGGACGGAGCGGCCGGGGGGCCGCGGTCCGTACGGGAGTGCGCCGAACGGATCGGGGTCACGCCCGGCTATCTCACCGAGGCGGTACGGGCGGCCCTCGGCCGCACGCCGGGCAGCCTGCTCCGGGAGGCCCGCACGCGGGAGGCACAACGCCTGCTGGCCCGCACCGAGTTGTCCGTCCGGCAGGTGGCGGTGAGGACCGGCTTCGACGACCCCGCGTACTTCTGCCGCTTTTTCCGCAGGGAGACCGGGATGAGCCCGGGGGACTTCCGGAAACACCACGACCGCCGCGCTCCGTCCATCGAAGCGGAAGCCGGCCGGGCCTAGGTTTCTGCTCGCACCTTCGCCCCGCACCCCGACCCCACACGAGGAGCAGCAGGCATGGACAGCCGCAGGAACAGCGAGACCAGCACCGGCACCCCGACGGGCACCCAGGCCGGCACCCCCACGGGCACCCGGACCGGCTCCGGCACGGGTGCCACCGACACCGGCACCGGCACCCACACCGGCACCCACACCGGGACCGGCACCCACACCGGGACCGGGCACGTCACCCGCAAGGCGGTCCTGCGCGCCGCGCTCGCGGCCGGCATGGCCGCACCGGCCGTGCTCATGGGCGTCCCGGCGCTCGCCCGTACCCTCACCGACGGTACGGGCGCGCCCGCGCTCACCCCGGCGTGCGACGACGGCGACGACCCGACGCCGCCGCAGATGGAAGGGCCGTACTTCAAGCCCAACTCCCCGCGCCGGACCAGTCTGGTGGAGCCGGGCACGCCCGGGACGCGGCTCTCCGTCAGCGGCTGGGTCTTCGGGCGGGCCTGCCGGCCGATCGCCGGGGTGCTGCTCGACTTCTGGCAGGCCGATGTGAACGGCGCCTACGACAACACCGGGTTCCGCTTCCGGGGCCACCAGTTCACCGGCGCGGACGGCGCCTTCCGCCTGGACACGATCGTGCCGGGCCTCTATCCGGGCCGCACCCGACACATCCACGTCAAGGTGCAGGCGCCGGGACGGCCCGTGCTCACCACGCAGCTGTACTTCCCGGGCGAACCGCGCAACACCACGGACCCGATCTTCGACGCGCGGCTGCTGATGGGCGTGCGGGACGCGGGCGGGGCGAAGCAGGCGGCCTTCGACTTCGTCCTGGACGTGCCGCAGGACCCGGGGCCGACCCCGACGCCCACGCCCACGCAGACCTCGCCCGGCGGTACGTGGGCGGTCGGCACCGCATACCGGGCGGGGGACGCGGTGACGTACGCCGGGCGGGGCTATGTGTGCCTCCAGGCGCACACGGCCCAGCCCGGCTGGGAACCGCCGTCGGTGCCCGCGCTGTGGCGGGCGGTCTGAGTCCCGGTCCTAGCCGGCCGGGTTCGGCGCGATCCGGCCGGTGACCTCGCCGAGGGCGACCCGGGTGCCGTCCGGTCCCGGGGCCCAGGCGGTCAGCGTGACCTCGTCGCCGTCCTCCAGGAACGTCCGCTTGCCGTCGGCCAGTTCGAGGGCGTCGCGGCCGTTCCAGGTGAGTTCGAGCAGCGAGCCGCGCTGGCCGACCTCGGGGCCCGAGACCGTACCGGAGCCGTAGAGGTCGCCGGTGCGCAGGGAGGCGCCGTTGACGGTCATGTGGGCGAGCTGCTGGGCGGCCGTCCAGTACATGGTGGAGAACGGTGGCTCGGCCACCACCTCGCCGTTGATGGTGACGGTGATCCGCAGGTCGAAGCCGCCGGGCTCCTCCTCGCCGGAGTCGTCCAGGTACGGCAGCAGCGGGAGGTCACGCGCCGGCGGGGCGACGCGGGCGGCGTCCAGGGCCTCCAGCGGGGTCACCCAGGCCGAGACGGAGGTCTGGAAGGACTTGCCGAGGAACGGGCCGAGCGGCACGTACTCCCAGGCCTGGATGTCCCGCGCCGACCAGTCGTTGAGCAGGGTCAGTCCGAAGACGTGCTCGCGGAAGTCGCCGAGCGCGACCGGGCGGCCCAGCTCGGACGGGGTGCCGACCAGGAAGCCGACCTCCGCCTCGATGTCCAGCTTGACCGAGGGCCCGAAGACCGGCGCCGGGTCGCTGGGCGCCTTGCGCTGTCCGGCCGGGCGGACGACGTCGGTGCCGGAGACCACGACGGTGCCGGAGCGGCCGTGGTAGCCGATCGGCAGGTGCTTCCAGTTCGGGGTGAGCGGCTCGCCGTCCGGGCGGAAGATGCGGCCGACATTGGTGGCGTGGTGCTCGCTCGCGTAGAAGTCGACGTAGTCCGCGACCTCGTACGGCAGGTGCAGCGTGACCGCGTCC
This sequence comes from Streptomyces sp. NPDC126499, assembly GCF_040302485.1. Taxonomy (NCBI): domain Bacteria; kingdom Bacillati; phylum Actinomycetota; class Actinomycetes; order Kitasatosporales; family Streptomycetaceae; genus Streptomyces; species Streptomyces sp. NPDC126499. The sequence goes on along the minus strand of NZ_JBEOUO010000001.1, from coordinate 109,844 downwards.
AGCGGGTGCAGCAGCGGCTCCACGACGGGCCGGTGCGCGGGCACGGTCAGCCAGCCGGTGAGCGCCCGCCGGACATCGCGCCAGGCGGTGCGGCCGGCCGCGAGCAGCGGGTTGAGGCTGGGCTGCGCGAGCAGCGCGGCATACGGCGACCCGAGCGCGTGCGCCGCGGCCCCCGCGTCGAGCACGTGCCCGCCGATCCGGACGCCGAGCCGGCGCCGGTCGGGCTCGTCGGCGGTGGAGAAGACGCCGTACGGAAGGTTGTGCGGGCCGAAGGGGTCGCCCTCGGGCAGGTCGAGCGGGCTGCTCTGCTCGGGCATCGGTGCTTGCCTCGCTTTCCGGGTGTGTGGGGGACACGTTACGGGTCGGCCGCCGAGGCGCGGATGACATGTGTCACACAGAAAGTGCGGCCTCCGTGGGCAACTGTCCGGCTTCACGGGGTTTGTGACTGCTGTGAAGGCGCTGTGGCGTGGGGCGCGTGAGGTGGACTCGTCAATACCGCTATTCCGGGCCCTTATTCCGGTCATACGATCGCGGTGCGCCGCGCCGCGTGAGGTATCCGCTGGCGTGGCCCCACAACTCCGTTTCCGCTTTTCATCTTCGCCCGACCAGAAAAGGTCCACCTTGAAGATCCGCCGTATTCTCGCGACCGCCGTGGCCGCCGCCGTGACCACGCCGGTCGTCCTGCTTTCCGCCGCGCCGGCCTTCGCCGACACGAAGCCGACCACGCCCGCCCAGACGCAGGACCAGAACAAGGACCAGAACCAGACCGTCGAGGAGCTGCGCCGCGCCGTCACCAAGGCGCAGGCCGCGTACGACGCGGCGGTCATCGCCGAGGGGAAGGCGCAGGAGGCCGTCGAGGCGCTCGACAACGCCGACCACCCGCTGAGGAAGGCCGCCACCGACGCCAAGAAGGCGTCCGAGGAGGCCGCCGCCGCCAAGGTGCTCGCCGACCAGAAGCTGGCCGACGCGCAGAAGGCGCTGGCCGAGCTGCCCGCCGACGCCACGCCCGAGAAGAAGACCGAGGCCGAGAAGGCGGTCACCGACGCCCAGACCGCCGCCGACACCGCGAAGACCAACGCCGAGGCGAAGGCCACCGAGGCGAAGACGGCGCAGAAGGCGTACGACGACGCCTCCGTCGCCGCCTTCGCCGCGCTGGCCGACGCCCAGAAGACCAAGAAGAAGGCCGCCAAGGAGCTCGACGCCGCCAAGAAGGCCCTCGACGAGGCTCTGGAGGAGCTGCCGGGCGAGCAGGAGTGCAAGGACGACAAGAACCTCGTCACCTCCCTCACCGGCCCGAAGAAGATCACCGCCGGCACCAGCGGCGTCTTCACCTTCCGCATCACGAACAAGGGCCAGACCGAGCTCGGTGAGGTCGGCGGCTACGCCGAGGCGTTCAACCTCGACGACGCCCTCGACAAGTACCTCAAGCTGACCTGGTCCTCCGCCACCAGCCCGAAGTGGCAGGCGATCGACGAGGAGAAGGGCTTCTCCAGCCTTTCCTCGCTCAAGCCGGGCAAGTCCTTCGACTTCAAGCTGAAGGTCGCGGTCGACGCCAAGGCCCCGGCCGGTGACGGCATCGTGGTCGCCGGCGGCGCCTACATGAACAAGGACGGCTCCTGCGGCTGGTCCGAGGAGGGCTCCTACGCGGAGTTCGGCATCGTCAAGGCGGGCAAGCCCGGCAAGCCGGGCACCGGTTCCACCGGCGGCAACGGCAACACCTCCCCGCAGGGCGGTCAGTCCAACACCGCCGTGACGGGTGGCACCACCGGCTCGACCACCGGTGGCAACCTGGCCAACACCGGCTCGAACTCCTCCACGATGCCGATCGCCCTCGCGGGCGCCGCGGCCGTGGTGCTCGGTGCCGGGGCGATGGTCGTCGTGCGACGCCGTAAGGCCGGCGCGGACGCCTGATAACGCAGCGCGCTGAAGGGCCCGCATTCCGTGACGGAATGCGGGCCCGTTCGCTTTCCGTACACCGGAAGAGCGAGGGGGAATTCACTCGACCGTACGCGGAATGCGTTTCTCCCACGTCCGGTGGAAGACGATCTCCCCGCCCTCCGTGCAGATCACCTCGTCGGAGGTGAGGAACGCGTCCGCGTCGCACGAGATCTCCGATCTCGTATCGATCGTCACGTCCCAGGCCATTTCCAGGCGGTGCAGCCGGATCGTCCGGTCCGAGCGCGTACGGGCGGACAGCGGGCCGGACGCGTCGATCGTGTACGTGTCGAGGGCGTCCTCGGTGTACTCAAGGCCGTCCGGGAAGACCCGCGTGCCGCCGTGGCGCGGGTCCACCTCCAGCCGCCACTCGCCCCTGGCGACGTCCCGGACCACAAGCCGCTCCGGGCGCGGCTCCTCCAGGGTGCCCGGGACGCCGGCGCCGAGCGGCTCGGACTGCTCAGGTTCGTCGAACGCGACGGCGACGGCCCCCGCGTCACCGGCCGGGTCGCGGACCGGGAGGGTGAGGGTGGAGCCGGCCGGGTCCAGGGTGAAGCCGGCGGCGTCGGGCCGGGGCCAGACCCAGGGCCAGTACGCGGAGGAGACGGCGAGCCGGACCCGGTGGCCGGGCGGGAAGGCGTGGCCGGTGCCGTACAGCTCGATGGCGTACGACTCCGTCCGGCCGGTCAGCGCCCCGACGACCCGGGAGAGGTTGAGCACGCCCCGGGTGACGAGCGTGGAGGACCCGTCCGGGGCGACGTCGCAGAGGCGGGCGATCACCTGGCCGCTCGGGGCGTGCGCCGTCAGGCGGAGGTGCGCGGACGGCCGTCCCAGGATCTCGATCGCCGGACCGTCCGCCGGCACGGCGAAGTCGAAGCAGGCCGAGTGGGCGTCCTCGGCGCGCTGGTCGGGCGGCAGGTCGGCGTCGTTGCCGTACGGGACGAGGGCGCCCGCGTCCAGGCCGGTCCACGGGGGCGAGGCGACGACCACCGGGTCGCCCTGGAGTCCGTACGTGACGGGGGTGACGTGCGGGGAGGGCCAGGCGGGGGCGGCGACCCAGCGGCCCGGCAGTTCCTCGTACACCGTGGCCGGCGGGTGCGATCCGCTGATCCAGGAGCGCAGCAGCGGCTCGGCCATCACACCGTTCTCCACGCCCTTGAGGTGGTGGTCCCACCAGCGCAGGCTCTCCTGGAGGAAGCCGATCGCCGGGCCGGGCGGCAGGCCGCGGTCGGGGTACTGGTGCGGCCAGGGACCGATGACGCCCCGCACCCGGTCGGCGGGCAGGTGCTCGACGAGCCGGAGGACGGTGTCCCGGTACGGGTCGTGCCAGCCGCCGACGGCGAGCACGGCGGCCCTGGTGGCGGTGGGGTCCTCGCGGACGCTGTCGCGCCGCCAATAGGCGTCGCGGGTCTGGTGGGCGAGCCAGGTGTGGACGAGCGGTTCCACTACCCCCAGGCGCTCCAGCCACAGCTCGCGCCACCCCTCGCCCGCGTGGCGCGGGTCCGGCGGCCGGCAGGCGAAGGCGAGCAGGGTCGCGGACCGGGCGGGCAGTCCGGCGGCGAGGACGGAACCGCCCCGGTAGTGGACGTCGCCGTCGTAGCGGTCGTCCGTCGCGCCGACGAGGACGACCGCCTTCAGCGGCTCGGGGGCGAGCGGGGCGAGCGCGGCGATCCGGAGCGCGTTCGAGGCGCCCCAGCCGATGCCGAACATGCCGACCCGGCCCGTGCACCACGGCTGCGCGGCCAGCCAGTGGATGACGGCCACGCCGTCGGCGAGCTCGGTCGGGTCGTACGCGTCGCCCGGCAGGCCCTCGCTGTTCCCGTGGCCGCGCACGTCGACCCGTACGGAGGCGTAGCCGTGGCCCGCGTACCAGGGGTGGCGCTGCTGGTCGCGGGGCGCGGTCGCGTCGGTGAGGCGGTGGGGCGCGTACTCCAGGAGGGCGGGGACCGGTTCGTCGGTCAGCGGCCGCCACGCGCGCGCGTGGAGCAGGGTTCCGTCGGGCATGGGGATGCGGAGGTCCTCGTGGCGGGTCTCGTACGGGAAGTCGGTACGGATCCTCGGCATCGGGTCACCTCGCTGGCCGCCGCGTCGAACGATGTTCGGGACAAAACGCCTACCACCGGTCGTATGAGCTGATCACGAACATACCGGGGGTGACGGGAAGGCGCCCACGGTGATCGAAACGTGACCGGATACGCTGGCTTGAGTGAATGGACCGACACATCGACAATCCGAGTGATCGACGGCGTGCGGTCCGGCCACGACAGGCAGCAGCACAGGCAGCACAGGCAGCGTCTGACAGCGCGGACAGCGTGGACAGTGTCGGACGCGACAGGCAGCGTCAGCAGGCGTCAGCAGACAGGAGATCCCCTCGTGACCGTCGTCGGGCCGTTCGGTCTTAGCGTGCGGGACCAGGCTCTCGAAGCCGATGTCCAGACCGGTTTGGCCGCCGTGGAGGCCGGCCTCCTCGACGCCACCAAGAGCGACGTGCCGTTCATCACGGAGGCCGCCCAGCACCTGGTGCTCGCCGGCGGCAAGCGGTTCCGGCCGCTGCTGGTGATGCTCGCCGCGCAGTTCGGCGACCCGTACGCGCCGGGTGTCGTGCCCTCGGCCGTGGTCGTCGAGCTGACGCACCTGGCCACGCTCTACCACGACGACGTCATGGACGAGGCGACCGTACGGCGCGGGGTGCCCAGCGCGAACACCCGCTGGGGCAACTCGCTCGCCGTCCTCACGGGTGACTTCCTCTTCGCCCGCGCCTCGCACACGCTCGCGGACCTCGGACCGGAAGCCGTGCGGATCCAGTCGGAGGCGTTCGAACGGCTCGTCACCGGCCAGATCCTGGAGACGGCCGGCCCCCAGGAGGGCCGCGACCCGGTCGCGCACTACCTCGACGTCCTCGCCGGCAAGACCGGCTCGCTCGTCGCCGTGTCCTGCCGCTTCGGCGCGATGATGGCCGGCGCCGACGAGAGCGTCGTCGACATCCTCACCCAGTACGGTGAGCGGCTCGGCGTCGCCTTCCAGCTGGCCGACGACGTCCTCGACATCGCCTCCGACTCCCACGAGTCCGGCAAGACGCCCGGCACCGACCTCCGCGAGGGCGTCCCCACCCTGCCCGTCCTCTACCTGCGGGCCGCCGCGGCCGCCCACGGCCGCCCCGAGGACCTGGAGCTCCTCGCCCTCGTCGACGGCGACCTCACCGACGACGACCGCCACGCCGAGGCCCTGCGCCGCCTGCGCGCCCACCCCGCCCTCGAGCAGGCCCGCCGCGACACCCTCCGCTACGCGGAGGAGGCCCGCGCCATGCTGGCCCCGCTGCCCGAGGGCTACGCGAAGGCGGCCCTGGAGGAGCTGTGCGACGCGGTGGTGCACCGCGCGGGCTAGGGCCGATTATTACGCCCGGCTCCTGTGATCCTGTGGCAAGATCGCGGAATGCTTCGACTCACCGACTTCATCATCGACTGCCCGGACACGATGAAGCTGGCGGCCTTCTACTCCGAGGTCGTCGGGCTGCCGGTCAAGAAGGGCAGTGACGAGAACTGGGCCGGCATCCGGCTCGACCAGATCGAGCTGGCCTTCATCCGCGTGGAGGACTACCGCGCCCCGCAGTGGCCCGACGGCGAGCACCCCAAGCAGTTCCACCTGGACTTCGAGGTCGACGACATCGAGGCCGAACAGCGCCGCGTCCTGGACCTCGGCGCGACCCTGCAGCGGGACTGCATCGGCCCCGAGGGCTACGGCTGGCGCGTCTACACCGACCCCATCGGCCACCCCTTCTGCCTCTGCCGCAACAGGGGCGTCGTCTGGACGGAGCAGGGGCCGGTCTGGCCGGAGCGCGAGGAGTAGAGGCCATTCCCACGGTGTCTCCGCGATGATCTCCCCACCCGCAGAGGAGGCTCTAGTCGTGTCAGATGAGGGTTGGGAGTCCCTCAAGGGCCAGTCGCCGAACTGGGAAGCACCCGAGAATTTGCGGCGCCCCACGGCTTCCACGACGGTCAATCTTGCTGTTCAGATGATGGGTAGCAACATGATCGGCAACGACGTCATCGAGGTTGTTGCGGAGTTCGTTGCCACCAAAGCCCGAATTGAGTTGTGGATGGGGCACCGGGAACCCGCTCTGACGCTTGGCCAGAAGTTCGCTGTGGGCCGCGCACATTCGGAGGGCCTGCGAATCGTTTATGAATCCTGGGTCGATTACGAAAGGGCATACGGTTTGGCGGGCGGGAAGATTTCACAAGTCAACCAGGAGAAGTGCGCGCTCATCGGGGCCGTTCGTGAGGCTACTGCCGTCCTCGCGCGCGCGAAAGCCGACTGCGAGGCTTGATCTGGTAGGCGTCCGGGTGCGCTTCTCGATCACCGCCTGCCTTTCCTGCATGTGAGTCTCCATCAGGTGTGATCTGTGGTGGGGTTTCAGAGCGCCGGGACGGCACTGAGGGCTGTTCCGCAACGACCGCTCATAGCTCCGGGAACGGCGGGGTGTCGTCCATCACCTGCAACAGCTTCCGAGCAGGCGTCGCCTCTTCTGGCCGCATGGAGAAGGCAACGCCCTCGATGGCTGACCGGCCTGCGTACACGGCTGTCCTTGAGGCTGCCTCCCAACCAGGTTGCCGCCGGTAGCTCGAGTCGTGCTTGCGGTCCTGCGTCGCTGCGGCGGCGGAGTGCCACTGGTCGGTCCGGCAGATACTTCCCAGAAGGTCTAACAACACGGCCTTGCAAGTAGGAGACCCGACCAGTTCAAGAAGGAACGGCCATAGGAGCTGTCGCCTCGCCAACGACGAACCCCAGCGCACAGATGGCATCGCTCAGATCATCGATGGCGATGCGGGCCGTGTCCTCATCCCCCTATGCGATCCGGGACAGCAGAGAGGGAATATCGCTGGCCGCGGCGCCCGTCGCGTCCCGCAAATCTCCCCAGCGGACCCCGGAGACACTTCTCAAAAGACTTCCCACGTCCTGCTCCTCATCAAATCGTCGCGCCGGCCGCGGCGGTGTCTTGAACATGGTGTAACGAAGGGCTGTCTTGCACGTGATCTCGGACGTGCTCCTCATCGGTCGTTGGCGTAGATGCGCTATCCGGTCAGGGTGAGGTTGTGTAGGCGGGTGATGCCGAGCACGACGTGGTGGACGCCGTCGCCTTTCAAGCGGCAGTTGCGGAGGATCCTCCAGGGAGCCAACGTCGCAAGGTCGGGTTCGTCCGCCAGACCGTCCAAGCCACCGGCAAACGACGCGCTCCGGGGTGCCGATCCGACGTCGTAGGCCGGCCTCACACGGCGCACCACGCGATAGGACGCTGCGGTCGGCGCGGTAGCCGTACGGGCTAGGGGTCACTAGGGGCACGTCATCCCGTAGGCGTACGCGAGGTTGATCCCGGGGGCTGACGATTTCGTGGTGCCGCCTTGGTGAGATGGGGACATCGACCACGGAGGTAGCGCAGACCATGGCAACGAACGAAACCCGTCGCAAGGCGAGCCGTTACGTCGTCCCCGTCGCGGTGGCGGGTGTCGCCGCGGCCACCATCGGGCTCGTCCCGGCGCTGGCGGCGGCCGGTGACCCGGATCTGCCGGAGATCACCGCGCAGCAGCTCATCGAGAAGATCGCCGCCTCGGAGACGCAGACGCTGTCCGGCACGTTCAAGATCAGCACCGACCTGGGGCTGCCGTCCTTCGCTGGCCTCGTCCCGTCGGGCTCCTCGTCGTCCTCCGCCGACCCCTCGGCCAGGCTGACCGAGCTGGTCTCCGGCACGCACACGCTGCGCGTGGCGGCCGACGGGCCGGACCGGCAGAAGCTGACGCTGCTCGACGGCTCGGACGAGTACAGCCTGATCCACAACGGCAACGACGTCTGGGCGTACGACAGCAAGTCCGACGAGGTCTTCCACGAGAAGGCGGACGGCCCGGCCGGTACGCCGGAGAAGGAGCTCCCCGGCACCCCGAAGGAGCTCGCGGACGAGGTCCTGAAGGCGGCGGGCGACACCACGTCGATCACCGTCGGCGGCACCGCGAAGGTGGCCGGCCGTGACGCGTACCAGCTGGTGATCAAGCCCAAGCAGTCCGGCTCGACGGTCGAGTCGGTCAAGATCGCGGTGGACTCGGCCACCGGCACTCCGCTGAAGTTCACCCTCGCCTCGACCAGCGGCGGCAAGCCGGTCGTCGACGCGGGCTTCACCAAGGTGGACTTCGCCAAGCCGGCCGCCTCGACCTTCGACTTCAAGGCCCCGAAGGGCGCGAAGGTGACGGAGGGCGCGGCGGACAAGGCGGCCGACGAGGCGGCGCCCGGGACGGCGCCCGGGAAGCACGGCGAGCTTCCCCCGGGTCTGGAAGGGCTGTTCGGCGACATGGGCGCCGAGGGCGGCAAGGGCGGGAAGGACGGCCACGGCCTGAACGTCATCGGCGAGGGCTGGACCGCCATCGCGAAGCTGGACACCGGTGCTCCGGCCCCCAAGACGGACGAGGCGCCGAAGGAGGTCCAGGGCTTCCTGGACTCCTTCGGCGACAAGGTCAGCGGGAAGTTCGGCTCCGGCACCGTCTTCAAGACGAAGCTGGTCAACGCGCTGATGACGGACGACGGCAAGGTCTACGTCGGCGCGGTGACCCCGGACGCGCTCGTGAACGCGGCGAACTCCGGCAAGTAGCGGTCAGCAAGCGGATGTTGGGACCCCGGGCGGGTCGGGGCGATCGTCACCGACCCGCCCGGGAGCTTTTCGCGGGAACCTTCTCCGTCCGCGCTTACGGGAAGGTCAGCTTGAAGCCGTTGATGTAGCCGACGTCGGCCGAGGCCCGGTCCTGGGCGCGCAGCTGCCAGGTGCCGTTGGCGACCTCGGTGGAGGCGTTGACCGTGAAGGTCTGGACGATGTTGTCGGCGCTGCCGCCGGAGCGGTTGTGCAGGTTGTAGACCGAGCCGTCAGGCGCGATCAGGTCGACGATCAGGTCACCCTTGTAGGGGTGGACGATGTCCACGCCGACGGCGAGGTTGCTCGGCGCGTTGCCGGTGATGCCGGAGACGGTGACCGAGGACGAGACCGCGGCGCCGTTGTCCGGGATGGAGACGTCCGCCGTGTTCTCGAAGACCTTGCCGGTCGGCGGGGTCGTCGTACCGGCCGACAGGGTCCAGACCGCGTGCGCGATGGCGTCGCTGTTGCGGTCCAGGGCGGTGTCGTTGATGTTCGACGTGGTGTCGCAGGACGAGTGGTAGCAGCGGTCGAAGGCCGTGGTCGTGCCGCCCCACTTCTGCACCTGGGCGGAGGTCTTCGTCCGGCTGGCGCCGGTGAACAGACCGCCGACGGGGATGCCCACGTTCTTGAACGAGGCGTGGTCGGAGCGGCCGTCGCCCTCGGTCTCGATCTCGGTCGGCACGCCGAGGCCGGCGAAGTAGTCCTTGAAGGTCTTCTCGATCGTCGGGTCGTCGTCGTAGACGAAGTAGCCCGGGTTCGGCGAGCCGATCATGTCGAAGTTCAGATAGCCCTTGAGCTTTGAACGCTCGGTGGTCGGCAGGTTGTTGACGTAGTACTTGGAGCCGACGAGACCGAGCTCCTCCGCGCCCCACCAGCCGAAGCGCAGGTGCTTGGTGGGCTGGTACCCGGCCCGGGAGACGGCGAGGGCCGTCTCGAGAATCGCGGCCGAGCCGGAGCCGTTGTCGTTGATGCCCGGCCCCGAGCTGACCGAGTCGAGGTGCGAACCGGCCATGATCACCTGGTTCGGGTCGCCGCCCGGCCAGTCCGCGATCAGGTTGTAGCCGGTGGTGCCGTTGTACGAGAACTGCTGGACCGCGGTGGTGTACCCGGCGGCGTCCAGCTTGGCCTTCACGAAGTCGATGGACGCCTTGTAGCCGGGCCGGCCGTGGGCGCGGTTGCCGCCGTTGTTCGTGGCGATCGACTGGAGGTCGGTCAGGTGCTGCTTGACGTTGGTCAGGGAGATGTCGGGCGCGGCGGCGGCGGTGCCCGAGGCGGTGTTGCCCGCGGCGGCGGTGGCCGGTGCGGCGCCCGCGAAGGCGCCGAGCACGAGGGCCGAGGCGCCCGCGAGGGCGGACAGTCTCACGGAGAGTTTCATGTGGGGGCTCCGGATTCCGAACTGGGGATGGGACGGAACGTACGAGCGCCTCGCGTCGTGGGTGGCGCGAGGCGTTGGAGCTGTGCGGGACGAACTGTGCAGGACGTGCTGTGCGTGACGAACTGTGCAGACGAGCTGTGCGGTGCAGACGAGCTGTGCGTGACGAGCTGTGCGAACGCGCGGCTGAGTGGCTGCGGTTTGTGTGACGAATGTTCAGTGAGAGTTTCACTTGCCGTCAAGAGCAGATTTCGGTCAGGAGTGTTCGCTCAGCGAACGCTCCTGACCGAGGAGTTGGCGGAGCCGGTCGTCTTCAGTCGTCGATGGCCTGGTAGACCGTCGTCCAGAAGTCGTGGACGAGCCGCGCCGGGTCCGGGACGGACGTGCCGACCTGGGTGAGCAGGATGCCGGTGAGTCCGTTCTCCGGGTCGGCGTAGGTCGAGGTTCCGCTTCCGCCGTCCCAGCCGAACTGACCGAGCGGCGCGTAGTCCCCGCGGTACGTGCGTACCGCCATCCCGAAGCCCCAGCCACCGTGCTGACCCTGCCCGAAGGAGATGTGGACGTTGTCGACGGCCATCGCGTGCCGGGCGGCCTGCTGCTCGGGGGAGAGGCGGTTGGTGGTCATCAGCCGGACGGCGGGCCGGGACAGGATCCGCTCGGTGCCGTGCGTGCCCTGGTTCAGCAGCATCCGGAAGTAGGCGTGGTAGTCGTCGACGGTGGAGACCAGCCCGCCGCCCCCGCCCTGGAACGCCGGCGGCGCGCTGTGCCGGCCGCCCTTCGCCTCGTCCCAGACGTGGAACTCGCCGGTCGCGGGATCGGGGGCGTAGAGGGGAGGCAGCCGGTCGATCTTGTCCTCCGGCACGTGGAAGCCGGTGTCCTTCATGCCCAGGGGCCCGAAGACGCGCTCGCGCAGGAACGACTCGTACGACTGCCCGGAGACCCTGGCGACGAGGACGCCGAGGAGGTCGGCGGCGATGTGGTACTGCCAGCGCGCGCCGGGCTGGTGCATCAGCGGCAGCGTGCCGAGGCGGCGCATCCACTCGTCCGGCTCGGGCATCGGCTCCGGCAGGTTGGGCGTGAGCCCCTGCTCGAAGACCGCGTTCATGATCGGGGTGCCGAGCGAGGTCAGGTCCATGCCGAGCCCGAACGTGGAGGTCAGCACGTCCCGTACGGTGATCGGCTGCCGCGCCGGCACGGTGTCGTCCAGCGGTCCGTCCACCCGCCGCAGCACCTGCCGGTCGGCGAGTTCGGGCAGCCACGGGTCCACCGGGTCGTCGAGCCGCAGCCGGCACTCGTCGAGCAGGACCATCGCCGCCGAGACGCCGACCGGCTTGGACGTCGAGGCCATCCGGAAGATCGTGTCCCGGCTCATGGCCGGGCCGCCGTCGTGGCGCATGGTGCCGATCGCCTCGACGTGCGTCTCGTCGCCACGGCTGACGAGGGCGACGACCCCCGGGATCTTCCCGGAGTCGACGTGCCGCGCGAGCACGTCACGGATCCTGCGCAGTCCGGCCTCGGAGAAGCCGCCGGTGGTGGTGCCGCTCATGTGTGTCCCCGCCCGTTCGTTGTTCGCGAATCTGTGAACGAGGAGGAAGCTACATTGCGTTCACGATGCTGGCAACGGCCAGAGCGGCGTAGTGGCGGCGATTATGCTGGTCAGCGAAGCGAAAGTGTTGCAACGCGCGTGCGACTGAATGCAATGAAAGCCTTGCGGTCGTTGCAATGAGGTAAAAGTGAAGGTGTGGGCTACGGGTAGCGGGGCAGGCCGTCGGTGGAGATCGTCCATTCGGCGATGGTGACGTCCTCGCCGTAGAAGAAGTCCTTACGGGTCGCGTAGCGCGGCCCCTCGGGGGTGGCGTGGATGTCGGAGAAGACCGCGCCGGAGCCCGTCCGGGGATCGAAGATCGCGTAGACGGGGACGCCGAGGAGGGGATAGTCGCGGAGCTTGCCGACCCAGTCGTTGTCCGGGTTCGAGCGGGAGACGACCTCGATGGCGGCGAGGAGGGTACGGGGGTCGAAGGAGAACTCGACCTCCATGTCGGCCTCGGCGATGACCATCACGTCAGGGTGCCGCATGACGCCCTGGGTGTCGTCCGCGACATCGGGCTCACCTGTATGGGCTGCGAGCTCCTCCGGCATCACCTTTTCCAGGCGCTTGCGCACCCGCAGGACGGTCAGCTCGTGGGGGCCTCCTGGCGCCATCATGTCGTGAACGATTCCTTCTTTGGTGATCTCGAACTTGCCCGGCACGGTGTCGTCCAGACGGTCCAGGGCTTCGCGCATGGTCCGGTAGAGGGGGGAGACGGTCGTCATCGCGCTGGCTCCTCGTGTGTGCCCTGGGGCCCGAGTCATCAGCTTCATGCTAGGCGGCCTCTCTCTCGGCTGGGCGGCAGTCGCGGCAGCGCCCCGGGTGTGGCGACCGGAAGGCGCGGTCGCAGGAGTCGCAGGTCTGGAGGGGGTCGGGGGTCGGGGGCCTGGCAGGGAGGGGAGGCGGGAGGAGGACCCTGAGGCGGTGCGCCAGGAGGCCGGCCGGGTGGACGAGGTCGTCGGGAAGGCAGGCGGCCAGCGTGCGCAGCACAGCGTCCGGGCGGGCTCCCCGTTCGAGCCAGGTGGTGAGCTCCGGCGCGAGCCGCAGGATGTCGCGTTCGGAGAGGAGGAGTCGGGGTTCATGGCGGTGCAGGCTCGCGAGGACGGCGGCGGCGGGCCGGTGCCGCTCGGCGAGCGGGGGCGGGGAGGCCGGGGGCGGCGGGGATGGTGGGGCCGAGGAGGCCGGTCGGGGCGGCTGAGGCGGTTGGGGCGGCTGGGGTGACGGCGGCGCCGGGCGCTGGGGGCGCTGCGGGCGCGGCGCGTGCTGGGGGTGCTGGGGGCGCTTCGGCGGAGGAGGCGGAGGCGTGTCGTCCGGAGGCGTGTCGTCCAGACGCCCGCCGTCCGGGGGCATCTCGCCCGGAGGTGTGTCGTCCGGTGGCGTCACCTCTGGTGGCCCCGATTCATCCACCGGGCGGTTGTACGAGACCGTGCGGTGCATGATCCGCCCGTTGGGCAGGCGTTCCCGGTAACGGACCAGGTAGCCATGGGCTTCCAGCTCCCGCATGGCCTTGGCGACCCTCAGCTCGCTCTCGGGAACCACGGCGGCGATGTCCTTGATGCCGACGGGCGCCCCGGCGGTCAGCGACTGGAGGTAGAGCGCCAGGCCCCGCGCGACGAGCGAGAGTTCGCGGTGCCGGGCGAGGTGGTTGCCGACGACCGTGTAGCCGGTCGTGTGGCGGACGTTTCGGTGAATGAGCCCGGAGGCGCGCCGACGCGCGCTAGGGTGAGTCGAAGCCATCGGGAAGGTGTCGCTTCCTCGGTGGTCAGGCCCTCGATCGGGATCGCTAGTCCCGGCCGAGGGCCGACGCATGTCTGGTGGTTGCGGCGTGAGCATATGCCAGGCAACCCGCCTCAAATCCAGCCCAGTTGGCGCATGTCACCCAAGTGAGTGACGGGCGCTCCGGGGGAGGCTGGAGGGGTCGGGTGGGTACTTGCCCCGGTACTTCTCTCTTTTACGTCCCAGGTCACCGCGTCGCGTACGCCTGCGACGCGGTCGCTCGCGGCAGGGGCACCTCGGCCCAGACCGTCTTGCGGGGCACGGGCCCCGGCCGCACGCCCCAGCTCCCCGCGATGGCCTCGACGAGCAGCAGCCCGCGCCCCGACTCGGCCGACCCGCCGGGGCGGTGGATCACCGGGAGCCGGTCACCCCGTGTGTCGGTCACCTCGATGCGGAGGGCGGCTTCCGTCGCCAGCAGGGCGAGCCGGAAGTCCCGGCCCGGCACGCGCCCGTGCGTCACGGCGTTCGCGGCCAGCTCGGCCACGATCTGCGCGGCCGGCTCCGCCACCGCTTCCAGCTCCCAGGAGCGCAACTGTTCCACCGCGAGCAGCCGGGCGAGCCGGGCGCCGCGCGGGGTTGCGGAGAGCTGGATTCCGAATTGGCGTACATCTGCCAATAGTTGGGTGGGTCCCTGATTCATGTCACTCAGAGTGGCGGGACGTGCTTACGCTGCCCATCGAACAGGCCCTTACGTACGGTGACTGTCCCGAGACTGTCCGGTCGTGTCCCGACTGTCCCGCGCGACGCTCCGGGTAGGGCAGGCCGCAAGGAGGTGGGCGCGCATGAGCGTGAACGGTGTGGACGGTACGGGTAGTGAGGACTCCGGCTGGGAGGTCGAGCCAGGCGATGAGTCGGGCGCGGCGGTCGTGGCTACGGTGGGCCGCCAGATCAAGCTGTGGCGGGAGGCGAAGGGCCTTCGGGCGACGGAACTCGGGGACCGGATCGGCTACGGCGAGGATCTGATCCGGAAGGTCGAGCGAGGAGCTCGTATCCCGCGACCGGAGTTCCTGGACAAGGTGGACGAGGCGGTGGGGGCGGCCGGGCTGGTCTCGGCGATGAAGAAGGACGTTGAGGAGGTCCGCTACCCGAAGAAGGTGCGTGATCTGAAGAAACTGGAGGCGCGGGCGGTCGAGTTCTGCCTGTACAGCACCATCAACATCCACGGCCTTCTGCAGAACAGGGAGTTCGCGCAGGCGTTGCTTCGCACCTGGCGTCCCGCGTACGGGCCGGAGGACCTCGAACGGCTCCTCGCAGCACGTATGGCGCGCCAGTCGATCTTCGAGAGGTCTCCGGGGCCCGAGCTCAGCTTCGTTCAGGAAGAGGCGACGCTGCGGCGACCCATTGGGGGGAGAATGGTGCTGCGGCGTCAGCTTGAACGTCTCTTGGAGGTGGGTGAGTTGCCCAACGTCGAGATCCAGGTGATGCCGACCGAGCGGGCTGACCATCCCGGTACGGGCGGGCTGATCGAGATTTTGAAGTTCGGGGACGGCACAGCCGTAGGGCGTTCCGACGGCGACTTCAACGGTCGCCCGGTGTCCGACCCCAGAAGGCTCCGGATCTTGGAGCTGCGCTATGGCATCATCCGGGCTCAGGCTCTCACCCCGGGGGAGTCGCGGTCCTTTATCGAACGACTGCTGGGAGAGACATGATTCGCAAGCCCGAGCTGGAGTGGTTCAAGAGCAGCTACAGCAGCAGCTCGAACGGCGAAGACTGCGTCGAGGTCGCCGCCACCCCCGGCACCGTCCACGTCCGCGACTCCAAGAACAGCGACGGCCCCCGCCTCGCCTTCGGCCCGGGCGCCTGGGCCGGATTCGTGGCGCACGCGTCCGGGGAGTAGGGGCGAGTGGGCAGCGCCCGGCGCTGACTTACGCTGCTCCGCGTGGACATAGACCTCGGCAACGGCATCGTCGGCGCGATCCTGGGCGTGGTGTTCGCGACCCTCTTCCAGCAGTGGACGCAGGACGTGTGGTTCCGCATACGGCGCCGTTCGGCCGGGGCCGTGCGCAGCCTCACGTACCGGCGGGGCCGGGACGGCGGACCGGTCGCGTGGTCGACGTTCTCGCTCGGGCCGCTGCAGACCTCCGCGCTGCTCGTCGAGGGCGACGGCGACCGGGCCATCGCCCCCGAGTCCGTGCACGTGCAGGTGCTGGATCAGGAGGTGCGGCTGCCGGAGGAGATGGCGGCCTGGCGCGACGAGATCGAGGCGGAGGAGGCGCGGGCCGCGGACTCCGGCGAGCGGGCGCCCGTGTGGAACGGGCCGCGGTACGCGGTCGAGTCCCTGGAGGTCTCCCGTACGGCCCTCGACGAACGGCCCGAGGTGCACCTGCGGTTGCGCCCCACCGACTACTACACCTTCCTCGCCGCCCAGCAGCTCGACCGCCGCTTCCCCGACGGCACGACCCCGCGCGGCCGCTGGCTCGACCCGGCCGACCCGCTCGCCGCGCCCGCCTTCCTCCAGTGCAGCTTCGGCGCCAACGTCGCCGTGGTCACCGCCGACCACCTCCTGGTCGTCACCCGCCGCAGCAACCGGGTGCGGACCGGATCCGGCGTCTGGAACTCCTCCGTCAACGAGGGCCTGTCCCGGCACATCGACTCCGCCGGACGCAACGCCCCCGACCTGCACGCCGTCGCCCGCCGGGGCATGCGCGAGGAACTGGCCGTCGAGCCCCACGAGTACACGCTGGAGCTGCTCGCCTTCGCCCTCGACGTCGAACGGCGCCAGTGGTGCGCCCACTTCTACGCCCGGCTGAAGGAGCTGACCGGCGAGGGCCTGCGCGAGCGGATGAGCCGGGGCGTGGCGGACCGCTGGGAACACCAGCGGATCGAGTACGTGCCCTTCCGCACCGCCGACGTCACCCGCTTCCTGCTCGACCCCGAGCGCCTGCACAGCTGGGCCCCCGTCGCCCCGTCCCTCTTCCACCTGGCCCTCGTCCACGTCCACGGCCGGGCCTCGGTGGAACGCGCCCAGGCGCAGGTGCTGCGCCGCCTCTGAAGGTCCGGCCGCCGCGCGGGCGGGCGGCGAGCGCGAGGTCCGAAAAGCGCCAGCGCCGGCCACGCGCGCGCGTGAGGCTGGCTCCATGACCACCACCTACACCGCACGGCCCATCCCGCCCGCCGCCCTCGCCGAGCTCCGCCGGACCGATGACGCGGGGCGGCCCTGCGTACCGTTCACGGCGACCGGCGACCCGGTCGGGAGCCCCTTGCGCTGCTGCCTGCGGCCACTGGAGGAAGGCGAGCGGGTCGCGCTCGTCTCGTACGCGCCGCTGCGCCGCTGGGCGGCGGAGACCGGCGCGGAGCCGGGGGCGTACGACGAACAGGGGCCGGTCTTCATCCACGCCGGGGCCGGGGACTGCGCGGGTCCGGACCCGGACCCGAAGGCGTACCCCTTCGACCGGCCGGGCGCGCTGCGCACCCTGCGCCGTTACGACGAGCGCGGCTGGATCGTCGGCGGGCGGCTCCTGGAGATCCCCGAGGAGCCGACCGAGGGCTTCGGCCAGGCGTTCGCGGAGGCCTTCGCGGACCCGGCGGTCGTCCTCGTGCACGTACGGGCCGTGGAGTACGGCTGCTTCCACTACGAGGTGCGGCGCCCCAGGTAGCCGGCGAGGGCGTCACGTTCGCGCCGGAGGTCGTCGATGAGCTCGTCCTTGACCATCAGCTCCTGCCCGAGGACCTCTTGGAGATCGACGCAGAGCTCGATCTCCGGGCGCTCGCCGCGGGCGCACGGCAGCACGTCACGGATCACGTCCGTGGACAGCCCGGCGCCCAGCAGGGCGCGCACCTGGCGCACGGTGAGGACCGCGTCCTCGTCGTACTCCCGGTAGCCGTTGGCGCCACGGCGGGCGGTGAGCAGGCCCTGGGCCTCGTA
Organism: Streptomyces sp. NPDC126499; assembly: GCF_040302485.1. Classification (NCBI taxonomy): domain Bacteria; kingdom Bacillati; phylum Actinomycetota; class Actinomycetes; order Kitasatosporales; family Streptomycetaceae; genus Streptomyces; species Streptomyces sp. NPDC126499. The sequence goes on along the minus strand of NZ_JBEOUO010000001.1, from coordinate 92,638 downwards.
GTAGCGCAGGGACCGCGCGCTGACGCCCGTACGCCGTGACAACTCCCCGATCAGCAACTGCGCCTCCTCGCCGTGTGCGGGCCTTGACCTTTCCACCGGTGTCAAGGCTTAACGTCCCGCGCATGAGCGCTGATTCCACACCGATCTCTGCCTCCCCCTACGTCACCGAACTGGACGGCCGCCCCGCCACCGCCGCCGACCTGGCGCCGCTCGCCTTCGCCGGGTACGCCCACTTCACGGCGGCGCAGGTACGGGACCGGCGGATCCGGGGCCTCGACCTGCACCTGGAGCGCCTGCGGGCCGCGTCGCTCACCCTCTTCGGGCGGGCCGTGCCCGACGAGGAGGTGCGCGGCCGGCTGCGTACGGCGCTGGCGGCGGGCCCCGCGGACGTCTCGGTGACGGTCACCGTGTACTCCCCGGAAGGCGAGTTCACCGCACGGGCCCACCCCTCCGCCGCCCCGCGCCTCCTCGTCCGCACCGGCCCGCCCGCCACCGGGCCCGAGGGGCCGCTCGCCCTGGCGCTCGTCCCGCACGAGCGCGTGCTGCCCGAGGTGAAGCACGTCGGCGAGATCGCCAAGACGCTCCTGCTGCGCCGCGCGGTCGCCGACGGCTTCGACGACGCCGCGTTCCTGGACGGCGAGGGGCGGCTGAGCGAGGCCACGATCTGGAACCTGGTGTTCTGGGACGGCACTTCGGTGCTGTGGCCCCAGGCCGCGATGCTGACCGGCACGACGATGTCCGCCGTCCGCCGCCGCCTCACCGCCCTGGGCGTCCCCCAGCGCACCACCCCGATCACCCCGTCCGACCTGCCCGCCCTCGCGGGCGCCGCCGTCATGAACTCCTGGACCCCGGGCATCCCCGTCCACCGCCTGGGCCCCGTCACCCTGCCCCCGGCCCCGGACTTCCTGCGCCTGTTGCACGACGCGTACGAGACGGAGGCGTGGGTGGCGCCGTGAGGGGCCGGGGTCGCTACGGGTACTGCCCGGCCTCGTCGACGATGCCCCTGCTGACGAGGGCGACGGAGGTGACCGTGGTGCCGGCCTTGCCCCAGGCGCCGTCCCTGAGGAGGACCGTGCGCTCGCCCAGCAAGCGGGCCGTGTTCTTGTCGAAGATCCACTCGGTGCGTTCGCCGTCGTGCACCCGGGCCACGGCGACGCCGTGGCGTCCTGCGGCGTCCACGGCATCGGGGACGACATCGACTCCGGGGACGAGAGCGGCGGCGCGGTAGAGCGCGGCAGCGGTCGCGGGGGGAGTGACCCCGTTGCGCAGAAGGTCGCCGATCGTGACGAAGGCTTCCTGGTCCGGTCCCGTTGTGGAGTCCGAACCGGCGCCGTGGTTCTTCTCGGCGTCGTCGCGGATCCGCTTCAGCAGAGCCTCGGGATCGGTCGGCAGGGCGGCCAGGAAGTCGTACGTGGGTGCGTTCAGATTTCCTCTGCCCGGGGTGTGCGGCAGCAAGGTGTCCTTGCCGTTCCTGCGCTGGAGCGTGCGTTCGCTGCCGTCCACCGATGTCCACTGCTCCATGCCCTCGTTCCGGCGCAGGAGCTCCGTCCGGCCGTCCTCGTTCTCGGACAGCACCGACGTGTGACCGACCGTCTTGACGTACGCGTACTGGCCGGCACGTACCTTCGCCGGCACCGTCGTACCGGCGGCCAGAGCAGCCCTCTCCAACAGCTGGACGGACGCCGCCGAGGCGGACGGCACGTGGGGCGGAGCGCCGGTGGGTCCGGAGCCGAGGCCGAGAACGGCGACGGTCGCACCGACGGCCACGGTCGTGCCCAGGACCAGCGCCAGGCGCCGCCTCGGTCGTGATGCCGGGTGGGCGGTGGGCCGGGCTCGTGTCTGCCGGTCGATCTCGTTCAGCAGGTGGCGGCGGCGGGCCTCGAAGCGGTCGGGTGCCGGCTCCGGGTGGACGGGCGGCGGCAGCACCCGGCTCGCCTGCAGTCGCTCGGCCTGTTCTCGCTGCGCCGGATTCATCGTGTCCCCCTCCTGTGGGAAGCGCGGGCCGCGGCCGCCCCGCCGCCGGGTATGTGTCCGCCGCCGGTCTCCGGTTCCACCCGACGCGGCGGCTGTTCCGCCAACTCCGCCTCCACGAGCCCGCGCAGCTTCTCCCTGGCCCGCGAGAGCCGGGAGCGCACGGTGCCGATGGGGATTCCCATCGCTTCGGCCGCCGCCGCGTAGCCCAGACCGGACCAGACGACCAGCGTGAAGACCTCGCGCTCGGTCCGTCTCAGGCGCCGCAGCGCACGGGCCACGGCGGCCAGCCGCTGGGCGTCGGCCATCTGCCCGACCACCTCGTCGGAAAAGTCGGGCGACGCCTCGGGTGGCGGCAGACGGGCCATCGCCTCTCGATGCCGGCGGGCGGCTCGGGCGGTGTTGCGCAGCACGTTGGTCGCGATGCCCAGCAGCCATGCCCGGACATTGCCGACCTCGTCGCGCAGTTTGTCGCGTAACCGCCACGCCTCCAGAAAGGTGAGGGACATGACGTCCTCGGCGAGAGCCCGGTCGCCGCTCGTCCGGACGGCATGGGCGTAGACGGCGCGCGCGTGCGCGTCGAAGATCTCGGCGAACGCCGCCCGATCGCCGGAGCGGATCCGTTCATTCAAGGGGGACTCCACACCCAGCAAGTGTCCGCAGGTCCCCACCGGTTCCACTTTTCTCCCGACCATGACAGAGATCGACGGAAACGGGGCCCAGCCGTCCCGGCGGCCGGTCACGGAAGAGCACGTCAGGCGTCGGCGGACCGGCCGATCGCCTGGTGACACGGAGGCTCAGCGGTGGCTCCGAAGCCGTGCTCCGAAGCCGTTGCGCGACTCACTCGTCGCCGAACACCGCCACCGCCTCCCGCACGTCCGGGTCCGGGTCGGCCGCCAGCCGGGCCAGGGCGGCGGCGGCCTCGGGGGTCTCGCGGTGGGCCAGGCCCTCGACGACCGCCTCGCGGACCGCTGGGGAGGGGTCGGTGGACAGGGCCGCCAGGAGGCTCGCCGCCTCGGGGGTCGGGCGGTAGGCCAGGTGCTCGGTCACCGAGCGGCGTACGTCGGGTTCGGGGGCGGCTGCCAACTCCCCCAGAAGCGCGTCCACTCCGGGTGTCGACCAGCGGGCCACCGCCGTCGCGAGGGCCGTGCGGACGGCGGGGTCCGGGTGGGCGGCGAGCGGGAGGAGGCGGAGGAGGGGGCCGCGGCGGCGGAGCCCGTAGCTCTGCAGGGTCTCGCGCAGGGACGCGGTGTCGTCCCGGGCCATCGCCCGCTCCAGGCGGGCCAGCAGGACCCGCGGCGGGGGCGGCGGGCCGTCCAGGGGGTGCGGGCGGCGGGACCGCAGGCGGCGCGAGCCGTACTCGCCGCGGACCCGGCAGCCGTCGCACGTGCAGGGTGCGACCCCGTGCGCGTCGGGGAAGTACCGCCAGCCGGTGACCTGGTGGACCGACCGTATCTGCCGTACCTCGGCCCGCGCGACCGCCCGCGGCAGGAAGACCTCCCAGCCGCGGGCGTCGTCCAGCGCCCCGATCCGCCGGACCGCCTCGGCGGCCGTCGTCCGGGCCGGTTCCCGGTCGTTGTAGCGCCCGACGGTCACGGGCTCCCCGTCAGGCAGCCGTACGTGCACGGCGACCAGGCCGCGTGACCCCGGACGCCGGGCGAGCTCACGCAGCCACTGGTGGGTGAGCGTGTAGGAGGGGAGCACCGGGAACAGGTACACCCCGCGCCCGGACCGGCCATTGCCGGCCCGCACGCCGCCCCGGCGTATCCGGGCGGCGAGGGCGGCGGGCGTGAGGTGCACGAAGGTGGCCATGCGGCCCGATGGTACGGCCGCTCCGGGCTGCGGGTCCGCGGTCCCGGGCACCGCCCGTGCGCCTCTCCCCGCTCACTGCACGCAGAACTCGTTCCCCTCCGGGTCCCCCATCACCGTCCACGACCCGCCCTGCTCCGCGACCTCCCGCAGCACCGTCGCTCCCAGCGCTTCCAGGCGGGCGACCTCGGCGGTGCGGGTGCCCGGGGCCGTGTGGACGTCGAGGTGGACGCGGTTCTTGACGGTCTTCGGCTCGGGGACGCGCTGGAAGAGGATGCGGTGGCCCAGGCCGGCGTCGCTGTTCGGGTCGTAGGGCTCCTCGGGGTGGCGTACGGCGGCCAGGTCGCGCCAGGCGAGGCGGCCGTCGACGGTGACGGTGGCCTCGGGCGGGGCGGCGCCCGCGTCGAGGAGGCGGCCGATGAAGGCGCTGTGGTCCTCCTGCCGGTAGCCGAGCGCGGCGGCCCAGAAGGCGGCCTGGGCGTGCGGGTCGGACGCGTCGATGACGAGCTTCCAGTGCAGTGCGGTCATGTAACTCTTTATACTGGTTACGTGACCGGAAAGCCCATGACCCTGCGTCATCTCGACGGCCGCGTCTTCTCGTTCGACGCCGGAGCCCTGTGCCTGGAGTTGCTGCTGACCGGTGGCCCGGGACCGGTCGCCGCGCGGTACGAGGTGCTCGACCGGGTCGAGGGGCTGCTCGGCTGGGTGCGCGACTGCCGCCTCGCGCCCGGCGGCCTCGACCGCGAGCTGGCGGTCACGCCGGCCGAACTCCTCGCCGTACGGGAGACCCGCGACGCCCTGTGGCGGCTCGGGCTCGCCCGCGCCGAGGGACGGGCGCTCGCGCCCGAGGACCTCGGCATCGTCAACAAGGCCGCCGCCCTGCCCCCGTTGGTGACCCGGATCGTCCCCGACGGCACGCGCGCGTGGGCGCCCGGCGCGACCGGGACCGGGCTGCTCGGGACGGTCGCCCGGGACGCCGTGGAACTGTTCACCGGCCCGTACGCCGACCGGGTCCGCGTCTGCGGCGCCGACAACTGCGCCCTGCTCTTCGTCGACACCTCCCGCCCGGGGCGCCGCCGCTGGTGCTCCATGGAACGGTGCGGAAACCGGCACAAGGTCCGGGCGCACCGGGCCCGTACCCAGGAGGAGACCGGCAGCGGTTAGTCCTCGTCGGCGGTCGTCGACTCCGGCTTGGTGTGGAGGATCTCGCGGGCCTGTTCGGCGGCGCGGGCGGTGCTCTCCGAGACGAAGTCGAGGAAGCGGGCGACGTTCTCCATGCGCACGGCGGCCGGGGTGCCGGCGCCCAGGACGCCGACGCCCTGGCGGGCGGTCTCGACGACCTGGGCGATCGCCTTCGCGCTGGCCATCATCGACCGGTACCAGATGTCGTCGTCCACGATGTAGCGCTCGCGGCGGCGTTCGTCGCGCTCGCGACGGACCATGCCCTGGCTGTCGAGGAACGTGACGGCCTTGGAGACGGACGCCGGGCTGACCTGAAGGCGCTGGACGAGTTCGGCCGCGGTGAGGCTGCCCGAGTCGGTCAGGGTGAGGCAGGCCATCACGCGGGCCATCATCTTCGGCATGCCCGACGCCATCATGACGGTGGTGAACAGCTCCTCGTACGCGCGCACGGCCTCGGGGTCGCGCCCGTATGCCGGCGGAGGCGCCTGCGTCCCCCGGGGCGCGGCCTGCCTGCGCCGCTGGGCGCGGCGTTCGGTCGCTCGGTGGGCGAGATCGGCGCGGTAGGAGGTCGGTCCGCCGTTGCGCATCACCTCGCGGGTGACGGTCGAGGTCGGACGGTCGAGGCGGCGGGCGATCTCCGCGTAGGCGAGGCCGTCGGCCAGTCCCAGGGCGATCTGCTGGCGCTCGGCCTGGGTGAGTCTGCCTCCCGGCATCGCGGTCTCCTTCATGGTTCCTCAGGTGCCCGCTCAGCATAGCGTTCACGCTCAATTCATTGCAATTGATTACGCTCGGAGCGTTGCGTTATCGACAGGGACGTTGCAACGAATTGTGGGCCGCGACCTGGGGTGATGTGTTTCTTGTGCAACGGTGGTGTTGCCGGGAACGCGAACGCAACGTAGCGTTTCTATTGTCGGAAACGACGCCTGACGCCGAGCACCACACACCACAGGAGAGCAGCATCATGCAGAAGTTCCAGACCCCCGCCCCGGTCGCCGCCGTCCTCGCCGTTCCCGCCGGACGCCTCCGGTTCATCGCCGCCGACCGCACCGACACCACGGTCGAGATCCTGCCCGCCGACGCCTCCAAGAGCCGCGACGTGAAGGCCGCCGAGCAGATCGCGGTCACCTGCACCGACGGCGTCCTGCGCATCGAGGCCCCCGAGCCGAAGCACCGGCTCATCGGCACCTCCGGAGCCGTCGAGGTCACCGTCCAGCTGCCCGCCGGCTCGACCGTCGAGGGCAAGGCGGCCGCCGCCGAGCTGCGCGGCGTCGGGCGCCTCGGCGACGTGGCCTTCGAGGGTGCCTACCACCACATCAAGATCGACGAGGCCGCGAGCGTCCGGCTCACCGCGGTCGAGGGCGACATCACGATCGGCCGGCTCGGCGGCCCGGCCGAGATCAGCACCGCGCACGGCGACATCCGCGTCGACGAGGCCGTGCGCGGCACCGTCACCCTGCGCACCGACAAGGGTGACATCACCGTCGGCGCCGCCGCCGGCGTCTCCGCCTCCCTGGACGCCGGCACCGGCTACGGCCGGGTCAGCAACTCCCTGAAGAGCGACGGCGCCGCCGACCTGGCCGTCCACGCGACCACCTCGTACGGCGACATCACCGCCCGCAGCCTCTGAACGCCCACCCTCCCGTCAAGGAGCGCACCGCCCTGTCCGACATCCACGTCCACGCCCACACCGACGGCCGGCAGGCCGACCCGAGCTGCGGAAGGCCCTGAACCGCGTCGACGACGCGGGCATGTCCCTGGCCGAGCCGTTCCCGAAGGCCACGCGGAACCTCGTCGGGGCGGTGTCCGGCTGACGCCGGGTTCGGCTGAAGTGGGCGGCGGTGCTCAGCCGAACGCGGGCGCGCCGCGCCGCACCGGCACTGCCTCCCGTACCTCCTGCGCGGCGGCCGCCTCCTTCGCGGCGGCCGCCTCGCGCGCGTCGTACGCCTCCCGGGCCGCCGCGATCTCCCTCTGGTGCTGCTCGGTCCAGGTCACCAGCGAACGGATCGTGGTGTGCAAGGTCCCGCCCAGCGGCGTCAGTTCGTACTCCACGCGCGGCGGCACCACCGGGTGCACCGTCCGCTTGACCAGGCCGTCGCGCTCCAGCTGGCGCAGCGTCACGGTCAGCATGCGCTGGCTGATGCCGTCGATCTCCCGGCGCAACTCCGTGAAGCGCAGCGTGCGTTGGTCGAGCAGGGCGATGACGAGCAGCGACCACTTGTCCGCGACCCGGTCGAGGATCTGCCGTACCTCGCAGTCCTCCCGGGTGTCCCACTGGAAGGGATCCGTGTCCGGGGAGCTCACCTCGGTACCCGCGCAGTGACTCGGTGACTTCGAAGTGCCTTCTTCCATGGCACCCGATGCTCCCGCAGGATGCAGGTGGTTACAAGAGAGAACCGTCATCTTCTCCGTAACCACCCTCTCCCCAACCTCCCTTGCTCTGGAGACAGTTGTGTCCTTACGCGCCTGGAGCCTGCTTTTCGTCCTCTGCGGAACGATCTTCCTCGAAGGCATCGACGTCGCCATGCTCGCCGTCGCCCTGCCCACGATCCGCGCCGACCTCGACCTCACCACCGGCACCGCCGCCTGGGTGATGTCCGCCTACGTCCTCGGCTACGCCGGTTTCACCCTGCTCGGCGGCCGGGCCGCCGACCTCCTCGGCCGCCGCCGGATGTTCCTCGGCTGGCTCACCGTCTTCCTCCTCTTCTCCGGCCTCGGCGGCTTCGCGGAGGAGGGCTGGATGCTGGTCGTGGCCCGCTTCGTCACCGGTGTCGCCGCCGCCTTCATGACCCCGGCCGCGATGTCGATCATCACCACCTCCTACGCGGAGGGACCCGAACGCAACAAGGCGCTCCTGGTCTTCGCCGGCACCGCCGCCGGTGGCTTCTCGCTCGGCCTCGTCGTCGGCGGGCTGCTCACCACGGCCGGCGGCTGGCGCTGGGTCTTCTTCGCCCCGGTCCTCCTGGCCGCGGTGCTCCTGCCCGCCGCGTTCCGGCTGATCCCGCGCGAGGAGCCGCACGGGGCCGCCGGCTACGACGGGCCCGCTGGCGGTGACCTTGCCTCCTCCTCCGCCGAGCCCGCCGCCCGGCACGACCGGGAGCCGGCCGGGGCCGCACGGGGCGGCTTCGACCGGGGGCCGGCCGGGGCCGCACGGGGCGGCTTCGACCTGCCCGGCGCGCTCACCGCCGCCGGGGCGATGCTCCTGCTCTCGTACGCGATCGTCCGCCTTGAGCACGGCCTCACCGGCTGGCCCGTCACCGCCGGGGCCCTGGCCGCCGGGCTGCTCCTCGCCGCGCTCTTCGTCGCCGTCGAACGCCGGGCCGCCGCCCCGCTCGTCCGCCTCGGCCTGCTGCGCAGCGCCCCGCTCGTCCGCGCCGACCTCGGTGCGCTGCTCTTCGTCGGCGCCTTCTTCGGCTTCCAGTTCGTCGCGACCCTCTTCCTCCAGGAGCTGCGCGGCTGGTCCTCGCTCCAGACCGCCCTCGCCCTGCTGGTGATCGGCTGCGACGCGGTGCTCGCGCCGACGCTGACGCCGCGGCTCGTGGCGCGGTACGGCAACGCCCGGGTGATCCTCGGCGGCTTCCTCCTCGCCGTCCTGGCGTACGCGCTGTTCCTGCCGGTCGGCCCGAACTGGTCGTACGCGGCGATGTTCCCGGCCCTGCTGCTCACCGGCCTGGCCTTCAGCCTCGCCTACGGGCCGCTGACCATCGCCGGTACGGACGGTGTGGCGGAGGAGGAGCAGGGGCTGGCGAGCGGACTGCTCACCACGGCCACCCAGTTCGGTTCGGCCGTGGGCGTCGCGGCGGTGACGGCGGTGTACGGGATCGCGGGCGGCGGCCTCGACGGCTTCCGGGCGGCGCTCGCCGTACCGCTGGTGATGGTGGCGCTGGGTGCGGTGATCACGGCGACGGGGGTACGGGCGAAGACCCCGGCGCAGGGCCCGGCCGGTCTTCCGGACACCGCCGGTCTCCCGGACACCGCGGCGGCCGCCGGGGGCGAGGCACCCGGAGCTGCGACCAAGCTCACGGCCTGAACGGCGCCCTCCGCGCCTAATGTGGAGGGATGAACGATTCGCCCGACTGCCCCCTGGTCGGTGTCGCCGCCACGTACATGCCCCGGCTCTCGGAGTTCTCCTTCGAGCCGGGGCTGGTGGCCGCCGTCGATCAGCACGCGGCGGCCGTGTGCGACGCGCTCATCCCCGCGCAGCGCGGTCCGCGCGACCGGATCCCCGGACCCCGGACCGTCCGCCGCGAGGAACTCGCCGACTACGTGCTCGGCTTCACCGACTGGCTCGCCGAGGTCGACTGGGTCGAGCCCGTCGCCCACGACTTCGCCACCCTGCGCCTGACCGCCGTCTGCTGGCTGATCCGCGAGTACGACCTGCTGGGGGCCTGAGCCGCCACCGGGCGGCCCGTCCCCTCGGCATCGGGTCCGGCGCCGGCAGTCCCATGGGGGCGTCCTTCACATCGCGTCCGTCACATCGGGTCCGTCACATCGGGTCCGTCGGGGGCTCCCGGCGCGGACCCTGGCCGGGCTCCTGGCCCGGAAGCGGCTCCTGGCCCGGCATCTGCTGCTGCCCGGGGCGGCGCTCCATCTGCTCCATCCGCTCCTGCGGGGCGGGCATCCCGCGCTGGGCGTCCTGGCGACCGCGCTGGTAGGCGGAGATCTGGTCCTTGGCGCGGCCGGTCTCGGACTCGGCGGCGGCGAGCCAGCGCTCCCAGCGGGACCGCATCGGGGTGATCAGTCCGCCGCCGACGCCGACGATCACCACACCGGCGATCATGGCGAGGACGGCCGTCAGAACCGGGCCGGTGATCGCGGTGGCGATGCCCGCCTGGCTGAGCGCGGCGATCACACCGAGGGCGACGATGAAGGCCCAGGCCGCCGTCGCGACGACCTTGCCGTACGACATCTGGCCGAGCGCGCCCGTCACGATGTCCCGGACGGCGCGGGCGATGGCCATCGCCACGACGACGATGACGACGGCGACGATCGCCCGGGGCAGCCAGGCGACGATGCCGTTGATCATGACGCTGACCGGGTTGGGGCCGAAGACGCCGAAGGCCAGCTGGAGCGCGATCAGCAGGATCGCGTAGTAGAGGATCTTGGCGATGATGCCGGTGGCGTCGTACTTCGAGCCCTTCAGGGCGTTCGCGGCACCGGAGCGTTCGGCCATCCGCTCGAAGCCGACCTTCCGCAGCAGGCGGTCGGCGACGCGGGCGATGACCTTCGCCACGAACCAGCCGATGAGCAGGATCGCGAGGAAGCCGATGAATTTCGGTACGAACTCGGCGACCGCGGACCAGGCGTCCGTGAAGCCCTTGCCGAAGTCGACCGAGAGGGCGAGGGGCTGCGACATGGCGCGTTCACTCATCTCGGGAGGAGGGGCGGGCCCGCACGGGGAGCGAGCCCCTGGACTCCCTGCGTAACACCGCCCGGTCGCCCTCGCGCGCGGTCAGCGGCCGGGCTGGGCCGATGGAGTGGAAAGCGGGGCGGGATCGGCCGCCGGAGCCGCCGCCGCCGCGTCAACCGCCGCCGCTGCCGTCGCGTCGGCCGTCGGAGCCCCTGCCGCTGCCGCCGCCTCGGCCACCGGAGCCCCTGCCGCTGCCGCCGCCACTTCGGCCGCCGCCACTTCGGCCGCTGCCGCGTCGGCCGCCGCCGCGGCCAGGGCCGCCCGGCTGCGCCGCGCCGTGCGCAGGGCGTCCCAGCTGAGGAGGGACAGGGCCAGCCACACCAGCGAGAAGCCGGCCCAGCGCTCCGGCGGCATCGCCTCGTGGAAGTAGAGGACGCCGAGGAGGAACTGGAAGACCGGGGCCAGGTACTGGAGCAGCCCGATGGTCGACAGCGGCACGCGGATCGCCGCGGCGCCGAAGCAGACCAGCGGCAGCGCCGTCACCAGGCCGGTCGCCGCGAGCAGGGCGGTGTGCCCGGCGCCCTCGGTGGTGAAGGTCGACTCGCCCTGGGCGCCGAGCCAGACGAGGTAGCCGAAGGCGGGCAGGAACTGGACGGCGGTCTCGGCGGCCAGCGACTCCAGGCCGCCGATGTTCACCTTCTTCTTCACCAGCCCGTAGGTGCCGAAGGTGCAGGCGAGCACGAGCGAGATCCACGGCAGGCGTCCGTAACCGACCGCGAGCACGACGACCGCCGCGAGCGCGATGCCGACCGCCGCCCACTGCGCGGGCCGCAGCCGCTCCTTGAGGACCAGCACGCCGAGGGCGATGCTGACGAGCGGGTTGATGAAGTAGCCGAGCGAGGACTCCACGACGTGGCCGGCGTTGACGGCCCAGATGTAGACGCCCCAGTTGACCGTGATGAGACCGGCGGCGAGCGTGATCAGTCCGAGCCGGCGCGGGTCGGCGAGCAGCTCGCGCACCCAGCCCCAGCGGCGCAGCGCGAGCAGGGCGAGGCCGACCACGACGAGCGACCAGACCATCCGGTGGGCGAGGATCTCGACCGCGCCGGCGGGTTCGAGGAGCGGCCAGTAGAGGGGGAAGAGGCCCCAGATGCCATAGGCGGCTATCCCGTAGATCAGCCCTGCTCGTGCCTCGTGCTCCGTCTTCACCGGACCTCCTGCCCTGCCGGCCCTGCGCCGTGCGTCCTGTCGACGGTAGCGCCGCACAGGCCCACCTGTCATGCCCGTATCGCTATACGGTCCTGACCATGCGAAGCCGGTCGTACGGTCCCGGTCATACGGCCCCGGTCGTACCGTCCTCGTCATACGGTCCCGTCATACGGTCCCGGTCGTACGGTCCCGGTCATACGGTCCTGGCCATGACGTGCGAGGCGCGAGGCCGGTAACGCGAAGGCCGCCCTCCCTGAGGAGAGCGGCCGTCCGTAGAGCGGGACCCGGGTCCCGGAGCCGGCGGGGTCAGCCCACCACCGTCCACGTGTCCTTGCCCGTCAGCAGCTGCGCCAGGTCGCCCTTGCCCTGCTGCTCCACCGCCTTCTCCAGCTGCTCTGCCATCAGCGTGTCGTACACCGGACGCTCCACCGACCGGAACACCCCGATGGGCGTCTGGTGCAGGGTGTCGGGGTCGGCGAGGCGGGAGAGGGCGAAGGCCGTGGTGGGGGAGTCGGCGTGGGCGTCGTGGACCAGGATCCGGTCCTCGTTGTCCGCCGTCACGGTGACGACCTTCAGGTCGCCGGTGGCCGGGTCGCGGACGACGCCCTTGTCGAGCTCGGCGCCGAAGCGGATCGGCTGCCCGTGCTCCAGGCGGATGACCGCCTCCTTGGCCTGGTCCTTGTCCTTGAGGACCTCGAAGGCGCCGTCGTTGAAGATGTTGCAGTTCTGGTAGATCTCCACCAGGGCGGTGCCGTTGTGCTCGGCGGCCTGGCGCAGCACCTCCGTGAGGTGCTTGCGGTCGGAGTCCACGGTCCGCGCCACGAACGACGCCTCCGCGCCGAGCGCCAGCGAGACCGGGTTGAAGGGCGCGTCGAGCGAGCCCATCGGGGTCGACTTGGTGACCTTGCCGAGCTCCGAGGTGGGGCTGTACTGGCCCTTGGTGAGGCCGTAGATCCGGTTGTTGAACAGCAGGATCTTCACGTTGACGTTGCGGCGCAGTGCGTGGATGAGGTGGTTGCCGCCGATGGACAGCGCGTCGCCGTCACCGGTGACCACCCACACCGACAGGTCGCGGCGCGAGGTCGCGAGGCCGGTGGCGATGGCCGGCGCGCGGCCGTGGATGGAGTGCATCCCGTAGGTGTTCATGTAGTACGGGAAGCGGGAGGAGCAGCCGATGCCGGAGACGAAGACGATGTTCTCCTTCGCCAGGCCGAGCTCGGGCAGGAAGCCCTGGACGGCGGCGAGGACGGCGTAGTCGCCGCAGCCGGGGCACCAGCGCACCTCCTGGTCGGACTTGAAGTCCTTCATCGACTGGGCGGCGTCCGCCTTGGGCACGAGCTGCAGGAGCGACTCACTCATCGATGGCCTCCTTCAGAGCGGCTGCGAGCTGCTCGGCCTTGAACGGCATGCCGTTGACCTGGGTGTGGCTGCGGGCGTCGACGAGGTACTTCGCCCGGACGAGGGTGGCGAGCTGGCCCAGGTTCATCTCGGGCACGACCACCTTCTCGTAGCGCCGCAGCACCTCCCCGAGGTTCTTCGGGAAGGGGTTGAGGTGGCGCAGGTGGGTCTGCGCGATGGGGTGACCGGCGGCCCGCAGCCGGCGTACGGCGGCGGTGATCGGCCCGTAGGTCGAGCCCCAGCCGAGGACGAGGGTCCGCGCGCCGTCCGGGTCGTCGACCTCGACGTCGGGCACCTCGATGCCGTCGACCTTGGCCTGCCGGGTGCGGACCATGAAGTCGTGGTTGGCCGGGTCGTAGCTGATGTTGCCGGTGCCGTCCTGCTTCTCGATGCCGCCGATGCGGTGTTCGAGGCCGGGGGTGCCGGGCAGGGCCCAGGGCCGGGCGAGGGTCTGCGGGTCGCGCTTGTACGGCCAGAAGACCTCGGTGCCGTCGGCGAGGGTGTGGTTCGGGCCGGTGGCGAAGGGTGTGGTGAGGTCGGGGAGTTCGTCGACCTCCGGGATCCGCCAGGGCTCGGAGCCGTTGGCGAGGTATCCGTCGGACAGCAGCAGGACCGGGGTGCGGTAGGTGAGCGCGATCCGGGCCGCGTCGAGTGCCGCGTCGAAGCAGTCGGCGGGCGTGCGCGGGGCGACGACGGGCACCGGGGCCTCGCCGTTGCGCCCGTACATGGCCTGGAGCAGGTCGGCCTGCTCGGTCTTGGTGGGCAGACCCGTGGACGGGCCGCCGCGCTGGATGTCGACGATGAGCAGCGGCAGTTCGAGGGAGACGGCGAGGCCGATCGTCTCGGACTTGAGCGCCACGCCGGGGCCACTGGTGGTGGTGACGGCGAGCGAGCCGCCGAAGGCGGCGCCGAGCGCCGCGCCGATGCCGGCGATCTCGTCCTCGGCCTGGAAGGTGCGCACGCCGAAGTTCTTGTGCCGGCTCAGCTCGTGCAGGATGTCCGAGGCCGGCGTGATCGGGTACGAGCCGAGGTAGAGCGGCAGGTCCGCCTGGCGGGCGGCGGCGATCAGACCGTAGGACAGGGCCAGGTTCCCGGAGATGTTGCGGTACGTGCCGGTGGGGAAGGCCCGGGTCGCGGGGGCGACCTCGTAGGAGACGGCGAAGTCCTCGGTGGTCTCGCCGAAGTTCCAGCCGGCCCGGAACGCGGCCACGTTCGCCTCGGCGATCTCGGGCTTCTTCGCGAACTTCTGGCGCAGGAAGGTCTCGGTGCCCTCGGTGGGCCGGTGGTACATCCAGGAGAGCAGTCCGAGCGCGAACATGTTCTTGGAGCGCTCGGCCTCCTTGCGGGAGAGCCCGAAGTCCTTCAGGGCCTCGACCGTCAGCGTGGTCAGCGGCACCGGATGGACCTGGTAGCCGTCGAGCGAGCCGTCCTCCAGCGGGGACGTCTCGTAGCCGACCTTCGCCATGGCCCGCTTGGCGAACTCGTCGGTGTTGACGATGATCTCGCCGCCGCGCGGCACGTCCCCGATGTTGGCCTTCAGTGCGGCCGGGTTCATCGCGACCAGCACGTTCGGGGCGTCGCCCGGGGTCAGGATGTCGTGGTCGGCGAAGTGCAGCTGGAACGAGGACACGCCCGGCAGGGTGCCTGCGGGCGCCCGGATCTCGGCCGGGAAGTTGGGCAGCGTGGAGAGGTCGTTCCCGAAGGACGCCGTCTCCGAGGTGAACCGGTCACCCGTGAGCTGCATGCCGTCACCGGAGTCGCCCGCGAAGCGGATGATCACCCGGTCGAGCCGGCGGACTTCCTTCGCGGAGCCGTGATCGGCCGTCGCCGGGGATGTGCGCTGCTCCCCGACCAGGGCCTCACCGGCCTCGCTACTGACCTGGCTGGTCACTGAACTGGACCTCCCTCGCGGAAAGGGTTCTCTCCGTCGAGACGTCACCCGCGGAGAAGGCTCGGGAGACGGCCGGTGGACCCGGTCGTCCCGTGGCCCACCCTACGTCCGTCAGGTGGACCGTCCCGGGACTTCTCGCGTCGTGGACCGCGTTTTGAGACGCCCCGACACGCCCTTTCGTCGTCAATTGTCGCTCTCCGTGAGCCCCCGAGTCCACCGGAGGATCGCGCTCCGCTCATTCTCGGTCACGGAGGGGGACCGGCCCGTGATCAGCGGCGATGGAGCGGCGACCGCGCGTCGCCCGTTCCCCGCCGCCCCGTATCTGACATGGTGTCAGGTACTCAGGAGTTCAGGTAGGTCAACACCGCGAGTACCCGGCGGTGATCCCCGTCACTCGGCGACAGGCCCAGCTTCAGGAAGATGTTCCCGATGTGCTTCTCCACCGCCCCGTCGCTCACCACCAGCTGCTTCGCGATGGCCGAATTCGTACGGCCCTCCGCCATCAGCCCCAGGACCTCACGCTCACGCGGGGTCAGCACCGCCAGCACGTCCTGCTTGCGGCTGCGGCCGAGCAGCTGCGCCACCACCTCCGGATCGAGCGCCGTACCGCCCCTGGCCACCCGCACCACCGCGTCCACGAACTCCCGGACCTCGGCGACCCGGTCCTTCAGGAGATAGCCCACGCCCGTGCTGGATCCGGCCAGCAACTCCGTCGCGTACTGCTCCTCCACGTACTGCGAAAGGACCAGCACCCCGAGTCCCGGATGCTCCTTCCTCAGCCGCACCGCCGCCCGGACGCCCTCGTCCGTGTGCGTCGGCGGCATCCGGACGTCCGCCACCACCACGTCCGGCAGCGCCCCCTCCGCCGCGAGGTCGGACACGGTCTTCACCAGCGCCTCCCCGTCCCCGACCCCGGCGACCACCTGGTGCCCCAGATCGGTCAGCAGACGGGTGAGCCCCTCGCGCAGCAGCACCGAGTCCTCGGCGATGACCACCCGTACGCCCTCTCGGGCCTCCTCCCGGGAGGACCCCCACGCCGCGCCCCTGTCCGGCCCCAAGTCCGTCACGGCCCCTGCCTTTCTGATCGAGCTGAGTGATCCCCAGCATCGCAGCAGAAGGGACGCGGTGGGCGCCGTGAGGGTTCCGGGGCCCTGGTGGCTCAGGCCCGCCAGGGCAGCTCCGCCGTCACCGTCGTCGGGCCGCCCGCCGGCGAGTCGACCGCCAGGACGCCGTCGACCGCGTCCAACCGTTCCGCCAGGCGCGCCAGGCCGCGCCCCGCCCCCGGGGCCGCACCGCCCACGCCGTCGTCCCGCACCTGGAGCATCAGACGGTCCTCGCTCCGCCACACGTCGACCCAGGCCCGCCGGGCTCGCGCGTGCTCGGAGACGTTCCGCAGCAGCTCGGAGACCGTGAAGTAGGCGATGCCCTCGATCGACGCGGCCGGCCGGCCCGGCAGGTCCACCTCCACCGACACCGGGACGGTGCAGCGGGCGGCCACCGCCGAGAGCGCGGCGTCGAGGCCGCGGTCGGTGAGGACGGCCGGGTGGATGCCACGGGCCAGGTCGCGCAGCTCCTGGAGGGCGAGCTTGACCTCGCCGTGCGCCTCGTCGACCATCGCCGCCGCGGCCAGCGGATCCCGCGCCAGCCGCTCCTTCGCCAGGCCCAGATCCATCGCGAGAGCGACGAGCCGGGCCTGGGCGCCGTCGTGCAGGTCGCGCTCGATGCGGCGCAGGTCGGCGGCGGCGGTGTCCACGACCACGCCCCGGTCCGACTCCAGCTCCGTGACCCGGTCGGCCAGCCGCGACGGTCCGAGCAGCCCCGACACCATCAGCCGGTCGACCGCCACCAGGCCCCGCGTCACCCACGGCCAGGCGAGCACGAAGACCAGGCCCACCAGCGAGGTGACGGCGATCTCGAACGGGGAGTCGAGGTAGAGGGCGTGCGTCTCGTCCCCGTACACCTGGAGCCCGTCCTGACCGGCGTACATCGGGAACACCCACTGCCACAGCGGATACGTGAACAGGCCCCAGCCCCACGCCCACAGCGCCACGCCCACGGAGAAGGTGAGGACCGCCCAGGGGAAGTGCGCGAGCGCGTAGAGCAGGTGCCGCCAGGACGCCCCGCTCCTCAGCGTCGCGCCCATCCACGACAGCGCCCCGCCGGTCCGCCCCCGGACCGGCTCCGGCGCCCGCACGTCGAGCCCCAGCAGCCCCCGCGCCCGCGCCCGCTCCACCGCGCCGAACCCCCGGCAGACGGTGAGCGCGCCGGCCAGGACGGGGATGCCGAGGAAGGTCACCAGGAGCCCGGCACCGGCCGAGACGAGGGTGACGGCGAGACAGAAGGACAGGACGCTCAGCGGCAGACCGGTCAGGACGTAGCCGAACTCTCGCCACGTACGCCCCTCGAAGGGCGCGCGGACGGCGGCGGGGGGACGGAGGGAGGCCATCGGGAGTCCGTTTCTCATCCGGGAGGGAGCTGCGGTCAGTACTCCCACCCTCGCGGGAGGGAAGGGGCTTGGACCATGAGGAAGGTGGGCGTCTGCGACCGGGGGTTGTCCCTACCGTGGGGCTCGGGGCGGGGGTCTGGCGGCGTGCTCCGGCCAGGGTGGCTCCCGTCGCGTCGGGCCGGGGGACTACCAGCGTGCTCGGGGAGGGCGGCTCTCCCGCGGCACTCCGGGCAGGGGCCCTCCCGGCGCCGCCGCCGTCGACGGCACCACCGCCCTCCGCCCTCCGCTCTTGGGGCCTACCGGCGTGCTCCGCCCTTCGCCCTTCGCCCTGGGGCCTACCGGCGTGCTCCGCCCTTCGCCCTTCGCCCTGGGGCCTACCGGCGTGCTCCGGCCGTCGGCGGGGTGCGGTCCCGCCAGGGCAGTTCCGCCGTGATCACCGTCGGCCCGCCCGCCGGCGAGTCCACGACGAAGACCCCGTCGACCGCGCCCAGCCGCTCCGCGAGCCCCGCCATCCCCGTACCCCCGCCGCCGTCAGGACGTGCCCCGTCGAGCCGCGCGCCGCCCACGCCGTCGTCGCGGACCTGGAGCATCAGCCGGTCCTTCGCCCGCCACACCTCCACCGAGGCGGAACGGGCCCGCGCGTGCTTGGAGACGTTCTGCAGCAGCTCGGACACGGTGAAGTAGGCGATGCCCTCGATCGCCTCCGCGGGCCGCTCGGCCAGATCGACCGAGACCCGCACCGGGACGGTGCAGCGGGCGGCGATCGAGGAGAGCGCGGCGTCGAGGCCGCGGTCGGTGAGGACGGCCGGGTGGATGCCGCGGGCCAGGTCGCGCAGCTCTTGGAGGGCGAGCTTGACCTCGCCGTGCGCCTCGTCGACCATCGCGGCGGCCGCCTCCGGGTCGTCGAGGAGCTTCTCCTTCGCGAGCCCGAGCCCCATCGCGAGGGCGACGAGCCGGGCCTGGGCGCCGTCGTGCAGGTCGCGCTCGATGCGGCGCAGGTCGGCGGCGGCGGTGTCGACCACCACGCCCCGGTCCGACTCCAGCTCGGCGATCCGCCGCTCCAGTTCGTCGGAGGGCGAGAGCAGCCCGCGCACCAGGGCCCGGTCCACGTTGGCGAGCCCGCGCGCCAGGAACGGCAGCACCGGCCACAGCACGAACAGCGACACCAGCGTCACCGTGAAGGTCAGCACCCCCCACGGCAGCCGGATGAACCCGTACAGCTGACTGCGCCAGGCCACCGGGTCCTTGAGGCACGACCACAGCCAGCCGAAGAACCCGTCCCCGCGCGGCAGCCGGCTCGGCTCGTCCACCCGGACACCGAGCAGCCCGCGCGCCCGCGCCCGTTCCGCCCGGGCCATGCCCCGCGCACCGGAGAGGCCGAGCGCGAGCAGCGGCAGGCCGACGACCGTGACCGCGAGGCCCACACCGAGCGAGACGGTCACCACGGAGTACAGGAAACCGGCGAGCGCGCACGGGAGGTCGGCGAGGAGGTGCGCGACCTCCTTCCAGGTGTGCCGGCCCAGGGCGAACCGCGCGGGCGGCAGCGAGGCGTCGGTCCCGGCTTCGGCCCGGGCGTCGGCCCCGGCTCCGGTTCCGGCCTCGGTCCGGGCTTCCCGGGCGTCGGCCCCGGCGTCGGCCCCCGCTTCGGTCCGGGCGTCGGCCCCGGCTGCGGTCCGGGCGTCGGCCCCGGCTGCGGTCCGGGCGTCGGTGGGGGTGTCGGTGCGGCGGTCGCTCATGACCGAAAGACTGCCGGTAGCGGGGCCGGACACGCCATGGGGAAGGGTGCCGGGAGCGGAGGGGGGATAACCCCACCGCGACTGCTTACGCTCCCTTTAGCAGGGCCTAGACTCGCCTGCGTAAACACTGAGGGATGAGACACCGAGACCGAGGGGCGGACGTGCGGGAACCGACCGTTGTCGCGGCGGACCACGCGACGGGTTACGCGGCGGACCACGCGGCGGACTACTTCCAGACGTACTCCGTCGTCGGCCTGCTGGCCGTCCTCGGCGTGCTCTTCGTCGCGGTCGCCTTCGGCGCCGGGCGGCTGTTGCGCCCCGTCGCACCGACCCCCGAGAAGCTCCTCACCTACGAGTGCGGCGTCGACCCGGTGGGCGAGGGCTGGGCCCACACCCAGGTCCGCTACTACGTCTACGCCTTCCTCTACGTGATCTTCGCCGTCGACTCGATCTTCCTCTTCCCCTGGGCGACGGTCTTCGCCGCGCCCGGCTACGGGGCGACGACCCTCGTCGAGATGTTCGTCTTCCTCGGCTTCCTGGCCGTGGGACTGCTCTACGCGTACAAGAAGGGCGTCCTGACATGGACGTGACCCCGCTCCCCGCCCCCCTTCCCGCCCCGAAGCTCGGCCCGCTCGCCCGTCTGGCCCCCGAGCCGATGAAGGTGGTCCTGAACTGGGGCCGCCGCTACAGCCTCTGGGTGTTCAACTTCGGCCTCGCCTGCTGCGCGATCGAGTTCATCGCCGCGTCGATGGCCCGCCACGACTTCATCCGGCTCGGCGTGATCCCCTTCGCGCCCGGCCCGCGCCAGGCCGACCTGATGATCGTCTCCGGCACGGTGACGGACAAGATGGCGCCCGCCGTGAAGCGGCTGTACGAGCAGATGCCCGAGCCCAAGTACGTCATCTCCTTCGGCGCCTGCTCGAACTGCGGCGGCCCGTACTGGGACTCGTACTCCGTCACCAAGGGCGTCGACCAGATCATCCCGGTGGACGTGTACGTGCCGGGCTGCCCGCCGCGCCCCGAAGCGCTGCTCCAGGGCATCCTCAAGCTCCAGGAGAAGATCGCGCGGGAGAACCTGGGCGAGCGGTACGGGGCCGGGGCGGGAGCCGGGGCCGGAGCTGGAGCCGGGGCCGGGGCCGGGGCCGGGGCACCGTCGGTGTCGCAGCTGACCAGCGGCCTGGTGGCCCCGCCGAAGCCGGGCGGTGACGACCGGTGAACCCGTACGACACCCTCCCCGACGCCGTCACCGAGATCTTCGGCGAGGAGGCGACGGCGGAGCGGGCCTACGACCTGCTGACCGTCGACGTCCCGACCGGCTCGTGGATCGCGGCGCTCGAGATCGCCCGGGACAAGCTGGGCTGCACGTACTTCGACTGGCTGAGCGCGGTCGACGAGCCGGGCACGGGCTTCCGCGTGTGCGCGCACGTGGCGTCGCTGGAGGCGGGGCACGTCCGCCGCCTGCTGCTCCGCACCACGGTCCCGCACGCCTCCCCGTCCCTCCCCTCCGCGGTGTCCGTCTACGCCGGAGCGGCGTGGCACGAGCGCGAGACGTACGAGATGTTCGGCGTCACCTTCACCGACCACCCGCACCTGGTGCACCTGCTCCTGCCGGAGAACTTCGAGGGCCACCCGCTGCGCAAGGACTTCGTCCTGGCCGCACGCGTGGCCAAGGCATGGCCGGGCGCCAAGGAACCGGGCGAGTCCCACGACCCCAACGCCCCCAAGCGCCGCCAGATGCTTCCCCCGGGCGTCCCCGACCCCAACGAGTGGGGCCCCCTCAAGGGCCAGCTCCCCCCTGCCCCCACCCGCCCCGCCCGCGGGGCCACGGCCGCCGCCGACCGCCCCGCCCGCCGCCCCCGCCCCACGGCGGAGGGCACGGAGGCGCCCACCGCCGGCCCGCGCCGGGCGCGGAGCGTCAGCGCGGGCTCGGCGAGCCAGCGCACGGAGGCCACGGAGACCGCTGCCGTGGACGAGCCGGCGGAGGCGACGCCTGGTGCGACCCCGGCCGGTCCGCGCCGGGCGCGGAGCGCGAGTGCCGGCTCGGCGAGCCAGCGCGCGGAGACGCCTGCGGCGGACGCCCCCGCCGCCGGTCCGCGCCGCGCCCGGAGCGCGAGCGAGGGCTCGGCGACCCAGCGCGCCGAGACCGCCGCCGCCTCCGAGGTGGCGGACGCTTCGACAGTCCAGGGCGCTCAGGGCGCTCAGGGCGCTCAGGCGCCGGATACGCCGGTGACCGGTGCGGCGGACCCGTCCGCCGCGGTGAACCCGGATGCAGCCCCTGCCGGTCCGCGCCGCAACCGCAGCGCCGGCGCGGGTTCCGCGAGCCAGCGCGCGGCGGCGCAGCAGCGTCCTGCGCCCGCACCCCGTACCCGTAGCTCCGACGCCCCGTGGCACCACGCCCGCCCGGCATTCGACGACGAGCCGACCACCGAGGCCCCGGCCACCGGCCCGAAGGCCGTCCCGGCCGCCCCGGCCGCCGCCGAGGGCGAAGCCGCTCGCCCCACGGCCGGGGAGGCCGACTCCGCCGAGCCCCCGGCCCCCGCCTCGAAGGCCGCGCCGGCCCAGGGCGACGCGGACGGCACCGCCCCGGACGCCGCGCCCGCGCCGAGCGACGGCCCGGGCGAAGCCGGACGGGACGCCGCGCCGGCCCAGGGCGACGGCCCGGGCGAAGCCGGACGGGACGCCGCGCCGGCCCAGGGCGACGGCCCGGGCGAAGCCGGACCGGATGCCGCGCCCGCCTCGAAGGCTGCGCCCGCGCCGGGCGACGGCCCGGTCGAAGCCGGACGGGACGCCGCGCCGGCCCAGGGCGACGGCCCGGGCGAAGCCGGACCGGACGCCGCGCCGGCCCAGGGCGACGCGGACCGCACCGCCTCGGGTGGCGCCCCCGGCGAGGCCGCCCCGGACGCCCCGCCCGCCCAGGGCGACGTGGACGGCACCGCCCAGGGCGACGGGGACCGCACCGCCCAGGGCGACGGCCCCGGCGAAGCCGCTCCGGAGGCTCCCGGTGTAGCCGCCCCGGACGCTCCTGGTGAAACCAGACTGGACGTCCCGCCCGCCAAGGGCGACGCGGACGGCACCGGCTCGGCTGGCGCCCCCGGCCAAGCCGGACCGGATGCCGCGCCCGCCCAGGGCCACGCCGACGGCACCGCCCCGCACGGCGCCCCCCGCCAAGCCGCCCCCGACGACGGCACCGCCCCGGACGCCCCGCCGTCCGCTCCCGGCGAAGGCCGCACCCCGCGGCCCCCCGCCGGCCCCCCGACCCCCACCGACCCCGCCGGAGGCGATCCCGCGTGAACGACGTACTCGACGTCGCCCTCCGGCTGCTCGTCGTCTTCGCCGTCTTCCTCGTGCTGCCGCTCGTCGTCGGGCAGACCGAGCACAAGGTCATGGCGCACATGCAGGGCCGGCTCGGGCCCATGTACGCGGGTGGGTTCCACGGGTGGGCGCAGCTCGTCGCCGACGGGGTGAAGTTCGCGCAGAAGGAGGACGTCGTACCGGCCAACGCCGACCGGCGGATCTTCCAGCTCGCGCCGGCCGTCGCGCTCCTCCCGTATCTCCTCGTGCTCGTCGCGATCCCGATCGCCCCCGGCGAGGGCGCCGTCGGGCAGGTCGTCGACGCCGGCGTGTTCTTCGTGCTGGCCGTGATGGGCGTCGGGGTGCTCGGGAGCCTGATGGCCGGGTGGGCGTCGGCGAACAAGTTCTCGCTGCTCGGCGCGCTCCGTACCGCCGCGCAGCTGCTCGCGTACGAGCTGCCGATGCTGCTCGCCGCCGCCTCCGTCGCGATGGCGGCCGGCACCGTCTCGCTGCCGGGGATCCTGGACGCCTTCGCGTGGTGGTGGCTGCCCTGGCAGATCGTCGGCGCGCTCGTCTTCTTCACCGCCGGTCTCGCCGAGCTCCAGCGGCCCCCGTTCGACATGCCCGTCGCCGACTCGGAGATCATCTTCGGCGCGTACACCGAGTACACCGGTCTGCGCTTCGCGCTCTTCCTGCTCGCCGAGTACGCCGGCATCGTCGTCCTGTGCGGTCTGACCACCGTCCTCTTCCTCGGCGGCTGGCACGGCCCCTTCGGCGACGGTCTCGGCTGGGGCCTGTTCTGGACCCTGCTCAAGACCGCCGTCCTGGCCTTCGTCGTGATCTGGCTCCGGGTGTCCTACCCCCGCCTGCGCGAGGACCAGCTCCAGAAGCTCGCCTGGACGACGCTCGTCCCGCTCGCCCTCGCGCAGATCGCGCTCACCGGCATCGTGAAGGTGGCGATCCAGTAATGCCTCCCATTCCCGGCTCCGGCCTCGCCAAGGGCCTCGCCGTCACCCTGCGGACGATGACCCGCAAGAACGTCACCGCGCAGTACCCGGACGCCCAGCCCGAGCTGCCGCCCCGCACCCGCGGGGTCATCGGGCTGTTCGAGGAGAACTGCACGGTGTGCATGCTGTGCGCCCGCGAGTGCCCCGACTGGTGCATCTACATCGACTCCCACAAGGAGACGGTCCCGCCGGCCGCCCCCGGCGGCCGCGAGCGCAGCCGCAACGTCCTCGACCGCTTCGCGATCGACTTCTCGCTGTGCATGTACTGCGGCATCTGCATCGAGGTGTGCCCCTTCGACGCGCTGTTCTGGTCGCCCGAGTTCGAGTACGCGGAGACCGACATCCACGAGCTGACCCACGAGCGCGACAAGCTGCGCGAGTGGATGTGGACGGTGCCGGAGCCGCCCGCGCTCGACCCGCGCGCGGAGGAGCCGAAGGAGTTCGCCGCGGCCCGCAAGGCGGCGGAGAAGGCCGCCGCCCAAGCCGCGGCCGCCGAGGCCGCCGCCCGGGCCGCCGCCGAAACCCCTGCCGAGACCCCTGCCGAGACCCCCGCCGACGCGCCCCGGCAGGAGGGCCCGCAGTGACCCCGAGCCCCGTGACCCTCGCCGCCCAGACGCCCGGCTTCCTCTCGCCCACCGGCGTCGAGATCGCCTTCCTCCTCGTCGGACTCGTCACCCTCGGCGCGGCCCTCGTCACCGTCACCACCAAGCAACTCGTCCACGCCGCCCTGTGGCTGGTCGTGGCGCTCGGCGGCCTCGCCGTCGAGTACCTGCTGCTCACCGCCGAGTTCATCGCCTGGGTACAGGTGCTGATCTACGTCGGTTCCGTCGTCGTCCTCCTCCTCTTCGGCCTCATGCTCACCAAGGCCCCCATCGGCCGCTCCCCGGACTCCGACTCGGGCAACCGCCCGGTCGCCGTCGCCGTCGCGCTGGCCGCCGCGGCCGCCCTGGTGTGGGTGGTCGTGGACGCGTTCCGCACCACGTGGATCGACCTCGACGGACCCGCCCAGGGCTCCACCAAGGTCTCCGGCGAGATCCTCTTCCGGCACTGGGTGCTGCCCTTCGAGGCGCTGTCCGTGCTGCTGCTCGCCGCCCTCGTCGGCGCCATCGTCCTGTCCCGGAAGAAGAACGGAGAGGAAGGCTGATGCACCTCGCCTACCCGGCCGTCCTCGCCGCCCTGCTGTTCTCCGTCGGCCTGTACGGAGTCCTCGCCCGCCGCAACGCGATCCTGGTCCTGATGTCCGTCGAGCTCATGCTCAACGCCGTCAACCTCAACCTGGTCGCCTTCGACGTGTGGCTCCGCGACGCCCTCCACGCGGGCCAGGCCCTCACCCTCTTCACCATCGCCATCGCCGCCGCGGAGATCGGCATCGGTCTCGCGATCGTCCTGATGGTCCACCGCAACCGCGGCACCGCCGACGTCGACCGCCTCCGTGACACGGCCGAGCCCCGCGGCACCGAGGAAACGCCGTCCGCCGACGAGAAGGCCGAGGCCACCGCGTGACCACCACGACCCTCGCCGTCCTCGTCCCCCTCCTCCCCTTCCTCGGCTCCGCCGCCGGGCTGCTCCTCGGCCGGACCGCCCCCGGCTTCGTGCGCCCGCTCGCCGTGCTCCCGACGCTGGCCGCGGCCGTCCTCGCCGTGCTCGTCGCCCTCCGGCAGGGCGGCGAGAAGGCCATCGACGCCGCCACCCAGCTCACCCCCACCGGCTCCGTCCCCATCGACCTGGCCCTGCACATCGACGGCTTCGCCGCCGTCGTCGCCGTCCTGGTCGGCGTGGTCGCCACCTGCGTGCAGATCTACTCGACCGGCTATCTGCGCGACGACCCCCGCTACCCCTCGTACGCGGCGCTGGTCTCCCTCTTCACCTCCGCGATGCTGCTCGTCGTCTACTCCGGCGACCTGATGGTGCTCCTGGTCGGCTGGGAGATCATGGGCATCTGCTCGTACTTCCTCGTCGGGCACTACTGGGAAACCCCCGAGGCCCGCTCGGCCTCCCTAAAGGCCTTCCTCGTCACCAAGCTCGGTGACGTGCCCTTCCTGATCGGCCTGTTCGCGCTGGCCGTCGACGCGGGCACCTTCCGCATCACCGGCGTGCTCGGCGCGGTCGCGAGCGGCGGCCTCGACCACCCCACCCTGGTGGCGCTGCTGCTCCTCGCGGGCGTGGCGGGCAAGTCCGCCCAGTTCCCGCTGCACACCTGGCTCCCCGACGCCATGGCCGGCCCCACCCCCGTCTCCGCGCTGATCCACGCGGCGACGATGGTCGCCGCCGGCGTCTACTTCGTCGCCCGGCTGCTGCCGGTCTTCGCCGCCTCCGGCGCCGCGCTGACCGTGCTCGCCGTCATGGCCGCGGTCACCATGGTCGGCTCGGCGCTCGCCGCGCTCGCCCAGGACGACATCAAGCGGGTCCTCGCCTACTCGACGATCGGCCAGCTCGGCTACATGGCGGGCGCCCTCGCCGTCGCCGACCGCGGGGCCGCCGTCTTCCACCTCCTGTCGCACGGCGCCTTCAAGGCGCTGCTCTTCCTCGCCGCCGGTGCGGTCATCCACGCCGCCGGCACCAACTCGCTCTCGGCCATGTCCCGCATGAGCGGACTGACCAAGCGCGTCCCGGACGCCTACTGGACGATGACCGTCGGCCTCCTCGCGCTCGCCGCGATCCCGCCGTTCGCCGGCTTCTTCTCCAAGGAAGCCGTCCTCGTCGCCGCCGAGCACACCGCCGTCGGCGACCGGACCGTCGCCCCCGCCGGCGCCGGCTGGATCGTGCTCGTCGCCGGCCTGCTGACGGCGCTGCTCACCGCCGCGTACGCCGCCCGCCTGTGGCTGCTCGCCTTCCGCGGCCGGGGCGCCGAAGCCCCGGACCACGGCCGCCAGCCCGTCACGATGACGGCCGTCCTGTGGGTCCTCGCCGTCCCCTCCCTCGGCTTCGGACTGACCGCCGGCCACCTCGACGACTGGTTCGACGGCCACCCGCTGACCCCGACCGTCACCACCGCCGTCCTCGGCACCGGTCTCGCCGTCGTCGGCGCCGCCGTCACCTACGCGGTCTGGCAGCGCACCCGCGCCCTCGCGGCCCGCACCCCGCTCGGCGCCGTCGCCGCCCATCCCGAGGGCGACGCCGGCCTGGTCGAGGCGGAGGCCATCGCGAGCCACGCCCCCGCCTACGGGGACGTCGCCTCGGCCCCGGACCCGGCCGACCCCGGCCGCGCCCTGCTCGGCCCGCTCCACAGCGCGGCTGCCGCCGGCTTCCGCCTGGACGCCGTCTACCGGACGCTCTTCGTCCGCCCCGTCCTCGCCGCCGCCTCCCTGGTCCGCTTCCTGGACCGCGAGGTCGTCGACACCTACGTACGCGGCGCGGGCGACAGCGCCAGGGGCCTCGGCTGGCTCGTCCGCCGCGCCCAGACGGGCAACGTGCAGACCTACCTCAGCGCCCTGCTCGCCGGCTCCGTCGTCCTGGCGATCGTCGCCGTCGTCCTCGCCAACGTCGCCGCCGGAGCGTGAGCCGTGATCGATATCAGCGAATCCGTGATGCAGTTCCTTCTCGCGTTGATCGTCGCCGGCCCGCTCGTCGGCGCCGTGGCCGCCCTCCTGCCGGCCCCGCCCGGCCTGAAGGGATCGTCACCCGACCAGGCCGTGCTCCGCCACGGCGTCACCGTCACCGGCGCCGTCCTGCTCGCCACGGTCGTCCTCGCCCTCGGCTTCGACCACGACCACCCCTCGACGATGCAGGCCACGACCGACATCAGCTGGATCAGGGCACTCGACGTGCGCATCCACCTCGGTGTCGACGGCATCTCCCTCCCCCTTCTCGTCCTGACCGCGCTGCTCACCTTCCTGTGCGCGCTGTACAGCTACTTCAAGCCCCCCACAGGCCCCGCGCCCAAGGCCTTCGTCGCCCTGCTCCTGGTCCTCGAGTCCGGCACCCTGGCGACCTTCGCCGTCCTCGACCTCGTGCTGTTCTTCCTGGCCTTCGAGATGGTCCTCATCCCGATGTACTTCCTCATCGCCCGCTGGGGCGGCGAGGGCAGGCAGGCCGCCGCCTGGAAGTTCGTCCTCTACACGCTGCTCGGCTCCGTCGTCATGCTGCTCGGTCTCCTCCTCGTGGGCCTGAAGGCGGGCACGTTCGACATGGTGGCACTCGCCACTGACAACGGCCGCGGACTGACCGCGTCGGTGCAGGTCATCGCCGTTCTCGCGATCGGGATCGGGCTGGCCGTGAAGACCCCGATGTGGCCGTTGCACAGCTGGCTGCCGGACGCCCACACCGCCGCCCCGACCGTCGGCTCCGTCCTCCTCGCCGGTGTGCTCCTGAAGATGGGCACGTACGGCTTCGTGCGGATCGTGCTGCCGATCGCCCCCGACGGCATGCGCACCTTCGCCCCGTACCTCGCCGCCTTCGCCGTCGCCGGGATCATCTACGGATCGCTCGCCTGCCTCGCCCTCGCCAGGCCCGGCGCCAAGGGCGACCTCAAGCGCCTGATCGCGTACTCCTCCGTCGGCCACATGGGCTTCGTGCTGCTCGGCATCGCCACCATGACCCCCACCGGCGTCAACGGCGCCCTCTTCGCCAACATCGCCCACGGTCTCGTCACCGGCCTGCTCTTCTTCCTCGCCGGCGCCGTCAAGGACCGCTACGGCACCGCCGACCTCGACACCCTCGCCGGGGCCACCGGCGCCGCCCTCTACGGCCGCGCCCCGCGCCTCGGCGCGCTCCTCGCCTTCGCCGCCGTCGCCTCGCTCGGCCTGCCCGGCCTGGCCGGCTTCTGGGGCGAGATGCTGGCCCTGTTCGGCGCCTTCGACCCGGCCGCGGGCCTCAGCCGCCCCGCCTTCCTCACCTACACGGCGATCGGCGCCTTCGGCACCCTCCTGACCGCCGCCTACCTCCTCGTCGTCGTCCGCCGCGTCTGCATGGGCGGCCCCCGCCCGGCCGGCGAGGCGGCGATCGCCGACGTCCAGGGGTACGAGCTCGCCGCCTGGACCCCGCTCGTCGCCCTCACCGTCCTCGCCGGACTCTGGCCCGCGGTCCTCCTCGGCCTCACCGACCCGGCCGTCCAGCAGCTCCTCGCCGGAGGCACCCAGTGAGCCCCGTGACCGCCCCCGCCGCCGCCGACCTGGCCCGGTCCACCGACCTGGCCCGGTCCACCGGTCTGGCCCGGTCCGCCGACCTCGTCCAGTCCGCCGACCTCGTCCAGTCCGTCGACTGGCTCGCGATCGCGCCGCCCACCCTGGTCGCCGTGGTCGCCCTCGCCGTCCTCGTCGCCGACCTCTTCGTGCCCGCCGGGCGCAAGCAGCTCCTCGGCTGGACCTCGGTCGCCGGCCTGGCCGCCGCGCTCGTCCTGCTCGTCCCGCTGCGCGCCGGTGACCGCTCGACCTTCTGCCTCACCGCCGACACCCAGCTCCGCGCCTGCAGCTACACCGCCGACCACTTCACCCTGGTCATCCAGTTCCTGGTGCTCGCCGGCGCGCTGCTCACCGGACTGCTCTCGTTCGCCGACACCCGGAAGAGGCTGCCGGCCGGCGAGTTCTGGTTCCTGCTGCTGGCCTCCGCGGCCGGCGCCGCCCTGCTGCCCGCGTCCCGCGACCTGGCGACCCTCGTCGTCGCCCTCGAAGTGGCCTCGCTGCCCGCGTTCGCGCTGGTCGGCCTCAAGCGCGGCGACCGCATGTCCGGCGAGTCGGCGCTGAAGTTCTTCCTCTCCTCCGTGACCGCGACCGCCGTGACCCTGCTCGGCGTCAGCTTCGTCTACGCCGCCACCGGCACCCTGCACCTCACCGAGGTCGCCCAGCGCCTCGGCGACGTGCCGGACCAGCTGCAGACGATCGCCCAGGCCGGCGTGGCGCTCGCCCTCGTCGGCTTCGCCTTCAAGACGGCGGCCGTCCCCTTCCACTTCTGGGTGCCCGACACCTACGTCGGCGCCCCGCTGCCCGTCGCCGCCTACCTCTCCGTGGTCGGCAAGGCCGTCGGCTTCACCGGCCTCATCCTCGTCACCGTCGTCGCCTTCCCCACCTACGCTGACGTGTGGGGTCCGGCGCTCGCCGTCCTCGCCGCCCTGACCATGACCGTCGGCAACGTGGCCGCCCTGCGCCAGGTCTCCACGCGCGCGTGGAGCGCGGTACGGCTGCTCGCCTGGTCCTCCGTCGCCCAGGCCGGCTACCTCCTGGTGCCGATCGCCGCCGCCGCGTACTCCAGCGACGACCAGATCGGCGCGACCGTCGCGTACGCCCTGATGTACGCGGTCGTGAACCTCGGCGCCTTCGCGGTCCTCGCGCTCGTCGCACGTGCGAACCCGCAGAACCGGATCTCCGACTATCGCGGCCTGTACGCGGCGAGCCCGGCCGCCGCCCTCGCCCTGGGCTTCTTCCTGCTGAACCTGGCCGGGCTGCCCCCGGGTATCATCGGTCTCTTCGCGAAGGTGACCGTCTTCTCGGCGGCCGTCGACGCGGGCCTCGGCTGGCTCGCCGTGATCATGGGCGTCAACGTCGTGATCGCCCTCTACTACTACCTGCGGTGGACGGCGCTGCTCTTCCGCGCGCCGGAGGGGGTGTCCGTGCCGCAGCGGGCCACCGCGCCGGTCACCCTGGCGATCGCCCTCACGGCCCTCGCGGGCGTCGTGCTGTCGGGCTATCCGCAGTTCGCCCTCCGCTTCGCGGCGAACAGCCTCTTCTGACCCCCCACACCGAGAAACACCAAGGAGCAGGACCCGTGCTGAGCGGTTTCAAGGACTTCATCCTTCGCGGGAACGTCGTCTCGATGGCCATCGGCCTGGCCGTCGGATCGGCGTTCACGGCGGTCGTCACCGGCTTCAGCAAGGCCTTCATCACGCCGCTCATCGGCCTCGCCACCGGCTCGGTCGGCGACTTCAGCGAGGCGCACTTCACCGTCGGCAAGACCGTCTTCCCCTACGGTCTGGCCATCGCCGCCGCCATCGCCTTCGTCATCACCGCCGCCGTCCTGTACTTCCTGATCGTCGTCCCCATGACGAAGTTCCAGGAGCGGTTCGCCCGGGAGGAGGCGGCCGACCCGAAGTCGGAGAAGCGCGACTGCCCCCGCTGCTTCACCGAGATCCCGGCCATCGCCTCCCGCTGCGGCCACTGCACCAGCGAGGTCGAGCCGCTCCCCGCCGCCCTGGAGAAGGCCGGCCTGGACCTGACCCCCGTGCCCCTGCAGCGCTGATCACCCGTACGGACCGCGCCACCCCCCGGCGCGGCCGGGGAACCCGTACCTCCCGCGTGGCGTTGACCAGGTAGGGAGGGTCCACTGGACAGAAGGGTTCCCCTGCCGCACCACTTGGAGGGCGTACCGTGCACCGCCGGCACAACGGCCTGAGGACCGCCGTACTCCTCGGAGGGCTCTCCGCCCTCATCATCGTCATCGGCAGCTTCTTCGGACGTACGGGGCTGATCGTCGCGCTCCTCGTGGCGCTCGGCACCAACGCGTACGCCTACTGGAACAGCGACAAGCTGGCGCTGCGCGCCATGCGGGCCCGGCCCGTGAGCGAGTTCGAGGCCCCCGGCCTGTACCGGATGGTCCGCGAGCTCTCCACCCAGGCCCGCCAGCCCATGCCCCGGCTCTACATCTCGCCCACCCAGGCGCCCAACGCCTTCGCGACCGGACGCAACCCGCGCAACGCGGCCGTGTGCTGCACCGAGGGCATCCTCGCGATCCTCGACGAGCGCGAGCTGCGCGGTGTCATCGGCCACGAGCTCAGCCACGTCTACAACCGGGACATCCTGATCTCCTCGGTCGCCGGAGCGCTCGCCTCCGTGATCATGTTCCTGGTCAACTTCGCCTGGCTGATCCCGGTCGGCCGCTCCGACGACGACGACGGCCCCGGCATCCTCGGCTTCCTGCTGATCATGATCCTGGGCCCGGTCGCCGCGTCGATCATCCAGCTGGCCATCTCCCGCTCCCGCGAGTACGAGGCGGACGCCTCCGGCGCCCAGCTCACCGGCGACCCGCTCGCCCTCGCCAGCGCCCTGCGCAAGCTGGAGACGGGCACCAGGCAGCTGCCGCTGCCGCCCGAGCCCAAGATCGAGACCGCGAGCCACATGATGAT
This sequence comes from Streptomyces sp. NPDC126499, assembly GCF_040302485.1. NCBI lineage: Bacteria > Bacillati > Actinomycetota > Actinomycetes > Kitasatosporales > Streptomycetaceae > Streptomyces > Streptomyces sp. NPDC126499. Next base: position 61,298 of record NZ_JBEOUO010000001.1, on the reverse strand, counting down.
CGCGAACCCCTTCCGGCCCGGACAGGGGCTCTCGAAGATGTTCTCCACCCACCCGCCGATGGCCGAACGCATCGCCCGGCTCGAGCAGATGGCAGGTCGCCGCCCGTGAAGACGATCCTCAACGTCGTATGGCTGATCCTCTGCGGACTGTGGATGTTCCTCGGCTACCTGGCCGCCGGCGTCCTGCTCTGCGTCACGATCATCGGCATCCCCTTCGGACTCGCCGCCTTCCGCATCGGCGTCTACGCCCTGTGGCCCTTCGGCCACACGGTCGTCGACCGCCGCGACGCGGGCGCGCCCTCGTGCGTGGGCAACGTGCTGTGGCTGATCCTCGCCGGCTGGTGGCTGGCCCTCGGCCACATCACCACCGGCATCGCGCTCTGCCTCACGATCATCGGCATCCCGCTCGGCATCGCGAACTTCAAGATGATCCCGGTCTCGCTGCTGCCCCTGGGCAAGGAGATCGTCCCGACGGACCAGCCGTACGGGGCGTACGGGTACCAGCCGCGGTAGGGGGGACGCCGGGCTGTGCGTGCCCGGCTGGCTCCGGCCCCTCGGCCCCGGGCCGGCCCCGGTGTCTCCGGGCCCTCGGCTCCAGGCTCCGGGCCCGTTTCGGGCCCCGGGCCCCCGGGCCCCTGGCCCCGGCTCCGGTGTCCCGCTCAACCCCGTGGCGGCGCCGGTCGCCCGCGGCTGACCGCGTACGCGACCAGACCCACCGCGAGCACTCCCGTCCCCGCCAGCACCGTGGCCGGCGGAAGGGCGAAGGCCAGCGTTCCGCAGCCGGCCAGGCCCAGGGCGGCCAGGGGCCGCTCGCGGCGGCCCAGGGTCCAGGCGGAGGCGTTGGCGATGCCGTAGTAGACCAGCACACCGAACGACGAGAAACCGATCGCGCCCCGCACGTCCGCCGTCGCCGCCACGACGGCCACCACGGCGCCCACCGCGAGCTCCGCGTGGTGCGGCACCCGGTAGCGCGGGTGGACGGCCGCGAGCGTGGCCGGCAGATGGCCGTCCCTGGCCATCGCGAGGGTCGTCCGCGACACGCCGAGGATCAGCGAGAGGAGCGAGCCGAGCGCGGCGACCGCCGCGCCCACGGTGACCACCGGGACCAGCCAGTCGGCGTCCGCCGCGCGCGCCGCGTCCGCGAGCGGGGCGAGGGAGGCCGCGAGCTCCTCCGGGCCGAGCACGGCGAGCACGCACACCGCGACGGCCGCGTAGACGGCGAGCGCGATGCCGAGGGCGATCGGCACGGCCCGCGGGATGGTCCGCTCCGGGTCGCGCACCTCCTCGCCGAGGGTGGCGATCCGCGCGTACCCGGCGAACGCGAAGAACAGCAGGCCCGCCGCCTGGAGCACCCCGCCCGCCGGGACGTCCGCGTCGAGGCCGAGCCGCCCGGCCTGCCCCGCGCCGGCGCTCGCCGTGACGACGGCGGCCAGCACGGCGAGGACGACCGCCACGATCAGCCGCGTCAGCAGTGCCGACTTCTGCACGCCCCGGTAGTTCACGGCCGTCAGCGCCACCACGGCGGCGACCGCCACCGCGTGCGCCTGCCCCGGCCACACGTACGCCCCGACGGTCAGCGCCATCGCCGCGCACGAGGCCGTCTTGCCGACGACGAACGCCCAGCCCGCCAGATAGCCCCAGAACGGGCCGAGGCGCTCCCGCCCGTACACATAGGTGCCGCCGGAGGCCGGATAACGGGCGGCGAGCCGGGCCGACGCCATGGCGTTGCAGTACGCGACGACGGCGGCCACCCCGAGCGCCGGGAGCAGCCCCGTGCCGGCCGCGCCGGCGGCCGGCCCGAGCGCCACGAAGATCCCCGCGCCGAGCATCGCCCCGAGCCCGACGACGACGGCGTCGAAGACGCCGAGCGTGCGGCGCAGTTCAGGTGTCATGCCCCGCACACTAGGGGACCCGGCAACCGGCCGGGACCGGCGGGCGTCCTCCAGGGCATGAGCATCATCAGCTGGATAGTTCTCGGCCTGCTCGCCGGTGTCATCGCGAAGGTCCTGCTGCCGGGCCGCGACCCCGGCGGCCTGATCGGCACGACGGTCATCGGCATCGTCGGCGCGTTCCTCGGCGGCTGGCTGTCGGCCCGCTTCCTGGACCGACCGATCAGCGCGGACTTCTACGACGGGGCCACCTGGCTGTCGGCGATCGGCGGCTCTCTGGTGCTGCTGATCGCGTACCGGATCCTTTTCGGCCATTCCAGGGAGCGCTGAGGAAGGCTCAGAGCCCGGCCCCCTCAGGACCCGGCCGCCCAGAGCCTGGTGGTTCACAGTCGGGTCGCTCAGGACCCGGCCCCTCAGGACCCGGCCGCTCAGAGCCCGGTCTCGCGCAGGGTGATGTTCAGCCGCCCGGCGAGGCCGAGGCCGGGGGCGGCGGTCCCGGCGTACACCTTCGGTACGCCGTGGTACGCGAAGCGCGACGGCCCGCCGAAGACGAAGAGGTCCCCGGACACCAACTCCACGTCGGTCCAGGGCCGGCCGCGGTCCTCGGTGTTGCCGAGCCGGAAGACGCAGGTGTCGCCGAGGCTCAGCGACACCACGGGCGCACCGGACCGCTCCTCCCTGTCCTGGTGCATGCCCATCCGGGCACCGTCCGCGTAGAAGTTGACGAGCGCGGTGTCCGGCGCGAAACCGCCGTGCGCGCCGTACGCCTCGACCAGCGCCTCACGGCCCAGCTCCGCGAGCGAGCCGGGCAGTTCGAGGAGGTTCTGCTCGGGCCCGAGGTAGCGGTACGGCTCCCAGCGCCGCCCGAGGCACAGCGAGCGCACCGACATCACCCCGCCGCCGGGCAGCACGGTCGCCTCGTACCGGACCGGTCCGCGCCCGAACTCCCGGCAGGCGGCCACCAGTTCCCGCTGGCGCTCGAACGGCAGCCAGCCGGGCACGTGCACCGCCCCGGGCGCGGGCTCCGTCCGCTCGCGCGGGAAGAGGCCCTCCATCAGCCGGCGAGCGCACCCTGGAGCGCGCCTTCGAGCCCGAGCAGCCGCTCCTTGCGGTCCAGGCCGGCCGCGTAGCCGCGCAGGGCCCCGTCGGCCCCGATCACCCGGTGGCAGGGCCGCACCACGAGCAGCGGGTTGCGGCCGATCGCGGTGCCCACGGCCCGTACCCCGGCGCCGGGGGAGCCGACCCGCCGGGCGATCTCCCCGTACGAGACGGTCGTCCCGTACGGGATCTCCTCCAGGGCCCGCCACACCCGCCGCTGGAACTCCGTCCCGCCCTGCCCGTCGCAGAGGACGTCGAAGCGGTCCCGCTGCCCGGCGAAGTACTCGCCGAGCTGCCGGACGACCTCCTCGAACGCCCGCGGTTCGTGAGTCCAGCCGTCCTGGACGACGGCGCCGCCCTTCTGGCCCTCCAGCGACAGCGACCGCAGCACGACCCGGCCCCCGTCGGCCACGTGCCCCACCAGGAGCATCGGGCCGAGGGGGCCGTCGACGTGGGTGTAGAGAGTGCTCATCGTCGTCATGGGTCCAGTGTGCGAGCCGCCGGAGCCGACGGCTGGCGGTTTTCGGACGCGACCCTGAGGGCCTGGTCCTGAGGCCCTGAGGTCCTGAGGTCCTACCGGTAGTTCACGAACTGGATCGCGAAGTCCAGGTCCTTGCCCTTGAGGAGCTGCTGCACGGCCTGGAGGTCGTCCCTGCTCTTCGAGCTGACCCGCAGCTCGTCGCCCTGCACCTGCGCCTTGACGCCCTTGGGGCCCTCGTCGCGGATGATCTTGGAGACCTTCTTGGCGTTCTCCTGGGAGATGCCCTCCTGGATGGAGGCGAAGAGCTTGTACTCCTTGCCGGACAGCTGCGGCTCGCCCTCCACGTCCAGCGACTTCAGCGAGATGCCCCGCTTGATCAGCTTGGACTGGAAGATGTCGAGGATCGCCTTGACCCGCTCCTCGCCGTTCGCCTGCATGAGGATCTTCTCGCCCGACCAGGAGATCGACGCGTTGGTGCCCTTGAAGTCGTAGCGCTGGGAGATCTCCTTCGCGGCCTGGTTGAGGGCGTTGTCGACCTCCTGCCGCTCGACCTTGGAGACGATGTCGAAACTGGAGTCGGCCATGAGGTGGGGCTCCTTGCTCGGATGCGTTCGGGTACGACACAAAGCGTAGCCACCCGCGCCGCCGCGAACCCGTGATCAATCCGGTGGCGAAGCACCCCCGGGGATCAGGTATTGTTTACGTCGTTGCCAGGGAGCACCGCCGAAAAGCGGCTCCGAGGCAGCGATCCCATGGCGGTGTGCCCGAGTGGCCAATGGGAGCGGACTGTAAATCCGTCGGCTTAGCCTACCCAGGTTCGAATCCTGGCGCCGCCACGCGATGAAGACGGCCCCTGATCTGCGGAAATGCGATCAGGGGCCGTCTTGTTGATTTTGGACCGGTGTGGCGCACTGTCTCACTGCGTCTCGCCCGATCCCACCTTCTACCAGCGTGTGTGGACGGGCCGTGGACGGTCGGCCAAGCCGGTCAGACCCCGGTGGGTACCCCGGCGCGGTGTTGGTTCAGCCGGGCCGAGATCTTCGCGTTCGCGGCCTCGTCGCCGCCCTTCAGGAACTTCGCGTACACCCGGAAGAGGACAGCCACGGAGTGGCCGGCCCGCTGGGCGACGAGCTGTGGCTCCACGCCGGAGCTGAGCCACGTGGAAACGGCGGCGTGACGAAGGTCATACGGCCGCTTGGCGAGCTTCGATTCCTGTTCGGACGGGCTGAGCGCTTCCTGCCGGGCGTTCGCCCAGACCTCGCCGTACCCGCTTTCCTGAACCATGCCGCCCCGGGCGGTCCGGAAGAGCCGGCCGTCGGCGTGGGTGCCGTACAGGGTGACGTGCCACCGGAGCATGGCGACCAGCTCGGGCGGGATCGGCACGTGCCGGACGGTCTTCCGGGTCCGGTGCTTCAGGCCGCGACGGTCGTGAGCCTCCCCGCTGTCCGTCCAGGAGCTGCCGGAGCGCGCACGGCTCTCCCGGAGGCGGACGAGTCCCCACCCGCGTCGGGGCAGCTCGAAGTCCTGGAGCCGGATCCCGACCAGCTCACCGGGCCGGGCGCCTGCGTAGTACAGGCACCCGAAGAACGCGGCCAAGTGGCGCCCGCGGTCTCCCTGCCGGCCGACGGCGGCCAGGAGCGCGGCCGCCTGCGCCGGATCCGGTACGGCCTCGGGGTCGACTTCCTCCTCCACCCGCTCCGGCGCCTTCCACTTGAGGGCGGCCATGGGGTTCTCGCCCAGCAACTCGGCGTCGACCGCGATGCTGAGGGCCTGGTGGAAGATGGCCCGCTTCCGGGCGATGACCGAGCCGGACGACGTCTTCCCGTCCAGCCGCCGGGCACAGGCGTCCAGGGCCCGGCGGACGAGCATCCGGTCGGAGAGCTGGGAGGTGGGGACCGACTTCCGCTCGACCCACGCGAGGTGCGCCGCCACTTCCTCGGGGGGCTCCTCCTTCCACCGGTTCACGTTGAAGCCCCAGGTGTAGAGCGAGCGACGGACGGCCCTCTTGTCACCCATGCCCTTGGTGTCCCTCACCAGGGCGAGTGTCACGGTGGCCATGGCCTCGGCGAGGTTCCGGCGGGTGGAGGCGGGGGAGTGGTCCCACTTCATCTCCACGTAGTTCCTGGCGTGCTGGTACCAGGAGATGTCCTTGGCCTTCTGAACCATCGACTTCGGCAGGCCGCTGTCGACGTCCCACGGCTCGCCCTCGCGGGTCGCCGTGATGAACTGCGCCCGCCGGCTCTCGGCGAGCCCGAGCGTCAGGAAGGACTCGGAGTGCGGCCGCGTGCCGACCTGCCACCGGAGCTGGTACGGCTTGCGGTACGGCCGCTTCCTGATGCTCCAGATCCGTACGGTGTAGCTCCACTCGGTCACGCGGTCTCCAGTTCGTTCAGGAAGGCGTCGAGCACGCTGCGGCGGACGCGCAGGTGCCCGTTGGGCAGGCGCTTCACCTCGGGGCCATAGCCCCGGTTGCGCCAGCGGTAGTAGGTGGCTCGGGTGATGCCGATCTCGGCGAGGACGTCTGTCAGGGGGAGCCACTCGTCGGCGGGCTCACGGCGGCGGGCGGTACGGGCCATCGGGTCCCTCCTTGGGTGTGGGAGTCGGAGCACCGTCGTCGGCGGGGGCGAAGACGGGCAGGGACGGCGAGTCGGGACGGTCCGCGCTGTCCGAGGTGCGGATTTCTGCGTCACCGCGACATCTGCGTCTCCTGTGCCGCTTGACCTGGGGGTTTGGGTGACGCAGGGGGTTCCGGCGTGCGTCACCCGTGACACACGCTTCTGTCACCGGTGACGCAGGCGACGCGGCGTGACGCACGCGTCGCTGGCCTGCGTCACGGCCGTCGTTCCAGCTCAGAGATCTTTTTCGGGGGCGGGGTGACGCAGGTGACGCAGGATCTCTTCTCTTAGGAAAAGAGAGGGGAGTGTCTGTTGTTGCGCGTGCCTTCAGGCATGAAGAAGGAGCCGCAGAGCGGCGCGTCCTTTGAGCGGCGGCGCTGCCGCCGAAGAGCAAGAGGAGCACGCCGCGCCGGGCGGGGGTGCTCCTCTTGCTTGTGCGGACGGGCTGTCCGGTCCCGGGCCTAGAACATCTCGCTCTGCTCGTCCGGCGCCTGGGTCGCCGGACGGGCCATCTCGATGTAGCGGGCGGTGCGGGTCCGGCCCCAGTCGACCAGGACGCCCCGGGCGGTGAAGACGGGCTGCAGGCGCTTGAGACGGTCGGAGAGGACCTTGCCGGTGGTGGGCCACCCCTTGGGCAGCGGCCGGAAGTCCTCGCCGGTGTAGAGCTGGGTGAGGCAGTGCAGCCACTCCGCCGACGTCATCCGGATCTCGGTGCCCGGCTCGATGCCGGCGGCGTGCTTGAGGACGGTCTGAGCGAGCAGGTCCCCCTCGATGACGTCGTCGTTGAGGTCGTCCAGGCTGGCGCGGTAGGCGTCCAGCGCCCCGAAGCCGGTGGCCGCGTCCAGCTGCGCGCACAGGTGCGCGAAGTCGGCCATCCGCAGGTCGGTGGGGATGTCGGCCTCGGTCGCGCGGACCTTCACGGTCAGGTCGAGCAGGGAGCCGAGGATGACGGGCAGGGCCTCTTCGAACTCCGCCCACAGCTCCGCCTCGGTCCGCCGCACCCGGGGGCGTTCCAGGCGGAGCGGGAGCAGGCGTTCGGCGAGGTCGGGCCGGATGACGCCGACGTCGATGCCGGTCAGCAGCAGCGGCCGACGGTAGCGGGCCCGGACCACGTCGCCGTCGGTGAACAGAGCGCGCTTGACGGTCTCGGCGCCGGTGACGATGCAGCACATCAGGTCGGACAGATCCGGGGCGAGGTGGGAGAGGTTGTCCAGGGCAGTGACCCACCCGGCCGCGACGGCCGCGATCAGGTTCTCCTCGTCCTTCGGCGCCCGGCGCAGGTCGCCGCTCATGCCCTCGATGATCCGCACCAGCATCCGTCCGCCGGTGGACTTGCCCGCGCCCTGAGGGCCGGTGAGGAACGGTGCGGGGACGGGCACGGACGGCCCGAGGCAGCCGATGAGCCAGGCGATGGCCAGGCACTCGGTTTGCGCGTTGGCGAAGTTGCACAGCCGCAGCAGCAGGTCGATGCCCTTGCCGTCGGTGTCCTTCGCGGGCAGGGGCAGCTCCCCGGTGAGCTGGGTGCGCCGCCAGCACACCTCGCGCGGCTCGGGGGTGACGATCTCCCATCCGGTGGGGTGGATGCGGACGGACTTCCCGTCGTTGCGGCCCAGGTCGAGCCACGTCGCTCCGTCGGAGCCGGGGGCGACCCGGATGTGGACGGGCTGCACTTCCTGGGTCATGGCCAGTGCCTCGATCAAGTCCAGAGCCTCCTTGAGTGCGGTGCCGTTGAACACGCCGAGCCCGTCGCGAAACAGGCCGACCATGAGTTCCTGCCGGTGGCTGCCGGCGGTGCCCTGCGAGCGGATCGGCCGGGCGACGGGCTGGCCGTTGCGCTGGGCGTAGACGGTGCCGTCGGCGGTGCGGAAGTACCGGAAATGCTGCTGCGCGTAGTCGGTGATGACCTCGCGGGCCGGAGTCTTCTCGTCCTCGGACATGGCTACAGTCCCAACGCCGTACGGGCGTTGGTCCAGCCGTCCGTGCAGTGCCGCACCGACTCCCCCTTTGCCTGCGCGGCCGCGAACAGCCGCTCGATGTGCGCCTCGGTCAGGCAGCCGCACCGGCCGTGCGCGGAGAGCACCGCCAGGAACGTCGCGTAGACCGTGTTGTGGATCGCGCTGGTGGCGTCGGTGATGCGCTGCTCCGCCATGGCGATCCCGCGCTCCAGGTAGGCGGGCGAGCGGTGCGGGCACTTCCCGCCCCCGGCCGGCGCGGGCACCGTGACGGGGGTCGGCATCGGCCGGACCGGGGACGGCTTCTTCTCGACCAGCGTCCGGACGACCGACGGCAGGGCCGCCATGGTGCCGGTGCCGGGGCCGAGCCAACGGGCGTAGGACATGGACGACTTGATGTCCACGCCCGGCCGCACACCGTTGGCGGACTGCATCGCTCCCCGGTAGATCCAGTGCTCACCCCGAGTCGTGGCGACAGTGCGGGTCGCGGGCAGGGTGCGGCGGGCCCACGCGATCGCGTCCGCGTCGTCCAGGTCGACCACGGTCACGCTAGCGGCGCCGGGGTGGTAGGCGACGGCCCCAGCGCGACGCCAAGCGCCCTCCCACGGGCCGGACGACAGCACCGCCGGGTCGGTGGTGGCGGCGGCCCATCCGTGGCACGGACGCGGGCACTGGCAGGGTCCGGGGGTCTTCATGTTCGGCCGCCCGCCGCAGCGGTTGTCCCGGCAGTCGGGGCAGTTGCCGAACGGGCGCTTGTCGGCGCTCAGTGGCAGCACCGGCAGACCGTTGACAGCGAGGGCGAGCGCGCTGTCTCGCCGGATCAACGTCGGATGGGTCATGCTGGGTGTCTCCAGTTCTGTAGAAGGTGCTGGTAGACGAGGGCGGCCCCGGGTCTTGGCGGATTCAGGGGGCCGCCCTCGGCGTAGCTACGGGTGGGTGTGGCGGGCGCGGGTGCCGAGCAGGGTGAAGCGGAGGGCGGATTCTGCGAGGACGCCGTAGGCGTAGGCGGCGTCCGCCAGGCCGCTCGCCTCAGCGAACGCCAGGTGCATCTCGTACGCCTCGTGGTCCGTTAGGTAGTCCTCCTCGTCAAGAGCGGAGGCGTATTCGCCGGCGGAGTCGCAGTCCCACCACCGCTGGCGGGCCTTCTCGAACTTGGCGTTGTCCCGCCAGCGACCCAGTCCCTCGATGGCGGGCGGGATGGGAGCGAGCTGGGCCGGAATGATCAGGCCGCCCTCGGCGGTGAGACAGAGCTCCACGCGGGGCGGTTCCTGGCCGTCGAGGACGCGCAGAATGGCCCAGGCGGTGCCGTAGGCGTAGCTGAGCGCGGCGTCGGTGTAGAGGCGCTCCATCCGGTCCCGGCACTCCTGCAGCGCCTTGCCGATGCCCGTCACGGCGCGGTCGTGGGGCCGAGGCGGGGTGAACAGTCCGGGGACGGTGATCTCACCGTCGAGGAGGTGGACGCGGTCGAGGTCGTACTGGGCGGTGGCGGCCTGCGCAGCCTGGTGAGCGGTGCGGGTCTCACGGGCGGCGGCGCCCAGGGCGTACACGCTGTCGGTCAGCGTCTCGAACCACGGCAGGGTCTTGCGGGACATGGGACTCCTCAGAGGTTGGGGATGGCGTCGAGGACGGCGTTGGCGAGGTTGTTGATGGGGGTGGCCGCGCCGGTGGAGGCGAGGAAGAAGCCGAACCCGGCGGCGACGAACGCGGAGCCGTAGCCGAGGGTGTTGGAGCGGAGCAGGAAGAACAGGACGAGTCCGAACAGGGCGACCAGGGAGACGGTCAGGGCCATGGCGGATCTCCTTTGACGGTGAGTCGGGTGGGTGATTGGGTGTGGGCACCCTCGGGTGCTGACAAGCTCAGGGGATGGCCGACGGCTGCGTCCGCCTGGCTCCAGCTAGGAGCGGGGTACGTCTGATGACGGGCGCCGTCGGCCGCTTTACGTCTGGGTTCAGCGGGTGCCGGCGCGGTAGGTGGCGGTGGCGCGGTTGTAGAGCCAGCGGCCGACGCGGATGCGCTTGCCGGTGGTCTGGCAGCGGCGGCAGTCCTTGCCGCGCTTGGGGCGCCCGTTGCGGTCGGTCTTGAGCGCGTGACCGAGGCCGCGGCACTTGCGGCAGGTCCCGAACGGCGACGCCGCACACTTCGCGATGTAACCGAGGGTGACGGCGAGCAGGCAGGCGATAGCGAACAGGGCGGGGGTCATGAAGGGCCCTCCCAGGCGGTTTCCAGGGGTTTTCGCAGGTGGGCCGCTATCCGCTAGCGGCCAGCTCAGAGGCGGTTTGGGGTGCTAGCGGAGCCGCTAACGTTAGCGGGGGTTGCTGCTAGCGCTAGCGGCTCCGGACGGTCATCCCGCGTCCCGCTTCCCGTCACGCTGAGCGACCGCATCGGCGATGTGGGCGCGGGTGATGCCCCGACGGTTGATGACCTTGCCGTCCACCCGGCGGCCGACCTGGACGGTGGAGATGCCGTGCGGCTTGAGCGCCGCGGCGAGCGCGTCGGGCTCCCACCCGTCGTAGACCTCAGGGCGGAGTTCGGCGAGTCGGGCCACGACGGTCTCGGACCACACCTTGGCCTCGGCGGCGGGGACGACGGCGAGGATGTCGGCGAGCAGGTCGTAGGCCGGGCCGGTCACGACCTCCGGCGCCTCGCCCATGGCGTAGCCGGTGAGGAGCCCGGCCTTCTCGCGGGCGGCGCGGGCGCGGGCGCCGATGGCCTCGGCACCGGGGGCGTCGACGTAGACGGCGGAGACGATCCGGGCGTCGGATCCTTCGCCGACGAAGTAGTGGATGCCCTTGTCGCCCCAGGCGAACATGGTGGCGCGGACACCGCGCTTGTAGGCGGAGGTGCCCAGCACCATGTCGTTCTCGGTCTGGCCCATGACCTTCAGGCACCAGCGGGCGCCGGCGTTCGCCGAGATGCCCGTCGGGAGCGACTTGGCGTCGGGGCGCTGGGTGGCGAGCAGCAGCACGATCCCGGTGGCGGGACCGCGCTTGACCAGGTCGGTCGCGATCTCCTCGAACTCCTTGCCGTGCTCGGCGTGCTCGAACAGAACCTGGCACTCGTCCACCCCGACGACGATCGGGTGCAGCCCCAAGGAGCGCTTGTCGGCGAGCTGGGAGGTGGCCTTCGATTCGGGGCAGATGTCCCGGGGCAGGCCCCGGATCACCTTGGTGCGGCGGCGCAGCTCCTCGCGCAGCGCGCGGAAGTCGGCAAGCGCGTAGTTGATGGACTCGTCGTCGTCGCCGGCGGCGTGCCGGTGGGAGACGGCGTTGCCGACCGGGTCGAGGTCGCCGGTGCCCTTCATGTCGTACGTGTGCAGCTCGGCGCGCGGGTCGAGCGCGGCGATGAGCAGCAGCAGACGCAGCAGGAACGTCTTGCCCATGCGGGGGATCGCGCCGATCACCCCGGCGATGTACATCAGGGTGACGTCGACCCAGCGTCCGCGCTGGTCGGTGCCGTAGGCGACGGGCTTGAACAGGTCCACGCTGCCCGATTTGGCCAGCGGCCAGGTGGGCTTCTTTGCCTTGGTCAGGTCCTGGTCACCCACCCACAGCACCATGTGGCCGGGGTGTTCCTCCGAGGCCGGCTCGGGCCACACGCAGCCCAGCGGACGACGCAGGCCGGACGCCAGACGCTCGCGGCGCTCGATGACGTCCGTGACCGTGACGCCGTAGGGCAGGTTGCCCTGCGCGCGCCATCCGGGGCCGTCGCGGGTGATGGGGGCCGTGAACTCGAACCCGTCCCGGCCCTTGCCCTGCGCCTGGTTGATCGCGGGGATACCGAGGGCTCCGAGCGCGCGGAGCACGATGTCGGAGGTGAGCTTGCTGGCCTTGGGCAGCTCGACCGCGCGGTGGATGACCGGGGCGTCGGCCTTGCGGCCTGCGGCGCCGAGGGCGAGTACGACCGTGCCGACCGAGAGGGCCTGGACCCATCCGGGGGCGAGGACGTAGATGGCGAGCGCGACGGTGAGGCCGACGAACATGGCGAGGGCGGCGACCATCATGCGCAGCTTCACGCGGCTGTCGCGCTGCGCGGACAGCCGCAGGTACTCGGCCGCGTCCTCCCGCCGTACGGCGGCAGCGCGGACCGGTTCACCCTCGCGGTCGGACACCCACCGCATCGTGCCGCCGATGAACCGGGCCGTCCCCGCGGGCGACTGCAGCGCGAGCCGGGCGGCGTAGATCGGCGCGCGCAGCGCGTGGTAGCCGACGGTGTGGGTGTAGTGGCGGGCCACCCACCCGGCCGCCGTGCGCAGTTCAGAGGTAGACCGCAGCCAGACCGGAATCACGTCCCGACGCTTGGCCCCGGCCAGTCGACCCAGGTAGCCCGGCCCGGTCGCCACTGGCCTCGGCAGGTCGACCAACGGCCGCTCGCCCTCCGGCTCGGTCGGGTCGACCACGGTAGTGCTGGGGGTGGTGTCGCGGGCGGCGCGGGCCTTGTCCAGGTCGACCACCTCGGCGCCGGCGTCGGCGGCCATCTCTGCTTCCAGGCGGTTGAACAGTTCGTTGTCGTCCTCGGGGTGCTTCACTGAAGTGCTTCCTCTCTCGACAGGGGAGGGAACAAGGGCCCGGGGCGGTCGGGATGCTTGGCGGCTGTCGGCCGCCCCGGGGCACAGCTACTTGCGGCCGTTCTTCTCGGCGCGCTTGCGGGCGCCGTCGATGATCCGGTCGACCTTGCGCTCCAGGTCGGAGCGGTCGGCGTTCTCACCGGCCAGGGAGCGCTTGCACATCCGGGCGACGTTCAACGCGATCCGGGCGTGCTCTCCGGCGGTGAGCTTCGGGTAGTTCGGGTCCTGCTCGGCGTTCTGCGTGCTGGCCACGATCGGTCCCTCTCTGGGGCCGGGGCTGTCCCGACTCCCCACCCACCCCCGGCGTGGGGCCAGGGGTGGACAGGCAGCCGTCAGGGTCCGGTCAGCGCGATTCCTTGAACAGGCCGTAGAGGGAGGGATCCAGGATTGGCAGGCTCCAGACGCCGGCCCGGTCGCCGTAGTGCCGCTCGCCGTACTCGATCAGCGCGTCACAGAGGTAGTACTCCGCTTCCGCCGCCCCCATCGGGTCGGACGTGTCGGCCACCGCTGCGAACGTCCAGTCGCCGAAGTACTGACGGGCGTCGGGGTCGGCGGCCAGCAGCTCGGCCAGCTTGCGATCTGCCTCAGCGATGGCGGCGGCGAACTGGTCTGCCGGCACCTCACCCACCTCGGTGTTGTACATGATCCTCTGGAGGCGGGCGGGTACCTGGCTGGCGAGGTGTTCCCGGATGTCTGCAGGCAGGTCGATCCAGCCCGCTAACGGCCGTCCGTCCCGTCGGGGGTAGTGCGTCGTCATGCTCAGCCTCTCTTCGGAAGAGGTGCCGGGGCTGTCCCGACTCCCCACCCGCCCCCCAGCACGGGGCCGGAGGGCGGACAGGCAGGCGTCAGTCCTGCGGGATGCAGCGGGTCAGGAGTCGACCTTGCGGATTTCGTGGGTGTGGACCAGGACGGGGGCGATCCAGATGCTGATCCGGTCGACGGTCCACCGGTGTTCCGTGAGCGGGCCGGGCGGGACCTCGTCCAGGACGCGGCCGGTCTTGCCGATCGCGCGGGGGTCGTCCTCGCACGCGAGGATCAACACCTTGTCTCCGGCACGGAACATGTCACTTCCCCTTCCTGCGGGCACGGGCCAGGGTCTTGGCGGCGGCCTTGCCGTCCGGGCCGCCGATCGACTTCACGACCGTGTGGACGCCCCAGGCGAGGACGACGGCGAGGAACGCGAGCAGGGCCAGGTTCGCGGCGATCGTGGTCAGCGCACCGACGAGAAGGGGCCCGAAGTAGACCCCGGCCGCGACGGTGCCGGCGCCGATGCCGGAGCCGAGCGCGATCCGCTGCACCGTGCGGTCCGGCGGTGCCTGGTGAATGTGCTGATGAATGACCTGCGGCCCGGCGGCCGGCTGGAACGTCGCCGGGAGCTGGTCGGCGTAGGTGTAGGTGCCGTCCGGGAGCTGGACGATCCGGGCGGGTTCAGGCAGCGATTCCATGGGTTCTCCTCGGTGAGGTCATGGAGGCGACCGGTCCGGTCGCGGACTGGGCGAGCAGGAGACGAATGGCGGCTTCGGCCTGTTGGGGGACGACGCCGTTGCCGAGGGCCTTGAGTTGCTGGGTGCGGGTCAGGCCGGGCACGGTCGTGACGTGGCCGGCTTCGAGGCCCATGAGCCATTCGACGAAGGCGGGGTTCAGGCGGCGTCGATCGTCAGTTGCCCAGGGGGCACGTCGTCCGGTGACGGCTTCCCAGCGGGTGATGGCGGGGGCGAAACGGCCCCAGTCAGCGTCGGGTTGCCCTGGCCGAACGTCGGGCTCGTCCGCTCTCCGTCCGCTCGCGTCGGTGTCGGTAGGAGGTTCACCACGACCTCGTTCAGCGGCCTGGCGTTCGTTCCAATGAGGTTCGACTCGCCGGACTTCCAGTCCCTCGCCGCTGGTGTCGGGAGGAGCGTGACGGTGTGGCGGAGGTTCATCCCGCCCTGCGCCGCGTGCCCGGCGCCCGTCGCCTCCGAGGCCGTCGGGGTCGGCAGCAACGGCGAGGACGAAGAGACGCTGGCGTTGGTGGGGAGCGCCGACCTCCGATGCGCGTACAAGGCACCACTGCGCATCGAACCCGAGGCGGGCAAGGTCGGCGAGGACATCGGCAAATCCCAGTCGAAGGTGGTTTGCGACGTTCTCAAAGACTGCGATTCGGGGTCGTAGAACGCGAAGGGCGTTCGCGATGTACGGCCAGATGTGCCGCTCATCGGCGGTTCCTTTCCGCTTGCCGGCGGTGGAGAAGGGCTGGCACGGATACCCGCCGACGATGACGTCGACCGGCTCCACGGCGTGCCAGTCCACGGCGGTGATGTCGCCGAGGTTCGGCACTTGAGGGTGGTGGTGGGCCAGGATGCGGGCCGCCCCGGAGTCGTTGTCCGCGACCCACGCCGGCGCCCCGCCCATGGCGGCCTGGACGGCCATGTCCAGCCCGCCGTAACCGGTACACACCGAACCGATACGCAGCCCGCTCACGCCGCCGCCCTCTCAGCCTTCAGGGTGTCGCGCAGCCACCGCCCCTTCTCCGGCGACGTGCGCAGCGCCTTGCGGATCCGGTCGGCCGTCAGATGCTCCACCGGCCACGACTCCGTGAACTGCCGCGCTTCCGCCAGCAGCTCATTTTTCGTGCGGCGCGGCTGCGGTGACTTGGCGGCCTCGGGCACCCGCCGGGTCACCCGGCGCGGGGTCGACGGCTCGGCCGCGACCGCACGGACCACGGCCGGACCGGTCGACTCCACCGGCGCCACCACGTCGGGCGGGGTGGACTCTTCCTGCTCGAACAGGTCGTGCGCGCGGCCGTACTCGACGGGAACGGGCTCCAGGGCCGGAACGGCCTGCTCAGAGGTAGACCGTTCCATACCGGTCTGGGTCGATTCCTCCGCATTCGGGAAGTGGATCGGTCGGGTGGACCGGTCGACCTCCAGCTCCACCGTCATCTCGACCGGTTCACCGGCCGGGCCGGCGCTCGGGGTGATGGCGTACATGGCGGTGAGGGCCGCCTCGGCGCCGGTGGTGAGCTGGGTGCGCTGGACATCGAGCAGCTTCTCGCCGAGCGCGAGATCGCCCGTACCGACCCGCTTGGCCAGCTTCCACGACTCCAGCTCCGACTGTCGACGGACCTTTTCGTCGGGGTGGTTCGCCGCCCGTGCCCGGTGATAGGCGAGGGCCTGGACGACCTCGGCGGCGCGGCGCTCGGCTTCGGCGTCGCGGCCGTCGCGGTAGACCACAATCCGTCGGGCCAGGAACGCGGCGCCCTCGGCAGACGCCGTCATGGCCAACGGAGTGAGCGCGTAGATGACGATCTCACCCGCGCCGGTGGCGGCCATGGCCGACATAGCGGACGCCGCAGCAGGCAGAGCCCACAGCCCCGCCCGGATCACCGCCGGGGCCGACTGCCCCAGCAGAGTCAGCCCGAGCAGCACCACCGCGAGAACCGCAGTCGCACCCTCACCGGCCGCGACCGCACCCACCGCCGTTCCCGAGCCGTATGCGGCCTTGATGTTGGTGTAGGTGCCATAGGCGCCGGCGCCGCCGGTGGCAAGCATCGGCACGAACGCGACACCGAGCACCAGCTTCTGCACCCGGCTCAGGGGCTTGCCGGTGGCGTTCACGACTCACCCCCGTCCCGGCGGGCCAGCCAGAGGATCCGTGCCACGGCGATCACACCCACACCGGCGATCCCTCCGGCGTAGTGGACGTCCCGGCGGCCGACGACCAGCCCCAGGACCTCCACGGCGACGCACAGGGCGAGCAGGCACCAGAAGGTGAGGCGGTTCATGCGGCACCGCCGATCAGGCGGACGTCGAGGGAGGCGAGCAGGCGGACGCGGTCCTCGTCGGGGCCGGACAGCTCCTGCCACTCCCAGTCGCCCTCGGCGTTGTCGGGCTCGTAGCCGAGCAGGGCCAGTGCTTCGATCCGCTCCGCCCAGGTCGGGACCGAGACCCGCTTGAAGTCGTGGGCGGGCCAGTCGGCGGAGCGGTGCTCCTTGAGCACCACGTACAGCTCCCACTCACCCGTGAACGGGTTGGCCAGGTGCGCGGTGTACGTCATGCCGCACCGCCCATCGTCACGCCGGCGCGGTTGGTCAGGTTCCGGCGCTCGACCAAGACCCGGTTTCGGGCCCGGCGGATGCGCCGCTCGTCCAGCACCGTGGCCGGACGGTCCAGCGTCATGATCTGCGCGTCGAGCAGGTCGACCTCCGCCAGGATCAGCGGCATCTCCTGCTCGATCGCGTCCAGCTCGGCGTCCGACGGCTCACCGTCGAATGCCACGGCCGTAACGGCCGTCTGAAGTGCAGCGATGGACTTCATTGGGTCGTGCTCCCTTCTCAGAGGAACGGCCCGAACCGAGGCCCCGGTGTTCCCGCACCGGGGCCTCTTGCCGTTGGAACCATCCGGCTCCCCTCGACCCCGCCCGTACGGCCCCGCGAAGGGACCGGACGGGCGGAGGAGGCAACCGGCCGCAGCCGAACGGCTGCGGAGGGGCTGAGCGCGCGGACCTGTGCCGCGCCGGCCGCCTTGTTGTGCCCAAGGACAGGCGGCGAACCCTCATCACGCTGTTCAGTTCTCAAGCACCGGGCGCTTCCATCGAGCCGACCCGCCTACACGGAGCTCTCCGGGCGTCGAGCGCAGCACCTCGCATCGAGCCCGAAGCTCAATGAGGTACATGTATTACCTGTTCCTCATCATGCGGAGAAGGATTCGCATCGTCAAGTCCCTTGCTTCTTTGAGGCTGCGAGTCCGTCCCGCTCGATGCATTCAGCTTGGCTCGATCACGGCAGACGCTGGACTCCGCGCATGTACGACTTCAGGACGTCTTCGCTACGGTGCAGTCGTCCCAAGTCGTCCCTGACGGGGGGAGTGCACGGCATGGCCAACGAGCGGCTTCGCGGTGCGATCGTGGAGAGCGGCATGACGCTCGATCAGGTCGCCGATCGGTTAGGGGTGTCCGCCAAGACGGTGGAGCGCTGGATCAACGATCCCAAGCGTCAGCCGTACCGCCGCTTCAAGTACGCGACGGCATCGCTCCTCCAGCGCGAGGTGTCGTATCTGTGGCCGGAGGAGCGGACGGCGGCGGAGGTCACGGAGGCCGGCAACGCTGAGCTGGTGAGGCTGTATCCGCACCGTTCGGTCGTCCCGAACCGGCTGTGGCCGCAGCTGTATGCCCGAGCAACGCGGCACTTCGACGTGTTGGTCTACTCGGGCTTCTGGCTCACTGAGGACGCCGCCTTCCACCAGGTTGTCAAGGAGAAGTCGGCGGCCGGCGTCCCGGTGCGGTTCATGCTGGGCGACCCCGATTCCGCCGCGGTCGCCGTGCGCGGGGCGGACGAGG
Organism: Streptomyces sp. NPDC126499; assembly: GCF_040302485.1. Taxonomy (NCBI): domain Bacteria; kingdom Bacillati; phylum Actinomycetota; class Actinomycetes; order Kitasatosporales; family Streptomycetaceae; genus Streptomyces; species Streptomyces sp. NPDC126499. Next base: position 43,386 of record NZ_JBEOUO010000001.1, on the reverse strand, counting down.
GCATCGGTGGTGCGATGGCGAGCAAAATTCGCAACGCGCTGGTCAACTACGCGCAGTTGTTCGGGCTGCCCGGGGTGGAGTTCCGGCTGCACTCCACCACGCTCTACAACTCGATCTATCGGGCGGATGACGAGATGCTGGCCAACGGCCACCTGTACGGCGTCGGCGCCTACCTGGCGCCGGTCCTGCACCTTCAGCGCGTCCCCGGGGGCGAGCTATTCGACGCCTACGCTGAGAGCGTTGAGCGAGTCTGGGAGAGCGCCCGACCCATCTCGTCGCCCTTCGATCTGGGAGGTGCGGGCTCATGAGCCGCATCGACTACTTCCGCGACCCGACGGCTCCCAAGGCGAACTCCGTCGTGCCCTCGGTCACGGCCGTCGTCCGAGACGCGGCTGGTCGGCTGCTGTTGATCCACAAGACGGACAATGACTTGTGGGCCCTTCCCGGTGGTGGCCACGACATCGGCGAGCGCATCGCCGACACGGCCGTCCGCGAGGTGGAGGAGGAAACCGGGATCCGTGTTGAGGTGGACGGCATCGTCGGGCTCTACACGGACCCTGAACACGTGCTCGCGTACGACGACGGCGAGGTGCGGCAGCAGTTCTCGATCTGCTTCAGGGCTCACGCCGTGGGGGGTGATCTCCGCACCAGCAGTGAGTCCAAAGAGGTCCGCTGGGTGGACCCCGCGGACCTCGATGACCTGGACATTCACCCGTCCATGCGGTTGCGCATCGCGCACGGCCTGGATGAGTCCCGCCGCGAGCCCTACATCGGTTGAGCGCCGGCCGCAGCGGCCAGGCGGCGCTCCACGCGGTCGTTGGCGGCGTAGATCTCCGGCGCCGCCCGCTGGATGAAGCGGCCGACGATCGTGTCCGGGCCGTACCGCTGCACGATCTCGTCCAGCCGGGCCGCCGGCGTGGTGTGCTCGCCGTCCGGCGTCGTCGTCATGTCGGACACGATGAGCGCGTCCACCAGCTCCGGCCGCTCCAGCTCGAACTCCGTCTCCAGCTCATGCCGGAGCCCTCGCTCCTCGGCCTCCAGGAGCGCGCAGGAGTGATGAGCGACGAGCCGTACGACCCGCTCGTCGCCCCCCTCCTGGTCGCGCAGGAACCGGGCGCCGTCGAGCGGGTGAAAGCCGGTGGTGGCGATGGAGGGCGAGTAGCCGATGTCGTGCAGGACGGCTGCGGCCTCCAACAGCTCGGCGTCCTTCCCGAGGATCGGGCTCAGGGACCGAGCCCGCTTGGCGACCCCCAGGGAGTGTGCCCACCGGCGCGGCAACGGCTCGGACAGCAGCGATTCGGAGAGCGAGTACGCCCACTCAGTAAGCCCCATGGGTGCCAAGGTTACGGCTGCTCGGGCGAAGCCGGGAGCGCACGCACGGTTCGCCCCTTGCCCCGGACGGTGTTCAGGAGCCCACTTCCCTCCATGAGGGCTAGAGCACGTCGAACGGCCGTACGCGACACACCGAATCTCTGGCAGAGGGCAGCTTCGGATGGGTAACGATCACCGATTTTCAGACCGTCCTCTGAGATCAAAGCGACCATCCGATCGGAAAGTGGTGTGATCGAACCGTCTTGAGTGACGCGCCATCCGATGCCAGGGACTGGTGCGATGAGGTGCATCTTCTCAAGCTCTTTCAGGGCGCGCCGCACAGTATTGCGAGATACTTTGTGTAGCTGCATTAGAGAGGCTTCAGAGGGTAGTTCTTCTTCGATCAATCCTTCAGTGATGTCCCCCCGCAGCTTTTCCGCAACTAGCAAATATGTCCCTCGCGGGCTACGGCTTACCACTGTGATTCCTCCGCTTTGATGCCGATTTTAGGCAGACGCGATTCTCGATTTACACTAGATGATCGGATGGCTCGGGCGGATCGCCAAGTGATCCTGCAATTCTCGATGCCGGAACTGCCAAGCTGTTCCTGAGACTCGAAGAATGCCCACTTGGTAGGCGGCATCGAGGAAGCGGCAGAGCCGTAGAGGCAGTTTCCTCCTGGTATAGGCGAGGAAAATCCAGTACCGCACTGAGGCGCGCCCGGACTTGAGAAGGAAGGCTAGTAGGAAGCCCCCGATCATAATGCCTGGCACCCAGACGAGGGGCCCATCTTGCGTGACTGTAATGACGCCCGCAACTACCGATGAGCCGAGAATGTAGAAGGAGAGAATTGCCGAGTCTTCTCGGATGATTTCACGAGGATTTGTGACTGCGCGACTATGCGTGGAGAGGATCTTTTCCCGTAGGGTCTCCGATAGCGAGTTGATGAGACCCAACGTGACGCCAAGAGCGGTAGCCCCTGTTACAGCCTCCCTCAGGTTCTTCCCCGTGTAAAGCTGATAAATTCCGAAAAGGGAGCTTACGAGGAGGGCCACTGTGAAGGTAATGGCGATATCTCTCAGCAGCTGGCGCCTATAGGCAGGCGATCGAAACCAGCGCAAGTCAACATGTTGAGGAGACGGCCAGGCTTGCCCTGCCAGAACGAAGGTGAAAACGAGCACGGCAAGAACTGTGATTGAAAGGTAAATTTCGAAGGGCATCTCGATTCGAGCAGCCGAGTAACGCCAACCGATCACTGCGGTGGCCGTGGCGAGTGACCCGATAAGAAATCGCTCCACCCACCGGGGGAGGCGTAGTCCGGCGGCTGGCCAAAGTTCGTGAGGGATGATGTCTGTGCTGCTGAGGGGGCGCCCATCAATGATTCTCGGGGAGCCACCCGTTCCTGTGGCGTTTGAGTTTAGGTAGCGGGCAAGCGTTGCAAGGTACTTCCAGGTGTATTGCGCCTCTAGGTGCCGAATCGGGCCCGACTTGCGGGTTCCGATTCTGTCGGGCTCGCCGATCTGATGCGCGGAGATTGTGGCCCCAACGAATCGATCGAGAAGGAATTCATAAAGTCGCCCGCTTGCCGCCAAGGTGAGCAAGTCGGAGGGATTCCGCGCGTAAGATCCATCTGGCGTCCTTTCCTGGAATACCGTTATCGCCAGTGTTAGTCGCCATGGCGTGTCAAGGGCCCGGGAAAGTGCGATGCAGTCTAGCCGATGAGTCCCACTCGGCGAGGCCGCCTCCTCCAGTGCCGTGAGGATGGGTCTCCATCGTTGCAAGCTAACGGGAGTATTCGCAATCCGATCCAGCAGGTACTTATGCGCTCTGGCGGCATCGACCGGTAGAATCGTGAGATGGGCAACTCTGCGCGGTTGAGTGTCGAGAGAGATTAGCTCGTCGTAGTGCTCTCGGCGGGAAGTGATGACTACAGGGCGATGCAGCCCACCACTTTCAAACCTTTCGACTGCGCGAACGAGGTTAGAAGCGCGCGATGTATAGCCGACTTCATTCCGCTTGTCCATCTCGTCGAGACCGTCGATCACAGGGAAAACGAGATCCGCTTCAACTACCTGGAGGGCATCTCGCCGATTTAAGCCGTATGAATGAATCAGCTGCTCGGTGAGCCAAGTTCGGATCTCCCCACCTGGCCAAGAAGATGCTGTCAGGCGGATGGGGACCGGCTCTCCGGCGGAGCGTTCGCGGACAAGGTCGAGCAGTAGGGCAAGCGCGAGAACCGTCTTGCCGGCGCCTGCATCGCTACTCGAACTAGTGTTTGCTGGTGGCGAGGGCGTTCCCGTGATAACCAGCCTGCCGGGCTTCAGCTGACGGTAGTAGGGAGCGACCGATTCCAAGCTGCCGGTTGTAGCGGAACCGCTTACGTCCGGGGACGCTGCGGTAAAGGCGACGTCGATCCTGCCGTGGGGTGCTTCCTGTCCGCTGGCTAGGAGTTGACGATACTGGCGCCCCTCGGCTCGGAGGACGAGCTGGGCTAGCTCCGCTGCGATGACCTCGGGAGTGCGCTGGGCGCGTAGACCTTTGATGCCGACCAACACTCCCCACGCGCCGAAGGCAGCGCCTAGAGCGCCAGGCAACACCGTAAGCACCCCTGCGGTGTCAGCGTCCTCCAGTTTCACCCGCTGGAGAGCGAACACCGTCCAGATGAGGCCCCCTACGCTGAGGGCAGCCCAGAAGACCAACTTGAGAACGTGCGCAGTGCGCCCCCGGCGTGCCATGGCCGTCATCTTGCCTGGCTGCCCATCGGTCTGTCTCCGACGTTGACGGCCGTGGCCGCACGGGCCTGGACGAGGTGTGGACGGAGGTGGCGGCACAACCTTGTGGTCAGGGAACTCGCACAGCTCAGAAAGGCGTTGCCCAGACGTAGGGCAGCGGACTGTAAATCCGTCGGCTTAGCCTACCCAGGTTCGAATCCTGGCGCCGCCACGCGATGCAGAAGGTCCCCGGTGTTCGCACCGGGGACCTTCTCTCGTTGTGCGGCGGCTTTCCGGGCCCGGGCGGTCAGTTGCCCGCGACGTCCCGGACCGCGACCGCCACCGGGGTGGAGCCGGAGATCAGTTCCAGGGTCAGGCCCGCCGTGGCCGGGGTGTCGAGGAGTTCGGCGAGGACCGCGGCCACGTCGTCGCGGGGGATCGGGCCGCGGCCGGTGTGGGCCTCCAGGCGGACCAGGCCCGTGCCGGCGTCGTCGGTGAGCATGCCGGGCCGCAGGATCGTCCAGTCCAGGCCCTTGCGGGAGCGGACGTCGTCGTCCGCGGCGCCCTTGGCGCGCAGGTAGGCGTCGAAGACGGCGTCGCCCTCGTGGCCCGCCTGGGCGCCCATCGAGGAGACGACGAGGAAACGGCGTACGCCCACGCGTTCCGCCGCGTCCGCGAGCAGCACGCACGCGCCCCGGTCCACCGTCTCCTTGCGGGCCGCGTCGCTGCCCGGGCCCGCGCCGGCCGCGAAGACGGCCGCGTCGGCGCCCTGCAGAATGCCCGCGACCTCCTCCACCGAGGCCGACTCCAGGTCCATCAGGGCCGGTTCGGCGCCCGCCTCCCGCAGGTCGTCGGCCTGGTCGGGGCGGCGGATGATCCCCACCGGCTCGTGTCCGCCCGCGACGAGCAGCCGCTCCAGACGCAGGGCGATCTTTCCGTGTCCTCCAGCGATGACTACGCGCATACTCACGACCGTACGGCCCCGGGCCCCGCCGGGCCTCCCGAGTCCGGCCGCGCCTGCCGCGGCAGATCGAGCGCCGCCGCCGAGTCGCAGTACTCCCGCACCGCACTCGTCCGGGCCACCACCCGCCCCCGGTGCACCACGATCCGGCTGTACGCGAGGGACAGCACGCCCGCCAGCCGCGTCCCCCGCACCGCGAGCAGCTCCGCCGGGAAGCCCGCCTCCACCCGTACCTCCGGCAGACCCATCGCCGCCCGCGCGCCCGTGCTCACCGCCCCGTACGCCTCCTGCGGCCCCAGACCGCCCAGCGAGGCCAGCAGATACGCCGCCTCCAGCGGATCGCCCCGCCCCACCGGGTTGGAGAGGTCCCGCAGCGCCCCGCCACCCGCCGCGACCCGCACCCCGGCGGCCCGCAGCAGCCGCACCGGGGCCGCGCCGCGCAGCTCGGTGGCCCCGCAGCCCCCCTGCGGCAGACAGACCACCGTCACCCCGGCCGCCGCCAGCTGGTCCGCCGCACGCCGTGCCTGCTCGGCCGGCAGCCGGCCGAGCCCGGCGCAGGGCCCGATGGTCACCCCGGGCCGCAACCCGCCGGCCATCGCCGCCAGCCGGGCGAGCCGGGCCGGGTCGTCACCGTCGATGTGCAGGTCCACCGGGCAGCCGTGCTCGGCGGCCACCCCCAGGACCGCCTCCACGTAACCCGTCGGGTCCGGGTCCAGGTCCGGACAGCCGCCGACCACCCCGGCGCCCATCTTCACCGCGTCCCGCAGCATCGCCAGCCCGTCGGCCCCGGCCGCGCCGGTCAGCAGCCGGGGCGCCGCCACGGCCGTCAGGTCGGCGAGGCCCCGCAGCGAGCGCCGGGCCTGGAGCACGGCCTCCAGCGGCCCGAGGCCGTGCACGTCGCCGATCCGCACATGGGCGCGCAGCGCGGTCGCCCCGTGTCCGAGCTGGAGCAGTGCGGCCTCGGTGGCCCGGCGCTGGACCTCCTCGGCGGCGTACGAGACGGGGCCGGGGGAGTCGGCGGTGAGCGCGGTGTCGGCGTGCGCGTGGGGCTCGGCGGGGGCGGGCAGCAGCAGGTAGCCGGCGAGGTCGACGCGGGCTCCGACGGCGGTGAGGCTGCCCGCGGTGCCGACGGCCTCGATCCGGCCGCCGCCGAGCCGCACGTCGACGGTGCGGCCGTCGGTGAGCCGCGCGTTCGAGAGCAGCAGTGACGTGGCCTCGGCCGCGGCGGCCGCGGGCCGGTCGTCGGGCGGCGGCTGGGGCTGCTTGCTGTCGGCTGACATCGGGCTCCTCACGGGCTCGCCAAGATCAAGATCACGCAGCGTGGGCCCGAGCCTAGGGGCGGCCCCGACCGCCTTCGAGGAGGAGCGCAATAGTCGTACTGATGAGGGCACGAGTGGCCTAGGAGGGGGTGGGGACGCGTGCGCGCGGGTACCCGCGGAAACGGATTTGGGTGATGGGCGGAGGACCGTGTAATGTCTTCCTCGCTCGCCCCAATAGCTCAGTCGGCAGAGCGTCTCCATGGTAAGGAGAAGGTCTACGGTTCGATTCCGTATTGGGGCTCTGGTGAGAAGGACCCGCCTTCGGGCGGGATCCGGATCATCAAAGCGGTGTAGCTCAGTCGGTAGAGCAAGCGGCTCATAATCGCTGTGTCACCGGTTCAAGTCCGGTCACCGCTACCCTCAGTAGCCGATTGTGGGGTCGGTCCTACGATCGGCTACTCTTTTCTGCGTTCATCCGTCCACCCGTCCGTCAAGGAGCACTCACGTGGCTGCCACCGACGTCCGCCCGAAGATCACGCTGGCCTGCGTGGAGTGCAAGGAGCGGAACTACATCACCAAGAAGAACCGGCGTAACAACCCGGACCGTCTTGAGATGAAGAAGCACTGCCCTCGCTGCAACTCGCACACCGCGCACCGCGAGACGCGCTAAACAGGCTCGTACACGAGGCCGTCCCCAGCCGGGGGCGGCCTCGCGTCGTTTGTAGGCAACGCACCAGCGTTTGTAGGCAACAATCCAGCAGGACCAGCAGGAGGTATCGAGTCCATGGCGCTCGACCAGTCCTTCGTGGGCCGGACCTATCCGCCCACCCCGCCCTACGAGGTCGGCCGCGAGAAGATCCGCGAGTTCGCCGAGGCGATCGGGGACGCCAATCCCGCGTACACCGACCCGGAGGCGGCCAAGGCCCTCGGCCACCCCGACGTCGTCGCCCCGCCGACCTTCGTCTTCGCCATCACCTTCAAGGCCGCCGGCCAGGTCATCGAGGACCCCCAGCTGGGCCTGGACTACAGCCGTGTCGTCCACGGCGACCAGAAGTTCGCCTACACCCGCCCCGTGCGCGCCGGCGACCGCCTCTCCGTGACCAGCACCATCGAGGCGATCAAGTCCCTCGCCGGCAACGACATCCTGGACATCCGCGGCGAGGTCCACGACGAGACCGGCGAGCACGTCGTGACCGCCTGGACCAAGCTCGTGTCCCGCGCCCCCGAGGAGGCCTGACCGTGACCGCGAAGATCGCCTACGACGAGGTCGAGGTCGGCACCGAGCTGCCCGCGCAGACCTTCCCCGTGACCCGCGCCACCCTCGTCCGGTACGCGGGCGCCTCCGGTGACTTCAACCCGATCCACTGGAACGAGAAGTTCGCCCGCGAGGTCGGCCTGCCCGACGTCATCGCCCACGGCATGTTCACCATGGCCGAGGCGATCCGCGTCGTGACGGACTGGGCCGGCGACCCGGCCGCCGTCGTCGAGTACGGCGTCCGCTTCACCAAGCCGGTCGTCGTCCCGAACGACGACCAGGGCGCCGTGATCGAGGTCTCCGCGAAGGTGGCCGCCAAGCTCGACGACCAGCAGGTGCGGGTCGACATCACGGCGACCAGCGCCGGGCAGAAGGTCCTGGGCATGAGCCGGGCCGTGGTCCGGCTGGCCTGACGGCTGTCTATCTGTCCTGAAAGACAGATCATCTTTCAGGACAGATAGGCCCCGTACTCTTGAGCCCGTGCAGCACATCGAAGACGCCCCCCTCGCCCCCCTGACCACCTTCCGGCTCGGCGGGCCCGCCACCCGGCTCGTCACCGCCACCACGGACGACGAGGTGATCGCCGCGGTCCGCGAGGCCGACGCCTCCGGGACCCCGCTGCTCGTCATCGGCGGCGGTTCCAACCTGGTCATCGGCGACAAGGGCTTCGACGGCACCGCCCTGCACATCGCCACCCGCGGCTTCGCCCTCGACGGCAACCGCCTGGAGCTCGCCGCCGGTGAGGTCTGGACGGACGCCGTCGCGCGGACCGTCGAGGCCGGGCTCGCCGGGATCGAGTGCCTGGCCGGCATCCCCGGCTCCGCCGGCGCGACCCCCATCCAGAACGTCGGCGCCTACGGGCAGGACGTCTCCGCCACCATCACCGAGGTCGTCGCGTACGACCGCCGGGCCGAGGAGACGGTCGTCCTCACCAACGCCGAGTGCGCCTTCTCGTACCGGCACAGCCGCTTCAAGCAGGACCCCGACCGCTATGTGGTCCTCCGGGTCCGCTTCGAGCTGGAGGACGCCGACGGGCTGTCCGCCCCCCTCGCGTACCCGGAGACCGCCCGCGCCCTCGGCGTCGAGGCGGGTGACCGGGTGCCGCTCGCGCGGGCCCGGGAGACCGTCCTGAAGCTGCGCGCCGGCAAGGGCATGGTCCTCGACCCGGAGGACCACGACACGTGGTCGGCGGGCTCGTTCTTCACCAACCCGATCCTGACGGCCGGGCAGTACGCCGCCTTCCTCGCGCGCGTCGCCGAGCGGCTCGGCCCCGACGTCACCCCGCCCGCCTACCCGGCCGGCGAGGACGGCTCGGTGAAGACCTCCGCGGCCTGGCTGATCGACAAGGCGGGCTTCGTGAAGGGGTACGGTTCCGGGCCCGCCCGGATCTCCACCAAGCACACCCTCGCCCTCACCAACCGCGGCGAGGCCACCACCGAGGACCTGCTGGCGCTCGCCCGCGAGGTCGTCGCCGGTGTCGAGGACGCCTTCGGGATCACCCTCGTCAACGAGCCGGTGATGGTCGGCGTCGGGCTCTGAGCAGGCGCCGAGCGGCCCGAATGTTCGACCGCGCCGGGCTCTGAGCGGGCCCCGGTCGGCCCGATGGGTTCGACCGGCTAGCCGCCGGCCGCCACGGACGCCTCCGCCTGCGTCCCGGTCGCGCCGCCCGCCGGGGCCGCCAGCCAGTCGTCGATCCCGGCCAGCAGCTTCCGCCGTACGTCCTCCGGGGCCGCCGAGCCCCGCACGGACTGCCGGGCCAGCTCCGCGAGCTCCGCGTCCGTGAAGCCGTGGTGCTCGCGGGCGATCTCGTACTGTGCCGCCAGCCGGGAGCCGAAGAGCAGCGGGTCGTCCGCGCCGAGCGCCATCGGCACCCCCGCCTCGAAGAGCGTCCGCAGCGGCACGTCCTGCGGCTTCTCGTACACCCCGAGCGCCACATTGGACGACGGGCACACCTCGCACGTCACCCCGCGCTCCGCGAGCCTGCGCAGCAGGCGCGGGTCCTCGGCCGCCCGCACCCCGTGCCCCACCCGGGCCGCCCGCAGGTCGTCCAGGCAGTCCCGGACCGAGGCGGGCCCGGTCAGCTCGCCGCCGTGCGGGGCCGCGAGCAGCCCGCCGTCACGGGCGATGGCGAAGGCCCGGTCGAAGTCGCGCGCCATGCCCCGCCGCTCGTCGTTGGAGAGCCCGAAGCCGACCACGCCCCGGTCCGCGTAGCGCACGGCGAGCCGGGCCAGCGTGCGCGCCTCCAGGGGGTGCTTCATCCGGTTCGCCGCCACCAGCACCCGCATTCCGAGGCCGGTCTCGCGGGAAGCGGCGTCCACCGCGTCCAGGATGATCTCCAGGGCGGGGATCAGACCGCCGAGCAGCGGCGCATACGAGGTCGGATCGACCTGGATCTCCAGCCAGCCGGAGCCGTCCCTGACGTCCTCCTCGGCCGCCTCGCGCACCAGCCGCCGGATGTCCTCCGGCTCGCGCAGGCAGGAGCGGGCGATGTCGTAGAGCCGCTGGAAGCGGAACCAGCCGCGCTCGTCCGTGGCCCGCAGCTTCGGCGGAGTGCCGCCCCTCAGGGCGTCGGGGAGGTGCACCCCGTACTTGTCGGCCAGTTCCAGCAGGGTCGAGGGCCGCATCGAGCCGGTGAAGTGCAGGTGGAGATGGGCCTTGGGGAGGGTGGTGAGGTCTCGGTGAACGTGCTCCATCGGCCGATACTGCCGCACCCGAATGGACGAGAACAGTCCGTTTCCCCGATCGGGACCTTGCCCGAACGCGAGAACGGGCCCCCGGTTCCGGAGAACCAGGGGCCCGCAGTCACCGAAATCGGTATGTGCTCAGTCGCGCGCCTCGGCCAGCAGCTTCTGGATCCGGGACACGCCCTCCACCAGGTCCTCGTCGCCCAGCGCGTACGAAAGACGCAGGTAGCCCGGCGTGCCGAAGGCCTCGCCCGGGACGACGGCGACCTCGACCTCGTCCAGGATCAGCGCGGCCAGCTCGACCGAGTCCTGCGGGCGCTTGCCTCGGATCTCCTTGCCGAGCAGCCCCTTCACCGACGGGTACGCGTAGAAGGCGCCCTCCGGCGTCGGGCAGTACACGCCCTCGATCTCGTTGAGCATCCGCACGATCGTCTGGCGGCGGCGGTCGAAGGCGGTGCGCATCTCGGCGACCGCGTCCAGGTTCCCCGACACGGCGGCGAGCGCGGCGACCTGCGCCACGTTGCTGACGTTGGAGGTGGCGTGCGACTGCAGGTTGGTCGCGGCCTTCACGACGTCCTTCGGGCCGATGATCCAGCCCACCCGCCAGCCCGTCATCGCGTAGGTCTTGGCGACACCGTTGACCACGATGCACTTGTCGCGCAGCTCGGGCACGAGCGCCGGGAGCGAGGTGAACTTCGCGTCGCCGTAGACCAGGTGCTCGTAGATCTCGTCGGTGAGCACCCACAGCCCGTGCTCGGCGGCCCAGCGGCCGATCGCCTCGGCGTCGGCCTCGCTGTAGACGGCACCGGTCGGGTTCGAGGGGGAGACGAAGAGGACGACCTTGGTCCGCTCCGTGCGCGCCGCCTCCAGCTGCTCCACCGACACCCGGTAGCCGGTCGTCTCGTCGGCCACGACCTCCACCGGGACGCCGCCGGCCAGGCGGATCGACTCGGGGTACGTGGTCCAGTACGGGGCCGGGACGATGACCTCGTCGCCCGGGTCGAGGATCGCGGCGAACGCCTCGTAGATGGCCTGCTTACCGCCGTTGGTGACCAGGATCTGGGAGGCGTCGACCTCGTAGCCGGAGTCGCGCAGCGTCTTGGCGGCGATGGCGGACTTGAGCTCGGGCAGGCCGCCGGCCGGGGTGTAGCGGTGGTACTTCGGGTTCTTGCAGGCCTCCACGGCCGCCTCGACGATGTAGTCCGGCGTGGGGAAGTCGGGCTCACCCGCGCCGAAACCGATCACCGGGCGCCCGGCGGCCTTGAGGGCCTTGGCCTTGGCGTCGACGGCGAGGGTCGCGGACTCGGAGATCGCACCGATCCGGGCGGAGACCCGGCGCTCGGTGGGAGGGGTAGCAGCGCTCATGCGGCCCATCGTCCCAGACCCCGAACGGGCCCGGCACACAGGTTTCACGGACCGGACAGGAACGGTCATTCGCGGTCGTCGGCGGGTCCGGCGGCAGGTCGGACCGGTTTCTGTTCGACGTGAGGGCCCATGACCACGTACACTCACTGCTCGTTGGCCCGCACCGACCACATCTCACGATGCGGTAGGTTGGGGAAGCCACAAAGGGTCGTAGCTCAATTGGTAGAGCACCGGTCTCCAAAACCGGCGGTTGGGGGTTCAAGTCCCTCCGGCCCTGCTACACACACCGCCAGGTTGTGTGCGCATGTACGTACTTCATTGCACCGCCGTGCGGCTCCACCCCGGGCGCGGCACGGCCACGACCCGGAATCAGGTGAGAGATCGTGACGGACGCCGTAGGCTCCATCGACATGCCTGATGCCGAAGACGCCACTCCGGAGTCCAAGAAGAAGGCCCGGAAGGGCGGCAAGCGCGGCAAGAAGGGCCCTCTCGGCCGTCTCGCGCTCTTCTACCGTCAGGTCGTCGCGGAACTCCGCAAGGTCGTCTGGCCCACGCGAGGCCAGCTGACGACGTACACCACTGTGGTGATTGTCTTCGTTGTCATCATGATCGGCCTCGTGACCGTGATTGACTATGGCTTCCAGGAAGCAGTCAAGTACGTCTTCGGCTGACTTTTTGTTCCACCCCATCTGTATCGCAGGAAGAAGCAGCCACCGTGTCTGACGCGAACCTGAACGACGCCTTCGAGTCCGAGTCCGTCGAGGACGAGCTCGACATCGTCGAGGCGGCCGACGAGGACCAGGACGAGGCTGCGGACGTCGAGGCCGACGCGATCGAGGCCGACGAGGTCGAGGCCGAGGACACCGAGGACGACGGCACCGAGAGCGCCGACGTCGAGGCCGCCGAGGAGGCCGCGTCGGCCGAGGCCGGCGAAGCCGAGGAGACCGACGAGACCGAGGACGCGGAAGAGGCCGCCGAGCCCGCCGCTCCGGTCGACCCCGTCGCCGCGCTCCGCGAGGAGCTGCGCGGCCTGCCCGGCGAGTGGTACGTCATCCACACCTACGCGGGCTACGAGAAGCGCGTGAAGGCCAACCTGGAGCAGCGTGCCGTCTCGCTGAACGTCGAGGACTTCATCTACCAGGCCGAGGTCCCCGAGGAAGAGATCGTCCAGATCAAGAACGGCGAGCGCAAGAACGTCCGGCAGAACAAGCTGCCCGGTTACGTGCTCGTCCGCATGGACCTGACGAACGAGTCCTGGGGCGTCGTCCGCAACACGCCCGGCGTGACCGGCTTCGTGGGCAACGCCTACGACCCGTACCCGCTGACCCTGGACGAGATCGTCAAGATGCTCGCCCCCGAGGCCGAGGAGAAGGCCGCCCGCGAGGCCGCCGAGGCCGAGGGCAAGCCGGCTCCGGCCCGCAAGGTCGAGGTGCAGGTCCTGGACTTCGAGGTCGGCGACTCGGTCACCGTCACCGACGGCCCCTTCGCCACCCTCCAGGCGACGATCAACGAGATCAACGCCGACTCGAAGAAGGTCAAGGGCCTCGTCGAGATCTTCGGTCGCGAGACCCCGGTCGAGCTCAGCTTCGACCAGATCCAGAAGAACTGACACACCAGGTTTCCGGACAGGTCAGAGGGGCTGTGACAGCCGCTCTGACCTGCTCGGTTTTTGGCCGCGCAGCTATACCCGTTATCGTTGTGCGGTATGCCTCCATCCGGATGACCGGATGGACCGGCTGAAAACTCTCACTAGGACCCGGAGAGAGCTATGCCTCCCAAGAAGAAGAAGGTCACGGGGCTTATCAAGCTCCAGATCAACGCCGGCGCGGCGAACCCGGCCCCGCCGGTCGGCCCCGCGCTCGGTCAGCACGGCGTCAACATCATGGAGTTCTGCAAGGCCTACAACGCCGCGACCGAGTCGCAGCGTGGCATGGTCGTGCCGGTGGAGATCACGGTCTACGAGGACCGTTCCTTCACCTTCATCACCAAGACGCCGCCGGCCGCCAAGCTGATCCTCAAGGCCGCGGGTGTGGACAAGGGCTCCGGCGAGCCGCACAAGACCAAGGTCGCGAAGCTCACGAGCGCCCAGGTCCGCGAGATCGCGTCGGTCAAGCTGCCCGACCTGAACGCCAACGACCTGGACGCCGCCGAGAAGATCATCGCCGGCACCGCCCGTTCCATGGGCATCACGGTCGAGGGCTGATCACCCCGCCCCCGGCGGCACCCGGACATCGGATGCCGTCTCAGTGGCAGGGCCACGCGCTGGCCCGCACCACGACTCCACACCTGAACACACAGGAGCAGAAGTGAAGCGCAGCAAGTCCCTCCGGGCTGCCGACGCCAAGATCGACCGGGAGAAGCTCTACGCCCCGCTCGAGGCCGTGCGTCTGGCCAAGGAGACCTCCACCACCAAGTTCGACGGCACCGTCGAGGTGGCCTTCCGTCTGGGCGTCGACCCGCGCAAGGCCGACCAGATGGTCCGTGGCACCGTGAACCTTCCGCACGGCACCGGTAAGACCGCCCGGGTCCTGGTCTTCGCGACCGGTGACCGTGCCGAGGCCGCGATCGCCGCGGGCGCCGACATCGTCGGCTCCGACGAGCTCATCGACGAGATCTCCAAGGGCAACCGCCTGAACGAGTTCGACGCCGTGGTGGCCACCCCGGACCTCATGGGCAAGGTCGGCCGCCTCGGCCGCGTCCTCGGCCCGCGTGGTCTCATGCCGAACCCGAAGACCGGCACCGTCACCCCCGATGTCGCCAAGGCTGTCAACGACATCAAGGGCGGCAAGATCGAGTTCCGCGTCGACAAGCACTCGAACCTGCACTTCATCATCGGCAAGGTCTCCTTCGACGAGACCAAGCTGGTGGAGAACTACGGCGCCGCGCTGGAGGAGATCCTCCGTCTGAAGCCGTCCGCCGCCAAGGGTCGCTACATCAAGAAGGCCGCCATCGCCACCACGATGGGCCCCGGCATTCCGGTCGACCCGAACCGCACCCGCAACCTCCTCGTCGAGGAGGACCCGGCCGCGGTCTGAGCCCTCTGAAGGCTCAGGAGCCCCTCGCGGCTCCAGCGTCCTGAAACCGCCCCCCGCGCCTTCCGAGGCGCGGGGGGCGGTTTTGTTCGCCGGTGTACAGGCGGGCCGCCTCCAGCGACTACGGCGCCCACGCCGCCGTCCAGGCGCCGCCCGCCGAGGACACCGTCGACCTGTTCGAACTGCTCCAGGAGGCCGGGCAGGCGGCCGGGCAGGGCTGATTTGCCCCGGGGCGTCGGTGTCGCGTACTCTTCCGAGGAAGCCAAAGACCGCTGGTCGTCGCTGTGCCCGTGAGGGTGCGGAGGCCGAAGGATTCGCTGAGAGATGCGAGCGACCCGCGCAGGTGACAGTGGATGAGTTCCCGGATCGTTCTCGATGCGGTCGAGCTGAGCCCCGTGCGCCTGCGCCCGGGGCGTTTTGTTTTGTTCAGCCCCTTCCGCGCGGTCCCATCACCCGGAAGGAGGCCGACGCTTATGGCAAGGCCCGACAAGGCTGCCTCGGTGGCCGAGCTGGAGGACCAGTTCCGCAGCTCGAACGCCGCTGTGCTGACCGAGTACCGGGGTCTCACCGTCGCGCAGCTCAAGACGCTGCGTCGTTCGCTCGGTGAGAACGCCCAGTACGCCGTGGTGAAGAACACGCTGACCAAGATTGCGGCCAACCAGGCCGGGATCACCGCGCTGGACGACCAGTTCACTGGTCCGACCGCGGTCGCCTTCGTCACCGGTGACCCGGTGGAGTCGGCGAAGGCGCTGCGTGACTTCGCCAAGGAGAACCCGAACCTCATCATCAAGGGCGGTGTCCTTGAGGGTAAGGCGCTCTCCGCTGATGAGATCAAGAAGCTTGCGGACCTCGAGTCCCGCGAGGTTCTGCTCAGCAAGCTGGCCGGCGCGTTCAAGGGCAAGCAGTCCCAGACTGCTCAGCTCTTCCAGGCGCTGCCGTCGAAGCTCGTCCGCACCGTGGACGCGCTCCGTGCCAAGCAGGCCGAGCAGGGCGGTGCCGAGTAATTCGGCTCGCGCAATGATCCGGGCCGCCGCCTAGCCGGCGGAGCGGGTCACAGCGGGCCGACAGTACGCCCGCCTCACATGTACATCCGGCACCTGCCGATTTAGTGGAAGGATCGCCCATCATGGCGAAGCTCTCTCAGGAAGACCTGCTCGCGCAGTTCGAGGAGATGACCCTCATCGAGCTCTCCGAGTTCGTGAAGGCGTTCGAGGAGAAGTTCGACGTCACCGCCGCCGCGGCCGTCGCCGTTGCCGCCCCGGGTGCCGCTGGTGGCGCCGGTGCCGCCGAGGCCGCCGAGGAGAAGGACGAGTTCGACGTCATCCTCACCGGCGCCGGCGACAAGAAGATCCAGGTCATCAAGGTCGTGCGTGAGCTGACCTCCCTGGGTCTGAAGGAGGCCAAGGACCTCGTCGACGGCACCCCGAAGCCGGTCCTCGAGAAGGTCAACAAGGAAGCCGCTGACAAGGCCAAGGAGGCCCTCGAGGGCGCCGGCGCCTCCGTCGAGGTCAAGTAAGACCTCGTCGCGTCTCGCGACTCCTGCTGAGCGTGCTGTAACGCTCTGAGCCTGAAGGGCGATCATCCATCTGGGTGGTCGCCTTTCGGCGTTCCCGGGGACTCGCGTGGCGGCGGTCGTACGGGCGCGGGGAAGCGGAGTATGGTGATCTTCGCCGTGCGCCGCGCAGAGGCAGGGGCCTTGACGAACCGCACGCAGCGCGCAATTCTCAGGACGCGTCGTCACAACGATCCGTTTCCGAGGCATGGATCGACGACCGAACGGGCAGTATCGAGGTGCGCCGCACGGCGCGACGTAGCGCGGAGTTGAGAACAACGAGGGTCGCGAATTACTCGCCCTGGACATCAGTGGGCCAAGTGGCTACACTGACCCTTTGCGCTGCCTGTTAGCTGCCCCCTGCCCGTCACCAGGGGCATCCCCTCGCATCGGCATCCTGGGCCTATAGCCCCTGACCTGGCCTTTAAGCCGTTTCAGGGTTCTTCGTCCAGGGGCTCCGCTAGGGACCGGTACGCGCGTAGTGAGTCCGAGCCCTCGGAAGGACCCCCTCTTGGCCGCCTCGCGCAACGCCTCGACCAATACGAACAACGGCGCCAGCACCGCCCCGCTGCGCATCTCCTTTGCAAAGATCAAGGAGCCCCTCGAGGTTCCGAACCTCCTCGCGCTCCAGACCGAGAGCTTCGACTGGCTGCTCGGCAACGCCGCGTGGAAGGCTCGCGTCGAGGCCGCCCTTGAGTCGGGACAGGACGTCCCCACGAAGTCCGGCCTGGAGGAGATCTTCGAGGAGATCTCCCCGATCGAGGACTTCTCCGGGTCGATGTCGCTGACCTTCCGCGACCACCGCTTCGAGCCGCCGAAGAACTCCATCGAAGAGTGCAAGGACCGTGACTTCACCTACGGTGCCCCGCTCTTCGTCACCGCCGAGTTCACGAACAACGAGACCGGCGAGATCAAGTCCCAGACGGTCTTCATGGGCGACTTCCCGCTCATGACCAACAAGGGCACCTTCGTCATCAACGGCACCGAGCGTGTCGTCGTGTCGCAGCTGGTCCGTTCCCCTGGTGTCTACTTCGACTCCTCCATCGACAAGACGTCCGACAAGGACATCTTCTCCGCCAAGATCATCCCGTCCCGGGGTGCCTGGCTGGAGATGGAGATCGACAAGCGCGACATGGTCGGCGTCCGCATCGACCGCAAGCGCAAGCAGTCCGTCACCGTCCTCCTCAAGGCGCTCGGCTGGACCACCGAGCAGATCCTGCAGGAGTTCGGCGAGTACGAGTCCATGCGCGCCACCCTGGAGAAGGACCACACCCAGGGCCAGGACGACGCGCTGCTCGACATCTACCGCAAGCTCCGTCCGGGCGAGCCGCCGACGCGCGAGGCCGCCCAGACGCTGCTGGAGAACCTGTACTTCAACCCCAAGCGCTACGACCTGGCGAAGGTCGGCCGCTACAAGGTCAACAAGAAGCTCGGCGCCGACGAGCCGCTGGACGCGGGTGTCCTCACCACCGACGACATCATCGCGACCATCAAGTACCTGGTGAAGCTGCACGCCGGCGAGACCGAGACGGTCGGCGAGAACGGCAACACGATCGTCGTCGAGACCGACGACATCGACCACTTCGGCAACCGCCGCCTGCGCAACGTCGGCGAGCTGATCCAGAACCAGGTCCGCACCGGCCTCGCGCGCATGGAGCGCGTCGTCCGTGAGCGCATGACCACCCAGGACGTCGAGGCGATCACGCCGCAGACCCTGATCAACATCCGGCCGGTCGTCGCCTCCATCAAGGAGTTCTTCGGCACCAGCCAGCTGTCCCAGTTCATGGACCAGAACAACCCGCTGTCGGGTCTGACGCACAAGCGTCGTCTGTCCGCGCTGGGTCCCGGTGGTCTGTCCCGTGAGCGGGCCGGCTTCGAGGTCCGAGACGTGCACCCGTCCCACTACGGACGCATGTGCCCGATCGAGACCCCCGAAGGCCCGAACATCGGTCTGATCGGTTCGCTCGCCTCGTACGGCCGCGTCAACGCGTTCGGCTTCGTCGAGACGCCGTACCGCAAGGTCGTCGACGGCCAGGTCACCGACGAGGTCGACTACCTGACCGCCGACGAGGAGGACCGCTTCGTCATCGCGCAGGCCAACGCGGCGCTGGGCGACGACATGCGGTTCACCGAGGCCCGCGTCCTGGTCCGCCGCCGTGGCGGCGAGGTCGACTACGTCTCCCCGTCCGACGTGGACTACATGGACGTCTCGCCGCGCCAGATGGTGTCGGTCGCGACCGCCATGATCCCGTTCCTCGAGCACGACGACGCCAACCGAGCCCTCATGGGCGCGAACATGATGCGTCAGGCGGTGCCGCTGATTAAGTCGGAGGCCCCGCTCGTCGGCACCGGCATGGAGTACCGCTGCGCCACCGACGCCGGCGACGTGCTCAAGGCCGAGAAGGACGGTGTGATCCAGGAGCTGTCCGCGGACTACATCACCGTGGCCAACGACGACGGCACCTACATCACGTACCGCCTGGCCAAGTTCTCCCGCTCGAACCAGGGCACCTCGGTCAACCAGAAGGTCGTCGTCTCCGAGGGCGACCGCGTGATCGAGGGCCAGGTCCTCGCCGACGGCCCCGCCACCGAGAACGGTGAGATGGCGCTCGGCAAGAACCTGCTCGTGGCGTTCATGCCGTGGGAGGGTCACAACTACGAGGACGCGATCATCCTGTCGCAGCGCCTCGTCCAGGACGACGTCCTCTCCTCGATCCACATCGAGGAGCACGAGGTCGACGCCCGTGACACCAAGCTCGGCCCCGAGGAGATCACCCGGGACATCCCGAACGTCTCCGAGGAGGTCCTCGCCGACCTCGACGAGCGCGGCATCATCCGCATCGGTGCCGAGGTCGTCGCCGGCGACATCCTGGTCGGCAAGGTCACCCCGAAGGGTGAGACCGAGCTGACCCCGGAGGAGCGCCTGCTCCGCGCGATCTTCGGTGAGAAGGCCCGTGAGGTCCGTGACACCTCGCTGAAGGTCCCGCACGGCGAGACCGGCAAGGTCATCGGCGTCCGCGTCTTCGACCGCGAGGAGGGCGACGAGCTTCCCCCGGGCGTGAACCAGCTGGTCCGCGTCTACGTCGCCCAGAAGCGCAAGATCACCGACGGTGACAAGCTCGCCGGCCGTCACGGCAACAAGGGTGTCATCTCCAAGATCCTCCCGATCGAGGACATGCCGTTCCTCGAGGACGGCACCCCGGTCGACATCATCCTCAACCCGCTCGGTGTCCCGTCCCGAATGAACCCGGGACAGGTCCTGGAGATCCACCTCGGCTGGCTCGCCAGCCGCGGCTGGGACGTCTCCGGCCTCGCCGACGAGTGGGCGCAGCGCCTCCAGGCCATCGGCGCCGACAAGGTCGCCCCCGGCACCAACGTCGCCACCCCGGTCTTCGACGGTGCGCGTGAGGACGAGCTCGCGGGTCTGCTCCAGCACACCATCCCCAACCGCGACGGCGAGCGCATGGTGCTCCCGTCCGGCAAGGCGCGCCTGTTCGACGGCCGCTCCGGCGAGCCGTTCCCGGACCCGATCTCGGTCGGGTACATGTACATCCTCAAGCTCCACCACCTGGTCGACGACAAGCTGCACGCCCGTTCGACCGGCCCGTACTCGATGATCACCCAGCAGCCGCTGGGTGGTAAGGCCCAGTTCGGTGGTCAGCGCTTCGGTGAGATGGAGGTGTGGGCGCTGGAGGCTTACGGCGCCGCGTACGCCCTCCAGGAGCTGCTGACGATCAAGTCCGACGACGTGACCGGCCGCGTGAAGGTCTACGAGGCCATCGTCAAGGGCGAGAACATCCCTGAGCCCGGCATCCCCGAGTCCTTCAAGGTGCTCATCAAGGAGATGCAGTCCCTGTGCCTCAACGTGGAGGTGCTGTCCTCGGACGGCATGTCCATCGAGATGCGCGACACCGACGAGGACGTCTTCCGCGCAGCGGAGGAGCTCGGTATCGACCTGTCCCGGCGCGAGCCGAGCAGCGTCGAAGAGGTCTGACGGGAGTCCGGTACGGGGGCTCAGCGATGAGCCCCCGGCCGGCCCCAGGACCCCCGTATCAGACCCACAGCCTTACAACCCTGAGAGGGATTGACGCATAGTGCTCGACGTCAACTTCTTCGACGAGCTCCGGATCGGTCTGGCCACCGCTGACGACATCCGTCAGTGGAGCCACGGCGAGGTCAAGAAGCCGGAGACCATCAACTACCGCACGCTCAAGCCCGAGAAGGACGGACTCTTCTGCGAGAAGATCTTCGGTCCGACCCGGGACTGGGAGTGCTACTGCGGCAAGTACAAGCGCGTCCGCTTCAAGGGCATCATCTGTGAGCGGTGTGGCGTCGAGGTCACCCGCGCCAAGGTGCGCCGCGAGCGGATGGGCCACATCGAGCTGGCCGCTCCCGTCACCCACATCTGGTACTTCAAGGGCGTTCCGTCGCGTCTGGGCTACCTGCTCGACCTCGCCCCGAAGGACCTGGAGAAGGTCATCTACTTCGCGGCGTACATGATCACGTACGTCGACGACGAGCGCCGTACGCGTGACCTGCCGTCGCTGGAGGCCCACGTCTCCGTCGAGCGCCAGCAGATCGAGAACCGCCGCGACGCCGACCTGGAGGCCCGCGCCAAGAAGCTCGAGACCGACCTGGCCGAGCTGGAGGCCGAGGGCGCCAAGGCCGACGTGCGCCGCAAGGTGCGCGAGGGCGCCGAGCGCGAGATGAAGCAGCTGCGCGACCGTGCGCAGCGCGAGATCGACCGCCTCGACGAGGTCTGGACCCGCTTCAAGAACCTCAAGGTCCAGGACCTGGAGGGCGACGAGCTCCTCTACCGCGAGCTGCGTGACCGCTTCGGCACGTACTTCGACGGCTCGATGGGTGCCGCGGCGCTGCAGAAGCGCCTGGAGTCCTTCGACCTGGAGGAGGAGGCGGAGAAGCTCCGGGAGATCATCCGCACCGGCAAGGGCCAGAAGAAGACCCGTGCGCTCAAGCGCCTCAAGGTCGTCTCCGCGTTCCTGCAGACCGCGAACAGCCCCAAGGGCATGGTTCTCGACTGCGTGCCGGTCATCCCGCCGGACCTGCGTCCGATGGTGCAGCTCGACGGTGGCCGCTTCGCGACCTCCGACCTGAACGACCTGTACCGCCGCGTCATCAACCGCAACAACCGTCTGAAGCGTCTGCTCGACCTCGGTGCCCCCGAGATCATCGTGAACAACGAGAAGCGGATGCTCCAGGAGGCGGTCGACGCCCTCTTCGACAACGGCCGTCGCGGCCGCCCGGTCACGGGCCCCGGCAACCGTCCGCTGAAGTCCCTCAGCGACATGCTGAAGGGCAAGCAGGGTCGATTCCGTCAGAACCTGCTCGGCAAGCGTGTGGACTACTCCGCGCGTTCCGTCATCGTCGTCGGCCCGCAGCTCAAGCTGCACCAGTGCGGTCTGCCGAAGGCCATGGCGCTCGAGCTCTTCAAGCCGTTCGTGATGAAGCGCCTGGTGGACCTGAACCACGCGCAGAACATCAAGAGCGCCAAGCGGATGGTCGAGCGCGGCCGCACGGTCGTGTACGACGTCCTCGAAGAGGTCATCGCCGAGCACCCGGTTCTGCTGAACCGTGCGCCCACGCTGCACCGCCTCGGCATCCAGGCCTTCGAGCCGCAGCTGGTCGAGGGCAAGGCCATCCAGATCCACCCGCTCGTCTGCACCGCGTTCAACGCGGACTTCGACGGTGACCAGATGGCCGTCCACCTGCCGCTCTCCGCGGAGGCGCAGGCCGAGGCCCGCATCCTGATGCTGTCCTCGAACAACATCCTCAAGCCCGCCGACGGCCGTCCGGTGACGATGCCGACCCAGGACATGGTCCTCGGTCTGTTCTTCCTCACCACCGACGGCGAGCTGCGGGACGTCAAGGGCGAGGGCCGCGCGTTCGGCTCCACGGCCGAGGCGATCATGGCGTTCGACGCCGGCGAGCTGTCGCTGCAGTCGCAGATCGACATCCGCTTCCCGATCGGCACCGTCCCGCCGCGCGGCTGGGTTCCCCCGGTCGCCGAGGAGGGCGAGCCGGAGTGGCAGCAGGGTGACTCGTTCCGTCTGCGGACGACCCTGGGCCGCGCGCTCTTCAACGAGCTGCTGCCCGAGGACTACCCGTTCGTCGACTACTCCGTCGGCAAGAAGCAGCTCTCCGAGATCGTCAACGACCTCGCCGAGCGCTACCCCAAGGTCATCGTGGCGGCGACGCTCGACAACCTGAAGGCGGCGGGCTTCTACTGGGCGACCCGTTCCGGTGTCACCGTGGCCATCTCCGACGTCGTCGTCCCCGAGGCGAAGAAGGCGATCGTCGCCGGCTACGAGGCCCAGGACGAGAAGGTCCAGAAGCAGTACGAGCGCGGTCTGATCACCAAGGAAGAGCGCACTCAGGAGCTCATCGCGATCTGGACCAAGGCGACCAACGAGGTCGCCGAGGCCATGAACGAGAACTTCCCCAAGACGAACCCCATCTTCATGATGGTTGACTCGGGTGCCCGAGGAAACATGATGCAGATGCGGCAGATCGCCGGTATGCGTGGTCTGGTGTCGAACGCCAAGAACGAGACGATCCCGCGTCCCATCAAGGCGTCCTTCCGCGAGGGCCTGTCCGTGCTCGAGTACTTCATCTCGACCCACGGTGCCCGTAAGGGTCTCGCCGACACCGCCCTGCGTACCGCCGACTCGGGTTACCTGACCCGTCGTCTGGTGGACGTCTCGCAGGACGTGATCATCCGCGAGGAGGACTGTGGCACCGACCGCGGCCTCAAGCTGAAGATCGCCGTCAAGGACGAGGCCGGCGTGCTGCGCAAGGCCGAGGACGTCGAGACCAGCGTGTACGCGCGCTGCCTCGCCGAGGACGTCGTCGTCGACGGCAAGGTGCTGGCCCCGGCCGGCGTCGACCTCGGTGACGTGCTCATCGAGCAGCTGGTCACCGCGGGCGTCGAGGAGGTCAAAACCCGCTCGGTCCTGACCTGTGAGTCCGCCGTCGGCACCTGCGCCATGTGCTATGGCCGCTCGCTGGCCACCGGCAAGCTGGTCGACATCGGTGAGGCGGTCGGCATCATCGCCGCCCAGTCCATCGGTGAGCCCGGTACCCAGCTGACGATGCGTACCTTCCACACCGGTGGTGTGGCCGGTGACGACATCACCCAGGGTCTGCCCCGTGTCGTCGAGCTCTTCGAGGCGCGGCAGCCGAAGGGTGTCGCCCCGATCTCGGAGGCGGCCGGCCGCGTCCGCATCGAGGAGACCGAGAAGACCAAGAAGATCGTCGTCACCCCGGACGACGGCAGCGACGAGACCGCTTACCCGATCTCGAAGCGTGCCCGTCTCCTGGTGGGCGAGGGCGACCACGTCGAGGTGGGCCAGAAGCTCACCGTGGGTGCCACCAACCCGCACGACGTGCTGCGCATCCTCGGCCAGCGCGCGGTGCAGGTCCACCTGGTCGGCGAGGTCCAGAAGGTCTACAACTCGCAGGGCGTGTCGATCCACGACAAGCACATCGAGATCATCATCCGGCAGATGCTGCGCCGCGTGACGATCATCGAGTCCGGCGACGCGGAGCTGCTGCCGGGTGAGCTCGTGGAGCGTTCGCGCTTCGAGCAGGAGAACCGTCGTGTGGTCCAGGAAGGCGGCCACCCGGCCTCCGGCCGTCCGCAGCTGATGGGTATCACCAAGGCCTCGCTCGCCACCGAGTCGTGGCTGTCGGCGGCGTCCTTCCAGGAGACGACCAGGGTCCTGACCGACGCGGCGATCAACGCCAAGTCGGACTCCCTGATCGGCCTCAAGGAGAACGTCATCATCGGTAAGCTCATCCCGGCCGGTACGGGTCTGTCCCGCTACCGCAACATCCGGGTCGAGCCGACCGAGGAGGCCAAGGCCGCGATGTACTCGGCCGTCGGCTACGACGACATCGACTACTCGCCGTTCGGCACCGGTTCCGGCCAGGCCGTTCCGCTGGAGGACTACGACTACGGTCCGTACAACCAGTAAGCGGTAGCGCGGTAATGCGAAGAAGGGCGGCACCCCTCGCGGGGTGCCGCCCTTCGGCGCGTCCGGGGCCGCTAGCGGCCGGCCAGCTCCCACAGGGCGAGCCCGAGGCCGGCGGTGGCCGTCAGCGCGGCGACCGAGGCGATCGGCCAGCGCGCCCGTTCCAGGGCGTCGAGCCGTGCCTCGTGGTCGGCGAGCTGCTTGTCGGTCTGGTCGCTGCGCTGGACGAGCAGCGCGAGGGAGCCGTCGACGCGGGCGAAGCCGGCCTCCAGGGTGCCGCGCAGCCGCTCCAGTTCGAGGGCGACGGCGACCGGGTCGTTCGGGTCAGGCTCGGTCATCGGCCCCATCCTCCGGGGTGGTGCGCAGCCAGGACGGCAGCAGGGCCTGGAAGGCCGGGACGGCCATCACCCGGGTGAGGGCGCCGGCGACGGCGAGTGCCCCGGCGACCCAGGGGAGGGTGGCGGGGATCCCGGAGGCGTCGACGAGCGCCGGCAGCACGACGGCGATGCCGACGGCGGTCTGCACGATCGTGCGGATCGTGCGCTTGGCGGCTTCGGACATGGGTGGTTCTCCTTGCGTGGGGGAGCTGGTGCGAAGGTGGGCCACGGGCGTGGGGACCGCGGCATCAGGGGGCTACTGGACGTACGGGACCTTCAGCGCGTTCCAGGAGGTGCGGCCCGGCCAGCCGTCGGCGTCGGAGCCGGAGAAGCCGAGCTTGCGCTGCCAGGCGGCGTACGACTGGCGGTCGGCCTCGGACCAGCGCGGGCTCGGCCCGACCTTGTAGCGGCCGCAGCCCTCCGCGACCAGTCGGCGGCCCATCGCGGTGACGATGGGGGAGCTCGGGGTGGTCTTGAAGAACGCGGTCCCGGGGAACGGCTGGTAGCGCGGGGCGGCCGGCTTGGCGGGGGCGGTCGGCTTGGGCGCGGGGGCCTTGCCGAGCCGCTTCTGGACGCGGTCGCGCATGCCCGGCATGCCGAAGCCGCGGGGGTCGCTCTTCCAGTCGGACCACTCCGAGTGGCCGATGACGGAGCGGGCGCCCCAGCCGTGGGCCCGGCACAGCGCCGCCGAGACCCGCTCGATGGCGTCGAGCTGGGCGGCCGGCCAGGGGTCGGTGCCGTTGCCGAGGTTGATGCACTCGAAGCCGTAGAAGCGGGAGTTGCCGTCGACGGCGCCGCGGCTGCCCTGGTGCTCGCGCGGGACGGGCGGGCGCACCCCGTACGTCTCGCTGATCACGGCCTGGAGGACGGACGGGTCGCCGCCGCCCGCGTGGTTGGCGCGGCCGTTGCCGACGAGGTGGACGGTGCCGTCCTTGGCGATGACGCCGTGGCACAGCGGGCCGGGCAGACCCTCGTAGCCGTTGTAGCAGAGCTCGACGGTGTGCGCGGTGCCGCTGGAGACGGTGTGGTGGATCATCACACCGGCCACGGGCCCCCAGGGGCCGGCCTGGTTGCGGTGGTGGGTGCGCCAGCCGTCGTGCTCGACGACGGTGACGCCTTCGGCGCGGAGCGCGGCCACGAGCCGGTCCGCGGAGAGGGGGGCTGCCATCTGTGTCCTCCGGGGCAGGGATTCCGGGCGTTCCCGGGTGATCCCGGGCATTCCCAGACATGAGAAAACCCCGGCCGGTGCGTCGGCTCGGGGCGGGCGTGGGGCTGGTGGTGCCGGTGTTACGCGGCCGGGGCCTCGGGGGCCGGTTCGGCCGGGGAGGGCTCGGCGGGCGACTCGGGGGCCGGGGCCCAGGCGGCGCAGAGCGCGGCGTAGGCGGCGCGGCGGGACTCGAAGTCGGCGAGGGCGGCGGCGACGGCCCGCTGGACGGCGGTCGCGTCGGGCACCACCGGCGCTCCGTCCCGGGCGGCCACCGTCACCAGTCCGGCGCCGCGCAGGGACGCGTCGCCGTCGCCCTTCTCGTTGAACTCGGCGGTGACGTACACCGACGGGTACTGCCCGGTGACCGGGTCGCGGTCCAGGGCGTAGCCGAGGCTGTTGTCGTAGACGCGGATGTTGAGGGTGTGGCCGTTCTCGGTGACGATGGCGCGCCCCGCGTAGTCGATGGCCACGCCCCAGGGCTGGGTGGGGTCGATCTTCATGCTGTGCTCCTCGTTCGGCTCGGCTGCGGGGGTGCGGGGATCACGTCTGGGTGCCGTAGATCAGGACGGGCTGGGCGTAGACGGTGCCGCCGTTGGCCTTGGCCTGGATCTCGATCTGCATGATCTGGCCGAACCTGCTGTTCATGTCACCGGGGATCAGGCCCGTGTGGTTGAAGGTGGATCCGGCGGTGACGGGCGAACCGAACGGCTGTCCGTCGACCAGGACCCGCACCTCGCCGGTGGCGTTGGCGGACGCCCCCGTTTCCACGGACAGCCGCAGCTTCGGCTGCCAGATGGGGTTGAAGGACCGGGCGACGGTGGTGAAGGTGGTGCTGGTGGTGGACGGCCAGTGGGCCTTGTCGACGGTCTGCGGCGGCAGCAGCGCGAGCCACGGCCGGGCGAGGCCGCCGGTCATGATGTCGTCCGCGAAGATCTCGTGGCTGTAGCCGTCGAAGATCCGGAACAGCGGCCGGTTGACGGTGACGCTTCCGGTCTGCGCGGGCGGGCGGATCTCGCTGACCGCCGGCCGGGTGTTGACGGCCGTGGACAGCGCCTTGATCCGGCGGTCCATCTTGTTCAGCCGGTCGATGATGTCCTCGGGCAGCTGGGGCATCAGGCCTCCTCAAGGTAGAGCTCGGCGGTGTCGGGGCGGCCGCGCTCCGGGGGAGTGACCTTGACGCCGATGATGCGGTAGCGGGCGTCGAGGCCCTGGGGGTGCCACTCGTCCGTGATGCGGATGCGGGCGACGCGGCCGATGAGCGCGGGCGGCACGAGGCCGCCGAGGTGGACGCTGATCGCCGGGACGACGACGGCGCCGCGGGCCTCGTCGAGTTCCCGCTTGGCCAGCGCGCTCAGCGTGGTCGGGTCGGTGACCTCGTTGTGGTCCGAGGACAGGTCGATCAGCGGCCAGCCGTCCGCGAGCAGGTCGCTGGCGAACTGCTCGGTGGAGTAGAGCGGCCGCGACTCGGTGCCCGCGTTGGAGTTCGTGGAGGCGCCACGGGCCAGGGCGGTGGTGCCGCCGCGGGTCGCGTCGTACGGGAAGGAGTACGACAGGATGGCGCCGGGCCGGTCGAACAGCAGGTCCGTCGCACCGTTGACGATCTTGGGCCAGCCCAGTCGGAGCTGACGGATCCGCTTGCCGCTGTCCGGGTCGCGGTAGACCAGGATCTGGTGCTCGAAGCCGTTCTCCATCGCGGCGAGCTGGTCCAGCGCCTCCAGGTAGACGGTCTCGTCACCCTTGCGCCACGAGGCGGTCCGGAAGACCTCGGACTTCTCCTCGCCGAAGGTGATGCCGAGGCTGCGGGGCTCCTGCCCCTCCGCCCGGGGGACGCTGGGGTCCTCCTGCCGGTTCAGTTCCTTCCACAGTCGGCGCGCGATCTCGAGCTGGTCGGTCGCGGTCGCGAAAGTGATCTCGGTCCGGATGCGGCGCCGGGCGGCGTACGAGTCGAAGGTGGCGGCCTGGATGCCGAGGGTCAGCACCCCTCGGCCGCTGGACTGCAGGGTGGTGGTCCAGATGATGCCGCCCCACCACAGGTCGCCGCCGCGCTCCAGGTAGACCGCGGTGCGGCCCTCGCGGACCTTCTTGACCCGGTCGGCGATGTCCTTGTTGGGGATGGGGATGGTGCCGGAGAGCGAGCCGGCCTTGCCGATGTAATCGTCGAACGAGACGTCCCGCAGGGGCAGGATGTCGAGGGTCTGGTCGGTGAGCAGGTCGGTGAAGATGGCCCGGTAGGGCGTGTCGATGGCCATGACGGGCCTCCCTTACAGGACGTAGGTGGCGGTGATGCGGATGGCGCGGGAGGTCAGGACTCCGTTGGGCGTCCAGGTGCGCAGCACGATGTCGCCGGTGTTGAGCAGGGCGGCGCTGCCCGAGCCGACGCCGTCGGAGGCGAGGGTCTCCAGGTTGATCGCCGAGCGCCAGCCGACGGGCAGCGTGCACACGGTCTCGTCGGGGATGTTGCCGTTGGCCGGCGCGGTGATGTCGGCGCCGGAACGGGTGACGTTGACGTTGAAGGTGACGATGCCCCGGGTCCGGCGGGCGTAGAAGTACGTGACGGTCCAGTTGGCCGCCGCCGTCGCGCCGGTCGTGGTGGCCTCCACCTCCACCGGCGGGTGGTAGTTCACCCAGGCGCTGCCGTTCCAGCGCTGCAGGACACCGGCGTTCTCCCGGAACTGCCCGGTGTAGCTGCCCGTGGAGAGCGTGCCACTGGGCGCGACGCCGCCGATCTCCTTGGGGTAGGCGACCCACGAGGTGCCGTCCCAGCGCTGGAGGAAGTGGGCGTTGTCGTTGTCCTGGTACTGGCCCGGGTAGGCGCCGGCGACACCGGCGTTGTTGTAGACGGGCAGGATGCCGCCCGCCGCCACCGTCGTGGTGCGCAGATCGGTGACGACACCCGTACCCGTCCAGTCGATGCCACCGGTGCCCGCCGAGGCGCCGGCCTTCACCTTGACGCTGAACAGCACCAGGGAGCGGGCCGGCGCCGCGGGCGCGACCGGGGTCGCCTTCGGCTCCCCCTGGACGATCTCCACGACGGCCTCGTACCTGCCCTGGAGGTCGACGTCGTTGTCGTACACGCGCAGGACGACGAGGTCGACGCGCGGGTTCAGCGCGTCGCCGTCGGTGAAGGTGATCGTCATGTCCTGGTCGAGGGCCACCGGGTAGGCGCCGTCGGCGTTGCCGCCCTGGATGACGGCCTTGCCGGCGTGGACGGTGGCCGTCATCGGGCCGGTGGAGCTCATCCACAGGCCGCCGACCCGGTACTTGCCGTCGATGGTTCCGGGCAGGATGCCCGACCGCACGCCGAGCGGGTTGACGGGAGTGGTGGCACCGATGTTGGTGATGCGGGTGTGCTGTCGGGACTGACCGGTGGGTGTCAGCCAGCCGGAGCGTACGGGCATGGGGTCTCCTGGAGGAAGGGGCGGTCGGGCGCGGCCTCGCGGATCAGTACTGCGGCGTGACCTGGATGAAGGTGTTGTCGAACCAGGCGCGGATGTTGGCGTGGGAGGTCCGGTAGTACGCCGTGACGGTGTAGGTCGCCCCCGGGGTCAGGGTGTGCAGCCGCTGCGTCGTCGAGACGGCGACGGCGTTCGCCGCGTCGGCGGACCGGGAGTTCACGACGCTCAGTTCGTCCTCCAGCTCCCGGTGGACGTTGGTGCCCTGCATCACGCGGATGCCCATGAAGCCCGTGCAGGGGGCGTTGGTGCCGGAGGCCAGGGTCAGTTCGATCCGGGAACCGAAGGTGACGAGCGCCTGGCGGGTCTCCGGGGCGGTGAAGGTCACCGACAGCGGGTTCTCGGCGCGCTCCGTCAGCGTGTTCACGTACGTCGTCGAGACGGTGTAGCCCGCGTCGAGCGAGTCGTTGAAGTACGGGCCCGGGTAGGCGGACACCCAAGCCGAACCGGTCCAGCGCTGGAGCGGGCCCGCATTGGTGGCCCGGTACTGGCCGTTGTAGCTGCCCGGGGTCGACGCGCTGACCGAGGTCGGCACGACGCCGCCCAGCGCCTGCGGGTACGCCACCCACTTGCCGCCGTCCCAGCGCTGCAGCTGGCTGCTCGGCAGGTCCTGGTCCTGGTACTGGCCCGGGTAGGCGCCGGGGGCGACCGGGCCCTCGACCGGCAGGATGCCGCCCGCGGAGACGACGGAGGTCCGCAGGTCCTTCAGGGCGGTGTTCCACGGGATGCCGCCGTTGCCCGCGCTGGCGCCGGCCGGCACCGTCACCTCGTACAGCGGCAGGCTGCGCGGCGGGGCGGCCGGGGCCTTCGGCGTCGCACCGGGCTGGCCCTGGATGACCTCGACCAGGGCCTCGTTGCGGGTGCCCTCGTAGAGCTTGTCGTAGATCCGCAGGACGACGAGGTCGACCCGGCCGTACTGGGCGTCGCCCGCGGCGAAGGTGACCTGCTGGGAGAGCGGCAGGGCCACCGGGTAGACGCCCTGGGAGATGTCGCCCTGGATGACGGCGCGGCCCTCGGAGACGGTCGCCGCCATGGCGGAGGCGCCCGTCATCCAGAAGCCGGACAGCCGGTACTTGCCGTCGTAGGAGCCCGGCAGGATGCCGGAGCGGACCTGGACGGGGTTGAGCGCGTTGGTCGCGCCGATCTGGGTGAGCCGGGTGTCCTCGCGGGTCTGGCCGGTCTCGAGGACCCAGCTGCTGCGCAGGTTCATGAAGTTCTCCGATCGGGAAGCTGGGGGAGGTTCAGGACTTGAGCCATTCGGCGGTCAGGACGCAGGCGTAGCCGGAGCCGCCGAGGGTCTTGATCGCCGCGGTGTGGTTGTGGAAGCCGGCCAGCTGGACCGTGGCGCCCGCGGTGAGCTTGAACAGGCCCTGGCCGCCCACCGAGATGGCGCCGTTGCCGGCCGGCGTGAGCCATGTCGCCCGGGACTGCCCGACGCCGCCGACCACGAGGCGGGCGCCGCGCATGCCGGTCTGGGAGTCGCCGGCCCAGGTGACGTGGCCGGCGATGCGCCACCAGCCCGTGCGCGGGACGACATAGGTGTGGGTGCCGTTCCAGCCGGCGGCGTCGTCGGCTTCCACCGTGGGCATGGTGATCGGGGTCCAGGTGTTGGCCGGGACGCTCTGCTGCTGGGAGGTCGTCCACTGGGTGGCGGCGAAGAGGATCTTCGCCGAGCCCTCGGCGTACTGCCAGGCCGCGCCGTCCCAGCGCTGGAGGCCCGTGGAGCTGTCGCGGTACTGGCCGGCGTAGCCGCCGGAGGTCGTCCCGCTGGGGGCGATGCCGCCGAGCGCCTTCGGATACGAGACCCAGGTGACGCCGTCCCAGCGCTGCAGGGCCCCGCCCGCGTCGCGGTACTGACCCGGGTAGGCGCCCTTGAAACCGCTGGTCGGCAGGATGCCGCCGAGTGCGACGACCGGCCAGTGCTGGGTGGTCACCTGGCTGCCGGTCCCCGTCCAGACGATGCCGCCGGTACCGGCGGACGTGCCCTTGGGCACCTTGACGGTGTAGAGCGGCTGGGTGCTGCCCGGGCCGCTCGCCGGGACGGCCGGAGTGGCCGCGGGGGTGCCCTTGACCAGGCGGATGACCGACTCGGTGGCACCGGTCTTGTCGTAGTCGTTGTCGAGGACGGCCAGTTCGATCAGGTCGATCCGGTCGTACTGCGGGTCACCGTCGTCGATGGTGATGGTCTCCGGGGAGATCGCGCTCACCAGGTAGGCGCCCTGACGGGTGTCCTTGCCCTGGATGATCGCCCGCCCGGTGCCGATGGTGCACTGCATGGGGGCCGTCCCGGTCAGCACGAAGCCGCCGGGGAGGATGCCCTGCCGCGAGCGCAGCGGGGTCTCCTCGGGGGCCTGACCGGAAGGGGTGAGCAGAGCGGCCAGGGTGAGGCGGGTGTCCTCGCGGGTCTGCCCGGTGGGCTGGAGCCAAGCGGCGCGAACGGTCATCGTTCACCTTTCCTGAGTGGTCGGGGGTCGCGCACGGGGATCACCACTCGGCGCTGCGCCAGCGGACCGTCATCAGCGCCTCGGGACTGTCGTCCGGCCGGAAGGAGAGCTCCGCGCGGCCGGGTTCGAGCAGGAACAGCTCCTCGGGGCTGGAGTCGGCCATGGCGGTGTGCCGGCGGGACGCGGTGCCGTTCAGGGTGACCGTGCCGTTGGCGGTGTCGACGACGAGTTCGTCGCCGGTGGCCAGGTCGATCGCGTACCGCAGCCGGCGCTTGCTGACCCGTTCGGTGACGGTCGGCATGGAGCACGGGCCGCGGAAGCTGATCACCGGGTGGGTGGCGGCGGAGCCGGTGTTCTCGGCGACGACGTCACCGGTGGAGGTGGCCTGGCCCCAGTCGAGCGGCCAGGTCAGCGGCCAGTTCAGACCCAGTTCCGGCTGCGGGGCGACCGTCGAGACGGTCTGCTCGGTGACCGCGTAGCGGCGCGGGTCGGCGGCCAGCCACTGGACGGACATCTTGGAGCTGCCCTGGGTGGCGAAGCCCTGGTCGGCCGGGACCACCCGCTGGGCGATCCGGGCGCGCACGGTCAGCATCTCGCCGTGCAGCCGTACGGTGAGCCAGCGCTCTTCGTCCAGCAGGGCGAGCGCCTGGCGCAGCGCGCGGATGGCCTCGGTGGCGGCGCCGTACTCCGGCATCAGGACGATCGTGCCGCCGATCTTGCGCGGCTTGGCGTAACGGGAACCGGGCCAGGCGCCGTGCGAGGTGGGGCGCTCGGCGTCGGAGGAGTCGTACTCCGGCAGGTCCTCCCAGCCGGAGAGGCCGGAGCGGTCGACGGAGAAGGGCGTACCGGGGCCGATGAGAAGCCCGGCCCACTGGATCTGCCCGTCCTGGGTGATCAGCGAGCCGGGCGCGAGGTCGGCGGTGAAGCTGTCGCTTCCGGCATATGCGGTTGTGGTCTCGGCCATGGGGCCGTCACCTCACTTCTGAGGGGCTGACAGGGTGGGCGTTCAGCAGTGCGCCGACGCGAGGAAGAGCAGGTCCTCGGCGGTCGACCGGGGGCCGGCGCCCGGCTTTTCGTGGAACTCCCGGATGCGGTGGGGCCGCGGGGGCGCCTCGGTGACGGCCGGGACACGACGGTTCTCGAGCACGGTGAGCGGGTCGATGCGCCAGCCTTCGGTGGAGCCGGGGAAGACGACACCGCCCTCGGCGAGCATCGGGATCTTGTCGATGTCGACGCCGAACTTCTTGCCGAGGATGTTGACGCTCAGCTTGTTGAGGCCGTCGATGATCCAGTTGGCGAAGGCGATGAGACCGTTGATGGGTCCCTTGACGACGCCGAGCACGGCGCTCAGGGCGCCCTTGATGAGGTCGCCCATGCCGCGCAGGGCCTTGCCCACGGCGTCCTTCGCGTGACGGAAGAAGCCCGGGATCTTGTCCGTGATGAAGGTCAGGATCGGCTTGACCGCGTTCTTGATCGCGCCCATGGTGCGGGAGGCGATCCCGCGCATGGCGTTGAGGGCGGAGCCGATCGCGCTGCCGATCCTCTTGACGCCGTCGATCGCGGCGCCGATGCCCTTGAGGGCGGCCTTGAACAGGGTCAGATACGCCTTGACGTAGGTCCCGACGGCCTTGCCGACCGCCTTCATGATCGGCGAGAGGAACTTCCAGACGGCCTGGAAGCCCTTCAGGACCGCCTGGAAGACCTGCTTCATGATCTTCTGGCCGGTCTCGCTGTGCATCGCGTACTCGATGAGCCAGGCGGCGACGGGCACGAGGATGCCGATGAGGAAGCCGATCGGGTTGGCGCGCATGGCGACGTTGATGCCGGTCATGGCGACGGAGGCGACGGTCATGACCGTGCCGTAGGTGCCCATCAGGCCGGTGATCACATCGGTGATGGGCAGCAGCGGCAGCAGGATGGCGAGGATGCCGCCGACGCCGGTGGCAAGCTTGCCGAACCGCGATGTGGCCTTGCGGGCCCGGTCACCGAAGGACTTGACGCCTTTGGCCGCGCGGGACTGCCCGAGCTTCGCGGCGGCGACGGCTGCAGAGCCGGCGTTCTGGCCGAAGGTGCGCACGGGGGTGGCCGTCGTGCGGGCTGCGTCCCGAAGCCGGTCAGCGCCGGTGGCGGCGCGCCGCACGGCGCCGAGTACCCGCTGTACCGACTCCGCCGCCTGCCGTGCTCCACCTGCCAGGGCGCTGAAACCAGGACCCGAGCCGGCGAGCGGATTGAGTGCCAGGGCACTCATCCGCGTGCCTTCGCCAGGTACATCAGCGCGTCCGCGGTGGACTGCGGGTCACTGCCACGGGCCGCGTGGTAGTGCTCGATGTGCAGTCCGACGCCCTTACCGCGGCCGCCCTGGGCTTGCGACGCCATGCGGGCGCGGCGGGCGGTGAGGGCGAGCAGCCGGTCCAGCTTGGACAGCGGCAGGACGGCCTCGGCCTCGCCGGCCTCGGCGAGGATCGCCGGGACACCGCCGGCGCGCGGCATGACGACACCACCGGTGGCGAGCATCGGGATGGTCGGGATGTTCACGCCGAAGGTCTTGCCGCCGACGATGGGCACCCAGCCGGGGACGCTGACCTTGACCCCGTTGACGGCCCTGATCATCCGGTTGATCAGGCCGATGACGGCGTTGATCGGGCCGGACACACCGCTCTTGATGCCCTCGAACGCCCGGGACGCGATGTCCTTGAGGCCGTTCCAGATCGAGGACATCTTCTCCTTGACGGCGCTGAACGCCTTCGGGATGGCCGTCTTGATCCAGTTCACCACCGGGGTGATGACGGCCTTGATGCCCTTCCAGACGGAGCTGACGACCGTCTTGATCGCCTTCATGACCGTGGTGATGACCGTCTTCCAGATCTTCACGTAGGTCTTGATGACGGTGGCGACGGCCTTGACGACGGTGGAGATGGCCTTCTTGATGCCGTTCCACACCGTCTTGATCAGCTGGCCGGCCTTCTTCATGATCGGGCCGACGGCCTTCATGACCGAGCTGATCACGGTCTTGATGGCGCTGAACGCCTTCTTCAGGATCGTCTGCATGGTCTTCGAGCGGGTCGCCATCTCGACGATCTTCTCGATGAGCGGCATGAAGAGCTCGATCAGCCGAGCCAGGAAGTTGCCCTTCATGGACTTGTTGAGCTTGTCCTGGCCCTTGGCGGCCTTGCCGGCGCCGGACTCGTATTTGCCGAGCTTGCCGCCGGCTGACTGACCGGTCTGGCCGGCCTTGGCCATGGAGCGCTCGGCCTGGTCGGAAGCCGTCTTGAGGTTCTTGAGTTCCCGGGCGGAACTCTGGGCCGCGCTCTTGATACCGCTGATGTTCTTGCCGGCCGACGAGGCGCGCTGACCGAGGGTCTGCGTGGCGCGTTCGGCGTTGGACGTGGCTGATCTGAACTGCTGCAGGGATCCGTTGGCGTTCTTCAGCGAACTGACGAGGGACATGACTGTCCACCTCTGCTAAGGGATGGGGACGTTGCGTGGGGCGGTGGTCAGGAGAGGGCCTGGGCGAGCAGATCGACGCGTCGTTGAAGCAGCGTGATCTGGTTCGACGCGCCCTGCAGCGCGGGATTGGAGTCCATGTGGCGGATCTGCTGACGCGTGGTGTTGCCCCGGGTGGTGAGTCGTCCGACCTTCTTCTCCAGGACACTGATGCGTTTGTTGGAGTTGCCGATCTTCGTGTGCGCACTGACCACCAGGTCCTGGAGACGCCGGATGGCGTACTCAGGTGACTCGCGCTCCCGCCTGCGGAGCTCTTGTTCGGAGAGCTTCCACAGCACACCCCACCTGTTGCGCTCGAAGCCCCTCCTCTTGAACCAGGCTTCGATCGCCGGGTCGAAGTTCAGGAACGGCATGATCTCGAACTTGAAAAGCGCGCCTCCGATCTGTGCGAACGCGCCCGCGGTCACCAGCGCCAGAAACTCCGGTGTCTTGATCCAGTCGAAGAGTTTGGTCTCAGTCGCCTTGGTGACGTGGGTCTTGGTCCAGCTCTTCGTGGCGAACTGGGCGTCGCCCGTCGTCGCCTTCAGAGCGCCTTCGCTGATGTCCGCGGACTTCGCAGTGTCCTTGAGGACGTTGTCCTTGTTCTTCGGATCGAGGGCCGCCTGCAGGTTGCCCACGTCGGTGGTCAACTGCTCGAGGCTTTTCGCCATCGGACCTCCTTCGGTTCGGAGCGCCTTGCGGCGCTCGGCGGGCATGCGACGAAGCCCCTGCCGGGGAGGGCAGGGGCTTCGTCACATGCGGTTGGGTGTGGCAGCGGGAGTCGGGGAACGGATCCCTTCGCTTCAGCGTGATGCGCGCTCGTTCCCGGACGGTCTGTCGGCGAGCCGGCGCCTGGCTGCGATCAATATGATCACCAACCCGGCGAGGGTCATCGCGCCGGCTGCGAGCCAGTGCCGGGACTGCTGACCCAGGATCAGGACCGATGCGGCTCCGACCACGAGGCCCGTGACGGGAAGCAACGCGGTTTGCCACCCGGGTACGCGGCGACCGGCGAGGGCCAGCATCGAGCCCAAGGCGATCACACCCCCGCCGAACAAGGCGTACGTATAGCGCTGGCCTTCCCGGGGAAGGCCGTAGCGCCCCCGGGCGTGTTGTTCGAGACCAAGGTCCACGGCTCCGCCTACGGCCCAGAAGAACGCGCTGAATGCGATCACGCCGACGGCGGTGATCCACCACGGATTTCTCACGTCGGGATCCTATGAAACCCGGCGCAACTCGACTACGGCGTCGTTCCAGCCGGCCTTGTAGGCGTGGATCTCGCGAGCCGCGACCTCGGCGTCGAGGAGGGCGAGCAGCGCGCGCTTGTCAACGGGACCGGGGCTTTGCAGCAACGCGTTGAGGTGGTCTTGCAGCGTGGTCTGTGCGCCGCTTCCCCCGGTCTGAGAAGTCATGGTGCCCTGCCTTTCGGCCATCGAACTGGTGTGCGAAGTATTGTCGAACATCGGTTCGAGCTTGTCGAGCGAGAAGCCCCTGCGGGCGTGTCATCTCGTCAGGTTCCGTGAGGGTTTGGTCCTCGAACGGGTCTGGTGTTCGACCGGGGTACCCTGGAGGACGCGTTGCCCGGGCCTGACACAGCCGGGGGGACGAGGGGCGCGAGGGGCGCGTGGGGACCCCAGGGGGTTGGAAGGCAGTGCGCACGCATGGACAAGGAGTCGGGCACTAACCGGCGGGAGCGGGTCATCGACTGGCTCGAGTCCCACCCGGACCTGCCCCATCTCTTCGCCCGGCTCGCCGAACTGGTCCACGTCCACGGGTACGACCCCGAGGACCTGGTGGTCATGCCGCGTTCAGAGGTCGACCGCCGCGAGACGGCCGCCTTCACCGCCGGCTGGGCCGAGGCCGTATCCGACGAACTGCCCCGTATTCGCCGCGAGTACGAGAAGCGCGTCGCCGACGCCTACGCTCAAGGGCAGGGTGACGCGCGTGGAATCCGGCGCCCTCAGCGGCGTACCGATGCGAACGCGAATCCGGACGGCGCCCGGGTCATCCCGCTGCCCTTCGCCCGGCTGCTCGAACCGCCGGCCGTGGTCGTCGAGGCCGAGGAGCGGGTCCGTCGGGAGCGCGAGATGTTCGAACAGCGCCCAGAGCCGGAGCCGCTGCCCGAACCGGAGCCCGAGCGCGGACGTGAACCGGACCCCGATCCCGAACCGGTCCGTGCGCCGGCGCCCGACCCGGCCCCCGACCCCGAGCCGGACGTCCTGCTGACCGCCCAGGAGAGCCGCTCCCGCAGGAATACCCAGCCTGTCCGCAAGGTCGCCCGCCGCAAGGGCGGCCGCCCGATCGTGCCGCCGCTCGCCGGCGTGCCCGGTCAGGGCGGAGCCGGTTCCGAGCGGCGCGGCGGCGAGTCCGGCGAACCGGACGCGCGCGCGGGCGCGCGTAGGCCCCGGCTCTCCGAGCGCGCCAGGGCCCTGGAGGAGGACCTGGCCGCCGAACGATCACCGGAAGCGCCACCCGAGCCCTGACGGGAACGAGCACAGGAAGCGCCCCCGGAGCCCGCTCCCTGACGGGAGCGGGCTCCGGGGGCTGCGAGGGTGTGCGATAGGGCTGAGGAAGCGTCAGCCGAAGAAGCGGGCAAGGGCGATGGGGGAAACGGCCTCTGTGGTGCCTTCCTCCGTCGTGCCCTCGTCCGACTCCTCGGCCTGTTCGTCCGTAACGCCCGGACGCGGGACCGGCTTCGGGAAGTCGGGCTGATCGTCGTCCTCGCTGCTGTTGACGCACTGGAACATCCAGTTGGCGGCGGCCAGGTGGTCCACCGCGGCAGCGAGGAGATGGTCGGATATCGACCAGTCGGCCGACTCCCCGTGGATCTCGCGCGACACGGCGGCGTCCTGCGGAAGGTTCTTGATCAGGACCATCAGCCGCCGGCTCGAGAGCTCCCCCCTGTGCCAGTCGAGGAGGTCGACGCTGTAGTAGCGGAGGAGATCCGCCTCAAGGGCCTCGGCGTGTTCGTCGACGAACTCGACGAGGCTCAGTCTTCCCCCAGGCCGAGCCCGGTCTCCTTGCCGTAGGCCTCGAGGATCGCGGCGATGTCCTGCATCGTGATGTCGTGCTCCTCGAAGCGGGCGAACTGCTCCTCACCCATCAGGAGCGCGAGCAGACCGTCCACGTCGTTGTCGTCGAGCTTGCGCAGCGCCTTCGCGGTCTTGCGGGAGAGCTCGGTGGGAAGCGTGAAGGACTCGCCGTCCAGCTCGAAGGACCAGGTGCGGCCGTGGGCCTCCAGTCGCTGGGCGCGAGCGGCGTTGACGTCGAAACGGGACATGTGTGCGTACTCCTTGTTCGCGTGGTGCGCGTGGATGAATGAGGAGAGGGGGCGGGGCGGGACGGCGGTGTGCCGTCCCGCCCCGGGGTGTGGCCGGATCAGACAGCCGCGCCGTACTGGCTGTCCTTCATGAGGAAGGTGGCCAGCGGCTTGCCCGCGCCGTTCGACATGGCGGAGAAGGTGATGCCCAGGGTGGACGCCGCCTTACGGGCCAGCTTGATGTCGTCGGACGCGGTGACCTGGCCGCGCGGGATGACGAAGCGGTACGTGACCGCGGTGCCACCGGCCTTGGTGTCGGTGAACTCCAGGCCGAGGGCGCGCACGTCCGCGAACGGACGCTCGGCGATCTCGTACTTGAAGACCTCCGTCGACGTGGCCGGCTCGGGCGCGACCTTGCCGCCGCCCATGAAGAACGGGAGCGTGTCCTCGTTGAACTGGAGCATGGAGAACTTCAGCGAGAGGTCACGGGCCGAGTAGATGTAGTGGACCGGGGAGACCGACTGCCACGAGTCGATGGCCTCCAGCTTGTCCTTCTTGGAGAAGGTGACACCGTCGCCGGTGGTGTAGCCGAGGTCGGTCCAGTCCTTCCAGTCGGTGGCGGAGTCGGCACCGAAGGCCGGCACGGCGGTGTCGGCCTTGGCGACGAAGAGCTTGCCGACGCCGGCGACGCGGATCTCGGCGGAGTTGTTTCCTGCCATGGTGGGTTTCTCCTTGGTGAGAGGGTGAGGGCGCCGTCCCCGGCCGGACCGATTCCGGGTCCGGGTACGGCAAAGGCCCCGCCGGTTCGGCGAGGCCTGGTCTGTGGGGGCGTCGTGACGACGCCGGGGGAGCGCTCCTGGAGCCTGGGCGTCTAGAAGACGTTCAGGGAGAGCTGGATGACGCAGAGGTAGCGGTTGGCGCCCCGGTAGAGGTAGTCGGGCAGCCAGCGCGGCCCGTCCTGCTCCTCGACGTCGCTGACGAAGTTCACGCCGATCTGCTTGCCGATGGTGGCGAGCAGCGCGCGCCGGGCGGCGTTTGCGGTGATGTGGGCCGCGTTCTTGGTCGGGCCGTACACCTCGAACTCGATCAGCGGCTTGTCGACGTGCAGGTCGCCGATCCAGGCGCCGCCGCGGCGGTTCACCAGGACGGCGTTCTGCGTGCCGTCGAAGCCGGCCGGCGCCTGCACGGCGATCGTGACGCCGGCCAGGGCCGGGTCGGCCTTGAGGACGTCGACGACCAGCTTCTCGACGTCTGGGAAAGCACTCGGGGGAGTGGTCATGACGGATCTCCTCGGTGGAGGGGGAGGGCGGGACGGGTGGTGCGGTGGTGGTGCGAGTGGTGCGAGTGGTGCGCGGGTGACGCAGGTGGTGCGGGGTGAGGTAGGTGGTGCGCGGGTGGTGCGGGGTGACGCAGGTGCTGCGCGGGTGGTGCGGGGCCGTCCGGGGTGCTCGACGCGGGCGAAGGGGGAAGGGGCGCGGAGCGCTCCCGGACGGCGAACGGCGGAGCCTGCGGCCCGTCTCGCGGGCACAGCTCCGCCGCTGCACCAACTGTGACAGAGAGCGTGCGCGCACGCAACTAGTTCGGTGATCGGTTTCGGGCCCCCTTCGCGGAGGAGGGGTGCACACGGGGCCTGACCTGGGGCTTTGGCCGAAATCTCGGCACGGTAGGTTGGGCGAAACCGAACCAGAGGAGCCGCCCGTGCCCGCCGCAGCCCGCCCCCGACCCCGTCTCCTCTACGTCACCGACCTCGCCTACCCCGCCCGCGGACGCCGTTACTGCGACGAGGACATCGAGCTCACCGCCCGCCTGCGCACCGACTTCGACCTCGCCCTGTGCCACCCGCGCGACGCCGCCGCCCTCATGGACGGCTTCGACGCCGTCGTCGTCCGCAACAGCGGACCCGTCCTCCACTACCAGGAGACCTACGACGCCTTCCGCGCCAAGGCGACCGCCCTCGGCACGCGCGTGTACAACCCGCTCCACGGCAGCGGCGACATGGCCGGCAAGCAGTACCTGCTCGACCTCACCGCCGCCGGACTCCCCGTCATCCCCACCGTCGACCGCGCCGCCGACCTCGGCCGGCTCCCCGAGGCGGCGGAGTACGTCGTCAAGCCCAAGGCCGGCGCCGACTCCATAGGGCTGGAGTTCGTGCCCGGCGACCACCTCGCGGAGCTCTCGTACGACCGGATCCTCGTCCAGCCGCGGATCGACTTCCGCTACGAGGTGTCCTTCTATTACGTCGACGACCGCTTCCAGTACGCCCTGTACGCCCCCGACCCCGAGCGTCGCTGGGTCCTGGAGCCGTACGAACCCACCGAAGCGGACCTCGCCTTCGCCCGCCGCTTCGTCGACTGGAACACCCTCGACCACGGCATCCAGCGCGTCGACGCCTGCCGCACCCCCGAGGGCGAGCTGCTCCTGGTCGAGCTGGAGGACCTCAATCCGTATCTCTCCCTGGACCGGGTGCCACAGGAGGTCCGGGACCGCTTCGTCGCCGAGATGACCCGCTCCCTGCACGACTTCCTGCGGGCATGACGAAGCGCCCCGTGTCTCACGAGAGACACGGGGCGCTTCGTTCGTACGAGTCGCAGGGGGCCGTTCAGGCGGTACGGGGCTTCCGCCGGGTCGCCCGCTCCGCAGCGAAGACGTCCTCCAGGCGGAACAACTGCGCCCGGCCCGCCTTCCCCGCGGCCCGCAGATGGCCCAGCTGGACCCACTTGCGGATGGTCGCCGGGGCGACTCCCGCCTCCTCGGCGGCGAGCGGGCCCGGGATCAGCGCCGGCAGGGACAGCGGCAGTGCGGTCGAGCTCAGCATGAGGTCTCCTTCGTGTCGTCCATCGCCGCTTCGATCTCCTCCGTACGCGCCCCCGACGCGGCCGCGAGCTCGGCCCACTCCTCCTCCGGCCACAGGTGCCGGTAGGACGGGTCGTCCTGGCAGCCGCACGCCGTGTCGGTGCACACGCACGCCGGGTTCACGCACAGCACCGCGCGCCGGTCGGGAAAGGCCCGCAGGGACACCGAGTCGCACCAGGGGCAGCGCCCCGAGACCCGTACGACCGTCTCCGCCTCGCCCAGCGTCCGCGCACACCGCCGTGCCATACGGCGGATCTCGTCCCGCACGTGGCGGGCGAGCACGGGGTGCCCCGCCACCTCGTCGAGCAGGCCGACCACCCGGCGCAGCCGCTCGACCACTCCGGCCCGGCGCGGCCGCGGCAGCCCGAGCCGTGCGCAGACCGCCTCCTCCAGCTCCACGACACCGTCGGTGATGTCACGGATGGCATCGGACACGTGCAGCCGGATCGGCGCGGCACCGTGTCCGGGGACGACCAGGCCGTGCCGCTGTTCGAGCAGCAGCGCCTCCCGGCGCTCCTGGCGGATCAGCTCGTCCCGCCCGGGATGCGGCGCCGTCGGCGCACTCCCCACCGGCCCCCGCCGCCCGGGCGCGAGCTCCTCGGCGAGCTCCGGGAACTGCCGTACGAGGGAGGCGGCCCAGAGAGTGATGTCCCGCAGCACCCGCTCGTCGGCGGTGCCGGTGCCGGTGCCTCCGGTGGCCGTGGCGGTTCCGGAGTGGTCGGCGGTCTCCGGCATGCGCTCAGCCACGGGGGCCTCCGGCGGGGACGGCACCGGCGAGGGTGCGGAGGGGGGCCGACGTGCGGTCGGACAGGTCGCTCCGGCCGGCGAGGCCGGCCGCGTCGAGCGCCTCGGCCAGTTCCGCGGCCTCGGCCGCTCGCGCGGCCTCCGCGGCCTCCGCGGCCGCCTCGCCGGGGCGGCGGCGCGGCTTCACGGGGCGGCCGTTGCGCCAGAGGCGGCCCGCGCAGACGCCGTCGAACCAGCTCTCCGCGGGGGCCACCGCCGCCTCGCACTCGCGGCTGACGGGGCAGACGGCGCAGGCCCGCAGGGCCGGGGCCGCCTCCTTTCCACGCCGGGAGAAGACGACGGAGGGCGAGAGGCCGACGCACGCGGCGGCGGCATGCCATGAGGTGGTGTCGGACAGGTGCAAGGTGGGTCTCCACGTTCCGGGCCCCGGTGCCCATGGGGCGTATGGGGCCCTTGGGACTCAGGAGGCCGACGAGTGCGGCGAGCAGCACGATAGACATGTTGCGTGCGAGCTCGCAACTAGCTTCGGAAGCCGGGATGGAGGCCTCTTCACCGATTCGACACGATTGCGTGCCCGAAAGCACGTAATTCCGTGCGCGCAAGCACGCTAAAGTAAGGGGCCCGAAGGGTGGGGGAGTAAGAGGGAGCGGTAAATAACATGAGCATTCAAGGGCTCGACGAATTCGCGGGATGGGTCGAAGGTCTGATGCGGGCCCGCGGCTACGACATCGACAGCCCCCGCGGTGGAGGGAAGTCCCGGATCGCGGACGAGGCCGGCGTCCATCGCGCCGCCGTGACCCGGCTGCTGCAGCGGCAGAGCATGCCCGACCTGGAAACCATGCGCAGGATCGCCCCGCTCCTCGGGGTCTCCGTCCGCGACATGCTGATCCGGTCCGGGCGCGTGACCCCGGAGGAGCTGCCGCTCGCGGCGGATCTGCTGCCGCCGGGTGACTGGCAGCCGACCATGCAGGACTTCGCGCGCTGGCTCGGGGTCCCCGACGAACGGATGGACGTCTTCGTCAAGGTCGTCACGCAGTTCCTGGATCCCGAGGCCGAGGGCGGCGACGTCCGGGCCACGGGCGAGTCCCGCCGCGCCGCGCAGGACTGACAGCGGTCCCGGATCCGTCCGGGGCCGCACCGATCCACATCCCGGGCGGCCACGCCGGCGAGACACCCCCAGGTCCCGCGCCGGCCCCCGCCCCCGACCGACCGTGGCCCGCCGCCGACCGGGCCGCCTCGGCCGGTCTGCCCGCTGGTCACGTCCGACCCGGCCCCGTGTCGCCTCGGCTCGCCCGCGGCCCACGTGCGACCCGGCTCCAGTCCCGGCCGGCGCCGGCCCGCCGCCACCCGGCCCCGCCCCCGCCCCCCCCCCCCCGGGGGCGGCCGGGGGCCCCCCCCCCCCCCCCCCCCCCCACCCCCCCCCCCCCG
This sequence comes from Streptomyces sp. NPDC126499, assembly GCF_040302485.1. Classification (NCBI taxonomy): domain Bacteria; kingdom Bacillati; phylum Actinomycetota; class Actinomycetes; order Kitasatosporales; family Streptomycetaceae; genus Streptomyces; species Streptomyces sp. NPDC126499. The sequence goes on along the minus strand of NZ_JBEOUO010000001.1, from coordinate 18 downwards.
CGGCCCCCCCGGGCCGGG